>NZ_JBHUFV010000078.1:0-1551 GCF_042681425.1 Nonomuraea mangrovi | reverse complement strand
GACGGCTGGAACTCCTTGGCCAGCTCCTCCGGCGACCGTCCCGCGCGCACCAGCTCCACCATCTGCCGGCGAAACTCCGGCGAATAGTTGTTCGGCACAGCAGACTCGGGCCCTGCCCCCGATGTGTGGACACCTTGAGTACCGGATGATGGAGATCCGGAGACAAGGAGTTCCACGTGGCGATGAAGTCGTATCCGCCGGAGTTCAAGGCGGACGCCGTCGCGTTGTATCTATCCGATCCGGGACGAACGCTGGCCTCGGTGGCCGAGGACCTGGGGATCAGCCGGGAGACGCTGCGTAACTGGGTGCGTCAGGCCCAGGCGGACGGCACCGCGGGCGCGAAGAAGCGTGGTCCGCACAAGCGGTCGGCGCGGGGCCCGCTATCGTCCGACGACGTGCTGGAAGATGAGAACAAGCAGCTCAAGGCACGGATCCGGGAGCTGGAGATGGAGCGCGACATCCTGCGCCGGGCGGCGAAGTATTTCGCCGGAGAGACGAACTGGTGAGCCGCTTCGAGTTCGTCGACGACCACGCGGGCGCCTTCGGCGTGAAGCGGCTGTGCCGGGTCCTGAAGGTGTCCCGCTCGGGCTTCTACCGGTGGCGCAAGGCCGCGCCGGCCCGGGCGCAGCGGGCCGCGGCCGATGCAGCACTCGCCGCGGAGATCAAGCAGATCCACGGCGCGTTCGACGGCACCTATGGCAGTCCGCGCATCACCGCCGAGCTGCGCGCCCGGGGCCGCAGGGTCAACCACAAGCGGGTCGCGCGGGTGATGCGCCGTTCCGGCATTGTCGGGCTGCACCTGCGCAAGAAGGTACGCACCACGGTGCCGGAACCCTCGCATCAGAAAGTGCCCGACCTGATCAAGCGGGACTTCACCGCGTCGGCCCCGAACCGGCGCTATGTCGGCGACATCACGTACCTGCCCGTCGGTGAGGGCCGGTTCCTGTATCTGGCGACCGTGCTGGATCTGGGTTCGCGGCGGCTGGCGGGCTGGTCGATCGCCGATCACATGCGCACCGAGCTGGTGAGCGACGCGCTGCGCGCAGCCGCTGCGACACGGGGCAGCCTGCACGGCGCGATCTTCCATGCCGATCATGGGGCCCAGTACACCTCGGCTGAGTTCGCCAAGGTCTGTGCCGAGCTCGGTGTTCGCCAGTCCATGGGAGCCGTCGGCACAAGCGCCGACAACGCCGCGGCGGAGGCGTTCAACGCCACCCTCAAACGCGAAACGCTGCAGGGCGCCAAGCACTGGTCCTCGGCGCGTGAGGCCCGCCTGGCCGTCTTCAAGTGGATCACCCGCTACAACACCCGAAGGAGACACTCCACCCTCGGCTACCTCAGCCCTATCGACTACGAGCAGCAAACCACCGATAAGGTGCTGCTCGCCGCATAACAACCCGCGTCCACACTTCGGGGCGAGCCCCCCTCCTTCTTCCGGGAGCCAGGGTTCCCCAGAGACCAGGTGTCCACCAAACCGGGTCAACTCCACTACCACCGGGCTTCGGCGCTTCCTGGCAGACCGTGCATCGCCGCTTCGCCGACTGGAGCAGA
>NZ_JBHUFV010000077.1:0-61405 GCF_042681425.1 Nonomuraea mangrovi | reverse complement strand
GGCCCCATTTTCACGCCTGCGCGGCGTCCCCTGGAAGGGTCAGGAGGACTTGTTCCACTTCGAGGTGGCGGGCGGCAGATGACAGACAGTGACGGTCAGGCCGGTCTCATCGGCGCATCCGGCCCTCGGCCTGCGGACGGCACCCCTGGTTTCGGGCGGTCTTACATCGAGTAGGCGCCGGAGGCGAGGGCGATGACGCCGACCACGGTCATCAGCAGCGCCGAGCCGGGGTGCATGGCGATCGAGATGCGGATGTCCTGCTTCTTCCAGGCGAGCCAGACGCCCGGGTAGAGGAAGACGAGCTTCGACAGGACCGTCCAAGGGGCCCAGAAGTGGTACACCGAGAAGAAGAAGGTGTTGAAGAACGGGGCCCACTTGCCGAGCTGCGGGAGGCGGGGCAGCAGGAAGCCGCGGAAGTAGTACTCCTCGAGCAGGGGCAGGGTGAAGCCGGTGAACGGTGCGCAGATGAGCAGCGTGGTGAGCACGAGGTCCTGCGAGTAGCCCTGGAGGTAGGCGGTGCCGTCGGGGCCGGCGCCCTGGTAGTCCACCCAGGTGAAGAACCAGTCGTAGACGATGTTGTCCAGCGGGGTCAGCGAGAGCGAGACCACGGTCATCCACACGAGGCACGCGGCCCCGAGCCAGAAGACCTTGCCGCGTGAGACCGGCTTGTCGCGGTAGTGGACGACGCCCTTCATCGTGAAGCGGCCGGTCTGCTTCTTGCCCAGCCACAGCAGGAATAGCTGGAGCGGGAAGAGCACAACCGCGAGAGCGATGGCCCACGCCAGGAAGATCGGGTAGTCGATCGCCCGGACCAGAGGGGCGGCGATGAACGCGTACACGGCGACGATGACCGCGCCGGGCACCAGGTGCAGTGCGATGGAGAACGGGACGGAGTGACGGTCGGCGAGGAGCTTCGCGACGAAGCCTTTCGGCTGGTCGCCCTGGGTGTCGGCCGGGGGGCGCATTTCTGTGTCCATGCCGAGAATGGTGGCCCCGCGACCTGACACGGACCTGATATCGCTCTGACACGGCTTCGAGTCGACGTGAAAGGCGCAGGTCACACGCGCGCCCGTCGGGTGACAGCAGCCGGGTCCAGCTCGTCGCCTTCACGGAAGCGGCCGCTGCCACCGCTCGGGCGCCACGGGGCCCTGCCGCGGCCGGCGGGGATGCGCGACGGGCAAGAAGGTGGGGTGGAGCCGTTCCGTCACCGTTGATCGACGTGTTCTTGCTCGGCGGCCGCGGCGTAGGCGGCCTCGAGACGCTCGAACGGGCCTGGACCGCTGTGCGGCTTCGGCGGGGCGCCGAGGTGGCGGACGCGAAGCTCGTCCATGAGCTCCTCGATGAACGCCGGACCCTCATCGCGCATGAGCTGCTGTCGGCTCCGGAGCTCGTCGCTGCCCGGGCGCCAGTCGAGGCCCCAGTTGCCGAGGGCGTAGATGATCGGAAGAGTCTGGATGCCGGCTTCAGTGAGGCTGTAGCGAGCGCGCTGCCCCCGCGCGGCGGTGCCGCGGGTGAGGATCCCTGCGTTGACGAGCCGCACGAGGCGGTCGGCGAGGATGTTCGAAGCGATGCCCTCGATCGACCCGGTGAGCAGCGCCCGAAAGTAGCGGCGGTCGCCGAAGATGACGTCGCGCAGCACGAGCAACGACCAGCGATCTCCGAGCACCTCGACGGTGGCGTTGATCGGACACCCGGACCGTGGTTCCACGATGCCTCCTTGACAGGTATTTCACCCTACGTATAGTAGTTGCAGAATGCAATCACTCTTGGAAAGAAGAGCTGATGGGCCGCTTCGTCTATTCGATGCAGGTGTCCCTCGACCTGCGGATCGAGCAAGTTCCTGGGGACAACGGTGCCGGCGAGTGGCTGCGCATCGACGAGGAACTGCACCGCGAGTGCAACGCGCTGACGCAGGAGCTCGCGCTCATGGTCCAGGGCCGGGTCTACTACGAGGTCATGGAGGAGTACTGGCCACGAGCGCCCGAGGACGCGTCGCTGCCGGACTACATGCGTGAGTACGGCGAGATCTGGACCGCCAAGCCCAAGGTACTTGTCTCCCGCACCCGCCGCAGCGCCGATCACAACACCCGGATCATCGGCGGAGACGACGCGATCGAGCAACTCGCCGCCCTGCGGGCCGGGACCGAAGGCAGCATCAGTGTGGGCGGCGCGGCACTCGCGATGCAGCTGCTCCGGGCGGGGCTTCTCGACGAGCTGCTGCTCTTCACCCATCCCGAGATCCTCGGCTTCGGCAGACCGCTGTTCGACGACGACGACGTGCCGATCGAGCTCGACCTGCTCGAGCAGCGATCGTTCAAGCAGGGCGTCACGATGCATCGCTACGCCCTCCGGGACGCAAGGGAGGCGAGCCCGTGCTGAGGCAGGTCGCAGAGGGTGTGCTGGTCCACGAGAGCGAGTTCGTGCAGAGCAACGCCGTTGTGGTGCGGGGCCGGGCCGGCGTGTTGCTCATCGACCCAGGCGTGACCGGCTCCGAGATCGACTGCCTCGCGAACGACCTTCGCGAGTTGGGTCAGCCCGTTGTGGCAGGGTTCTCCACGCATCCGGATTGGGACCACCTGCTCTGGCACGCCCGGCTCGGCGAGGCGCCCCGTTACGGCACGGCGCGCTGCGCGGCCACTGTCCGAGATCGGCTGTCGGACGCAGATGCGAAGGCCCGCATCGCCGACCACCTGCTCGAGACGGAAATCGCCGGGCAGGTACCGCTGGACCTACTCGGCCTCATTACCGGCCTGCCCGCCGAAACCGCGCAGATTCCTTGGGATGGCCCTCAAGTCCGGATCATCGAGCATCAGGCGCATGCCCCGGGCCACGCGGCGCTGCTGATCGAGGAACGTGGGGTTCTCGTCGCCGGCGACATGCTTTCCGATGTCCTGATTCCGATGCTCGACCTGAACGACACCGCGGACCCGATCGAGGACTACCTCGCCGCGCTGCGGCTGCTCGAGGGCGTGGCGAGCGACGTCGACGTCGTCGTCCCCGGCCACGGTTCCGTCGGCGGATCCGACCAGGTACAGGCACGGATCGACCGGGATCGGGCGTACGTACTCGCGTTGCGGAACGGCCAAGTCCCCGCCGACCCACGGGTCGGCCCATCGGCCAAGCCCGGCTGGGAGTGGGTGAGCGACGTGCACGAAGGGCAACTCCAGCGCCTCGCCCAATGAAGCGAGCGCGACGGGGCGCCCCGTCAGCGATCGGTGTGCGACACAGCCGGTGCGCGGAGGTCGCCGGTCGAGATCTGGGGCGGCCTTGCCGAGGGCTCCTTGGCAGACCGCCGCGGGTGGCGGCGGTCGTGGACGGAGTCGAGTACGACCCGGCGGACATCACACGCTTCGACGGCCAGATGCCGACCTTCGTCGCCGACGGCTCGCCCGAACGGATCCTGGCCGACGCCGACGAACGGCCGTCTACCGCTGGGAAGCGCGAGTGAAGCGGAGGTCGGCAGCCGTGGTGATCTTGCGGTAGGTGCGCTTGTCGACGAATCGCATGCTGTCACCCGAGCAGGTGAACGCCGCGTTCTTGACCAGCGGCGTGTCATAGAACCCGTCCTCCAACCCCGACAGCAGAGGCACGGGGTCGCCCACCGGCTGCGTGGAGGGGATGAAGTTCCCCGTCTCACCGGCGTTGCCGGAGGCACCCTTGGCGATCATGGCCACCCTGCCCTTGGTGTCGCCGACCACCTTGGCACGCATCGTGAGCACTCCGGAGTACTGATGCCAGCCCCGCAGATCCTCCACGCCACCGGTCCGGGTGAAGGAGGTCTTCTTCGAGCCGGTGAAGGTGTACTTCACGCTGGTCGCGGAGAGCACCATCTTGATCAGCGGCTTGCCTTTGTGCACGGTCGTCTCGACCCCGCCCTCGGGCAGCGTTTCCCTGTCCACGACCTTCATCGCCGTCAGCGTCCACGTCCCGGCGTAGCAGGCGGTCGCGGCCGCTGCGGGAGCGGCCGTCAGCGACCCGGCGAACAAGGCGGCACACATCACGATCTTCATGGTCGGATCCTAGAGGCGATGCGCGTCCGTTCGCGGCCCAGCCCCCTCACGTACGGCTCCGCGCCGAGAACAGGCGCTGGAGCAGGATGAACACGAAGAGCAGGAGACCGATGAAGATCTTGGTCCACCACGAGCTGAGCGTGCCCTCGAAGCTGATGACCGTCTGGATCAGGCCGAGCACCAGCACGCCCAGCACGGTGCCGAGCAGGAAGCCTGAGCCACCGGTCAGCAGCGTGCCGCCGATGACGACGGCCGCGATGGCGTCCAGTTCCATGCCGACGGCGTGCAGGCCGTAGCCCGACAGCATGTAGAACGACAGCAGCACCCCGCCGAGCGCCGAGCAGAAGCCGCTGATCGTGTAGACCGCGATCTTCGTCCGGCCCACGGGCAGGCCCATGAGCAGCGCCGACTGCTCGCTGCCGCCGGTGGCGTACGTGGAGCGGCCCAGCCTGGTGTAGTGCAGGACGTAGGCGGCGGCGAGCACGACCACCACCGCGATGATCACACTCGGCGAGACCCACAGGTCGGCGCCCAGCTCGATCCTGGTCTGCGCGAACGCGGTGAAGGTCGGGTCGGTGATCGGGATCGACTCGGTGCCGATCGTGTAGCACAGGCCGCGGGCCAGGAACATCCCGGCGAGCGTGACGATGAACGGCTGGATGTCGAAGGCGTGGACGATGTACCCCATCACCGCCCCGAGCGTGGAGCCGATCAGCAGCACCAGGGGGATCACCAGATACGGCGGCCAGCCGGGCCCCGCCATCAGGCTCGCGGAGATCATCGTGGACAGCGCCACGACCGAGCCGACCGACAGGTCGATGCCGCCTGTGAGGATCACGAACGTCATGCCGACCGCCACCACCAGCAGGAAGGCGTTGTCGACGAAGACGTTCATGAGGACCTGCCCGCTGGCGAACCCGTCGTAGCGGATGCCTCCTGCGACGAACATCGCCACGAACAGGCAGCCGGTGACGAGCACGGGGACGTACTTGGCGGGCATGGAGCGAGCCGCGCTCACGAGCGTGGTCATACGATCACCTCTGCCTTCTCCTCGGCCCGCGGGGCCGGCGCGGTCGTGCGCGGCCGTCGGGTGAAGGCCTTCTGGCGGAACGCCGGAGACTGGATGAGGCACACCACGGTCACCACGAGCGCCTTGAACAGCAGCGTGGTCTCCGGCGGCACGCCGACGGAGTAGATGGTCGTGGTGAGCGTCTGGATGACGAGTGCGCCGAGCACGGTCCCGCCGAGCGAGAAGCGTCCGCCCGACAGCGACGTCCCGCCGATCACCACGGCGAGGATGGCGTCCAGCTCGATCCAGAGCCCGGCGTTGTTGCCGTCGGCGCTGGAGACGTTCGAGCTGATCATGAGCCCGGCGATGCCCGCGCAGAGGGCCGCGAAGGCGTAGACCACCACGATGATCCCGCGTGCCCTGATGCCGGCGAGCCTGCTGGCCTCGGCGTTGCCGCCGACGGACTCGATGAGCATGCCGAGGGCCAGCCGCCGCGTGAGGAAGGCGGTCACCGCCAGGACCGCCAGCACCAGCAGGATCCCGAAGGGCACGGTCAGCCAGTAGCCGCCGCCGATGAGCTTGTAGGAGGGGTTGTTGATCGTGATGATCTGCCCGTCGGTGATCAGCTGGGCCAGACCGCGGCCTGCCACCATGAGGATCAGGGTCGCGATGATCGGCTGGATACCGACGCCCGCCACCAGGAATCCGTTCCACGCGCCGAGCGCGACCGCCAGGGCCAGCGCCGACGCGACCGCGCCGAACACGCTCGCGTCCTGGCTGATCTGCAGGCAGGCAAGCGCTCCGGAGATCGCCACCACCGAGCCGACGGACAGGTCGATGCCGCCGGTCGCGATGACCAGCGTCATCCCGAGCGAGACCAGGATCAGCGGGGCGCCGAACCGCAGGATGTCGATCAGGCTGCCGTAGAGGTGGCCGTCGCGCAGCTGGATCGACAGGAAGCTCGGCGTGAAGAGCACGTTGACGATCAGCAACACGGCCAGGACGAGCAGCGGCCAGAGCAGGCGCCTCATCCCGCTCCTCCGTTCCGGTGGCCCGGCCCGCCGTGCCCGGCGGGCGCTCCTCCGGCTCCGCTCGCGATGGTCTCCATGAGGATCTCCGTGGTGAGGGCGTCGTCGTTGGGCAGTTCGGCCACGAGCCGCCGGTCGCGCAGAACGCCGACCTTGTGGCTGAGCCGCAGCACCTCCTCGAGTTCGGCGGAGATGAACAGCACCGCCATGCCGCCGTCGGACAGCTGCGCGACCAGGCGCTGGATCTCGGCCTTGGCTCCGACGTCGATGCCCCGGGTGGGCTCGTCGAGGATCAGCAGCCTGGGCTCCAGGATCAGCCACCTGGCCAGCACGACCTTCTGCTGGTTGCCGCCACTGAGGTTGCGCACCAGGTGCTCGGGGTTGGCCGGGCTGATCTTCAGGGCCTTGATGTACCCGCCCACGAGGTCGTCCTGCTGGTCGCGCGGAACAGGCCTGGCCCAGCCGCGGGTGGCCTGCAGGGCCAGGATGATGTTCTCCCTGACCGTGAGGTCGGGGATCAGCCCGTCGCGCTTGCGGTTCTCCGAGCAGAAGGCGATCTTGTGGCCCATCGCGGCGCGCGGCGTGCGCAGCGCGACCGTCGAGCCGCCGACCGAGACCTCGCCGGCGTCCGCGTGATCGGCGCCGAAGAGCAGCCGAGCGACCTCGGTACGGCCGGAGCCCAGCAGGCCGGCGAGCCCGACGACCTCGCCCTCGTGGATGGTCAGCGTGAACGGTTCGACGGCCCCGCCGCGGCCGAGCCCGCGCGCCTCGACGAGGGGCCGGTCGAAGACCTTGACCTCGCCGTGCAGCTTCTCGAGCTCAGCCAGCTCCTGCCCGATCATCTTTCCGACGAGTGCGACCTGGCTGAGCTCGCTGGTGAGGTACTCGCCGACACGTCTGCCGTTGCGAAGGATCGTCATCCGGTCCGAGATCTCGTAGATCTGGTCGAGGAAGTGGGAGACGAAGAGGATCGCGATGCCCTCGGCCTTGAGCCTGCGCATCACCCTGAACAGCTGCTCGACCTCGCCGGCGTCCAGGCTGGAGGTGGGCTCGTCGAGGATCAGCACGCGGGCGTCGATGTCGATCGCGCGGGCGATGGCCACCATCTGCTGGACGGCCAGGGAGAAGCGCGACAGCGGGGCCGACACCTCGAGGTCGAGTTCCAGCCCGGCCAGCAGCTCGCGGGCCCTGGCACGCATCCGCTTCCAGTCGATGCGCCCCCTGCGGCGCGGCTCGCGGCCGATGAAGACGTTCTCCGCGACCGAGAGGTTCGTGCAGAGGTTGACCTCCTGGTAGACCGTGCTGATCCCGGCCTGCTGCGCCTCCAGCGGGCCGGCGAAGGCGACGTCCTTCCCTGCCAGCTCGATGGTTCCCGTGTCGACGGGGTGGACCCCGGTCAGCACTTTGATCAGCGTGGACTTGCCCGCGCCGTTCTCGCCCATGAGGGCGTGCACCTCGCCCGGCAGCAGCCGGAAGTCGACGCCGTCCAGCGCCTTCACGCCGGGGAACTGCTTGCCGATCCCGCTCATCCGCAGGATCGGCGCGGATTCGGCCATCCTCTCCTCTTTCTCGACTCGGACCTGGCGTCGTGACTGCCGTCTGCCTCGCGCGCCGGCGTGGCATCGCCCTGGCGGGTCCCCACCCCGAGCGCGGAGTGGGGACCCGCGGCACGCCTTCGCGTCAGCGCCCGCACCGGGCGGACGGCGTCAGTACTTGCGGCTGGGCAGCGCGGTCTTGGCCTGCTCCTGGGTGAACGTCGTCTCCTCTGTCACCACGCGGGCCTCGACGCTCTCTCCCTTGACGACCTTCTTGGCCAGGTCCATCAGCTGCGGGCCGAGCAGCGGGGAGCATTCGACGATGTAGTTGATCTTCCCGTCCGCGAGCGCCTGCATCCCGTCCTTGACCGCGTCGACCGTAATGATCTTGATGTCCTTGCCGGGGACCTTGCCCGCGCCCTCGATCGCCTCGATGGCACCCAGGCCCATGTCGTCGTTGTGCGCGTACAGCACGTCGATGTCAGGGTTGGACTTCAGGAAGGCCTCCATGACCTCCTTGCCCTTGGCCCTGGTGAAGTCGCCCGTCTGCGAGGCGATCACCTTGAACTTGGGGTCGGCCCCGATGATCTCGGCGAAGCCCGCCTTGCGGTCGTTGGCCGGAGCCGAGCCGGTGGTGCCCTGCAGTTCGACGATGTTCACCGGGTCGGTGGCGGACTTGTACTCCTCCACCAGCCACGTGCCCGCCTTGCGGCCCTCCTCCACGAAGTCCGAGCCGAGGAAGGTCTTGTACAGGCTGGTGTCCTTGGAGTCCACCGACCTGTCGGTGAGAATGACCGGGATCTTGGCGTCCTTGGCCTCCTTGAGCACGGTGTCCCAGCCCGACTCGACCACCGGGGAGAAGGCGATGACGTCCACCTTCTGCTGGATGTAGGAGCGGATCGCCTTGATCTGGTTCTCCTGCTTCTGCTGCGCGTCGGAGAACTTCAGCGTGATGCCGGCCTCCTTGGCCGAGTCCTGGACGGACTTGGTGTTGGCCGTGCGCCAGCCGCTCTCCGCGCCGACCTGGGAGAAGCCCATCGTGATCGTGCCGTCGCCCGAACCGCCGCCGGAGCCGCACGAGGCGACCGACATCGCGACCAGCCCGGTGAGCACCAGCACCGAGATCCTCTTCAACACGTGAGGGGTGTCCTTTCTGATGTGAGCGCTAACGCTCGCGCTCGGCGAGCCGCGCCCTCCTGCCGATCCTGTACGGCTATCGCCGGGCCGCGCTGGCCCGGGAGATGAGCGAGGGCGGCACCACGAGCCGCTGGAGCTCGTCGGTGCCCTCGATCTGTCTCAGGAGCACCTCGATGCTGTGCCTGCCCACCGCGCCGAAGTCCTGCCTGATGGTGGTGAGCGGAGGCGAGAAGAACTCCGACTCGGGGATGTCGTCGAATCCGACGACGCTCACCTGCTCGGGCACCGTCACCCCCAGCTCTGTGAACGCCCGCAGCACGCCCAGCGCCATCTGATCGTTGGCGACGAACACCGCGGTGACATCGGTGATCGCCGCCAGGCTGCGTCCCGCCTCGTAACCGGAGCGGGGACTCCAGTCGCCGAGCAGAGGCTTGGGCGCATCGCGACCCTTTCGCTCCAGCGCGGCGCGCCACCCGGACACGCGGCCCTCCGCCTCCAGCCAGTCCGACGGCCCGCGAACGTGCCACACGGTCTCGTGACCGAGCGCGAGCAGGTGCTCGGTGGCGAGCCTGCCGCCCTCCACCTGGTCGACGCAGACGACGGAGAGCCCGTCGGCCTCGCCGCCCTCCACCGCCACCATGGGCAGGTCGAGCCGCAGATCGGAGAGCGCCTGGCTCGCCGTCCACTGCGGGGCGACCACGACGATGCCGTCGACGCCCTGGTCGGCCAGGTAGTCGAGCGCGTCGCGCATCCCCGATCTGTCGATCGACTTGAGGCTGACGATGCTGATGAAGTAGCCGGCGGCCCTGGCGGCCTGCTCGATGCCGTAGACCGTGCTGGCGGGGCCGTACAGCGTGGTGTCGAAGCTGACCACGCCCAACGTCCTGGAGTGCCTGGTGACCAGCGCGCGGGCGACGAGGTTGCGGCGGTAGCCGAGCTTGTCGATCGCTTCGAGGACCCGGGTTCTGGTCTCGCCGCGCACGTTGGGGTGGTCGTTGAGCACGCGTGAGACCGTCTGGTGGGACACTCCCGCCTCCTCGGCCACGTCGGCCATCACGGGCGGACTGCGTCCCTGAGTCGATGCCACAGCGTTGCTCCTTCCTCGCTTGGCACAGACTGTGAACGCTAACAATAGGTGTCGTCAAGGGGCTGCTCGATTACGGTCCGGTTACACGAAACCTGATGGAAACACCCCTTGACGCGACGACCGCCGAGAGCCTTAACTGGTCACCGGTCTTCGCTTGTTAGCGCTAACATTCTCGGGAGGCTGTGCGAAGCCGTCCGCAGGCGGACCGAGGCCGCGCCGGTGGAGCGGCGGGTGGAGAGCCCCTCCCCCGCCTTCACCCGCACGCCCGCGGGCGCTCCGGGCCGAGTGGGCCTATGAGGCCATGCCCTGCGGCGCCGTGGAGTCACGAATCACCAGGTGGCAGGGCATGCGGTGCACGCCGGGCGTCGCCCTCCCCTCGAGGGCGGCTATGCGCGGGTCAGGCGGATCACGTTCCACGAGACGGGCGGGAGGGTGAGCTCGAGGGCGCCGCCGTCCAGGCGGGCCTCGTCGTTGCGCCGCGGCCTGACGGTGTCGGGCGCGTCGGCGGTGTTGCGGGCGTAGGGGTCGGGACCGGACAGGACGGTGGCCTCGGCGATCCGTACCGGGCCGAGCGCGCGCAGGTCGGCCGTCAGCGTGAGCGGCCGGTCGACCGAGCGGTTGACGGCGAACAGCGTGGTGGACTCGCCGTCATGGGTGGCGACGGCGTCGAGCGTGGCGACCTCGCCGTAGCGCTCGGTCTCGTGCGTGGGCGAGGCGACCTCGACGCGCAGCACGTCTCCTGCGGCGTGGCGGGAGGCCTGGGCGAACGGGTGGAAGGTGGTCTGCCGCCACGCCCGTCCGCCGGGCTCGGTCATGATCGGAGCGATGACGTTGACCAGCTGGGCCAGGCATGCGGAGGTCACCCTGTCGCTGTGGCGCAGCAGCGAGATCAGCAGGCCGCCGAGGGTCACCGCGTCGGCCAGGTGGTAGTGGTCCTCCAGCAGGCGCGGCGCGACCGGCCAGTCCCGCGGCGGTTCCGCGTTCTGGTAGCGGGACAGGTACCAGACGTTCCATTCGTCGAAGGAGATGTTGATCTTCTTGGTGGACTTCAGCCTGGCGCCGACGCTGTCGGCGGTGGCCACCACCGAGTCGATGAAGTGGTCCATGTCGACCGCGGAGGCCAGGAAGCCGGCCAGGTCGCCGTCGTGCTCCTCGTAGTAGGCGTGGCAGGAGACGAAGTCCACCACGTCGTAGGTCTCCTCCAGCACGGTGGCCTCCCATGCGCCGAAGGTCGGCATGCTCGATGCCGAGCTTCCGCAGGCCACGAGCTCCAGCCCCGGATCGAGCATGCGCATGGCCCTGGCGGTGGCGGCCGCCAGGCGCCCGTACTCGCGCGCGTCCTTGTGGCCGATCTGCCAGTGGCCGTCCATCTCGTTGCCCAGGCACCACATGCGGATGTCGTACGGCTCCTTGGCACCGTTGGCGACACGCAGGTCGGACAGGTGGGTGCCGGAGCCGATCGTGCAGTACTCGAGCAGGTCCACCGCCTCGGCGATGCCGCGCGTGCCCAGGTTGACCGCCATCATCGGCTCGAGTTCCGCCTTGCGCGTCCAGCGGACGAACTCGTCCAGCCCGAACTCGTTGGTCTCCGTACTGTGCCAGGCCAGGTCGAGCCTGCGCGGCCGGTGCTCGCGCGGCCCGATGCCGTCCTCCCAGCGGTAGCCGGAGACGAAGTTCCCGCCTGGGTAGCGGGCCGTGGTGACGCCCAGCTCGCGGGTCAGCTCCAGCACGTCGCGCCGGAATCCGTCCTCGTCGGCGGTGGGGTGGCCGGGTTCGTACAGGCCGGTGTAGACGCACCGGCCCAGGTGCTCGACGAAGGTGCCGAACGTTCGCCGATGGACGGGCGCAAGGCGGAAGGCGGGGTCCAGCGTGACATGAGCGGTCAGCACGAACGTCTCCTCGCGTATGTTAGCGTTAACATCTTGCTCGCTTGGATGAGAGTGTCAGCACTCCGGCCGCCGCCGTCAAGCACGAGTTCCATCATGATCCGCTTTCCCTGGTCAGGGGCGTGCGGCCGTCGGCGGCACGCCCCTGACGACGGGACCGTCACGTACCGTGCGCGGGACCGTCCGCCGCGCGCCCCGTTGAGGACGCCGTCAACTGCGCGCTCCGGAGACGATCCTGTCGACCAGCCGCGACACCAGCCGCGTCCGTTCGACGAGCGCGGCGACGTCGGCCCACTCGTGCCTGGTGTGGGCGCCGTCGCCGACGGCTCCGAGTCCGTCGAGTGTGTCGACGCCGAGGCCCGCGGTGATGTTGCCGTCGGAGCCGCCGCCGACGTGAGCGCCTTCGAGGAGCGGCGACCCGAGCTCGACGGCCACCTGCCGCGCGAGGGCGAACAGCCGCGCCGACGCCTCCGGCTCCAGCGGCGGGCGGTTGATCCCGCCGCGCAGCTCGATGCCGACGCCGGGCACCGGGCTGGTCAGCGCCCGCATCGCCTTGTCGACGCGCTCCTGCTCCGCGATCGTCGCCGCCCGCACGTCGACCAGCAGCGAAGCCTGGTCGGGGACGGTGTTGGACGTCGTCCCCGCCGAGGCGACCGTCGGCGTGACGGTCGTCCCCGCGAGGGGGTCGGCGAGGTCCACGATCGCGAGCACGGCGTGGGCGAGCGCCACGCAGGCGTTGGCCCCCTTGTCCGGCTCCAGGCCCGCGTGGGCGGCGCGGCCGCTGAACAGCACGTGGTAGTCGGAGACTCCCTTGCGCGCGGTCTTGAGCCTGCCCTCGCTGCTCGCTTCGAGCACGAGCACCGCCCCGGTACGGCGCGCCGCCGCCTCGATGACCGGCCTGCTGTCGGGCGAGCCGAGCTCCTCGTCGGAGGTGACGAGCAGGGCGGCCCTGTCGCGGTGCTCGGCTCCCGCCATCGCGTGCAGCGCCTGCACCAGCCCGGCCTTCATGTCGAAGACGCCGGGCCCGTAGACCCGCCCGCCGGCCAGCCGGTACGGCACCTCGGCGAGCGTCCCGAGAGGGTGGACCGTGTCGAGGTGGCCCAGGAGCAGCACCGCGGGATCGTCGGTCCCGAACCACAGGACCGGTTTTCCACCGGCCTCGGAGCGGACCGGCGCCGCGCCCAGCCGCTCCGCGCCGATCTCGGCCAGCACGTCGGCGCACCGGTGCAGCGCGCTGACGTTCGAAGAGGGCGACTCGCAGCGGACCAGCCGCTCGAGATCCGCCAGCATCGGCTCGTCCATGGACGTCCTCCTTCCTCCGGTGTCCGTCACGACTCGCCGAGCAGTCCCCACTGCTCGGTGTTGTAGGTCGGGAAGCCCAGGCTGTTCTCGCGGATGTTGCCGAGCTTCGCGTCGTAGGCGAGAAAGGACCTGTTCTGGTAGAGCGGCAGGACCGCGTAGTCCGACGAGACGATCTTGTCGGCCTCCTGCAGCTTCTTCGTCGCCGTCTGCGTGCTCGTGGCCGACAGCGCCTCGTCGAGCAGCGTGTCGACCTGGGGGTTGCCGTAGTTGTTGAGGTTGAACCGGCAGAAGGTCACTCCTTCTTCGCAGCTCAGGTAGTACGGGATGTTGCTGGTCGCGGTGAAAGGCGACTGCGACACCGTGCCGACGGTCATGGCCCAGTTCCCCTCCTGCACGGCCTCGACCGTGTTGGACACGGTCGCGACCTGCACCTCGACACCCAGCGGCGCGAGTGCCGCCTTGACCAGTTGGGCCTCGCTGGCACGCAGCTTGTCACCGGCCTGGACCGCGAAGCGCAACGTGGGAACGGCCTTGCCGTCGGGCGCGACGAGCTTCGAGCCGACACCGGTGTAGCCGGCGTCCTCCAGCGTCTTCCTGGCCTTGCCCGCGTCGCCGATGCCGTACTCGAACTCGCTCACCGTGTCGGTGTAGCCGGGAGCACCGCTGAGGAACATGTGGCTGCGCAGCGGTTGCGCCGTGTCGTCGAACTGGCCGATCGTCTTGTCGATCAGATCCTGGACGCTCACCGCCTGGAAGATCGCTTTGCGCAACGCCACGTCCTTCAGCGCGGGTGCGTTGAGGTTCAGCCAGATTTGGTGGACCGAGGCGCTCGGCGACACCTGGTAGCGAACCGCGGGTAGCTCGTCGACCTGCTGGACGATGTCGACCTGCGGGTTGGGGTAGATGACGTCGACCTCCTCGTTCGCCAGCGACGTCGGCTGCTGCGAGACGTCCGTGATGAGGCGGAAGACCAGCTTGTCGAGATTCGGCGGCTTGCCGAACCACTTCTCGTTGCGGACCATCACCACCGAACCGTCGGCGGTGAACTCCTGGATCCTGAACGGCCCCGCGGAGAACTTCGGGACCGACGTGGCGAAGCCCTCGTTGAAGCTCTTCTCCAGACCGGCGGCGGTGTCGATCGGCCCGTAGGTCTTCGCGACGTGCGCCGGCAGGAACGGCGAGAACAACGCCCTCCAGTCCACGTACGGCCGGTCGAACACGACGGTGACGGTCCTGCCCTGGTCCGAGCCCGTGACCGAGGTGATCCGGTCGTAGCCGGCGGTGTTGCCGGCCTGGCACTTCTGGCACTGGCGCGGGTCGAGGGCCCGCCAGGTGTAGACGAAGTCGTCCGCCGAGATCGGCTGCCCGTCGGACCAGACCGCCTTCGGGTCGATCGTGTACTTGATCGTCTGCGGCGAGTCGGAGACCTTCTCCGCGCTCGTCACGAGCGTCTCGTTGCGGACGACCGAACCGTCCGGCCTGATCATGAAGACGCCCGGCAGCAGCACGCTGGAGATGTCGATCACCGAGTACGTCGCGCCGCCGGTGTTCAGGACGTTCCAGTTCGAGATCGGATAGGTGATCGTGTAGGTCACCGTCCCGCCGGTGCCGACCGTGGCGGTGTTCGCCGTGTTGACATCACCCGTGACGCGGCCGTCGCCGGTCGTCGTCGTGCCGCCACCGCCGCCCGCGCAGGCGGCGAGCAGCAATGCCAGGGCGCTTGTCGTCAGAGCCAGTGGTACGTCCTGCGAAAAGCCATGGTCGGCTCCCGGGGGTGAGGAGGATCAGGGGCGCTCGCCGCGCAGCTGCGCGACGGCTTCGGCGGCCGCCCACCCGATCAGGGCGTCGAGGTGCGGGGCGTTGGGGGTGGGGTCGTCGGTCCGGGTGAACACCCCCACGGCGTACCTGCCGCCGTCGGGGAACTCGACCACGCCGACCTCGTTGCGGACCAGCGGAAGGGTGCCGGTCTTGCCGCTGACCAGGATGTCGTCCGCGGGAAATCCGCTGGTCAGCCGGTGCGGCCAGATCTGGTCGCCCATCCAGCCGCGTACCAGGGCGCAGGCCTGCGGGTCGGCGGCCTCGTCACGCCAGATCGCGGCCAGCAGCCGGGTGATCTCCTCGGGTGTCGTCCGGCAGGTCTGCTCCGGCGCCAGCGCCCGCAGCGCCTGGAGGCGCTCCAGCGGCATCCCTTGCAGTTGACGTTCGTCGTCGATGTAGGAGATGCCGAGGTCCTCGTCGATACCGGCCAGGATCTCGGCGCAGTTCTGCGGCACGGCGGTGGCGGTGAGGCCAAGCCCCGCCAGCAGCGCAGCCACCCGGTCCTTGCCGACCCGGTCGATGACGAGGTCGGTGGCCACGTTGTCGCTGATGACCATCATCAGGTGGGCGAGGTCGCGGTAGGAGACGAGGACGGGGTCGCGGTGCGCGGCCAGACCGAACGGCGAGGGCACCGTGCCCTCGTCAGGAACAACGACCCGCTCGGTGAGGTCGACCTCGCCGCTCACGCACTGGCGGGCCAGCTCCAGCGCCACCGGCACCTTGAGCACCGAGGCGGTGACGACCGGTGTGCTCTCGCCGACGCCGACCGTCCTGCCGCTGCCGAGATCCCGCGCGTGCAGCCAGATGCCCGCGCCGAGTGAGCGCGCGTGGTCGCGGATCCGCTCGGGTGTCGCCGCTCTGGCGGTGGCCGGGGTCCGCAGGCGGGTCTCGGCCGAGCGCAGGTGGTCGACGGCCAGCCTGCCGAGCGTGCCCACGCACGCGTCGGCCGCGGGCCGGCGGTACTCGTGGTCGTCGCTCCGCACGAACACCGCGACCGCGTACCGCCTGCCGCCGTCCTCGACGACGCCGACCTCGTTGCGCCAGAAGCGGAGGGTGCCGGTCTTGGCGCTGACCTGCGCGCCGGGCTCGGTGAACCCGCTGCGCAGCCGGTGCGGCCAGGCCTGCAGGCCGAGGATGCGCCGCATCTCGGCGCACTGCTCGGGGCCGGCCGCCTCGTCGTTCCAGATGGCGGCGAGCAGCCGGGTGATCTCTCGGGGCGTGCCGGACTGCAGGGCACGTTCCGGGTCGACCGCTCGCGCGGCGCGCAGCGTCTCGGGATCGCCCTCGCCGCCCGGCACGTCCTCCTCCATCATCCGGTAGAGGTCGTCGCAGGTGCCGTCGACACGGGTCCCGGTCAGGCCCAGCTCGCGCAGGGTGGCGTTGATCGACTCGGTGCCCAGCAGGTTGACGAGGATGTCGGTGGCGGCGTTGTCGCTGACGCTCATCATCCAGTAGGCCAGGTCGCGCAGCGAGATCTCGATCGGGTCGGCCATCACCGACAGTCCGGTGGGACCGGCCGAGCGGCCCTCGACCGGGACGTCGACGCGCGCGCCGGGGTCGAGGCGCCCGTCGCCGAAGCGGCGGAACAGCTCGACCAGCACGGGGATCTTGAAGACGCCGGCCAGCACCACGAGCCCGTCCTCGCCGTAGCCGGCCTCCTTGCCGCTGTCCAGGTCGACGGCGTGCACCCAGGCTCGCGCGCCGACGGCGCCGAGGACCTGTTCCGCCTGCTGCTTCACGGGTGGCTCCTGTCGTCTCAGCGCCCGCGCCGCAGTGCGCGGCCGGGCAGAAGTCCGGTGGGCACGCCGTCGGCGAGCGCGGTCTGTCCGTTGACCACCACGTGCCGGACACCGGTCGCGTACTGGTGCGGCTCCTCGTACGTCGCCAGATCGGCGACCGTGCCGGGGTCGAACACGACGATGTCGGCGTAGTGGCCGGGGGCGAGCAGGCCGCGATCACGCAGGCCGAGGTTGCCTGCCGGCAGGCTGGTCATCCGGCGCACGGCCTCGCCCAGGGTGAGCAGCGACTGCTCGCGGACGTACCTGCCGAGGATGCGGGCGAACGTCCCGTAGGCCCGCGGATGGGTGGGGGCGTCGGCGTCCGGCGACTCGACCGCGAAGGTCGGGGCGTCGGAGCCGACCGAGACCCACGGGTTGCGCAGCGCTGTGCGCAGCGCCTCCTCATCCATCATGAAGTACATGGCGTGCAGCGCCGGCTCCTGCTCGACCAGCTTGAGCAGCATCTCCACCGGCTCGGTGCCGTCCGCGTCCGCCGCCTGCAGGAGGCTGAGCCCCCGGTACTCGGCCGCCGGCCCGTTCGGGTCGGGCAGCAGCATGACTCCGCTCGCGCCGCCCGTGGCCAGGTAGAGGTTCTCCCAGCGCTCCGACGGGGCCTCGACGGCCGCGCGGATGCGCGCCCGTTCGGCCGGGTCGGCCAACCTGGCAGCGAGTGCCTCGTGGCCGCCGTCATGGAAGTCCGGCGGGATCGACGCGGCGAGCTGCGTCTGCCCGGCGAGATAGGGGTAGATGTCGGCGGTCACGGGCCGGCCCGCCGCCCGGGCGGCCTCGACACGCTCGACGGCTCGCGCCATCTTCGGCCAGTTGCGCCGTCCTGCGGTCTTGAGGTGGTAGATCTCCGCGTGCAGCTCGGCCCGGCGGCCGATCTCGATCAGCTCGTCGACGGCGTCGAGGAAGTGGTCGCCCTCGCTGCGCATGTGCGAGATGTACATGCCGTCGTGCCGGGCGACCACCTCGCACAGTGCCACCAGCTCGTCGGTCGAGGCGAAACACCCCGGCGGGTAGATGAGCGCCGACCCCAGCCCCAGGGCGCCGTCGGCCATCTCCTCGTCGAGGATGCCCCGGACCCGCGAGAGCTCCGCCGCGGTCATCGGCCGGTCGTCCGCGCCTGCCCCGATCATGCGCAGGTTGTGCGCGCCGACGAAGCTCGCGACGTTCTGGACCACTCCCTTGCCCTCGAGGTGGGCGAGGAACTCCGACAGCCGTTCCCACACCAGCGGCGGATCGCCGGGCTCGACGAACGTCGCTTCGAGCTCGGCCCTGACGGCCGGCGTCAAGGGACCGATCGAGACGCCCTCGCCGAACACCTGCGTGGTCACGCCCTGGTACAGGTCGGACAGGCCGCGGCCGTCCTTCTCCAGGGTGAAGTAGGCGTGGCTCAGCACGTTCACGAAACCGGGCGCCACCACCAGACCGGTGGCGTCGAGCACGGGCGTGTCGTGCCCGCCCGCGCCGGGCTCGACGGCGACGATCCGGTCACCGTCGACGAGGACGTCGGCAACACGGCCTGGGCCGCCGTTGCCGTCATGGACTGTGCCACCGCGAATCACCAGCGTCGTCGACATGCGAGCATCCTGCGCCGACGGGGGGCTCCGGCAGTTCATTCGATCCGACGAACTCGTCGGAGATCTTACGTCGCTTTCGACGAAGTACCGGGCGGCCCGAACGGCTGCACTGGCTACGAGGTCCTGTACGGCGACGCGGAGGTCGACCATGGAGAGCACCCCCACCACACCAACGCCGCCCGGCGAGGTCGAGGGCGCGATGAGGAGCCGGTGATCCGATCGTGCTCGTCTACGCGTTGCGCCGCCTGCTGGTCGCCGTACCGGTGGTCGTGGCCTCGACCTTCGTCGTCTTCCTGCTCGTGACGCTGTCCGGCGACCCGCTCGCCAACCTCAAGGGCCGCAACCCTCCCCCGTCGCCGCAGGTGATAGCGGTCGAGGAGCAGCGGCTGCACCTGGACGAGCCGCCGCTGCTGCGGTACTGGACCTGGATCACCGGCGTGGTCCGCGGCGACTTCGGCCCATCAGTGCGGACCAACCTGGACATCGGCCACGAGATCGCCACCAGGTTCGGCGTCACCGTCCGGCTGATCGCCGTGGCCGTCGTCCTGGCCCTGGCCCTCGCCGTCGTGGTGGGCGTGCTCAGCGCGGTGAAGCAGTACTCGGGGCTCGACTACGGGTTCACCCTCGCCGCGTTCCTGTTCCTGTCCATGCCGTCGTTCTGGTTCGCCGTGCTGCTCAAACAGGGCGGCATCTCGCTCAACAAACTCGTCGGAGACCAGGTGGTGTACACGATCGGGGAGAGATCCGTCGTCGTCGACGGCGGGGCGTGGGCCCAGCTGGTCGACACGGCGGGCCACATGGTGCTGCCGACGATCTCGCTGGCGCTGATCTCGTTCGGCGCCTGGAGCCGGTTCCAGCGCGCGTCGATGCTCGACGTGCTGAACAGCGACTACGTCCTGTTCGCCAGGGCCAAGGGGCTCTCACGACGACGGGTGGTCGTCCGGCACGCGCTGCGGACGGCGCTCATCCCCATGACCACGGTCACCGCGCTCGACTTCGCCTCGCTGATCTCCGGCGCGGTCATCACCGAGACGGTCTTCCAGTGGCGGGGACTCGGGGACTTCCTCGTCACCTCGGTCGACCAGCGCGACGCCTACGCGGTGCTGGCGTGGCTGCTGGTGGTCGCGGTCGCCGTCATCGTGTTCAACCTGATCGCCGACCTGCTGTACGCCGTTCTCGACCCGCGGATCCGCTATGAATGACGACACCGAGGCCATGGTCGGCCACGCACCGAACCGGCCGGCGGCCGTCGTGGTACGGCAACGCGGCCAGGGTGAGCTGGTGCTGCGCCGGTTCCTCCGGCACAAGGCGGCGGTGATCAGCCTGGTGCTGTTCGTCGCCGTCGTCCTCCTGGCCTTCGTCGGCGGCGCGCTCTGGCGCTACGACTACGCCGACATCACCTCGGCGGCCTCGGTCCCGCCCTCGCTCGAGCACCCCTTCGGCACCGACAACCTCGGCCACGACACCTTCGCCCAGGTGCTGCGTGGCACCCAGCGCTCGATCGAGATCGCCCTGCTCATCGCGTTCCTGGCCGGGCTGGCGGGCACCCTGTGGGGCGCGTTCTCCGGCTACTACCGCGGTGTCGCCGACAGCGTGATGATGCGGTTCGCCGACCTGGTCCTCACGCTGCCGCTGCTGGCGGTCGCCGCCGTGCTGACCCGCGCGACCTCGGGCTCGTGGTGGTTCGTCGCCCTCGTCATCGCCGCCCTCCAGTGGGCGTACGTGTCCCGCGTCGTGCGCGGCGTCATGCTGTCACTGCGCGAGAAGGAGTACGTCGAGGCGAGCCGCGCGCTCGGCGCCACCGACCGCTGGATCATCTTCCGGCACCTGATCCCGAACGCGCTCGGGCCGATCATCGTCAACATCACGATCCTCGTGGCCGCCGCGATCCTGGTCGAGACGGCCCTGTCGTTCCTCGGCCTGGGCGTCCAGCCGCCCGACACCTCGCTCGGCCTGCTGGTCAGCGAGGCCGACACCGCGGTCAGCACCCGGCCGTGGCTGTTCTACTTCCCTGGCGCGTTCATCGTGGTGATCGCCCTGACCATCAACTTCATCGGCGACGGGCTGCGCGACGCCTTCGACCCGACCCAGCGGAAGGTGCGCGCATGACCGGCGGCGAGACCGTGCTCGAGGTCGAGGACCTCACCGTGGCGTTCCCGACCGACGACGGCCTGGTCCAGGCGGTCCGCGGGGTCGGTTACGGCCTGCGGCGGGGCGAGGTGCTCGGGATCGTCGGCGAGTCAGGCTCGGGCAAGTCGGTCACCTCCATGGCGGTGATGGGCCTGCTGCCGGCCTCGGCGAAGGTGGGCGGCTCGGTCAGGTTCCGCGGCAGGGAGCTGCTCGGCGCGCCCGACAAGGAGATGCGAGCCGTCCGCGGCGGCCGGATCGCGATGGTCTTCCAGGACCCGATGACCTCGCTCAACCCCGTCCACCCCGTGGGCGACCAGATCGCCGAGGCGGTCAGGGCACACAACGACGTCAGCGCCGCGGCGGCCCGTGAACGCGCCGTCGAGCTGCTGGGGATGATGCAGATCCCGCGTCCCAGGCAGCGTGCCCGCGACTATCCGCACGAGTTCTCCGGCGGCATGCGCCAGCGAGTGGTCATCGCCACGGCGATGGCCAACGACCCGGACGTCATCATCGCCGACGAGCCGACCACCGCGCTCGACGTCACCGTCCAGGCGCAGGTGCTGCGGGCGCTGGAGACCGCGCGGGCCGCGACCGGCGCCGCCATGGTGCTGATCACCCACGACCTCGGTGTCGTCGCGGGGACGGCCGACCGGGTCCTCGTCATGTACGCCGGCCGGCCGGTGGAGCTCGGGGACGTCGACGACATCTACTACCGGCCGCGCATGCCGTACACGCTCGGCCTGATCGGCAGCCTTCCCAGGCTCGACAGCGCCCGCAGGGGTGACCGGCTGGTCCCGATCACCGGGTCGCCGCCTTCGCTGCTCGAGCCACCGCCCGGATGCCCCTTCGCGCCCCGGTGCCCGATGCGGCAGGAGATCTGCGAGACGACCGAGCCCGAACTGCTCGCCGCCTCGGGCCCTGGCCACCTGGCCGCCTGCCACTTCTCCGCCGATCTGGAGGGCCGGCGGCCCGAGGACGTCTTCACTCTGACATCGGTCGACAACGCTGGAGGCGCACGATGAGCCCACGGCCGCTGCTGTCCGTGCGGGACCTGGTCAAGCACTATCCGGTGCGCGGCAAGGGTCTGCTCCGGCGGGCCACCGGCGACGTGCACGCCGTGTGCGGGGTGTCGTTCGACCTGCACAGGGGCGAGACCCTCGGCCTGGTCGGCGAGTCGGGCTGCGGCAAGTCGACCACCGGGCGGGCCGTACTCCACCTGCAGCGACCGACCTCCGGGCAGGTGCTGTTCGACGGTCAGGACCTCGGCGCGACCGGCGACACGGAAATGCGCCGGCTGCGGCAACGCATGCAGATCGTGTTCCAGGACCCGTACGCCTCCCTCGACCCGCGGATGACCGTCGGCAACGCGATCGCCGAGCCGCTGCGCATCCACGGCACCTACGGCCAGGGCGGGCCTGACCGGGTACGTGAACTGCTCGGCACCGTCGGGCTCGACCCCGAGCACGGCAACCGCTACCCGCACGAGTTCTCCGGCGGCCAGCGGCAGCGCGTGGGCATCGCCAGGGCGCTGGCGATGCGGCCCGAGCTGCTCGTGCTCGACGAACCGGTGTCGGCGCTCGACGTGTCGATCCAGGCGGGCGTCGTCAACCTGCTCGAGGACCTCCAGGAGCAGCTGGGTCTCGCCTATCTCTTCGTCGCCCACGACTTGTCCGTGGTCCGGCACATCGCGCACCGGGTCGCCGTGATGTACCTCGGCAGGGTCGTCGAGATCGGCGACAGGGACGAGCTGTTCGACCGGCCCGCCCACCCGTACACCCAGGCGCTGATCGCCGCCATCCCGCTGCCGGACCCGCGGCGCGAACGGATCAGGGCTCGCGAGCGGATCGTCATTCACGGGGACGTCCCCAACCCTGCCAGTCCGCCGAGCGGCTGCAGGTTCCGCACCCGCTGCCCGAAGTTCGCCCAGCTCACCGACGCCGAGCAGGCGGCCTGCGTCGAGCGGGCGCCGGAGCTGGTCGACCGCGGTCAGGGCCATCCGTCCGCCTGCCACTACGCCGAGGCCGTCGCCGTCGTCTGACCTGTCCGCCTCTCCGCCCGGCCGTACGACGCCTGGCGGCCGGAATGACTCGCCCGCCACGTCAGGCCGTACGCTGGCGGGCGGAATGATTCGCCCGCCACGTCAGGCCGACCCCGCCGCCTCTACTCATCGCGGACGGTGAGACCCATGGAGCGGGCCGTGCCCGCGACGATCTTCTCGGCCTGATCCAGGTCGGCGGTGTTGAGGTCGGGGAGCTTGGCCTGGGCGACCTCGCGGAGCTGGGCACGGGTGATCCAGCCGCCGCTCTGGTGGCCCGGACGCGGGCTGCCGCCGTCGAGCCCGGCGATGCGGCGGATCAGCGAGGCGGTGGTCGGCTGCTTGGTGACGACCTCGAACGACCTGTCCTCGTAGACGGTGATGACCGCGGGGATCACGAACCCGCGCCGGTCCTGCGTCTGCGCGTTGTACTGCCGGCAGAACTCCATGAGGTTGATACCGAGCGGGCCGAGGTCCTTGCCGACGTTCGCCGGGCCCGCCTCGCCGGCCTGAATGTGCAGGGTGACGACCCTGGCTACCTTCTTCTTCGCCATGCCGGTTACGCTAAAGTCTCCCGTTACTGGAGACTCAAGGGAATTATGAGCTACACGATCGGCCGCCTGGCGAAGCTGACCGGCCTGCCGGTGAAGACGATCCGCTTCTACTCGGACGCGGGCGTGCTGCCCGAGCGCGAACGCACTCCCTCCGGTTACCGCCTCTACGGCGACGAGGACCGGGCGCGGCTGGAACTGATCCGCACGCTCAGGGAGATCGGGGTCGACCTGGCCACGATCCGCTCGCTCGGCGACCGCCGGCTGAGGAGCGTGCTCGACCTTCACCTCAAGGCGGTCGAGACGCAGCTCAAGTCGCTCCAGCGGACCAGGGCGGTGCTCAGGGCGACGCTCGCCCGGGACGGCGATCCCGCTGAGGAGGATCTGCGCAGACTCCACGCGCTCGGGCGGCTCGGCGCGGCCGAGATGGCGATCCTGCTCGACGAGTTCGTCGACGAGGTCGGCGGCGACATCGAGGCTCGGCACGAGTGGCTGACCCACATGCGCGATTGCATGCTCCCCGAACTGCCAGAGGAGCCGACCACCGCACAGCTCGACGCATGGCTGGAGCTGGCCGAGCTGCTCGCCGACGAGGACTACCGCGACAGCCTGCGCCGGCAGAGCGGGGACTTCTGGACGGAGGAACGGGATTACGGCGCCTGGCACGAGATCAACATCCAGGTCATGCGGGAGGCGCTGACCGCTTCCCAGGCGGGCATCGAGCCCGGCTCGCCCGAGTCCGAGCAGGTTCTCGATCGGATCCTGGCGCTCATGGGACAAAGCCGCGAGGAGGCCCTGCGCGCGTTCGACGAGCACGACCCGCGCGCGGCCAGACTGTGGGAGCTGGTGTCGATCATCCAGGACACGCCCTGGCCGTCGGAGCCCACACTCGCGTACGGCTGGATCGAGGCCACGTTGCGTCGCGCGTCGAGCACCAGTCGCGTGTCGAGCACCAGTCGCGTGTCGAGTACCAGGGGAACGGCACCGTAGGGTCAGGCCGATGCGAACGACGGACCGAGCGCGCGGGCCAGCCGTTCCAGCCACGTCGTGGCGCTCCCCCGCACCTGGGGGTACTCGGCGTGGAACTCGGCCCAGTCGACCATCTCCAGTGACCGAACCGCGTCGGCGTCGAAAGCCGCCGCCTCGGCCTCGCCCAGCGCCTCGACCAGCATGGGCCGCAGCAGTCCCGGCGCGAGCGTGACCCGCTCGGCCAGCAGGACGGCGTCGTAGAGATCCTTGCCCTGCGGCCACATGTCGGCGGCCAACCACAGGATCTTCCAAGCCAGTGACAACTCCGGAGTCGCGGCCTGGACCAGCGTCGGCTCGGCCCCACCGGCCCGCGGGATCAACGCCGTCGTGGGGGCGACCGGCAGGCGTTCGGCGAAGACGAAGTCGAGCTGCACCGTTCCCGGCGGCAGTCCCTCGGCGCGCCAGGTGAACACCAGCCGCCGTCCTGGCGCACGCTCGTAGGTCCAGATGTCGTCGACCGCGATGTCATCCGCGTCCACGGTCACCTGGTCCTGTGTGTCGGGTGCCGCGGCGACGGCGCCGATGAGACCCCTGAACATCTGCACGGTCAGCGGGCTGGCCAGAGTGATCGTGTGCGGCACCACCACCCAGTCCATGTCGCCCGGCTCGCGCGCCTCCTCCCCGATCCACGCCTCCAGCAGGAGGCTGCCGCGCAGTAGCAGATGCTCGCTCCACGGCGAGCCGGCCACGATGCGCGCGAGGTGGTCGATCGCCGAACGGCGGGCCCGCCGCCACCTTCGCCCGGTTTCCTCGTCCTCGAACGCGGGCTCCCCCGCCCGGAACGCCCGGGCGAACTGCTTCACCGCGGGATCGAAGATCGGCGGCTGCCGGACTCCCTTCCCCTGCGCGACCGGCAGGTAGGTCGCGGGGAAGTCCGGCAGCCCGCGTCCGGCCACCCACTGCTGATCGGGCACGTTCATGCCCTTGTACCGCTCCCAGGACGATGTCATCGCTCCTCGATCCAACCGTGATCAATGCCGGGGTTGTCGTCGTACACCACGAACTCCTGCTCGGCCTCCAGTACGGCGAAGCCTGCCGACTCCAGCGCCTTCAGCAACGCGTCGAATCGCTGGCGGGCCGCAGGCAGCCCGACATCGCGGCAGCGCTGGGTGACAAACCGTTCGTGCACCCCGTCCCCGTGCCTTCGCCTGGCGTTGCGCGACACGTGCGCCGCGTGCGCCTGTGCCAGCTCCGCCAGGCCGATCAGGTCGTCGCGGACCAAGACCTTGACGTGGTGCTCGAAGTAGCGCCCGGGCGTCACCACGTCTTCCTGGGGCACGTCGGCGTTCCACGGCGCCGCCTCGATCTTCACGCGGACCACGGTGAACCCCTCCGCGCGCAGCCTCGCCGCGCAGACGGCCGCCGCGCCCCGCTGCTCGCTCAGTGTGCCGCGACCGGCCAGGGTCAGCATGGGCTGGGAGGGGGCCTCACCCCGCGCGAGCACGATGTGGGTGAACTTCACGCCGTTCGCCCGCGCCCAGCGAGCCAGCCGGACGGCGTCGTCGCCCGCGGCCACCGTCAGGTGGATGTCGAAGACGCCCGCGAAAGCGGTCATGCGCGCGTTCCGAGCACCCAGCGCAGCGTGTGGGCCGTGCCCTCACCCACGGCGTGCTCCGCCCGCGCCAGCAGGTCGAGCAGGTGCGCACGCAGCTCGTCGGGGCAGCGTTGATACGTGGTCGCCGCGTCCCGCGCGCACCAGACGGCCAGGTCGGCGCGGGCGCGCAGAACCAGCGCCTCGTCCCGGCCACCGGCCAGGACGAGGTCCGCCCGGATCCTGGTCCAGGCGTCACGCCCGGTGAGCAGCCGGTGCGCGGCCTGCCGCACGTGACGAGGACGGTCCTCGCCGAGCAACGCCCACAGCCGCTCGGCCGGCACGCCCGGCCCCGCGGCGCGTATCGCGTCGACCACGTTGCGGACCACCACCGGCGCGGGATCCTCCAGCAGATCCGCCAGATCCGCTCGTGCGCCCAGGCGGCGAAGCACGCGCACGGCCTCCGCCCGGACACGCGGTCTCGGGTCACGCAGGTAGGCAAGCGCCAGGTCGGCGTCGGAGCGCGTGCCGCAGTCACCGAGCCCGGCCAGCAGCCCACGCGCGCCCCGCCCGGCCGGCGGTGCCAGCCGCTGCCGGTAGAGCTCGGCCGGGTCGCCGCCCGCCCGCCTGACCGCCCACTGCGCGGTCAGCCGCATCAAGGATGCCTCGTCGGCCAGGAACCTCTCCCCCGCCGCGGTACGGCCGAGCCGCACCAGCGCGGTCAGCGCTTCGACGCGGACGCGCGCCGAACCGCTGTCAAGCAGTTCCTCCACCAGTTCCGGCCGGTCACCGGCCAGCGCCTGCGCGGCCAGCACCTCGGCGCAGCGGGTCCGGGAAACGATGTCGCGCTCCCCGAGCGCCGCCGCGGTGAGCTGCAGCCGGTCCATCCTCCCCGCCTCCAGCGACACCGTGTACGCGAACCGCCGCCCGCGCAGGTCCTCGCACCGCCGAACCGCGCTCAGCGTCTCGTCATCGGTCCGCAGCAGGGCCTGACGGACCAGCTCCGTGACGGAATCCCCACGCTGCCGATCCAGGAGTCTCACCGTCACCGGCACCAACGCCCGCAGCATCGCCGCGTCGGCGTGGATCAGAACCTCCGCCATGACCCGCAGGGCGTGGCGGCGCACGGCCGGCGCCCAGTCCACGGTCCGGATGGCCAGCACGGGCAGGAGCCGCACGTCCGTGCCCATGAGCGGATGCCTGAGCGCCGCCTCACGTTCCCGGCCGTCCCGGCTGCAGGCGGCCAGCGCGACCGCGAGCGCGTTGCTCAGCTGCGGTACGGCGGAAGCCGCGGCGACCCGCGAGTCGCGATAGCCGTACGCCCAGGGACGCAGCGCCGGGTCCAGCTCGATCCAGATCGTCGGCCCTGCAGTGGTCAGGACGTCGAGTGCCTCCTCGGCGAGCAACCCGTCGCAGACGACGCCGAACAACGCGCGCGCGAGGTCGTCACAGGCGTGGCGGTGACCCTGTGCGCTCGGCAGGACCAGCCGGCGAATCACATCCACGACCGGATCACCGGGCGTCTCCTCATGCCGGACGAACCGCTGCGACCACATCCTGACGCCCATCACGCGCACATCGTTCCACGCGGCCAACGACGCTTTCGATCGGATATTTCCCACCAGCGGACAGCAGAGGCAGGCTCGCCACGGCGGCATGGCGCGCAGCCGCCCACGCGGCCGAAAACGCGTTGCGGTAGCAGGCCGGCCCGCGCGACGATCCCGGCGTGAAGATGCACGACGACCAGCTGACGGTGGCGCCTGAGACGGTGCGCGCGCTGGTGGATGAGCAGTTTCCCGAGTGGCGGAGCCTGTCCGTCACGGGCGTCGCCGCCCACGGGACGGTCAACGCCATCTTCCGCATCGGCGACCGTTTCACGGCCCGGTTCCCCCTCCAGTCCGGGGGCGTCGACTCGACGCGACGCTGGCTGGAGTCCGAAGCGGAGGCGGCCCGCGAGCTGGCGGGCCGCACGCGGTTTCCCACGCCAGAGCCGGTCGCGATCGGTGAACCTGGGTCGGGGTACCCGCTGCCGTGGTCGGTGCAGACATGGCTGCCCGGCGCGGTTGCCACCGACGAGGACCCGGGCGCGTCAGTCGCGTTCGCCCACGACATGGCCGACCTCATCGGCGACCTGCGCGCCATCGACACGCGTGGCCGTACGTTCGCCGGCAAGGGCCGGGGAGGCGACCTCCACGCTCACGACGCGTGGATGGAGACCTGTTTCCAGCACAGCGAACGGCTTCTGGACGTTCGCCGGCTTCGCCGCAGGTGGGAAGCCCTGCGGAGCCTGCCGCGCGAGGCGGCCGACGTGATGACCCACAGCGATCTCATCCCCGGCAACGTGCTCGTGTCGGCCGGCCGGCTGGCCGGGATTCTCGACGTCGGCGGCTTCGGGCCGGCCGACCCCGCGCTGGATCTCGTGAGTGCCTGGCATCTGCTGGAGGCGGGGCCTCGGCGGGTGCTCCGTCTGGACCTCGCGTGCGACGACCTCGAATGGGAGCGGGGCAAGGCGTGGGCCTTCGCCCAGGCGATGGGGCTCGTCTGGTACTACCGCGAGACCAACCCCGCCATGAGCCGGATGGGCCGACGCACCCTGGAGCGCATCCTGGCCGACGAACCGCCCTCCTGAGCGCCAGGACGGCCTTACGGAGCGAGTATGCCGGGAAGCTGGCTCCGATGCTCGATGTTCAGCTTGCGATAGATCCGGTACAGGTGGCTGTGCACGGTCCGCACCGAAAGGTGCAGACGTTCGGCGATCTCCCGGTCAGAGAGCCCGCGCGACGCGAATCCGGCCACCTCGTACTCCCTGCGGGTGAGGATCGCGGGCGATGAGGACAGGCCCGGGGTTCGGGCGCGTTCGCACGCGGCGGACAGATCGTTGAGCCGGGTCGCTGACGCCGTCGCCGACCCGAGGCGGCCTTCGGCCCGGTGGATCAGGCTCGCGGTCGCCGCCGCCTCGGCGGCCCACAGCACGCAGCCGGCCGCCGCGGCCTCGCGGGAGACGTCGTCGAGAGCCGCCGCGTCCCGCCGGGACAGGGCGGCGGCGTTCCTGGCCATGAGCGCCTGCAGGGCACTCTGGCTGGACGAGGCCAGACGCTGAAGATCGTCGACGACCGCGACGGCGGCGCCCAGCCGCGCGGCGTCGTGCAACACCCAGGAGGCCATCAGCAGCGACCCGACCTGTTCCAGCTCCGCGCCCTGCCTGATGGCCAGGTTCACGGCGGCCGTCAGATCGCCCTCGGCGTAGGCGTGCCAGACGGAGCCGCTCCGGCGCGGGGCCGCGAGTCCTCCTGGAAGGGCGGCCCGCAGCCGTTCCATGGCCTTCCCCGCCCGGTGCGCGTCGCCGAGCAGCGACTCCGCCTCGCTCAGCGCGTCCAGGCCCCACATCTGCGGACTGGCCGCGATGCCGTGGATGGGCATCACGGCGAGCGCCTCCCGCAGCCAGCGCCGCGCGGTGGCCGGCCGGCCGGAGAGCAGGTACACCTGCCCGAGATCGTGAGCCCAGTAGGCACGCCACGTCGCGGCGGTCCCCGTCGCCTCTCCCTCCAGGGCAGAGCGACCAAGGTCGATCGCCTGCGCGATCTGGCCGTCGAGGGCCAGGGCCTGGAGGAGGGCCATGCGGGTGAGCTCGGCGCGCGGCCCGTCGATGATGTCCAGGGCGAAGCGGGCCAGTTCGATGGCGTCCCGGGTCCGTCCCGCGCACGCGAGGGCGCGTACCTGGGAGAAGGCGAGCACGGCGAGCACCTCGTGATCCGCCGGGTGCCTGCGGAGGATCCGGTCCGCGAGCTCCACCGACTCGTCGATGTGCCCGACCGCGAACGCCTGGGCGGCCCTGCCGATCTCCAGCCGCAGCCTGGCCCGCGGGTCGGCCGTCGTCAGCGCGGCCGACGCCAGTGTGTCTCTCGCCTCCCCGACCTGGCCGCGGATCAGGTGGACGCGCGCCCGCGCCGAGAGCGCCCTGGCGCGCGACGCGTCGTCCGGCGCGTCCGCCTCGAGTGCGCGGGCCAGGTCGAGGGCGCGCCCGGCCTCTCCGAGGTAGGGCAGCTCGGCGACGAGCGACAGTCGCGACTCGAACGATCCGTCGGCATCGACCGCGGCCTGGAGCAGGTGCCCGGCGAGCTGGTGGTCCAGCGCCTCCGACGCTTCCCTGGCCGCTTCGCGAAGCAGCGCGGGATCGGCGGCCACGCCCGCCTCGACGCGCCACACCGCGATCCTGACCCGGTCACGTCGCCTGCGCGCCCCCGCGGCCTCGACCGCGTCGGCGAGCCTCCTGCGGTGGTCGCGGGCCCGCAGCGGAGGAAGCGTCGCTCGCAACGCCTCGCCGTACAGGGGGTGGACGAGCGCCACGAGGTGTCGACGGCGGTCGGGAATCGCGGTCAGCAGCCGCTCGGACTCCAGTTCCGCGATCACCTCGGGGGCGAGGAGATGCTCCAGTATCGCCGCGCCGACCGGTTCGGCGAGTGCCACGAGCTCTGCCGCGGCCCGCACGGCAGGAGCGAGCCGGTCGAGACGGGCGGCGATGGCCGCGGGCAGGTTCGTGTCCGCGAAGACGGGCCGAAGGAGCCGCCAGACACCGTCCACCTCGGTGAAGGTCGCCGCCTCCACGAGCTCGCGAAGCAAGAGCGGGTTTCCACCGCTCAGTCGCAGCAGGTGGGCGGGCAGCGTCGACTCCACCTGGCCGCCGAGCGTCGTCGAGAGCAGCTCAGCCGTGTCGCCTTCAGTCAGCCCCTCCAGGGCCAGTCGCTCGAGGTCACGCCACCATTCGTCGGTCCCTTCGCCGCGTACGGCCAGCACGACGGGAACCATGGCGCCGGCGACGAGATGCCGTGCCAGTGCGGCCGACGCCGGATCGAGCAGGTGGGCGTCGTCGATCACCAGCGCGCCCCCGCCGGCGATGTGGGCGGCCGCCGCCGTCAGCGTACGTGTGAGCTCGCCGTCGACGGCCCGCGGAGGCAGCAGATGCGCGAAGGGCAGCAGCGGGATGCCGCCAGGCGTGGCGAAAGCCCAGCTCACCCCGACCCCACCGGCCTCGGCTCTCGATCTGGCCTCGGAGAGCAGCCGGCTCTTGCCGATCCCGGCCGGGCCGGTGACCACCAGACCGGACCCTGCGCGTCCGGTCATCACCGCCACCAGGCGTTCGAGCTCGCACTCGCGGCCCACCAGCGGCCAGGAATTCATAGCCGCAGGGTACTGCGCATGCCTGTGGCCGAGAATGCAGTAATCCACTACCGATGTGATGGCGCCGGGCGCGCCACACAGTGGTCCCATGACTTACGACGTTGTCATCGTGGGCGCCGGTGTGGCGGGGTGCACCGCCGCCATCCTGTACGGCAGAGCCGGCCTGCGCGTCGCGATCATCGAGAAGCACCGCACCATCTCGACACATAAGGTTCTGTGCGGGCACTTCGTGCTCGGCGGGACGCAGCCGATGTTGCGGCGTACCGGCCTCTGGGAGGCCATGGTCGACGCGGGCGCGGCCGTGGGCGACATCGCACGCTGGACCACGGCCGGGTGGTTCGTGCCCGAACCCGGTCTCCCCGAGTGCATCAGCCTGCGGAGGGAGAAACTGGACCCCCTCCTGCGGACGATCGCGGCCGGCACGCCCGGCGTCGATCTCGTGCTCGGCCGTACGGTGACCGGACTGCTGGAATCGGGCGGGCGGATCACCGGTGTGCGCGTCGGTGACGAGGAGATTCAGGCGCGGCTCGTCGTCGGCGCGGACGGGCACAGGTCGCCGGTGGCACAGCTCGCAGGAGTCCCCGAGGACGTGGCGCCCAACGAGCGCTTCGGACTGTGGGCGTACTACCGCGGCGTCGTCCCGCGCGGCCCCGCCGCGAGCCAGATCTGGTCACTCGACCCGGATGTCGGCATACTCGTCCGGACCGACCATGACCTGCACATGCTGGTGGCGTTCCCTGCCAAGGCCAGGCTCGCCGAATTCCAGGCCGATCGGGCCGGTGCGCTGGAGCGGTTCATGGCCTGCCTTCCCGACGCGCCTGACCTGTCCTCGGCGGAGCGGGTGTCCAAGGTGATCGGGACGAACGACTACCCCTGCGTGAGACGCGACCCGGCCCCGAGGCCCGGGCTCGTGCTGGTGGGGGATGCGGCCATCACCGGCGATCCCACACCGGCCGTCGGCTGCGGCTGGGCGTTCCGTGCCGCCGAATGGCTGGTGGAATCGACGGCTCCGGCGCTGCTCGACAGCGGGGACCTCGAAGCCGGCGTCGCGGCCTATCGTCAGGCGCTCGAATTCATCGTGGAGCATGACCGGATCGGCCGGCGGGACGCCCTGGCCCGGCCCGCCAACCCGGTGCAGAAACTGGTCACGAAAGCGGCTTACCGCGATCGCGAGCTCGCCCGCCGCGTCTACCTGTTCTCGATGCGCGCCATTCCCGCGGCCGGGTTGGTCAGCGCTCGGACTCTTCTCCGGGCCGTGTGGGGCGCGATCCGTCCGTAACGCGTCACCACCCCGTCGGACGGCATCACCGATTCTGTCGGCGCCCGCTGTTATGAATGACGCCATCAGATGATCTTTCGCGAGAACAGGGCGTTCGATGGCATCAGTAACGTTTCGCGATGAGACCGCGACGGGCCGGGCACTGGAGGAGTTCTCTCTCCCCGGCCTGCCCGAGCGGATCTCGGCCAGGGAACTGGTACGGCTGCGCGTGCGCGAGGAGGTGGCCCGCCACAACGCCGCCCCCTCCCACCACTTCCGCGGCCTGGTCAGACCGACCGACGCCGAGGCCGAGCTGAACGGCTACCGGATGCGGACCGCCCGCAGGCTGGACTGGGAGAGGCAGGCCGACGCCGCCGAGGCCGCGTTCGCCCGCAACGGCTTCCTGCTGCTGGTCGGCGACCGGCAGATCGAGGATCTGGACACCGAGATCGACCTGGCCGCCGACCCCGTGGTGTCCTTCGTCAAGCTCGTCCCTTTGGTCGGGGGCTGACATGGACTGGGAACTGCTCGCCGACTCTCCGCTGCGCAACCACTACGACTTCGTGTACCTGGCCAACGACCACAAGGAGACCTTCGACCGGTTTGACGCGACCTTCGCCGCGCACGGGGCTTTCGAGGTCGAGACGTACGACGACAGCCGGCTCCGTCTCTTCGCCCTGTGGGCGCAGATGCGGCTCAGCCTCGGTTGGGACGGCGGCGGCGACCACGAGGACCGACGGCTGGCCGTCATCCGCGACGTGATCGACCGTCTTCCGGCGTTGTCCGAGGCGACGGTCACCCAGCTGTGGTCGGCGGCCAACGGACTGATGACCTGGCAGCACACCAACTACGCCGAGCTGTACCGGCTGCCGCTCGCCGCCACCGCCCTGCTTTCCTTTCCCGAGCGGCGTGCCGTACTGAACCACCTGCCCAAGTGGTTCGCCCGGCACTGGAAGCCCGCGTGGAAGGTCCTGCGCGAACCGGTCGAGGCGCTGCTCACCGAACCGGAGACCGACGATCCCGGCGCGAGAGTCCGCAACATCATGTGGGAGGACGACGCGTTCGCCACCCAGATGATCAACGACTACGCGGCCCGGCTCGCCTGCCCCGAGGTCCTGCCCCTGCTGCGGCACTGGAACACCGCCACCGCGTCAGGCCCCAGCCCCAGGTGGGCCCTGCGCGCCACCGACCTGCTGACCCCGGAGGCCGCCGGCCTGGTCAGAGACATCCTCGGCCGGGTCCTCGCCCACCGCGAGGTCACGCACCGGCACCCCACCCCTCACGGCGAGTGGACAGAGACCGTCTTCCTGCGCGAGCGCACCGCCGTACCGCTCCGGGGCATGGTCTGGACCTGCGAGCTGATCGACGAGCCGTGGGTGACCGCGCTGCTGGGCGACCTCGCGGTGGCCACCGGCACCGGCATCGGCGGCTCGGGTGCCAACGCGCGCAGCGAGATGCTGGCGAACGCCGCCATCGGGGTCCTGTCCCGGCGTGGCGGGCTGGATGTGGTCGCCCAGCTGGCCCGGGTGCAGGCCAAGGTCCGCAAGAAGACCATCCTGGCCCGCGTGGGCCGCACCCTGGACGCGGTGGCCGTACAGACCGGGTTGTCGACCGAGCAGTTGCTGGAACGCACCGTCCCTGCCTTCGGACTGGGCTTCGACGGCACGCGCACGGAACACGGCCTGCGGCTGGGCCTTGACAGCTTCGTGGGCTACGTCGGCGCCGACGGCAAGGTCCGCAAGACCGTCCCCCAAGCGGTCCGCGAGGAGCACAAGGAGGTCCTGACCGAGTTCAGGGCCACGGCCAAGGAGCTGAAGAAGGCGCTGCCCGCCGAGCGTTTCCGGATCGAGCGCGCCCTGGCCACCGAACGCATCTGGCGCTGGCGCGACGTGTGCGAGTTCTACCTCGACCACCCGGTCACCGGTTCGTTCGCCCGGAGCCTGATCTGGGAGATCCTCCAGGGCCCGGCCGGGCTTCCCGTCCGCGTCGACGGGACCTGGGAGCTGACCGACCCGGCCGGACGCCGGATCCAGCCCCGCCCTGACACGCCCGTCCTCCTCTGGCATCCGATCTCCCACTCGACGGACGAGGTCCGCGCCTGGCGCGACCATCTCATGGAGCACGGCCTGCGCCAGCCGTTCAAGCAGGCCTTCCGCGAGGTCTACCTGCTCACGCCCGCCGAGGAGGAGACCCGCGACCACTCCCGCCGCTTCTCCGGCCACCTGCTCCGGTACGGCCAGGCCAAGGCACTGCTCACCGAGCGCGGCTGGACCGGCATGTCGCTTGGCCACTGGGACGCGGCCGGAGGGTCGGACTGGTGCGACGCCACCAAAGACCTGCCCGGCGGCCTCACCGCCACCTGGGACTTCCACCTGGACGAGCACTCCTTCGAACGTGACGGCTACGGCACCACCGCCTCCATCTGCGTCAGCGGCGACCTCCGTTTCCTCGCCGGCCCCTCACCGGTCCCGCTGGCCGAGGTTCCCCCGCTCATCCTGTCGGAGGCGCTGCGAGACGCGGACCTGGCCGTCGGCGTCACCTCCACCGGCCTGGACCCGACAGGCAGCGGCGAGTACTGGCAGTCCTACGGCTTCGGCGACCTCACCGAGACCGCCCGGATCCGCCGCGACGCCCTGTCCCGGCTCGTGCCCCGCCTGGCCATCGCCGACCGCTGCACCCTGGAGGACCGCTTCCTGCGCGTCCGCGGCGACCTGCGCGCCTACAGAATCCACCTCGGCTCGGGCAACATCCTGATGGAGCCCAACGACGCCTACCTGTGCATCGTCCCCCGCGGCTCAGGCGACCCCGTCTTCCTGCCCTTCGAGCAGGACGGCGGCATGCTGTCGATCATCCTGTCCAAGGCGTTCCTGTTGGCCGCCGACACCACGATCACCGACCCGTCCATCACCCGCCAGATCCACGGCTGACCGGATCCCCTCGCATGCGGCCTTCTCCTCAGGACCGGCGAGAAGGGCCGGCTCCCCCAGCGCCGGGGACGCGGCGCCTGCCTCCCGCGGGCAGCCCCACGTCCTCGGGCATCGCCACGCTGCTCAGCGACGAGGGCCGCTGGATCACCGCGCAGAACATCGAGGTCTCCGGCGGCTACGACCTCTAGCCGGTCGTTTCACCATGAGGTCCGGAGACAGCTCTGGCAGATGACGCCGCACGCTGGACCAAGCGGCCCCGATGGAGATCAGCGCGCAGCCGTTTGAACTGACGCGGCAAGGCCAGGGTTCACTCAACCACCCGCCGGATGCCGTCCGGCCCGGAACCGTGCTGGACGCCGCGTCGGGCGATGACCGGTGTGATCCCGCGCTCGCAGGTGGCGGCGGATGAGATGGTCGCGGCCGCGATCGGCGTACAGACGCCGGGGTCCTCGGAGACGCGCACATCGGTGTGCCGTGGGCAGGTCAAAGTGCCTTCTTCCGTCATGACGGCATCGTGGATCAAGCTCTCCCTGCGCACAAAAGATAACCAGCACACAGAAGGTGCGGTACTCATGTTTGATCCCCCGAACAGAGCCGGGGTCCGCCCGGTCACCACCCGCCGCGAGATCCCGCACGACCAGCTTGACCAGTTCTCCCCGGCGCCTGTCCGGGACGCGCTGGTCGAGCAGGCCCGTGCCCTCCCCGGAGTTTTCACCGGGCCGAGCCAGGTCTCCGAGCCCGCCTCGCTTGCGCTGCGCCTGCACCGGCCGACCGGGCCGTGGGAGGCGTTCCTGCACCCCAGCCGGGACGAGTTCGCCCATATCCACCAGGCCGGCTTCATGCACCTCACCGTCCCCAAGCCGATGGTCGCACCGCTGGTGGAGGCGGGCTGGGCCGAACTGCACCCGATCAGCCTGCGGCCGCAGTGGCCGGACACGATCGTCATGTTCTACGCCCCACGCGACGAGGCCGAGCTGTCCGTCGCCGTCGATGTCCTGCGCGCCTCCTGGCAGCAGGCGTCCCTGGAGAAGGAGTAACCGGTCATGCGCTCGACCCGCTCCGCCGCGGCGGCGCGGGCCTGCTCCCCCGTCACCGACCGTGGTTCGGCTCGGCCTGGTCCGGCTCGTAGATCGGCAGCACCGACCGGCGCAGGATCACATTCAAGGCCTCCTGCTCCGGCGAGGCCGGCCCGTACGCCTCGATCGCCGTCTTCGGTAACCACACCGACATCGACAGCCCATTGGCCGGCCGGATGAGCGCCATCCGCCCCGCCTCGATCCGGCCGCCGAGTCACGCGCTACGGCCCGCTCCTTCAGCTCCGGCGGGGGTCGACGGCGACCTCGGGGCAATCACGGCAGGGCGCCATGGTCCGACCCAACCCGACACCCCTACGCTGAAGATCCACACAGCTGCGAGAAGAGGGGGCGATGATGTTCGACACAGTGATGCCAGTGGCATTCGTGGCCGTGCTTGTGCTCTTCGTCATCGGGGGCGTCCTGGCGATGATCGGCGGAGGTTCCTCCTCGCGGAGCGGGTCACATCACCAGCGCTCCTTGTTCTCCGGCGACGCGTCTTCTTCGGACGACAGGAACGACAGCGATTCCCCCGGCAGCGATTCCTCCGGCAGCGGCTCCTCCGACGGCGGCGGGGGTGGCGGCGACTGATACCGCGATCTCGCGGTGATCAGGTGCCCGACCGGCGAGGCGCCGCTTACGCCGACCCCGCTGCGCTGGAGGGGCCGCGGACGCTCCCCGAGCATCCTCCGACGTCCTCATCCCCCTTGGACAACCTGCTGTGGGACAGGAAGCGGGTCCACCGTCTCTTCGCGTTCGAGCACACTTTTGAGATCTACATTCCGGCCGAGCGGCGCTTTGGCGGGAGCGGGGCTCAGGAAGATCTCGGGAGCCGACCTTCGCGGGAACGGCCGTCAACGGGCCCCTACGGCGTACCCGCAACCGACCTGGATCGCCGGATCTTCGCCCTGACGGCCCATGTCCCGGATCTCGAAGACCTCAGCCTGCACGACGACGTTTCCGAGGCCCTTGCGGCGGGGTTGGCCCTATGGACCACGCAGGGGTGTCCCGTCCGTGAGCTCAAGGTCGCCTCGTGGTCACAGGCAGGCTCTTCCCCCTCCAGTCGTGGATCTGGAGATCCTCAGCCCGGGACGAGCTGCCACAAGTCTCGTAAGTACGGCGATCCGCCACACCCCCATCGGTGCACGGCTCTACTGATCAGGGAGCATCCCACTCCCGCAAGCAGCCATCGCTGGGAGGGCGCAGGCGGAGAGTGCGGGCGCGGTCAGGGTGTTTTCGCCGCGAGGAAGGGGTTCCCACACCCCATTATCGGTTACAAAGAGTAATGACTATTCTACTCTGAGCAACGAAAGGTTGCGTGCATGAAGGCACCGGCACTGGCAGTTCTGGTCGCGGCGGGCCTCCTCGCGGCAGTTCCCTCCGGCCCGGCGGCGGCCGCCCCCGCACCTGGCGACATCATCACCTGCCCTTTGATCGCAAAGGTCCCCGTAAACCCCGATCGCAACGTATACAGCGGATATGGCCATTGCCACGACGCCGACGGAGACTTCGTCGGGATCAGTTCGGGTGGGGCGGGCGAACGGTGGCTCATCAGTCGTGGCACGGACGGCCTGAGACTACGCTGCTACGGCCCTTACTCGACCGGCGGCGGCTCGGCGGGGCAGCCGACCGTGACCATGTGGGACTGCAAGCCGCTGGGCTGATCACTGCCCTGCGTCCCGCGGCGTGCGACGAGTGCGGCGCCATCGGGGGGCGGGCGGCTGCTCGGGCCGCGTGCTCCCCGGGGCGCGGTCGGACGGAGCCTGCGCCTCGGGCCGATGGGCCGTCCGGCGGGCGCTCACCGCGGCAGCGGCTCGCTCTCGCCGTGCTCACCCTGTCGTCACTGCTGGTGTCCGTGGACGCGTCGGGGCGCCGTCAACCACCATGGCACCAGCCGCCGTATAGGCCCTGAACCAGGGAATCAGCTTCCCACTTCCAGCCCGGCGAGTGCCCGTTGAGGGATCGTCTCATCGGACCCCGACCGCATTACACTCACGTCCATGATCGCGACCATGATCGAGCTGGATGACGGTGCACAGCTACGTACTTGGACTGTGGGCTCGGTGATTCCGCAGAGATTTCCCGTGGTCATGCTGCACGGCGGTCCAGGAGTCCCCGACTATCTCGCCCCGGTCGCCGGCATCATCGACGACCTGTGCCTGGTCCACCGCTACGACCAGCGTGGCACCGGCGGATCACCCTGGGAGGGCGAGCACACGATCAGCCGCCACGTTCGCGACTTGGCGTCGTTGCTCGACGCGTGGGGACACGACCGGGTTGTTCTGTTGGGGCATTCGTTCGGAACCAATATGGCCGGCTACTTCCTGCTGGCCCATCCCGAACGCGTGGCCGGACTGATTCAGATCGCCGGCCCCTTCCTCGATCCATGGCGGGAAGCCAACCGAACAACACAGCGAGCACGACGCACCGACGAGCAACAGACCAGGCTCGATGAACTCGATGCGATCGAATCGCGTACAGACGCCGAGGAGATCGACTACCTCACGCTGTCGTGGTTCACTGACCACGCCGACCAAACGCGGGCATGGGATTGGGCGCTGGCATCAGCCCGTACGCTGCGGCCCATCAACTACGCGATGAACACCCAGCTCAACGCAGCGAAGAAGGCCGACCCGCTCGAATCACACGTCGACGAACTTCGCGAGCACCTGCCGCCCGGCGCGGTGATCATCGGCGGGGCCGGCGACAGCCGCCCAGCGGATGCCCTGCGACGTCTCGGAACCCGCCTCGACTGCGAGGTCGTCATCGTCCCGAACGCGGGGCACAATCCATGGCTGGAAGCACCAGACCAGTTCGGTGCGGCGCTCCGAACTGCGGTGGAGAGGCAGACCCGAAGGGCCGGCTGACGGGTCGACGATCCCCTATGACGGACACGGGCCGAGGCTCAGCGCAGGCGAACACGGGCTTTCCAGGCGATCCACGACGTCGCGGACCGAGCGGTTCGCGCCTGGACTCGGCACGGCCACGTTCCCAAAAGGGTAAGCAACGTGGCACCGGCCACCATAGAGGCCCTGGCCGGGAATCAGCTTCCCGCTTCCAACTCGGCTCGCGCCGCTGACTGTTGGACGGCAGCGCGACCGGTCGCACATTCGGGGACGTACTTGTCGATGGCGACCGGCTGCCGCCGAGTAGGCGGGCGATGGATGAGACAGTGTTCTCCGGCCGGGTGAGCAGGTCGCGGGCGTGCCGGACCTGTTCGGGGTCATAGCCGGCGGGCATCCCAGGCGCCGGCGGGCATCCCAGGCGCCGGCCGCGGACGCGGGCGGCGGCCAGGACCGGGACGCCTTCCTGGCCCCCGCCGGTCGCCACGACATCAGCGACATCGTCCACCTCGCCGGAAGCATCCCCGACGAGGACCCGGTCGCCTTCTTCCGCACGGAGACGAGCGGCCTGCTCAACGCGCTGGACGCCGCCCGCACCTGGGGCGTGCGCAGGTTCGCCGTCGCCGGCAGCCTCGGCGTCTACATCGGCCGGACCGAGACCCGCTGGCACGAGGATCTCGCGCTCCCCACCACGAACCTGCCGCACCTGATCATCGCCTTCAAGAAGGCGGTCGAGCCGCTGGCCACGCACAGTCGCCGGGGCGTGCGCCGTTCCAGTCGACGCGATGGCCGTCGCGCAGAAGAGTCTCTTCCACGTCTGCCCAGTCCTCCGCGTACTCCGCGATGCAGTCGATCTCCATGCCGGGATCGACGGCGATGCGGATCATGACACCTGTCGCAGCGTCCTGCGATGTCTCGGCCAGGTCCGTCAACCTGTCGACCCGGATGTACATCCCCGCCCGAGTGCCGGATGTGATCCGACCGACGACGTTGTAGAACCGGGCCGCTCCTGCATGTCTCTCGATCACCTCCGAGCGATCGACGACCGCGTTCACGCTCGATTCGGTGTCGGCGGACAGTACGACTCGCACGGACCTTCCGAAGAGCTCGATCGTTCCCTTGGCCGTGGTCGGGGTCTCACCCAACGCGTCGATCGTCGCCTCGAGCGTCATGAACGGTCCATCCGTGACGACGACCCGGTGACCAATCTGGAATTCGACCATGCGCCCGATATTTCCACATCGCCCGCGGCCTCCTCGTCGTGCACCACCGAGAAAGTTCGGCTGGCACCGCGAGCGGGCCCTCCAGGAACAACCCGATCTACCCCACGGTCGTCAGCTGCAGCGCGAACCCCAGCAGCTGCGACGTTGTACGGCGCAGCGCGATCAGGTCCCGTCCGTGTCGTCCAGATAGAAGAACCGTCGCCGTCGTGCCGCCCGCCCGGGCGCCGCTGGATCTGCGCGAACCCGTGCTGCGCGTATCCGCGCCGCCCGGCACGTCCCTGGAGACCCACCCTGCACGCGCCGGCGCGCGTGCTCGCCTCATGAGGTCCTAGCAGGAGGAGGAGTCCAGCGCCGTTCCCTCGGCGCAGGCCGCGGCGACCAGCGTCGTGCGCAGGGCCGTCAGCGTCGGCGGCGTGGTGTTGGCCGGCTCGGTGCCGCCCGCCGGAACCGAGGTCGCCGTCGCCGAGGGCTTGCTCGTCGGCGTGTAGCAAGGGTCGAAGTCGTCGCAGGTAGGAGAGGGAGCCGGCTCCGCCTCGTGGTCCTCGGAGACGTAGGTGTACCCCAGCAGCTGTGCCGCGCGCTGGCCGTCCATGAGCGGTGCGATGACCGGGATGCCCGCCGTCTCCTCGACGAACAGGCCCTCGCCGATCGGTGCGTAGACGGACCGGGCGTAGGCCAGCCGGGTCGCGTCGGTGATCGGGCGGCCGACGAGCTGCTGCCGTTCCGCGAGGTTGTGCACGAACATCAGGCCGGTGCCCGCCGTACCGATGGACTCCTTGAGCTCGGCGAGCGTGCTGGTGGCCGGGTGCTCGACCTGGAGCCGGATCTTGCCGTCGGCGTAACCCTCGCCGAGCCGTCCGGCCAGCACTGTGTCGACGCGCACCACCAGGCTGGCGTAACGCATCGCGGCGTCGGCGCTGTCGTAGGCCACGACGGCCGAGCCGCTCGGCGCGTCGTCGGAGGCGAAGGCGATGCCCGGCTCGATGCCCACGATGGACCCCTGGACCAGCGCCCCAGCAGCCTTGAACGCGCCGGAGTCGGCGGCTCCCGGGGTGATGTCGGCCACCGAGTCGAACAGGTACTCGCCGTCGTTCGCACTGCCGCCGTTACGGAGCTGGGCCCAGAAGGAGGGCTCGGGGCTGTTCAGGAGGCTGCCCGCACCGACCCCGGTGATCACGGCGGCGGCGACGGTGAGGACGACCAGGAGACGGTTCTTCATGGTCACCACTCCCCGTTGACGTGCGAGCGGTCGTGGCTGCTGTAGGTCGGGGTGGTGGACGAGCCCTGCTTCATGCAGGAGGTCAGGTTGGTGTGCCCGAGCCCGATGGCGTGTCCGATCTCGTGACAGGCCGTCTTCTTGCGGATGGTCGAGCTGGTCATGTCGGCCAGGTCGAAGCGGAGCTCCGCGCGGTCGCACGTGTACTCGCCGCCGATCTGGGCGAGCACCCTGACGCACTTGGTCGAGGCGGTGATGTTCACGCCCGTGCTCGAGCCGTCCCAGTCCTTGCCCCAGTAGTCGACGTAGTAGGCGTCGAACATCACCAGGTCGGTGTGCGTGCCCGCACTGCTGTCGTACCCGCCGATCCTCAGGTCGGTCTGGTAGTCGAGGTTGGCCATGCCGTAGTCGGCCGCGGTGATCATGTTGCTGGTGAGGGTGGACGCGTTCCAGTAGACATCCCGGTTGTCGGTCTTGGGACAGCACCAGGTGGGGTGGTAGGCGTAGAAACCGAACGTGTTCGCGCCCGCGGGTGCGGCGGCCGTGAGCCCGGCGGAAAGTGTCGCCGTGATGGCGAACACCAGAGCGAGTGCTGACTTGCGCATGGCTGATCAATCTAGGTCCGGGCACGGGTCGCAAAAAGATCGGGAAGGCGAAGCCCGCGCCAACAGATGGTGTACGCGGCTGGACGACCTTCTCGGTGCCCTCCAGGGTGGCGCGCCACCGGCGGGTCTCGATCGAGTACGACCCAGCCGTGGCCGAGCGCACGAGGAAGGCGAGCGGATCAGGTTCAACCTGAGCCCTGCACCGACACGTCCAGCGCCGAAGTGATCTCATCGGCGATGAGCAGGTCCGGTCGCCTCCCGTCTGGCGATCGCGCTGGCGCCGGCCGCCGGAGAGCTCGCGGGGGTAGCGTCCGGCGAGCCCGGCTGGCAACGATACGAGGTCCGGCAGGCGGCGGGGCTCATCGGGCGCAGGTTGGCCATGGCGGTTGTTCATTGCTGGGCACGGGCGAGCCACTGCTGGTTCTGGACGTCTCGACAGAGGCTCGCGAGGTGATCGGCGGTCACCTGGTCGACCGCCGGATTCCGCAACCACGCCGCGGCCACCGCGGCGACGCGCCCCAGACCGGTGTCCATGGCGGTGAGCGCCTGACCTGTGGTGAGCGCGCCGAACGGCAGGGACTCCAGGGTGTTGCGTTCGCTCAGCGTCTCGCTGCAGGCGTCCGGCCAGCCGCCCAGTCCGGCGATGCGCTCGGCCAGCGTGTCAGTGTGGGCCCGCAGGGTTTGTGCCAGTTCGTCCAGCCATCGGTGCACGGGGAGGAACGCGGCGCCGCGGACGTTCCAGTGCGCCTGCTGGGCCTGGGACGCCAGCTCTGCGACGTTGACGAGCACGTCCTGCAACGCGGCGATGGCCAGGTTGTCGAGCTGAGTGGCGGTGGTCATGGCGCTTTCGTCCTTTTCGGTGTGTGAGGGGTCGTCGGCGAGGTCGTGGTCTAGAGCTGCACCTGTTCCGGCGTTCCCAGGGGAAGCCAGCGGAACAGGCCGGTGATGCGCTCCGGTGCACGCCGCAGGTCCTGCTCGATGCCGTCGCGGCCCTGCCTGAAGTGCTGCCAGCCCTCGTAGTGGATCGGCAGGACGGTGCGCGGGGCGATGGCCGCGCACAGCCGTACGGCCTGACGTGCGGTCATGGTGTAGCGCAGCGGCCCGGTGCCGGGGAAGCCGACGCCGCCCAGGTGCAGGAGGACCGTGCCTGGCCGGATCGCGGCGGCGGCCCGGCGCAGCGCGCGGTGGTGGACGGTGTCGCCGGTGATCCACAGGGGTCCGTGCTCCTGGCCGGGCCAGGTGAGCGCGAAGCCGATGACCTCGCCCACGATCGGCCTGCTCAGCGGGGGTCCGTGCCGGCAGGGGGTGGCGGTGATGTCGATGGGCGGGCGGCTGGGCGCTTCCAGGCGGGTCGTCTGCCCCGCCTCCAGGCCCCGGGCCGGGTACGGCAGGGAGCGGGCGCCGGAGGAGGTTGTGACGATGGTGCCGGCGGCCGGCAGCAGAGCGCGTCCGGCGTCGTCGAGGTTGTCTCCGTGGTGGACGTGCGAGAGCAGGACGGCGTCGACGGGCGGCAGGCAGGCGGGGTCCACGGCGGGGCCGGTCAGCTTGCGGGAGGAGGTCCCCCAGCCGAAGGAGTAGGTGCGGCCTGGGGGATCGAAGGTCGGATCGGTGAGCAGCCGCCAGCCGCCGAACTCGATGAGGACCGTGGGACCGCCGATGTGGGTGAACCGGGCCTTCGTCATGGGGGTCAGCGCCAGTAGTCGTTGGCCGCGGCGATGGTGGCGAACTCCAACGCCACTACCTGGGCGGCGGCGATCAGTCCCATCGGGTCTCCGCCGTACCGGGCGCGCCCGGCCCGCAGGGTCTCCAGGTCGGGCTGGATGGTGTGGACGGTGTGGCGGGCGAGGGTGATGGCCAGGGCCCGGCCTTCTTCGGGGGTGGCGGTGATGAGGGTGTCGCCGGGGACGAGGAGCATGCCTTCGTCGGGAACGCGGGTCATGAGGATTTCGGCCTTTCAACTGATGTGCGCTGTCGCGCGGGTGTGGGTGCTCCGGGCGGCTCGCAGGCGGTGCTCCTCGCGGGCGACGCCGCCCCCATGCCGTCCGCTTCGACGGTGGCCGGCGCCCATCGGCTTCCGCAGCCTGCGCTGCGGAAGCCGACCCCCGATGTCAGGAGTGGTCCAGGGCCCAGGTGAGGGCGTGGTCGGCGATCTTCTCCCAGCCGTCCTCGGCGGGCATCAGGTGCGAGCGGCCGGCGTACTCGACCACTTCGGTGATGGTTCTGGGCGACTTGTAGTGCGCGGCGTTCGAGCGCTGGATCTTGGGCGGCATGAGGTTGTCGTTCTCGCCGGAGACGAACAGCAGCGGCTTGCGCTCGTCGTTGTGGTAGTCCACCCAGTTGTCGTCCTTGCCGGGGTGGATGTTGGCCAGAGCGCTGCCCCAGAAGATGTTGCCGGAGGCGGGGATGTGGTAGCGCTCGTAGGTTGCGCGGGCTTGGTCCTCGGGGAAGGTGTTGGTGAAGGCGTAGCGCCACTGCTCGTAGGTGAAGCCGACCGCCTTGTGCCGGTTGGCGGGGTTCTTCAGCACCGGGAAGGTGGCCTTCAGCTGTGACAGCGGGATGACCTTCACCCCTTCGGTGGGGGCGGAGTTGATCGCCACGCCGGCGGCGCCGTAGCCGTGGTCGAGCAGGATCTGGGTGAACACGCCGCCGGCCGAATGGCCCATGATGATCGGCGGCTTGTCCAGGCCACGGACCAGTGCCTCCAGCGACTCGATGATCTGCGGGACGGTGACCTGCTCGATGGGAGTCGGGTCGGCGTTGAGCGCCTCCACCTCGACCTCGAAGCCGGGGTAGGCGGGGGCGAGGACCTTGAAGCCCTGGGCCTGGTAGTGGGTGATCCAGTGCTCCCAGCTACGGGGCGTGACCCAGAAGCCGTGGATGAGAACGATGGTGTCGGGTCTCATGGAAGGTTCCTCCTTATCGGGTGGCGTGGTAGGCGGACAGCACGACCGCGGTCGCGGCGGCCGGGTGGGAGGTCATGACGACGTGGGACGAACGGATCTCGCGGACCTTGCTGCCGGCGCGCTCGGCCATGAACCGCTGCGCGGCGGGCGGGATGACCTTGTCCTGGGTGGGGATCAGGTACCAGGACGGGATGGTCTTCCAGGCCGGCTCGCCGCTGCCGCCGCTCAGGCCGTCGACGCTGCCGGGCCGTTGGGTGGCCGCCATGAGCCGGGTCGTGGCCGGGGGCAGGTCGGCGGCGAACACCTCGCGGAACTTCTCGGCCACGATGTAGCCGTCGGTGCCGCCGCGCGTGCCGTCGGGCAGCTTGTAGTCGCGGGCCAGCAGCGCGTGACCGAGCTCGCTGCCGGGGAACTGGTCGGCCAGCTTCAGAGCGCTCTCGCCCTTGTCGGGTGCGAAGGCGCCCAGGTAGACGAGGGCTTTGACGTTGGCGTGACCGCGGGCGGCGTTGGTGATGACGATGCCGCCGTAGGAGTGCCCGACGAGGATGATCGGGCCGGTGATGGTGTCCAGGACGCTGGAGACGTACGCGGCGTCAGCTGCCACGTCACGCAGCGGGTTGGCCGGGGCGATCACCGGGAACCCGGCCCGCTGCAGCAGGTCGATCATGTCGTTGAAGCCGGAGGCGTCGGCGAAGGCACCGTGGACGAGCACCACGGTCGGCTTCACACTGCCGGCTACGGTGCCGGCTACGGTGCTGGTCGCGGTCGCGGGGGCGGTGGTCAGGCCGAGCGTCAGAAGACAGCCGGCGGCGAGGACGCCCAGCAGGCGGCGGAAAGAGGTCATGGCGATGCTCCTTCAGGAGTTCAGGAAGGCGAGCAGGTCGGCGTTGAAGTCGCGCTCGAAGGCGCCGGCCAGGCCGTGCGGGGCGCCCTCGTAGATCTTCAGGGTGGCGTCCTTGACCAGCCTGGCCGTCTCCAGCGCCGAAGCGGCGACGGGCACGATCTGGTCGTCGTCGCCGTGCGCGATCAGGACGGGCACGTCGATGCGCTTGAGGTCCTCGGTGAAGTCGGTCTCGGAGAAGGCGCGGACGCAGTCGAGTGCCAGGACGGTTGAAGCCATAGAAGGGGACGGCCAGTTCCTTGTAGAACTGCGATCGGTCGGCCGCGACCCCGGCCCTGATGCCGTCGAACACCTCGACAGGCAGCCCCAGCGGGTTGGCGTCGGTCTTGAGCATCAACGGCGGCACCGCGCCGAGCAGCACGGCCTTGGCCACCCGGGAGGTGCCGTGCCTTCCGAGGTAGCGGGCGACCTCACCGCCACCGGTGGAATGCCCGACCAGCACGACGTCGCGCAGGTCGAGCGTGTCCAGCAGGGCGGCCAGGTCGTCGGCGTAGGTGTCCATGTCGTTGCCCTGCCACGGCTGGCCGGAGCGGCCGTGGCCGCGCCGGTCGTGGGCGATGGCGCGAAAGCCGTGGGAGGCGACCAGGTGCAGTTGGCTGTCCCAAGCATCGGCGTTCAGCGGCCAGCCATGGCTGAACACGACGGGCTGACCGCCGCCCCAGTCCTTGTAGAAGATCTGTGTGCCGTCGGCGGCGCTCACGTGGGGCATGTCAGGTCCCTTTCGGGTCGGTGTCGATGGGCTCGACGCTAGATCCGCGGCCCTCGGCGGCAATCGGTCAGATGACTGCACCGCGGCGGGAAGTCGGCGGTACTTAGGTGCGGCGACGGCGCCCGCGATGTGAGACGGCCAGGCCCGGCCGGCCGTCGTCGTGTGATGATCATGTCCTCGTCGGATCACCATCGTGGGGGCAGGCGGAGTGGCTGAGCGGGAGTTCGGTTCCCTGTTGCGGGAGTTGCGCGCCGATGCGCGGATGACGATCGAGGAGCTGTCGGAGTCCTCAGGGGTGAGCGTGCGGGCGATCGGCGATATGGAGCGGGGCAGGGTGAGCTCGCCGCAGCGTCGCACGGCCGAGGCGCTGGCTGACGGCCTGGAACTGGGCGACCAGGATCGGGCGAGGCTGCTCGCCACGGTCAAGACGCGCCCGCGGGCGGGGGCTCTGGCCCAGCTTCCGGCTGATCTGCCGGTGTTCACCGGCCGCCGCGCCGAACTCCGGCAGGCCCTGGCGTTCCTGGACCAAGAAGGGCAGGGAACACCGGCCATAGTGATTGGCGCCATCGGCGGGATGGCCGGCGTCGGTAAGACGGCGCTGGCCCTGCACTGGGCGCACGGGATCGCCGGTTCCTATCCCGACGGGCAGTTGTGGGTAGACCTGCGGGGTTTCGACCGCAGTGGCCAGGTGCTCGACCCCGGACAGGCGCTAGGCGGGTTCCTGCGCGCGCTGGGCGTCTCCGAAGGCCGCATCCCGGTCGGCACCGACGACCGGGCCGCGCTGTTCCGCAGCAAGCTGGCCGGCCGCCGGGTGCTGGTCGTACTGGACAACGCCCGCGACAGCGAGCAGGTCCGTCCGCTGCTGCCCGCCGCACCGGGGTGCCTGGCGATCGTGACCAGCCGCAACCAGCTCACCGGTCTGACCGCCACGCATGGCGCGCGCGTGCTCACGTTGGACGTGTGGACTCCCGCGGAGGCGAGAGAAGCCCTGGCCCGCAGGCTCGGTGAGACGCGGGTGGGGGCCGAGCCGGAGGCGGTGGCGCAGATTCTGCAGCTGTGCGGGCATCTGCCGCTGGCGGTGGCGGTCGTGGCCGCACGGGCCGCCGCGCGGCTGTCCTTCACGCTCGCGGACATCGCGGCCGAGTTACGGGAGGCGCACGGCACCCTGGACGCCTTCCACACCTCCGACGGGGTCGATCCGCGCGCGGCCTTCTCCTGGTCCTATCGGGCTCTCAGCCCGGCGGCCGCTCGGCTGTTCCGGTTCTTGGGGCTGCATCCTGGCCCGGACGTCTCCCTGCCGGCCGCCGCCTCCCTCGTCGCCCTGCCCACGCGCCGGGTTCGTGCCTTGCTGGAGGAGTGCTGCGCCGCCCACCTGGTCACCGAGCACGCGCCTGGCCGCTGGCGGCTGCACGACCTGCTGCGCGCCTACGCCGCCGAGATCGCTGAGGAACACGACGGGCCCGCCGGGTGCCGGCAGGCTTTCCACCGCCTTCTAGATCATCTGTTGCACACCGCGCACGCCGCCGATCAGGTCATCTACCCCGTCGTCTCCACGCCCATCGAGCTGGCGCCCGCGCAGCCGGGCACGGTCGTCGACGGCTTCGGCGACCGTGAGCAGGCGGTGGCGTGGGCCGCCCGCGAGCTACAGGTGGTGTGGGCGGCTCAGCGACAGGCGGAGGTCCTGGGCGGGTTCGACACCCATGTGTGGCAGCTCGCCTGGACCGTCGTGGACGCCTTCCTCGATCATGTGTGGATTCTCGGCCAGGAATCACTCGCCTTCCTCACCCGCGCCGCCGAAGCCGTGCACCGCGATCCCGCCGGAGAAAGGTACGCCGGCGCTGTCGTGGGCTGGCTGGCCAGGCAGGAGCATCGGCTCGGCCACTCGGAGGCGGCCAAGAAGCGTCTTCTGGCCCTGCTGCGATCGCCGGGCACGATCGCCCGGCCGCTGGATCAAGCCAGGGTCCACCACGATCTGGGCTGGCTGCACGGCGATCTCGGTGAATACGAGGATGCCCTGCACCACGCCCTCGCGGCTCTCGGCCGCTACCGCGAGGCCGGCAACGTGCCCGGCCACGCCAACGAGCTGGCCTCCGTCGCCTGGTACCACGCCATGCTCGGCCACTACGACGAAGCCATCGCCTGCAGCGAGCAGGCCATCACATACCTGGCCGAGCAGAAGATGGCGCTCAACGAGGCCACGGCGTGGGACACGTTGGGTTACGCCCACCACCACCTCGGCGACCACCACCGGGCGATCGCCTGTTACCGGCGCTCTCTCGACCTCTACCGCGACACCGGCCGGTCCCACCTCGAGGCCGAAGTCCTGGAGCACCTCGGCGACACCTACCGCGCCCTGGGCGAGGCCGACGCCGCCGGCGCCGCCTGGCAGCAGGCACTCGACCTCCTCGTCCCGCTCGATCACTCGAGCACCGGCCGTCTGCGCGTGAAGCTCTCCGACCCTCCGGCAGCCGGTTGATCCGGCAGCGGCACTCCGTCGCGGCTTGAGAGCGATCGAGGCCGGCGCGGGCGCGCTGGAGTTTTCTGCCTCCAAGGTGCCTGGAAAGCGGCGCGGTCCGCTGCTTGGCTGATCATCGGCCGCGGCGACGTCGCCGGTTCACTCCGGCCGAAAGGAGAGCCCCGTTGACCAGGTCGGCATGCCCCTGGCATGACCTCGCGAGACGTTTCTCACCCGGCGAGGAACTCCAGCACGAGCTGGTTCCACTGCTCGTGGTGTGTGAGCGGCGCGGCGTGCGGCGCGGCGGGAATGGTGGTGAGCACGCTGCCCGCCACAGCGCGTGCGACGCGCCGACCGCCGTCCTCGGGCGGCACGAATGCGTCGGCCTCGCCCTGGACGATCAGGGTGGGTACGGCGATCCGCGCCAGGTCGAGGCCCGGGTCCGCGGCCTCCCAGACCGCCAGGGACTCGGCGGTGGCCCGGGGAGAGGCGTCGGCGGCCAGCCGCAGCTGGTACAGCCGCGTCTGCTCGTCCAGGGCGCTGTGGCCGTCGACGGCGAAGAACCTCAGCAAGACGTCGTCCAGCATGTGAACGCGATGCCCAGCCGCGGCCGTCCTGAGCTCGTGCGCGAGCGGGTCCGGGTACACCACGGGGCTGGCCAGCACCAGCCTGCTCACCCGGTCCGATCCGGCGGTGTAACTGGCGGCTTCGGCGCAGCCGGTGGAGAAGCCCACCAACGCCACCCCGGTCAGCCCGAGGGCGTCCACCACCGCGGCAAGGTCCCCTGTGAAGGTGTCGTGGTCGTAGCCGTCCCAGGGTTGCGAGGAACGACCGAAGCCGCGCCGGTCGTAGGAGACCACACGCCGGCCCGCCGCGACGAACGCGCCGACCTGCGCCTCCCAGAAGCGCTGCGACAGCGGCCAGCCGTGCACCAGCACGACCGGCTCGCCTTCGCCGAAGTCCTCATAGAAGAGGGTCACTTCTCTTTCCACCTGTAAGAGCGGCATCCGCACAGCATGCCGTGGGCGCGTTCGCGCGCCATCGGTCAAATGACTGCACGTGAGGAGATCAACGCATGGACATCATCGGACGGGAGCGGGAGCTGGCCGCGCTGCGGCAGGCGATCGACCGCGCGCCCGGCGTGCTGCCGAACGTCGTGCTGCACGGCGACCCGGGCGTCGGCAAGTCCGTGCTGCTGCAGGCCGGCATCGCCTACGCCGGGCAGCGGGGAATGCGGGTGGTGGGCGGCAGCGGTTTCGAGAGCGAGGCGCAGCTCGCCTTCGCCGGGCTGTATCAGTTGTTCGGGCCGGTGATGGAGTATGTCGACCGGGTGGAGCCCTATCACCGGGACGTGCTGCGCCGGGTGCTGGGCATGCAGGACGGGCCGACGCCTGACCGGCTGGCGATCTCGGTGGCCTCCCTGGCGGTGCTGGCCACGGTGGCGCAGGACGGGCCGGTGCTGATCGCCGTGGAGGACGCGCACTGGGTCGATCACCCCACGCGCGAGGTGATGATGTTCATCCTGATGCGGCTGAAGCCGTATGACCTGAGGGCGATCTTCGCGCGGCGGCCGCTGACGGCCGGCGAACGTGTCACCCCGGGCATCAACACGCTGGAGGTCGGGCCGCTCGACGAGCAGGCGGCCGGGGAACTCCTGGATCTGCTCCACCCAGGACTGCCCGAGTCGGTACGCCTGCGGGTGCTGAGTGACGCCGCGGGCAACCCCCTCGCGCTCACCGAGCTGGCGCGGACCTCCGTCGGGGTGGAGATGCTGCCCACCGGCGCGCCGTTGCGCACCCGGCTGGAGACCGCGTTCGCCGGCCGGGTGCTGTCACTGCCGCCGGAGATCCGTACCACCTTGCTGGTGACCGCGCTGGACGGTGACCGGCTCGAGCACCAAGCCGAGCTGTCGCCGCACGACCTCCTGAAGGTCGAGCGGCTGAGCCTGGTCACGCGCGACTCCACGCCGTCCGGGATGCGATTCCGGCATCCGCTGGTCAGGTCGGCGATCATCAACACGGCCGCACCCGACGAGCTGCGGCAGGCGCACGCGGTCCTGGCCGAGCAGCACCGGGCCGACCCGGAACGCCGGATGTGGCACCTCGCGGCGGCCACGGTCGAACCGGACGAGCGCGTGGCCGCCGACATGGAGGACGCCGCCCGCGCGGTGAGCCTGCGCGGCGGCAGCGGCCTGGCGGTCAAGGCGCTGCAGCGGGCGGCCGACCTCACCCCGGACCCGGCGGCCCGTGCCGCCCGGCTGGAGCACGCCGCCGAGCTGGCCGGCGAGTCCGGGCAGCTCGACCTGGCGCAGGAACTGCTGGACCAGGCGCGCCGCCACCTGAACGACCCGGCCAGGGCACTGGCCGTCAAGGCACAGATTCTCCTGCTGCGCGACGGCGACCTGGACGCCGCGCGCCGCCTGCTGCGCGGCACGCCCGGGGCCGGCCCGCTGATCAGGGTGATGGCCGCCTCCTATGCCCAGGATCCCCAGGAGTGGGCGGAGGTCACCGACGTGGTCGCCGGCTGCGACGACGAGCACGTACGCCTGCTGTACGACGTCTTCCTGGGCACCGGCACGGCCGAGCGCGTGCGCACGGCGCTGGACGAGCTGCCGGGTGACGCCCCGCCGGGACGGGTGGCCGCACTGTGCAGGGCGGCGACCTGGATGGACCTGCTGCCCGACTACCGCACCCGCATCCGCGCCCTGATCGACGGCGAGGTCGGCCGGGGCGCGGTGACGCACGCCGCCAGCGGCTACTGGCTGGCCGCCCACGACCACTTCCTGGCCGGCCAGTGGGAGGCCGCCGAGAGCTCGGCCAACGCCGGGCTGGACCTGTGCGTCCGGCACGACCTGGAGCTGCTGGCCCACGACCTGCGCTGCAGCCTGGGCTGGATCGCGGCCGCACGAGGCGACGCCGACAGCGCCAGGGAGTACAGCAGGACCGTCCAGCAGTGGGCCGCCCCGCGCGGCAGCGCGCTGCACCTGACACTGGCCGCCCGCAACCTCGCGCTGGCCGCGACCGCGCACGGCGACTACGAGACGGCCTACGCGCATTGGACGAGCATCAGCCCGCCGGGAGTCATCCCTGCGCACGTGGCGTTCGCGCCGTGGGCGGTCTTCGAGCTGGTGGAGTCGGCGGTGCGCACCGGCAGGACGGCCGAGGCCCAGGCGCACGCCGCCGCCGCTGCCGGGCTGGCAGACCGGGCGCCCCGGCTGCGCCTGCATGTCATGGCCGCCCAGGCGCTGGTGGCGCCGGAGGAGGAGGCGGTGCCGCTGTTCAAGGCCGCGCTCGCGCTGCCCAGGACCGAGCGCTGGCCCTTCGACCACGCCCGGGTCCGGCTCGCGCTCGGCGAGCTGCAGCGCCGCCGGCTGCAGCCCGGCGAGGCGCGGCCCGAGCTGCGCAGGGCGGCCGACCTGTTCGCCGGGATCGGCGCGACCGCCTGGCAGCAGCGGGCCGAGCAGGAACTACGGGCCACCGGCGTGGCGGTCGCCCAGCGCGCCAACGCCGCCCACAGCCTGACCGCCCAGCAGCTGGAGGTGGCCCGTCTGGCCGCCTCAGGGCTGAGCAACAAGGAGATCGGCGAGCGGCTGTTCCTGTCGTCGCGGACCGTCAGCGCCCACCTGTACCGGATCTTCCCCAAGCTCGGCATCACCTCCCGCGCCGCCTTACGCGACGCCCTGGAGGGCCATGCGGTCAACTGACCGATTCGCGCCCATCCGACGGCGGCCGATGCTCGTGCCGTGGCCAACGCCGTACCGGCACGACCTTCGAGGAGAGAGTGATCGCAGGCCAGCGGGCCTTTCGCCTGGGTGCGCAGGAACGCCCGCCTGGAAATGTCGATGTTGCGGGGAGCCGGGCGGTGCCAGGCCGGATCGGCAGCCGCAGAGTGACTTCAGCCAGAACCGCTGGCCCTTCTCGTGGCCTACCTGGTGCGGCGAGCCTGACTACCGTCGCGCTGACAGATTCGCCGCGGACAAGATCAGCCTAATTTCGGTGTCACCAGAAAGAACATCGAAAGGGGAGGTCATGAAGGTGACTCCGGTGGCGGCGATGGGACTCGCAGCTGGGGCCGTACTCGCGCTGTGCACGTTCGCGAGCCCGGTGCAGGCGGCCAAGGGAGGCTGGGACCGAGAGGGCTGCGCGGAGGCGCGGCCGGAGGTCACCTCCATCAGCGGCTGGGTGTCGCCCGGCGCGTGCGCGTTCATCAAGCGGCAGATCACGTTCGGCAAGGTCATCACCCCCGACCGGGTGGGCGCCTACGTCGACATCTGGTCCAAGGACGCAACGTTGTGGGAGCCTGCGAAGGCGGGCAGGCCGCCGGTCCAGGGCCTGGACGCCATCAGGACGGCGATCAGCGGCACGCTCGCGCTGGTGCCCGACTTCCGCTTCCGCGGCACGCGCATCGCCGTGAACGGCCCTGCCGTGATGTTCGAGGCGCACAACGAGGCCACGCTCAAGGGCCGCGAGGTCGCCTACTCCGCGGTCTACCGGGTCCTGCTGACCGACGACGGCAAGGTCATCCAGGGCCGCCGCTACTACGACCGGCACTCCTGGTTCAAGCCGCTCGACCCCAGCCTGCCCGACCTGTTCGCGAACGTCACCGACGGCGGCGCGCCTGACCAGGGCCGCCGGCCAGTCCTCGGCTCCGACGAGCTCGTCGAGCGCGTGGAGGCGTGGAACAACGAGGACGCCGAGGCGCTCGCGGGACGGCTCACCGGCGCGCCGCTGTCCGCCCCGGGACTGAACGGCGGCACGCTCCGCACCACGCAGGGCAAGCTCGCCTACCTGAAGACGTTCTTCGACCAGGTCAGCGACGTCCAGCTGCAGCCGGGCCAGGCCGTCAAGGTCAACGGCGCGACGTACCTGGAATGGCACGGCACGGTCCTGCCCAAGGGCCAGACCGACCCGGTCAGCTTCGGCATCATCGAGCGCATCGGCGACACCAGGGGCGTCTCGAGCGACTGGAGCCTGACCTTCGACCAGCTGCCGCTCGTCGCCGACGAAGCCAAGATCATCGAGCTGTACGGCAAGCTCAGGTAGTGATCGCGGCCAGCTCCGCCCGCGAGGAGATCCCCAGCTTGGGGAAGGCCTTGTAGAGGTGGTAGCCGACCGTGCGCGGGCTGAGATACAGCTGGGCCGCGATGTCGCGGTTGGACGCGCCCGTGGCTGCCAGCCGTACCACCTGCCTCTCCTGCGCGGTGAGCACGCTGAGCGGGTCGTCCGCCTGGCGCGGGGCGGCCGGGACGTCGCCCGTTGCGCGCAGCTCCGCGCGCGCCCGCTCGGCCCACAGCGCCATGCCGAGCCGGTCGAAGGTCTCCAGGGCGCCACGCAGCTGGGCGCGGGCGGCGGCGCGCTTACGCGCCCGCCGCAGCCACTCGCCGTAGAGCAGCTGCGTGCGTGCCCGCTCGTGCGGCTGCTCGCCCTGCTCGTGCACCCGCACGGCCTCATCGTAAAGTCCCTCGTCGTCCTCGACGAGGGCACGGCAGCGCAGCGCGACCGCGTCGGAGGACGGCAGACCGACACGGGCCGCCCAGTCCAGGTAGTACGCCAGGGGCTCGCGTGCCCGCTCGGGCTCCCTGGCCCTGACCGCGGCCTCGATCTGGTCGGGGGCGAAGAAGACGGACACCGGCGCGTTGGCCTCGGCCGGAATGCTTTCCAGGATTCCCAGCGACGCCTCCGGACTGCCCAGCGCGAGCTCCAGCCGCCCGAGCCCGGCCACCGCGATCGCCTCGGCCATGCGGAGCCCGCGCGCTCCGGCCTGCTCGAAGACGGCCGCGGCCGCCGCCCTGCAGCCCTCCTCGTCGCCCAGCTCACCGCGCGCCAGGGCTAGCAGCGCGGTGAGCGTGGCCGCACTGTTCCACTGCCCCAGGTCGCCGACCATGGGGATGATCTCCTCCAGCATGGCCGCCGCCTCGCGATACCTGCCGAGCAGCGTCCGCGCGTGCAGCAGGGTCTCCGTGGCGATGGCCAGCCAGCCGCCCATGTCGTGAGCCCTGCACTCGGCCTCCACGCGCGCTGCGGCGGCCTCGCCCTGACCGTACCGCCCGATCGGCACGCACAGCTGGGCCACGAAGAGCAGGCCCGGCACCTGGAACGCGGACTGATCCGGTTCGAGCACCAGCTCCTGGATCAGCGTGACCGCGTTCTCCAGATCGCCGTCGAGCAGCGCGGCCAGCCCCAACGCGCCGCTCACAAGCGGGGAGCCGATCTCAGGCAATGCCCTGAGCCGCTTCGCCGCCCGCCCTGACAGCTCGGGGTCACCGGCAAACCATCCGCAGCGCACCGCCTCCACCAACAGGTAGCCCGCCCGCTCGGCGTCCAGCGGCGCCACCCGCTCCGCGCCGCCGATGACAAGCTCGCCGGCCGCGGCCGGGGTGCCCTGCTCGAACTCCCGATGTGCCCGCACCTGAACGAGATGGGCGAGGGCCAGCGGATCCTGGATCTCCTCGCTGGCCCGGTCGGCCAGCGCGCCCGCGCGGGTCGGCTGGCCCGCGTCGCTGGCCGCCACAGCCGCCGCGGCCAGCCGTATCGACCGCTTGGCGGTGTCAGGTGTGAGCTCGGCGGCCCGCTCGTACGCCGCGGCCATGGCCGCATAGCCGGAACGGGTGCGCGCCCGCTCCGCGGCAAGCTCCAGCTCGCGCGCCACCTCCTCGTCGGGCGTGGTCGTCGCGGCGGCCAGATGCCAGGCCCTGCGGTCGGCGTGCTCGCCCCCGACGAGCACCTCGGCAAGCGCGCGCCGTACGGCCAGCCGCGACGTCAACGGAACGTTCTGGTAGGCGGCGCCCCTGATGAGCGGATGGCGGAAGGCCACCGCCGACCCGTTCACCGTGACAAGCCTGGCCTGCTCCGCCGCCTCCAAGTCCACGAGCCTGGCGGAGAAGGATTCCGCAGCGCGCAGCACGATGCCAAGGTCGCCCGTGTCATCGGCGGCGAGCACTGCGAGCAGCGACTGAGCGGTGCAGGGCAACGCCCTGATCTGCCGCTGGAAAGCCTCCTGGACCCGGCTGGCGACCGGGATGGTGGCGAACGGATTCAGCTGGCCGGCCCGCTCCTCCGCGGTGAGCGCGGACGGCAGCTCCATGAGCGCGAGCGGATTTCCGCCGGCTTCGTCCAGGATGCGGTCACGCACCGAGGGCGCCAGATCCGCTGCCCCCTTGGCCAGCAGCGCGACGGCGGCGTCACGGTCCACGCCGTCCAGCCACAGCTCGGGCAGCCCCTGCGGCCTGAACTCCTCCCTGCCGGCGAACACGAGCGCGACGCCTTCGGCGTCCAGCCGCCGCGCCACGAACACCAGCGCGTCAATGGATGCCTGGTCGAGCCACTGCGCGTCATCGATCAGGCAGAGCAGCGCCCCCTCTCCCGCGACCTCGGCCAGGAGGCTGAGCACGGCCAGCCCGACGAGATACCTGTTCTCCGGCGCGGCCGCACCGAGCCCCAGCGCTCCCTGGAGCGCCGCTGACTGGGCCGCCGGCAGCGCGTCGATGCGGTCGAGCTCGGCACGCAGGAGCAGATGCAGGGCGGCATACGGCAGCTCGGCCTCGGACTCGATACCGACCCCGCGAAGCACCCGCACCCCCGCGGCCCGCTCCGTCATGTGGCCGAGCAACGCGGACTTGCCCATGCCCGGCTGCCCGCGCACCACCAGCACACCGCTGTGCCCGGACCGTGCGTCCTCCAGCAGCCGATCGACCTGAGACTGCTCCACGGCCCGCCCATACAACATGGCCGAAATCTAGCGGAACGCTGACAAAGCTTCGGACTCGAGGCCGGACCGAAGGCCCAGGCGGCATCCCTGCCCGGACCTTCGGCCCGGGAGCCTGCCTGGACGCCACAGGACGCCATCGGGTCGGGTGCCAACGGGCTCGTCCACCTGGCCGCCGCCGCGGTCTTCGGCTCGATGTTCGGCCTGCCCACGGCCGTCCTGGTGCCGACCGGGGTCTTCTTGGTGGCCTTCGCCGGGTTCCTGCTGCACCTCGCCTCGCGGCACGTGGTGAACCGGCCGGCGGTGATCACGGTGATGGCGGTCAACGTGGCCTGGGTGATCGCCAGCGCGGAGGCGCTGATCGCCGCGTGGTTCCCGCTCACCACACTGGGCCTCGCCTTGGTGATCGCCCAGGCGGTGGTGGTCGCGGGCTTCACCGGCCTTCAGTTCGCCGGCCTCCGCAAGCTCTGACGGCGGCCCCGGATCGCCTCAGATCGGGCAACGGGGTGGTGTCTGGGGGGGGGCCGGCGTGCACGTAGGCCAACGATTTGGGGGTGTTCTTCCGAACGCAGGGACCGGCGAAGCGCGAAAGCCGTGGGAGGCGACCGACCGCACCCACCGCTCCATGTCCGCCGCGATGCGGGTAGGGCGACACGCGCTCCGGTGTCGGCACGTGACTCCTTCGCCGCATGGCCGGCCTACGGGCCGAGGTAGACGTCCGGCGAGAGCCATGCCGGACGCGGCAGGTCGAAGTGCTCCTCGAGCATCAGCTCGGCCTGGGTGAGCGCGCCGTAGACCCAGCCCTGCCCGGTCGACCACGCCGATCCACAGACGTAGACGTTGGCGTCGCGGATCGGACGGCGCATCCGTGGCATGATCTCCCAGCTCTTCGCCCCCACTTGCCAGAAGTGGTAGGCCGCGCCGTACGGGTCCTGCACCCAGTTCTGGAAGTAGGCCGCTGTCGGGTCGGGGATGCGGGCGCGGGGGCCGTGCAGCTCGCGCAGCTGGCGCTGCGCCTCGTCGACCAGTGCCCCCGGCGCCGAGGCGTCCATCGGCCGCGGCGGCCGGGTCACCGCCACCGGGGCGAGGCGTTTCGGCCGCGTCAGCAGCTCGTTCCAGAACTCGACGTCGCTGAGGTCGTTGTAGGAGGCCAGCAGCAGGGCGTTGCGGTTGGCGCGGTCGGCCCCGGGCTGGTTCCCCTCGACGCCCCAGTAGTAGGTCTGACGCAGCGGGAGGTCGCTCACCGAGCGGCCGGCGTCCAGGCCGAGATCCTCCCACCATGGCCGGTCGTAGGCGAGGAAGAGCTTCGAGGCCGGCCTCGTGACGATCGAGCCGAGGTCGGACAGGAGCTGGCTGCTGGAGAAGAGGAAGGTGTCCGGGTCCAGCAGCTCGATCGAGCGCTGGGGCATCGCCAGGATGACGTGGCGCGCCAGCACCTTGAGCGGCTGGCCCCCGGGCCACACGGTGAGGGCAAGGGCCAGCACCTCCTCGCCGTCAACCGTCTCCCGGTCGATCCGGCGCACCTGGTGGTGGAGGTGGACGCTCCCGCCCTCAGCCACGAACCGCCGGACGAGTTCCTCGGGCATCGTCTGGTAGCCGTCGCGCAGGAGCAGGTACTGCGGCGGCGGGGAGCCGACGAAGTCCGCCACCGACGCCTCCATCGCCTCGACGCTGTTGACGTTGGACACCACCGACCCGTAGCCGAAGCCGTCGCGGAGGAACGACCATCCCTCTTGCCCGATCGCATCGAGCAGCAGGTTCCAGAACCCGATGTCGTACAGGCGCCGGCCCCCGACCGACGCCGTCGGCTTGATCCTGTCCCACGCCTGGTGGTTCATCTGGGCGGCGTTGGAGACGAAGCGCTGGATGACCGACAGGAGCGCGTCGTCCGGCGTCATGCCCCGGATCTCGGCCGGCAGGTCGTAGGGCACGACCCTCGGGTCAGTGAACTGCTTCATGGTGAAGCGGCGCTGACGCAGGTAGACGAGGTTCTGCGGCTCGTCGACCGGGAAGGGGGCCGTCGGCAACCGAAGATGTCTCACCAGGTCGGCCACGACCGGCTGGTTGCTCAGGTAACGCATCCCGCCGAGCTCGGCGTGCAGATGTGGCATGCCGGGCGGCGTCACCGAGAAGAGACGGCCGCCGACGCGCTCGCTGCTCTCGAACAGGCGCACCACGAGCCGGCCGCCGCGACGCCGCCGGAGCCTTGTCAGCACGCCGCTGCTCCTGGCTTCCGGTCCGAGCAGCCGCCAGCCCGCGTACGCCCCGGACACCCCGGCGCCGATGACGGCGACGTCGATCACGCCGTCCGTGGTCGGTGCCGAGGCGGCCCACGCCGTGGCACCCAGCGATCCCTCGACGATGGCGGCGGTACCGACCGCCGCGCCCCCCTTGAGTAGATCGCGCCGCGTGGGTCCGCCCCTCGCCGACGGCTTCCCGGTTTGGATGTCCTTGCTGTGGCTGTGGACGCTCACGTCACTCCCCCGGCGTGCTTGCACCTGTTTCCGCAAGTGGGGGACGTGGCGATGTTCCATCCGGCGGCCGTACTTGTCGAGGCGACACCCCGGCCGGGTCGCTTTGTCATACGGGTGGCATGGATCGGTGGAAGTATCCAGCCTGCTCCACAGCCTGTCCGCCGGCGGCGAAGACGGCGAGCAGTCCCTCCAGGATCACGCCGACGCCGGCCACGAGTTCGCCGACGGGTAGGTCGCGTGCGTCCATGACGCCGGCATCAGCGCCGGGCGGGCGAGTGGTCTCGGGAACGGCGCTTTGCCCACGCCGAATTGCGAGCCCATGTTCGCTTCGGTTGGGACGCGGCGCGCGGAGGATCTCCGCCAGGGTGGTGAACACGGCCTCGTCCTTGGACTGCGGATAGACGTTGTGTCGACTTCGCGGACCTGCTCGCCTATCACGGAGTAATCAGCTGTCAAGGCGAATCTTGTGGACTCTCCGGCGAGAAAGATCCCGTTCTCGAGGAGTGGACACAAGTGAAACGAAGCATCGCCGGCGCGCTCGTCGGCATCATCGTGGGCGCGAGCCTGGTATTCGGAGCCGCGGGTACGGCACAGGCCGCCACGGCCCAGGTCAATGCCGGAGTTCAGCAGCGCATCCTGCCGGTTGTCGTGGCCAAGATCGGCCGCCGACTGGCCAAAGAGCTCATCAAGGCCATCGTGCGGCACTTCAAGAACGAGGCCCAGAAGGCGAATGATCGCCGGGATTACATGCGGGCGGTCCTTGACGACGTCTGGAACAACGACAGTCCAGGGGCCGACGACCAGCTCCCGTTCGGATACCACGTGCTCATCGCCGACGACAGCCGAGTCGACCTGAGCAAGCTGCGGTGCGACGACTGCCCCGACGGCAGGCCGATCCTCGAGCAGGAAACGGTCGACCTCGGCGCGGACGGCACCCAGCAGACGTTCTCCTACAGCATCGCCATCTTCGAGAAGGGCGAAGCCACGCTCAAGGGGCGTAAGGGCCAGCGCGACCGGATCCAGTGGATCGAGCCGGAGACGGCCAACCGCGCCGACGACGGCGTCCAGGTCAGAGAGGACGACTATCTCGGGTCCTGCGGCGCCGGCGGCTGCAACGACTGGCAGACCAGTGTGACATTCGCCCCCTACGGCGTCGAGAACAAGCCGGACTGCGGGGATGAGGACCTGGAGGACGGATGCCAGGGCGGCGACGGCTCCAAGCCCGTCCCGGGTAACCGTCTCGAGCACGGCAAGCAGCTGACCATCACCGCACAAGGCGGCTTCTCCCTCGGCAGACGCACCGTGTGGGACAAGGGCGACGGCACCTGGGAAATCGAGGTCCCCGCCACCGGCAACGTCCTGGAAGTCATCCCGAACAACTGGCGGGTCGAGGACAAACGCGTCCACCACGGCCCCACCCAGCTGTGGCGTTTCATCGACCCCGAAGGAGACGGCTGGTACAGCATCAAGAACGTCTACAACATGACCCATGGCTACCCGCAAGGCGGCTGCCTGACCGTCGACGACAACGGCGGCAGGCCCATCTGGGCGATCGACTGCAACAAGCCGGGCAACCAACAGCTGTGGAAGCTGTCCTGACCTGACCGTCGGGTGGGCGCCGGCCCCCGGGCGCTCACCCGACGGTCAGCCGGGCGCGCACCTCGTCAGCCTTCGGCACGCCGACGCCCTCGAATGCGTCAAGCGCCGCCGACCACGAGGTGCGCGCCCTTTCCGGCTGACCAAGCGTGAGCGTGGTCAAGCATCGCGACCGCTCTGGCCAGTCGAGTTCCATGCCGTGGCCGACCTGGCCGGTTCGACGGATGACCAGGCGGCCTCCGCCCTGTCGGCGGTGGCCGGCATGGAATCCCGCGTGACGAGTCGCCGCTGGTCGGCAGGCCGTACTCGATGGCGTGCCGGCCCGCGTTCCGCAGTCCGCCCGAACGTGGTTGACCCCTGGTCCTGCAGTCACGAACTTGACGATTGATTGACGGCCTCCGAGATCCGTTCATCGGCCCCTGTCATCCGGCGTCAATCGGCCCGCTTCACGCTGGACCCAGCAAATGTCCGGATAGAGAGGGCTTTCCAATGAGCAGGGACACAGCGCTGGTGGACGCTGACTGGGCGCAGGCGCATCTGAGCGACCCCCGGGTGGTCTTCGTCGAAGTGGACGAGGACACCTCCGCCTACGACAGAGGTCATCTGCCGGGAGCGGTTCGCCTGACTTGGACCACGGACCTGCAGGATCCCGTCCGGAGGGACTTCGTCGACAAGGCCGGGTTCGAAAGGCTGATGGCCAGAAAAGGCATCTCCAATGATCACACGGTGGTGCTCTACGGGGGCAACAGCAACTGGTTCGCGGCCTACGCCTACTGGTACTTCACGATCTACGGCCACGCGGACGTCCGGCTGCTCGATGGCGGACGTAAGAAGTGGGAGCTCGACGGCAGGACGCTCACTCTCGATGAGCCTGCCCGCCGGCCTACGGTC
>NZ_JBHUFV010000076.1:0-796 GCF_042681425.1 Nonomuraea mangrovi | reverse complement strand
CGTGGTGCTCTACAACCTGTTCAGGAAGAAGGACTGGTTGTGAAGCGCACCCGACCTGGCGGCCCAGAGACTGGCCGTGCCTCGCAGAAGGCTGGATCCGTGGTCACCGACTCGGCGGCCCGGTCGAAGCCCCAGTAGCCCACAGCCGATTGAGGGTCCGGCGCTATGCGGTCCGTTCACTTCCTTCGGCCTCCCCGCGAAGCCAGGATGGAGGGCATGCCGCGCGGCTTGCTGGTATGGGCGGTCTTCTTTCTTGGCGGCGCTGCCGGGATGGCCGTCCACCTCGCCCAGGCGGCGCACGATCCATTGGGACTGATGGGCGTGTTCGCCAGCCTGGGCCTGAGCCTCGTGCTCTATGGAGCCCTGACCGGCCGGCGCCGACTTCTGCGGCAACGGGCACAAGCCGATCCGGCGCCTCTGGACGCCCCAGCGACCTACGGGCACGGCGGGTCGTAAGGTTTGATCTCGGCGTAGCGGTCGTCGGCCTCGGTCAGGCCGAAGCTTCCTCGCGCTCCATCGTCTCGGGCCAGTTAACGGGCTGTCCGCCCACCAGGTGCTCGTACGGCCAGCTCGGCTGTGCCTCGCTGTGGGCGTGCGGCCACGGCTGGTCATCATCGTGACGGCGGACGAACTCGCTGTCGTAGCTCAGACCGATCTGCAGGGCGAGCACCGCGGCTTCGCGCCCAGCAGTCGCGATGGCCTTCCGGCCGGTCAGGCCTGGATGGGTATGAAGAGGACATCGGATAGAGCGGATAGGACGGGGGCACGGCGATGCCTCGGTACTTGGACAGGGACC
>NZ_JBHUFV010000075.1:0-65574 GCF_042681425.1 Nonomuraea mangrovi | reverse complement strand
AGCCCATCACGCGATCACTGACCGCCTACGACCACTGATCAGACTTAGGACTTACTCGTCTAGGGCCACGTCCGCGTCAGGGCCACGTCCGCGTCAGGGCCGCGTCCGACGTCAGGGCCACTTCCGCCCCACAACAATGTCGAAAACGTTGCATCAGACGGGGATCGTTGCTGGCCGCCCCGGCACGCGCAGGCCGAGACTCGCCATCGCGGCCACCGACGCCGCACCGCCCATCGCCACGAACCACCCGGTACCGGCGAAAGGCCCCCCGAGCCCGGCGGCTGCCGTACCACTCAGAAGGGTGCCGGCCAGCGCCACACCGACAACGCCCGCGACCGCCTTGGCGCTGTAGACGACCTCATGGATCTCCCGTACCTGCCCCTCTCCGAAGAACTCCCGCACCAGCGCCGCCACCAGCGGGTAGAACGCACCTCCCGCTGCTCCTGCCACCACCGCGCCGAGGATCACCGCGTCCGCCGCCAGCAGCATCTGCCCGATCCCCAGCACGGCCATGGTCAGGGCCAGCGCACGCCTACGTCCCATCACCTCGGACACCCGCATCGCGCACGCCCGTCCGACTCCGTTCAACCCGATCAGCACGGCCAACGCCGGCCAGGACCCCGACGTCCCCACGGCCACCACGTTGAAGATCGAGATCGTCCCCGCGCAGAGCAGGATGCTGGCGAGCACCCTCAGTGCGGGCGTCCTCACGGCCTGGCCGAGCGTGAACTCCCGCACCGCAGGCGGCGTCCTTCGCAGTATCACGGCGTCGAGCGCGCGCTCCCTGGGGTCGACCGTGTCAGGCCACCAGCGATACGGCGGCACCCGTACGAGGTGAGCGGCCAGCCCGATGGCGATCAGCGCAACAGCCGCACAAACCCCGAACCCCGCTCCCAACACGCCCCCAATCCAGGACTCCACGGCTCCCGACCCCATGACCCCCGACCCCATGACCCCCGACCCCAGGGCGCCGGACCCCATGACCCCGGACTCCAGAGCACTGGATCCCATGACCCCGGACTCCATGACCCCGGACTCCAGGGCGCCGGAGGCGCCGGACCCCGTGGCTCCCGGGCCCATAGCCCCCACGCCCACGGCCCCCGGGCCCAAGACCTCCGAACCCACTGCCCCTGCCATCTCGGAGGGCGAACCGTCCGTCCAGGAGGCGAGGTCGACGTCACCCGCCCACAACGCGACACCCAGGAGAGCGACCAGCGGAAGCGCCCCGTACCCGAACGCCCCCGTCACGTACCCGACCCGCGCCGCCGCCCGTTCCGGATACCAGCTCGCCACCAGGTGACTGCACGCCCCATACACCAGCCCGCCCCCGAGTCCCCCCAGTATCGAGAAGCCGACCAGCAACACCCACAGCTCGTCCGACAGCGCGACCGTGGCCAGCCCCAGCCCGCTGAGCACCGCCCCCACCGCGAGGGCGGGCTTCACCCCGATGCCGGTCGTCCCTTCCGGCCAGCCCCTTCCCCCTCGTACCTTCCGCTCACCCGGCGCGGGTGAGGTCCTCGCGCCGATACCGGTTCCCTGCCGCCGCCCCTCACCGCCTCGCGCCCGTGGCGCGTCCGCCGCCGGTGTCGCTTCTGTGCCGATGCTGGTCGCATGCCCCCACGCCTCGCTGCCCCGTGCCCGTGGCTCACTTGCTGGCGGTATGGGACCCGCGTCGGTGTCGCTCCTGTGTTCCAGGGCCTTGCTGCCTCGTGCTTCGAGTCGGTCTGCTGCGGCTGTGGTTGTCGCGTCGACGCCGGTTGCGTGCCGCCGCGCCTCGTTGCCTCGCGCCTTGGGGCCGTCTGTTCCCTGCGTGAGGCTTGTTCCCTGCGTGGGGCTGGCGTGGGTGTCGGTCCTGTGTCTCCGCGCCTCATTGCCTCGGGCCTCGGGTTGACCCGTTCCCTGGACGGGGCTCGCGTGGATGCCGGTTCCGTGTCGCCACGCCTCATCGCTCCATGCCCCGGGTTCGTCCACCGTGGGCGTGGATCTCGCGTCCGCCGTCTGCCGCCGATCCTCGCCGCCCTCGGACTCCCGCCCGTCAACCCCGAGCGCGCCCCTGTCGTCACTCGCCCCCGGCTCACCCTCCACGACCCACCGCCTGCCCGGCGACCTGACCTGATCGTCGGATCCGGCCCTGGGGTCGTCCGCCGTCATTCCACAGGGATCCCCTCGGATTCCCGGGTCGCGTCGCAGGGCTGTGGTCGTCGCGTGCAGCGTGGGGACGGACGCGTGAGGGCGGAGGAGGAGTGCGGCCAGCGACTGGCAGGCGATCCAGACCGCCAGGGGGAGTAGCGCCGTGTCCAGTGTGCGGCCCTCGGCAAGGAAGGCCGGTACGGCGGCGGCGTAGCCGTACTGCATGGGTGCGATGGCGAGCATCGACAGCCAGGCCAGCGTGAACATCCGGCGCCGGTCGGCGGGTGGGGCGGACACCAGGTAGGAACGTCCGCGCCAGTCCCGGACGAGGAATGCATTTTCCATACTGTATGCGATATCCGGTCCACCGTCGGCTGTCGAGGCCCTAGACGAGACATATTCCATACGGTATACCGTCTACAAGAACCGCATAGGGAGTCTCGATGGACCTGTACGAGTACCAGGCGAAGCAGCTCTTCAACCGGCACGGTGTCCCCGTACCGCGCGGCGGGGTGGCCGTCACCCCCGATGAGGCGCGGTCGATCGCGGCGGAGTTGGACACCCCGGTTGTCATCAAGGCCCAGGTCAAGACCGGAGGTCGGGGCAAGGCGGGAGGGGTGAAGCCCGCGGCGGGACCTGCCGCGGCGGAAGAGGCGGCGGGCCGCATCCTCGGGATGGATATCAAGGGGCATACCGCCCACTCGGTGCTCGTCGAGGAGGCCACGGTGCCGTTCGAGGAGTACTACGCCGCCTTTCTCGTGGACCGGGCGAACGGCTGCTTCCTCGCCATGGTGTCCACAGAAGGCGGTATGGACATCGAAGAGGTCGCCGCGACCAGGCCCGAGGCGCTGACGAAGGTGCCGATCGACGCCCTCGGCGGGGTGGACGGGGCGGCGCTCGCCCGTACGGCGGGGCTGCCCGACGCGGCAGCGCCGGTGCTCGACCGGTTGTGGCGCGTGATGGTCGAGGAGGGGGCCCTGTTGGTCGAGGTCAACCCGCTGGCCTGCACGACCGACCAGCGCATCGTGGCCCTCGACGGGAAGATCACGCTGGACGGCAACGGGTTGTTCAGGCACGAGGGGCCGCACGGCGGGCAGGCGGCTCGCGAAGCCGGCCGTCCTGTGGGGGAGCGGGAAGCCGGCTGTCCCGTGGGGGAGTGGGCGGAGAGGGGGGACGAAGGAGACGGGCTGGAGGCCAGGGCGCGCAGGCGCGGTCTCAACTACGTGAAGCTCGACGGACAGGTGGGCATCGTCGGCAACGGTGCGGGCCTGGTCATGAGCACGCTCGACGTCGTCGCCCAGGCAGGCGCCCAGCCGGCGAACTTCCTCGACATCGGCGGCGGCGCGTCGGCCAAGGTGATGGCCGACGGACTGGAGATCATCCTGTCCGACCCCGACGTCCGATCGGTGCTGGTGAACGTGTTCGGCGGGATCACCACCTGCGACGCCGTCGCCACCGGCATCGTCTCCGCGCTCGAACTCCTCGGCGAGCGCGGCCGGGCGCGCCCGATCGTCGTCCGGCTGGACGGCAACAACGCCGAGGTGGGCAGGCGCATCCTCAGCGACGCCAGGCACCCCGCGCTCCGGCAGGTTTCCACGATGGACGGCGCCGCCGAGCTGGCGGCCAGGCTCGCGACGGCAGGTGCGTGATGGCGATCTTTCTGACCAAGGACAGCAGGGTCCTCGTGCAGGGCATGACCGGCGCGGAGGGCGCGAGGCACACCGCCAGGATGCTGGCGGCCGGCACCGACATCGTGGCGGGCGTGACGCCCGGCAAGGGCGGCAGGTCGGTGGACTTCGGCGACAGGAAGGTGCCGGTCTTCGGCACGGTGGCCGAGGCGATGGAGGAGACCGGCGCGGACGTGTCGGTGGTGTTCGTGCCGCCGAGGTTCGCAGGGGCCGCGGTGGAGGAGGCGGCCGAGGCGGCGATGCCGCTCTGCGTGGTGATCACCGAGGGCGTTCCCGTGCACGACACACTGCGGTTCCTGGCCAAGGCGCGAGGCCGTACCAGAGTGGTCGGGCCGAACTGTCCCGGACTCATCAGCCCAGGGCAGGCGTCGGCCGGGATCGTCCCGGCGGACATCGCGGGCCACGGCAGGATCGGGCTGGTGTCGAAGTCGGGGACGCTGACCTACCAGCTGATGTACGAGCTGAGGGACCTCGGGTTCTCCACGGCGGTCGGCATCGGCGGCGACCCGGTGATCGGGACCACGCACATCGACTGCCTGCGAGCCTTCGAGGACGACCCCGCCACCGAGGCGATCGTGGTGATCGGGGAGATCGGGGGCGATGCGGAGGAACGGGCCGCGGCGTTCATCTCGGTGCGGGTGACCAAGCCCGTGGTGGCGTACGTGGCGGGGTTCACGGCGCCCGAGGGGAAGACGATGGGCCACGCGGGGGCGATCGTGTCCGGCTCGTCGGGTACGGCGCAGGCGAAGAAGGAGGCGCTGGAGGCGGCGGGGGTCAGGGTCGGCAGGACGCCTTCGGAGACGGCCAGACTCATGCGATCGGTCCTCGCCGGCCGCCCGATCAGGGAGGCGTCGTGACCGCCACGCCGCCGACCGGGGGGCTGAGTGTCCTGCGGGGCGAGCCGCCGACCCTGGGACGGGCCGTCGTGACGGATGTGCGAGGAAGCCGCGGGTACGGCCGGCCCGCGGTGGTCGGCGTGGGAGCGGCGGAGGGGTCGGGCGTCGTGTCCGGCGTTGCGTCTGCCCGGCCGCGGGGGCGGGTCGTCGTCGTGGCCGGTGCGGGAGGAAGCCGGGCTTGTGCCTGGCCCGCGGTGGTCGGCGTGGGAGCGGTGGAGGGGCCGGGCGTCGTGACCGCCGTGCCGCCGGGCCGGGGGAGGTGGCGGGTCAGGGCGATGGTCGAGTCTCCGCGCCCCAAGCGGCGGCGGGGTGTCGTCCCACGCGTGCGAGGGACGGGCCCCGGCAGGCGGGGTGCCGTCACACACGTGCGAAGGGCGGGCCCCAGCGGGCGGGGTGCCGTGTCGGGCGAACGGGCGGTCCGGAGCCGGCGACGACGTGCGTGCGGGCTGGGGAGCGAGTGCGGGTCAGGGAAGGAAGGGCGGGCGCTGTGCTGAGATTCGACGTCAACCTGAGCATCCTCTTCACCGACCTCCCCCTCCTGGATCGCCCCTCCGCCGCCGCTCGGGCGGGTTTCGACGCGGTCGAGATGTGGTGGCCGTTCGACGGCCCCACCCCGCCCAGGGCCGAACTTCAGGCGCTCAGGTCCGCCGTGGACGACGCGGGTGTCCGGCTCGTGGCGCTCAACTTCGACGCAGGCGACATGCCGGGCGGCGACAGGGGCGTCCTGACCAGCACCGACAGGTTCCTCGCCAACGTCGACGTGGCGGTCGAGCTGGCCGGCAGCCTCGGCTGCCGGATACTCAACGCCCTGTACGGCAACGCCGACGACACCCCCGAGTGTCGCCGCGCCGCCACGGCCAACCTGAGGAAAGCCGCGGACAGAGCCGCGGACATCGGCGCGACGGTCGTCGTCGAAGCGCTCAACACCTACGAGAACCCGCGTTACCCCATCACCTCGTCCAAGCGCGCCTTCGAGGTGATCGACGACGTGGGCCGCGACAACGTGAAGTTCCTGGCCGATCTCTACCACCTGCACCGCATGGGCGAGGACGTGCTCGACCTGATCGACACCCAGGCGCACAGGTTCGGCCACGTCCAGATCGCCGACGACCCGGGGCGCGGCCACCCGGGCAGCGGGCGCATGCCGTACCGGGCGATCTTCGAGCGGCTGGAGGCCTACGGGGGTCACATCGGCCTGGAGTACCGGCACGAGGGCCAGGGCGCGTTCGACTGGAGGACGGCATGAGGATCGGCTTCATCGGTCTCGGCATCATGGGCGCGCCCATGGTCGCGAACCTCGACAGGGCGGGCTTCGACGTCCGCGGCTTCGACCTCGCCCCCGACCGCCCCGGCAGGACGGCGGGCAGCGCGAAGGAGGCGATCTCGGGCGCGGACGTGGTCATCACCATGCTGCCCGACTCGCCGCAGGTGGAGGAGGTCCTTCCCGACATCGTCGAGTACGGCGGGCCCGACCTGCTGTACATCGACATGAGCACGATCGACCCCGGCACGTCGCGCCGGCTCGCCGAGCGGCTGAGAGCGCTCGACGCCCCGGTCAGCGGCGGCGAGAGGGGCGCGATCGAGGGCAGTCTCTCGATCATGGTCGGCGGGGCGGAGGAGGACTTCGCGAGAGCGTTACCGGTCTTCCATGCCGTCGGGAAGACGATCGTGCACGTCGGTCCTCCGGGGGCGGGCCAGACCGTGAAGGCCGCCAACCAGCTGGTCGTGGGCGGCACCTACGCTCTCGTCGCCGAGGCGATCCTGCTCATGGAGGCGTCGGGCGTCGACGCGGCCAAGGGTCTCGACGTGCTCGCGGGCGGCCTGGCCGGTTCGCGGATCCTCGAGCTCAAGCGCCACAGCATGGTCGCCCGCGAGTTCACCCCGGGCTTCCGCGTCGACCTGCACCACAAGGACATGGGCATCGCGACCGCGGCCGCGAGGGACGCGGGCCTGTCGCTCCCGCTCACCGCCATCGTCACCCAGCTCGTCGCCGCGGCCAGAGCCCAGGGCCTCGGCTCGCTCGACCACTCCGCCCTGCTGAAAGTGATCGAGAGGATCAACAGCGCATGAACCGGATCCCCTGCATGGAGGCGGTCGTCTCGGTCCTGGAGTCGGAGGGCGTGGACACGGTCTTCGGCATCCCCGGCGCCGCCATCCTGCCGCTCTACGCGGCGCTGCGCACCAGCTCCATCCGGCACGTCACGGTCCGGCACGAGGAAGGCGGCACCCATGCCGCCGACGGCTGGGCCCGCGTGACCGGCAACGTCGGCGTCTGCATCGGCACCAGCGGCCCCGCCGGCACCAACATGATCACCGGGCTCTACACCGCGCTGGCCGACTCCATCCCGATGATCTGCGTCACCGGCCAGGCCGCGACCGCCAAGCTGCACCAGGAGGCGTTCCAGGCCGTCGACATCGTGGAGATCGCCAAGCCGGTCACCAAGTGGGCGGTCCAGCTGAAGGAGCCGGCCCAGGCGCCGTGGGTGTTCCGCGAGGCGTTCAGGATCGCCAGGTCGGGCCGGCCGGGGCCGGTTCTCATCGACCTGCCGATCGACGTGCAGCGCGGCACCTGCCTGTACGATCCCGCGCTCGACGCGCCGCTGCCCGTCGAGATCCCAGGGCCGCGGCCGCAGGCCGTACGGCGGGCGCTGGAGTTGCTGGAGGCCGCGAAGCGGCCGCTCATCCTGGCCGGCGGCGGCGTGATCGGCGCGGACGCGGCGGAGGAGCTGCGGGAGGCGGCCGAGCGGCTGCGGATCCCGGTGCAGGTGACGCTCATGGGCAAGGGCGCCTTCCCCGAGGATCACAAGCTGTTCGCCGGCATGGCGGGCATCCAGACCCAGACCAGATGGGGCAACGCGGTCTTCCTGGAGAGCGACGTCGTGCTGGCGGTAGGCGCCAGGTTCGGCGACAGGCACACGGGCGAGCTGGACGTCTACCGCAGGGGCCGCACGTTCATCCACGTCGACATCGAGCCCACCCAGCTCGGCAAGGTCTTCGAGCCCGACCTCGGCATCGTCTCGCACGCCAGGCCGTTCCTGGCCGAACTGGCGAAGAGCGCGGCAGGGGAGGCGAAAGCCGTCCCGGAGCGAACGCGCACGAAGTGGGTCAAGAGGGTGGACACGCTGCGCAGCACGATGCCCCGCAGGGACGACTTCGACGACGTGCCGATCAAACCGCCCAGGGTGTTCAGGGAGATCAACGACTTCTACGGCAGGGACACCACGTTCGTCACCGCCATCGGCCTCTACCAGATCTGGTCGGGCCAGTTCCAGAAGACCTACCTGCCCAGGCGCTACCTCGTCTGCGGGCAGGCGGGCCCGCTCGGCTGGGAGGTCTCGGCGGCGACGGGCGTCAAGCTCGCCTGCCCCGAACGCCAGGTCGTCGCCGTCGTCGGCGACTACTCCTTCCAGTTCCTGATGGAGGAGGTGGCCGTCGCCGCGCAGTACAGGATGCCCTTCGTCATCGTGATGATCAACAACGAGTACCTCGGCCTGATCCGCCAGGCGGAGATCCCCTACGGCATGAACTACGCGGTGGAGCTGGGCGGCGTCGACCACGTCAAGGCCATGGAGGCGTTCGGCTGCCCCGCGCGCAGGGTCGAGGCGCCCGGCGACATCCGCGACGCCCTCGCGTGGGCGACCAAGGAGGCGGAGAAGGAGAGGCTTCCCGTGCTCGTCGAGGTGATGGTCGAGCGCGAGGCCAACGCGGCCATGGGGCCCGCGCTCGACGCCGTCAAGGAGTTCGAGACGATCCCGGCCGTCGACTGGTCGGACTGAGGAGGCGTTCATGCTGAAGCCGGGGACCGCCTGGTCCGACGCCTACGAAGGCTGCCGCACGGTGGCACCCGAGGCCTTCCACGACGACAGGGTGCTCAACCACTGGGGCGGCCTCTGGCAGCGCGACGGCCGTCCTTCGCCCGTCTTCTCGCCGATCGACGGCACGGCCGTCGCAGGTCCGCCGCGCATGGACAGAGCGGGCGCGGCGCGGGCGGTCAACGCGGCCGTCGAGGAGCACCGCCAGTGGCGGCACGTCCCGCTGTCAGAACGCAAGGCGCGGGTCGCAGGCGCCGTCGAGGCCATGCGGGCCAACCGCGACCTGCTCGCGCTGCTGCTGGTCTGGGAGATCGGCAAGCCATGGCGTACGGCGTGCGCGGACGTGGACCGCTGCCTCGACGGTGTCCGCTGGTACCTGGACGAGATCGACCGCATGATCGAGGGCCGCACGCCCCTGCCGGGTCCGGTCAGCAACATCGCCAGCTGGAACTACCCGATGAGCGTGCTCATGCACGCGATGCTCGTCCAGGCGCTGGCGGGCAACGCGGTCGTCGCCAAGACGCCCACCGACGGCGGCCTGTCCTGCCTCACGCTGGCCACGGCGCTCGCCGTGCGCGAAGGGCTGCCGTTCACGCTGGTCAGCGGCGGCGGCGCGGAGCTGTCGCCGGTTCTGGTGGGCGCGCGGGAGTTGGGCTGCGTGTCGTTCGTCGGCGGCAGGGACGCCGGCGCCCAGGTGGCCACCTCGCTCGCCGGTGGCGCGGGCCTGGCAGGCCGCCGGCACGTCCTTGAGCAGGAGGGGCTCAACTGCTGGGGTGTGTGGGATTACTCCGACTGGGACCTGCTGGCCGGGCAGATCAGGAAGTCCTTCGACTACGGCAAGCAGCGCTGCACCGCCTACCCGCGCTTCGTCGTGCAGCGGAAGCTGTTCCACGACTTCCTCGCCACCTACCTCGGAACCGTCCGGGACCTCAGGTACGGCCATCCGCTCCAGGTCGAGGCCCCCGGCGACCCGCTGCCCGAGCTGGACTTCGGGCCGCTCATCAACGCCTCCAAGGCCAAGGAGCTGGCCGACCAGGTGGAGGAGGCGATCGCGAAGGGCGCGGTACCGCTCTACCGGGGGCCTGAAGTGGAGGGCGAGGCCTACTTCGCTCCCGTGGCGCTGCTCGATCCGCCCCGCTCCTCGCCGCTGTTCCACGCCGAGCCGTTCGGTCCTGTGGACACGTTCGTCCTGGTCGACACCGAGGCCGAGCTGCTGGCCGCGATGAACGCCAGCAACGGCGCGCTCGTGGCCACGATCTCCTGCGACGCGCGGGAGACGGCCGAGCGGCTGGCCGGCGAGGTACGGGCGTTCAAGGTGGGGATCAACCAGCCCCGCTCACGCGGCGACAGGGAGGAGCTGTTCGGCGGGCTCGGAGCGTCGTGGCGCGGCGCGTTCGTGGGCGGCGACCTGCTGGTGCGGGCCGTCACCCAAGGGCGGCAGGGTGAGCGGCTGCCCGGCAACTTCCCGAACTACACGATGCTGTCCCACTGAGCGCGATGGAGGTGACGGTGTCCAGGGTGGCGCTGCCGGGACGCAGGTAGTCGTTGTGGCCGCCGTCGCCCCCGTCGAAGACCCTGGCGCCGAATCCGTCGCCGACGGGATCGGCGCCGAACCCGACGGGGCCGATCCGTACACCCGCCCTGAACACGTCGTCCTTCCTGGACAGCGCGGCCCACACGCGGGCGGGCGTGCGCAGCTCGGCCCCGGTGGCCACGCCCATGCCCGGGCTGCCCAGCGCGACGATGTCGTCGACGGGCAGCCCGGGCGCCGCCTTCCCGCACACGACCGTGCCGTAGCTGTGGCAGACCAGGCTGATCCGCTCCTTACCGTCCAGGGCCGCCACCAGCTCGCGGAGCGCCCTGGCGCCCTTGGCGGCCGGCAGCGTGGTCAGCACGTCCCAGTCGGTCATCTCGGGCGCGTCGTAGCCGAGCCAGCCGATGACCGCCACCTTCGCGCCCGGCTCCAGCGCCGCCGCCCTGGCGTACAACGTCCTGGCCGCGCCCGCGGGGGAGGCGGAGGTGCCGTCGAAGTCGTGCAGGCCGAACCCGGTGCCGGGCACGAAGACGATCACCTTCGTGGCCGCGGCCAGATCGCCGACCACCTCGATCGCCCGGCCGTCGCCGGCCTCGTCATAGGCCAGGAGCTGGCGGCCACGTCCGGCGACCGCGCCGTTGGCGGCGTAGCGCTCGCCCAGCCCGGCGGCCGTCATCGCGGGCAGCTCCAGCGGGCCCAGGCCGGGCAGGCAACCGGCGCCCGTGGCGCACAGCACGAGCACGACACCGGCCAGAAAACGACGCATGACTCCGGACCGTACGTCACGGCGGAGACAGCTCGCGTCACGCCGAGGTCGGATCCCCTGGATGGACCTTGAGGACTAGAAGGCGCCGAACCTGTCGGCCGCCACGAGGACGAGGAAGGTCAGCATCGCCACGCGCAGCAGCTTGCCGCCCGCCCCCAGCGAGGGCCACGACAGGTAGGCGAGCCATCCGACGAAGGCGACCACAGGCACCACCGCGACCCCGCCCAGCCAGCTGTCGAGAGCGAACCCCGCCAGCAGCAGGATCACCAGCAGCACGGGCGCGACCCAGCGCGGCACCTGCGTGAACAGGAACGTGATGGGGACGGCGCTGCGCTGCTCGACCGCCTTGCGCAGGCCCGTGGCGCCGGGCGTGAAGAACTGCTCGCCAGGCGGGAGGGGCTTTCGAGTGGCCACCTCACGAGCCTAGCGCGGCACCCGCCCGCCCCTGAAGATTCGCCACACAACCCACGCCTGGATCATCCCGATGGGCAGCAGCGAGCCCGGCAGGTACGACGCGGCCAGCGAGAGGGGGAGCGCGAGCGGGATCCAGTAGATGAGGGCGAAGCTGCCCGCCTCGTGCGCGGCCGCCACGATCCCGAACACCGCGGCCGCGGTCACGAGCAGCAGGTACGCCAGGGAGACGGCCAGTGCCACCCGGCCTCGCCGGTAGCCGTCCGCCAGATGGCCGAGCGTCTCGGCGGGGCGGCGGCCCCTGACGAGCAGCCAGATGAGCACCGTCTGGACGACGCCCGCGATCGTGTAGGCACCGGCGGCGGAAGGCAGGAGCCCCAGGCGGCGCAGGCCGTAAGGGAGGAGCGAGACAGGTGAGGTGAGCTCCCCGAGCGGGCTCTCGCCGCTGAGCTCGTCGACCTGCCCCAGGAGGGTGGCGACGCTCAGATAGCCGACCACGCCGAGGTAGGCGGCCGCGGCGGCGAGCGCGAGCTGGGAGCGGCGGATCCTGAAGAGCACGCATCAGGATAGGCCTCTTGTCTGACATCCTGGATCGTGTGCTCGCACTGATTCGCTACACCGTCCCCGAGGCCCGCTCCCAAGAGTTCCTCAAGCAAGGCCAGGAGATCATCGACGTGCTCGCCGCGCAGCCCGGCTACCTGCGCGGGCGACTGTGCCGGTCGGTCGACGAGCCCAACCTGTGGGCCCTGGTCAGCGAGTGGGAGGGCGCGGGCTTCTACCGCCGCGCGCTGTCGGCCGCCAGGATGGCGATGTATCCCCTCATGATTCTCATGGTCAACGAGCCCAGCGCCTTCGAGGACGTCTACCTTTCCAGCTGAGACGTATAGTCGCGCGCGGAGGCGGCCGGATGTCCCCTAAGCTGGGATCTCATCATTCCACTCGCCGACCTCCAGCCGGAAAGAGATTCAGCCAATGGCACGCCGGACCGACGTCATGGACACGATCGTCAGCCTCGCCAAGCGACGGGGGCTCGTCTACCCCTCGAGCGAGATCTACGGAGGCCTGCGCGCGTCGTGGGACTACGGTCCGCTGGGCGTCGAGCTGAAGAACAACGTGAAGCGCCAGTGGTGGCTGTCGATGGTGCAGGCCCGCGAAGACGTGGTCGGCCTCGACTCGTGCGTCATCCTGGCCCCTGAGGTGTGGCAGGCCAGCGGCCACGTCGAGACCTTCACCGACCCGCTGACCGAGTGCCAGTCCTGCCACAAGCGCTTCCGCGCCGACCACCTCATCGAGGCCTACGAGGAGAAGCACGGCAAGGCCCCCGAGAACGGCCTGGCCGACATCACCTGCCCCAACTGCGGCAACAAGGGCACCTTCACCGAGCCGCGCCAGTTCAGCGGCCTGCTGAAGACCTACCTCGGCGCCGTCGAGGACGAGTCGGGCCTGGCCTACCTGCGCCCCGAGACCGCGCAGGGCATCTTCATCAACTACGCCAACGTGCAGCAGTCGGCGCGCAAGAAGGTGCCGTTCGGCATCGGCCAGATCGGCAAGTCGTTCCGCAACGAGATCACGCCGGGCAACTTCATCTTCCGCACCCGCGAGTTCGAGCAGATGGAGATGGAGTTCTTCGTCAAGCCGGGCACCGACGAGGAGTGGCACCAGTACTGGATCGACGAGCGCTACCGCTGGTACTCCGACCTGGGCATCAACAAGGACAACCTCCGCCTCTACGAGCACCCGAAGGAGAAGCTGTCCCACTACTCCAAGCGCACCGTCGACGTGGAGTACCGCTTCAATTTCGCCGGCTCCGAGTGGGGTGAGCTCGAGGGCATCGCCAACCGCACCGACTTCGACCTCACCGCCCACTCCAAGGCGTCGGGTGTCGACCTGTCGTTCTTCGAGCAGGACACCGGCGAGCGCTACGTGCCGTACGTCATCGAGCCTGCCGCCGGTGTCGACCGCGCCACGCTGACCTTCCTGCTGGACGCCTACAACGAGGACGAGGCTCCCAACGCCAAGGGCGTCATGGAGAAGCGCACGGTGCTGCGCCTCGACCACAGGCTCGCGCCCGTCAAGGTCGCGGTCCTGCCGCTGTCGCGGAACGCCGACCTGTCGCCCAAGGCCAAGGACCTGGCCGCCCAGCTGCGCAGGCGCTGGAACGTCGAGTTCGACGACGCGGGCGCCATCGGCCGCCGTTACCGCCGCCAGGACGAGATCGGCACGCCGTTCTGCATCACGGTCGACTTCGACACCCTCGAGGACCATGCCGTGACCATCCGCGAGCGCGACTCGATGGGGCAGGAGCGCATCGCGCTCGACCAGGTCGAGTCCTACCTCCGCCAGCACCTCAACGACTGAGCCTGGGGTCGGCGGGCGGCTCCGCCGGCCGACCGGCGGTCGGCCGGCGGGGATGGGCGATGAGTCCCCTCTCCGCCGGATCTGAGTACCCCTGTACTCATGTAGGCCATCCGGGGCGCGATCTACGTTTTCGCCCATGAGACGAGCAATCACTCTCGGGATGGTCGCCGCGCTCGCCGTCGCGGGCGCGGCCACCCCCGCCCAGGCGAGGACGAGCTCCTGCGCGATCCAGCCCTACGGCCTCATCGGCGAGTACTGGCAGACGATGGGCGGTGAGGGCGGGGTGTTCGGCTGCCCAGCCTCGACCGAGAAGGGCATCGCCAACAGCAACGCCCGCCGCCAGACCTTCGCCAACGGGCAGATCGCCTGGTCGCCCGACCAGGGCGGGCGCATGATCGTCGCGGCCTACGGCAAGGACGGCAGGGCCTACGTCAGGTGGGGCCCGAGCAACCCGTTCAACTACGACTACTTCGAGATCCTTGTGCGCTCCACGCACATCGCGAACGGCACCTACACCAGGCGCGACGGGCTGCGGGTACGCGGGGCGGCCTCCTTCCACGGGCCCGGCGGCCACTTCACCTTCCGCGTGCGCGGCTGCGACGACAAGCCGCTGGGCGACGTCTGCCGCCAGGGGTGGACCGTGTCGGTGTCGGCGGACGCATGAGCGGGCTCAACGCCGCGGCCGCCCTCGTCGTGGCGTCCGCCGCCCTGGCCTTTCCCGCCGCCCCCGCGTCCGCGCGGACGTGCGACTTCGAGATCCGCGACCAGCAGATCCGGATCCGCTACGACCTGCTCGGCGGCCGCGCCGTCCTCGGCTGCCCGGTCGGCGACGCGCAGGAGACCTTCGAGCCGCCCGGCCGCCGCCAGTCCTTCGACTACGGGCAGATCGCCTTCTCGCACGTCAACGGCCAGATGCGGGTGCTGTCGGTCAGCTTCGTGCGGCACCAGCGCAAGATCAGGTTCATGTTCGGCCGCGCCTTCGAGGGCGGCAGGTTCTCGATGCGCATCTGGGGGAACGGCGTCGCGCGCATCCCCAGGACGTTCACCACCTCGGCGGCCAAGCCCGTCGAGACCTATGACCTCGTCGATCCGTACTCGGCTCGCACGTACCGCTTCGACGTCCGGGCCGACGTCTGCGGCACGCGGCCCGGATGCTCGACCGGCACGTACGGGCAGCCGTGGGCGTGGGCCGAGTGGAAGTACCAGGTCAAGATCGACAACGGCTGAGCTCAGGCCAGGTACGTGCCGAACCAGGCGATGACCCGCTGGTAGGCCTGCGCCGCGGCCTGCGCGTTGTACCGCGGGCCCGTGTCGTTGAAGAACGCGTGGCCGACGCCGGGGAAGGTGACGATCTCGTGCTTGAGACCCGCCTTCTCCAGCGCGGTCCGCGCCGCGTCGCGGGTGGCGTTCACCCTGTCGTCCAGTTCGGCGTAGATGCCGAGGACGGCCGCCTTGCTGCCGGCGAAGTCGGCGCCGTCGGGCAGGGGGCCGTAGAACGGCGCCGCCGCCGACAGCCGCGGCTCCGCGTTGGCCAGCAGCAGCCACGTCATGCCGCCGCCGAAGCAGAACCCCACCATGCCCAGCCTCGCGCCGTTCTCCCGCCTGGACAGCTCGCCCAGCGCGGCCTTCATGTCGGCGACGAACCGCTCGGGCGGGATCTCGCCGAGCTTGGCCGTGACCTGCGCGGTGTCGCCGAAGGAGTCCGTGCCGCCCTCGCGCGACAGCAGGTCGAGCGCCAACGAGGAGTAGCCGTCGGCCGCCAGCCGTCCCGCGACCGAGCGGGTGTGGTCGTTGAGCCCGCGGTTCTCGTGGATGACCAGGACCGCGCCCTTGGGCTCCTGTGCCTGCGCCCACGCTCCCAGCAGAGTGACGCCCTCGGGCCCCGCGAACGTGACGGCCTCGGCCGGAAGCGGAGAGGGTCCTGCGGGGGAGACGGGCGCGCCGGACGCGGGACCGGGCGTGGGCGTGGCCGTCGCCGCGCCCTCCGCGCCCGCCCCGCACGCGGTCAGCAGCGCGGTGGCGGCGGGCAGGCCGAGTCCGAGCAGGCCGAGCCTGCGCAGGGCTTCGCGGCGGGGGATGAGCCCTTCGACGTGATCGAGTGCGATCTCTTCGGCGAGGTAACGCTTGAAGGGTGACATCATGCCGGGATCGTAGGTCGCGCGACCGAAAGGCCCGGTAAAGCTCTCCACGGCCGCAGCGGTGCGCGACCGAAAATTCAGATAAAGGCGAGCGTTACGCCGGTTTTCGCGGCGGTTTGATGACATTCCTCGTGAACCTACGAAGGGACATGAGGATCCATGGCACGCACATCACGCTGGAAGGTGGGGGCCGTCGTCCTGGCCGGTGTCGCGCTCGTCATGACGGGGAGCGCCGCCTCCTTCGCCGACCCCGGCCCACAGGCCGTCGAGCTGAGGGTCGTGCTGGACGACTGCCCGCGGCCGGTCCAGCCATGACCGAACCAGAGCTGCTGGAACGGGCGCTGTTCGAGGTGAAGAGGGTGATCGTCGGGCAGGACCACATGGTCGAACGCCTGGTCGTCGCCGTCCTCGCCAAAGGCCACTGCCTGCTCGAAGGAGTGCCGGGCATCGCCAAGACGCTCGCCGCCGAGACACTCGCCACGGTGGTCGGCGGGTCGTTCGCGCGCATCCAGTTCACACCCGACCTGGTGCCCTCCGACATCGTCGGAACCAGGATCTACCGCCCGTCCACCGAGAGCTTCGACATCGAACTCGGACCCGTCATGGCCAACCTCGTGCTCGCCGACGAGATCAACAGGGCGCCCGCCAAGGTGCAGTCGGCGCTGCTGGAGATCATGGCGGAGCGCCAGGTCAGCATCGGCGGCGTCACCCACCCCATGCCCGCGCCGTTCCTGGTGCTGGCCACACAGAACCCGATCGAGTCCGAGGGCGTCTACCACCTGCCCGAGGCGCAGCGCGACCGCTTCCTGATGAAGATCGACGTGGGCTATCCCAGTGAGTCGGAGGAACTGGCGATCGTCTACCGGATGAGCGTCGACCCGCCCGTTCCGCAGGCCGTACTCGACCCTGAACGGATCGTCGCGCTGCAACGGCGAGCGGAGGAGGTGTTCGTCCACCATGCGATCGCGGAGTACGCGGTGCGCCTGGTCCACGCCACGAGAGAGCCCTCCAGACACGGCCTGCAGGACGTCGGGCGGGCGCTGGCGTTCGGCGCATCGCCGCGCGCCACGCTCGGCCTGCTGGCGGCGGCGCGGGCCCTGGCACTGATGAGGGGCAGGGAGTACGTGCTGCCCGACGACGTGCGCGCGCTGGCGCACGACGTGATCGCGCACCGGCTCGTGCTGTCGTTCGACGGGCTCGCCGACGGCGTCTCCGCCAGGAGCGTCGTCGACCGGCTCATCGAGGCCGTGCCGATGCCGGTGATCGCTCCGCAGCAGGAGGCGGCATGAGGAACCACCTCGCCGCCGAACCGGCGTTGCGCAGGCTCGAACTGGTCGTCACCCGGCGCCTCGACGGCCTGCTGCAGGGCGAGCACCTCGGCCTCGTGCCAGGGCAGGGCAGCGAGCCGGCCGAGGCGAGGCCGTACCAGGTGGGCGACGACGTGCGGCGGATCGACTGGAACGTCACCGCCCGCACCGACTCGCCGCACGTCAGGGACCTGATCGTGGACAGGGAGCTGGAGATCTGGGCGCTTCTCGACGCCACCGCGAGCATGGACTTCGGCACGGCCGCGATGGAGAAGCGGGAGCTGGCGCTGGCCGCCATCGCGGCCGTCGGATTCCTGACCCAGCGCACCGGCAACAGGATCGGCGCCCACCTGCTTCACGGCGGAGGGATCCGTACGGTGCCGGCCAGGACGGGACGCCCGCACCTGATGGCGCTGCTCCAGACGATGTTCGCGCTGTCCCGCACCTCGCCAGGGGTGCGGGAGCCGCTCCTCGGGGCCGCCGCCGAGCAGCTCGGGCGGCTGGTACGGCGGCGCGGGCTCGTCGTCGTCGTGTCGGACTTCCTCGACGATCCGTCGACGTGGGCGGGTGCGGTACGGCGGCTCGGGGCAGGACACCAGGTGCTGGCCGTCGAGGTCGTCGACCCTCGCGAACTCGCCCTGCCGGACGTCGGCGTGCTGACGCTCGTCGATCCGGAGAGCGGGCGGCGCAGGGAGGTGTCGACGGGCGACGCCCGGCTGCGGCGGCGGTACGCGCAGGCGGCCGCCGAGCAGCGGGAGCGGATCGCGGCAGGGCTGCGCTCGGCCGGCGCCGCGCACCTACGCCTGCGGACAGACGGGGACTGGGTGCGCGACCTCGTCCAGCACGTGCTGCGCCAGCGCAGACTCGCCCGCCTCGCGGGCCCTTCCGCGCGTCCCCCGGACGGCGCTCGCTCCCGCCCCACAGGCCCGGACTCCGCGGACGGTTCGGCGGGTCCTGGGGTGCCGTCACGGAGTGGCCCGGGTTCTGTGGAGGGCCTGGCGGGTTCTGGGGTGCCGTCACGGAGTGGTCCGGGTTCTGTGGAGGGCTTGGCGGGTCCTGGGGTGCCGTCACGGAGTGGCCCGGGCTCCATGGAGCGCCCGGCCGGTCCTGGGGTGCCGTCACGGCAGGAGCCGGGCTCCGTGGGTCGCCCCCGGCCATCGTCATGGCGGGGACCGGGAGGTGACGCGGCATGACGCTTCTGTCGCCGATCTGGCTGCTCCTGCTGATCCCGGTCGCGCTCATCGCCGCGGCCTACGTGGTGATGTCCATGCGGCGCAGCGCCTACGCGGTCCGCTTCAGCAACCTTGACCTCCTGGACAAGGTCGCGCCCAAGAGCCCGGGGTGGCGCAGGCACGCGCCCGCCGCCGCCCTGCTCGCGATGCTGGTGCTGCTGGTGGTCGGGTTCGCCAGGCCGACGGCCGAGGTCAAGGTGCCGAGGGAGCGGGCCACGATCATGGTCGCGTTCGACGTGTCGGCCTCCATGGAGGCGACCGACGTCGCCCCCGACCGCTTCACCGCCGCCCGCGAGGCCGCCCGCCAGTTCGTCAACGGCCTCCCGCCGCGCTTCAACCTGGGGCTGGTCGCCTTCTCCGGGCAGGCGAGCGTCGCCGTACCGCCGACGACCGACAGGCAGGCGGTGCTGGGCGCGCTCGGCAGGCTCACCACCTCCTCGGGCACCGCCATCGGCGAGGCCGTTCACTCCTCGCTGGAGGCCATCCGGCGGCTGGACACCGAGCAGGAGCCGCCGCCCGCGCACATCGTGCTGCTGTCCGACGGTTCCAACACCACGGGCCGCTCGCTTTCCGAGGCGGCGGGAGAGGCCGCCGAGCACGGAGTGCCGGTCACGACCATCGCGTACGGCACACCGACCGGCGCCATCGACATCCAGGGCAACCGGATTCCCGTACCGGTGGACGGGCCCGCGCTCCAGGAGCTCGCCCACGCGGCCGGTGGCGGCTTCTACGAGGCGGCCAGCGGGGACGAGTTGCAGGCGGTGTACGACGACATCGGCACCTCGGTCGGGTTCCGCGTCGAGCGGCAGGAGGTCTGGCCGTGGTTCGTCGGCGCGGGTCTGCTGCTGGCGGCGCTGGCTGCGCTCGGGTCGATGCTGTGGTTCTCCAGGCTGCCGTGAGGTGCGGATAATGAACCGGTACACAATGAGGAACCACATAATGAGCACGAGGGTGGGCGAAGGCGCGGGCGCGGGTGCGGGCGGCGGCGAGGGCACGGCGCACAGCACGGGCGTGGTGCAGGGCGCGGGCATGGCGCAGGGCGCGGGCATGGCGCAGGGCGCGGCCGTCGGCGTGGGGTCTGCCGTGGAGACGAGTGTGGGGGTGGCTGGGGGGTCGGGTGCGGGTTCCGGCGGCTCGCGGTCCTTCATGCCGGGTCTCGGGGCGCGCCCGCGCGGTCCCGACTTCCACTCCAGGGAGCTTCCCTCGAGTCTGCCCGAACGGCCCGTGCCACCGCCCGCCGCGGGGACCCAGGCGGCGGGCGCGTCCAGGGGCCGTGTTCTGGTGGCCGCGGCGCTCGTGGCCGCGGCCACCGGCGGGGTGGCGGGTGTCGCGGGGGTGAGGCTCGTCGAAGGGTCCGAGCCTGCCCCCGCGGCCCTGCCCAGCGCGCCCGCCGTCCAGCGCCCGAGCCCCGGCCAGCCGAGCCCCGGCCAGCCGAGCACCGGCCAGCCGAGCACAGGCAAGACGATGCCGGGCCAGGCGAGCCCAGGTCAGACGACGCCAGACCAGGCGAGCCCAGGCCAGGCGACTCCGGGCCGGGCGACTCCGGGCCGGGCGACTCCGGGCCAGGGGCTCAGTGGCACCGCGGCGCAGGTGCTGCCCAGTGTGGTCTCGGTCGAGACCAGGCGGGGCGGCGGCTCCGGGTTCGTGATCGACGGCAGCGGCCACGTCCTCACCAACGCCCACGTCGTCGGCGCCGCCTCCATGGCCACCGTGGTGCTCAACGACGGTCGCAGGCTCGGCGCGCGGGTGGTGGGCGCCGACCAGGACGAGGACCTGGCGGTGCTGGAGGTCGACGACGCCTCGGGCCTGACGCCCGCGACCCTCGGCCGGTCGGGCGACCTGGCCGTCGGCGACCAGGTGCTCGCGATCGGTTCACCGCTGGGACTGTCGGGCACGGTCACCGCCGGCATCGTGAGCGCGCTGGACAGGGAGGTCGGCCTGGGGAGCAGCCGGCGCACCGCCGTACAGACCGATGCCTCCATCAACCCGGGAAACTCGGGCGGGCCGCTCGTCAATGCGCGCGGAGAGGCCGTGGGCGTGAACACCGCGATCGCCACGAGCAGGAGTGGGGGGAACACCGGCATCGGGTTCGCCATCCCCATGGACAGGGCCGCGCCCATCGCGGAACGACTCATCCGAAACTAGGGTGCACAGCATGCGACTGCTCGTCGTGGAGGACGAAGAAGACCTGGTGGACGCGTTGCGCGTCGGCCTGGTCCGTGCGGGCTATGCCGTGGACGTCGCCTACGACGCGCCGACGGCGGCGGAGAAGCTCCAGCTGAACGGCTACGACCTGGTGCTGCTCGACCTCAACCTGCCAGGAGGGGACGGGTTCCAGCTCTGCCGTATGGCGCGGGCGACGGGCAGCGGCGTGCGCATCATCATGGTGACCGCCCGCGACCGCCTCGACGACAGGGTCAGGGGTCTCGACGAGGGCGCGGACGACTACCTGGTCAAGCCGTTCGCCTTCCCCGAGCTGCTGGCGAGGGTGCGGGCGCTGCTGCGCAGGGAGACCGGCGGGACCTCCGTGCTGGAGGTGGGAGCGCTGCGGATCGACACCGCACGCATGGAGGTCTCGCTCGGGGGCAGGTCGCTGGCCCTGACGCCGAAGGAGTACGGCGTGCTCCACTATCTGATGACCAGGCCCGGCCATGTCGTCTCCAGTGAGGAGTTGCTGGAGCACGTGTGGGACGAGCACGCCGACCCGTTCACCAACACCGTCCGCGTCACGGTCGGCAACCTGCGCCGCAAGCTGCAGGAGGACGGCCTGATCGAGACCGTGATCAGCAGGGGCTACCGGCTGAGGGAGAACGCATGATCCACACGATCAGGTTCAGGCTGACCGTGCTCTACTCGGCGCTGCTGTTCCTGCTGGCCGCGCTCGTGCTCGGCGGCATCTATCTCGCCGTCTCCATGACGACCGAGCAGCGGCCGTACACGACCGCCTTCGCCAAGACGTACATCAACGGCCAGCAGGTGGGCAAGGAGCAGGTCGTCTACGTCAGGGAGGTCGAGAACGCCATCAACGTGAAGACGATGGCCACCCTGCGCGACTACTCGCTGGCCACGCTCGCCTTCCTGTTCCTGGCCAGCCTCGGCATCGGCTGGATCCTGTCGGGCGGGGTGCTGCGCCCGGTCAGGGCGATCACCCGCACAACCGACGAGATCCAGGCCACGGACCTGTCCAGGCGGATCAGGCTCGGGGGGCCGAAGGACGAGCTGCGGGACCTGGCCGACACCGTCGACACGATGCTGGACCGGCTGGAGGAGGCGTTCAGGGCGCAGCGGCAGCTGATCGACGACGCCTCCCACGAGTTGCGCAGCCCGCTGACCATCATCAGGACCAACGTCGACGCCGTCCTGGCCTCGCCCGAGGCGACGGAGGAGGAGCGGGAGCGCGCGGTCGCCATCGTGGATCGCGCGACCACCCGCATGACCAGGCTGGTCGAGGACCTGCTGGCCAGCGCGAGGCGCCAGGGCAGCGCCTTCTCCGACGCCGACCTCGACCTGGCCGTGGTGGCGGCCGAGGCGGGCGAGGAGTACGCGGCACCGGCCCGAGAGCGGGGCCTCACGCTGGCCGGCTCGTTCGCCGGGGAGCTCGACATGACGGGCGATCACGACGCGCTCCGCAGGGCGGTGGCCAACCTCCTGTCCAACGCCGTACGGCTCTCGCCGCCCGGCGGCAGGGTCGAGGTGGCGGCGGGACGCGAGGGCGGCTGGCTGTGGGTGGCGGTCAGAGACTCGGGCCCCGGGCTGTCGGAGGAGGACAGGCCGCGGGTGTTCGACAGGTTCTGGCGGGGCGAGGCGAGCCGCAGGGACCGGCACACGGGGCTCGGCCTGGCCATCGTCAGGCAGATCGTGGAGTCGCACGGTGGGCAGGTGGCGGTCTTCTCCCAGCTGGGACGCGGCAGCACGTTCGTGCTGTGGCTGCCGTCCCGCGAGGGCGCGGAGACGGCGGCGCCGACGATCAATCCACTCGGCGGGGTCGTCAAGATATAGGTTGGCTCGGAATACCGAGGACTTCTGAGCCATTGGCGGGAAATATGCCGGAGATGCTGGACGGGCGCTACCAGCTGGACGAGCCGATCGGGCGCGGTGGAATGGGCGAGGTCTGGCGGGGACACGACCCGCGGACCGGCAGGGCTGTCGCCGTCAAGATTCTGGCTCCGCAGGTGACGCAGCCCGCGGCACGTGAGCGGTTCGCTCGCGAGGCGCGGGCCGCCGCCCAGATCGTGCACAGCAACGTGGTGACCGTTTTCGACACCGGTGAGCAGGACGGGCGCCCGTACCTGGTGATGGAGCTGTTGACGGGCCGCAGCCTGGCCGACGAGCTCGCCGACGGGCACAGGTACAACATCCCCGAGGTGTGCCGGCTGATGAGCCAGGCCGCCGCGGGCCTCGACGCGGCGCACAAGGCGGGCGTGATCCACCGTGATGTGAAGCCCGCGAACCTGCACAGGACCGCGGACGGCACACTCAAGATCGTCGACTTCGGCATCGCGCAGGTGGCCAGCGAGGCCTCCCGCCTGACGACGGTCGGCACCGTCGTCGGCACGGCCGCCTACCTCGCGCCCGAGCAGATCAACGGCGAGGCGGGCACCGCGGCCTCCGATCTGTACGCGTTGGGCTGCGTCGCCTACGAGCTGCTCTGCGGCCAGCCGCCGTTCTCGGGCGGCGCGGCCGACCTCATGCGCAAGCACGTCTTCGAGACGCCCGTGCCGCCCAGTCAGGTGCGCCCCGACGTCCCGGCCGCGCTCGACAGGCTGGTGCTGTCGATGCTGGCCAAGGACCCCGCCGAGCGGCCCGACGGCGCCGAGCAGGTCCGGCAGGCCTTCGCCGCCTTCGCCTTCCCTCAGACCGTGCCGAACCCGATCCCTCCTGCCGCGCCGAACCCGACGGCGGTCCTGCCGGCCCATGACCCTTCGCGGACGACGGACATGCGCGGCGCCCCGGTGCCCGTGACGGGCGCGATGCTGACCGGTGAGGGAGCGTCAGGATCCTCCTCGCCGAACAGGAAGCTGGTGGTGCAGGCGCTCGCGGGGGTGGCGCTGATCGCGGCGGTGGCGATCGGGGTGACGGCGCTCAACAGCGGTGGGGGGGAGGAGCCTTCGCCCACGCCCACCCCGGCGGCCGTCACGACCGCCGAGACGAATCCGTCTCCTTCGCCTTCTTCGGTGCAGTCGCTGACCGAGGCGCAGACGCCGAGCCCCGGCGACACCGAGGGCGACGAGGGCGACGATCCCTACGCGGGGGAGGCCTCCGAGTACACGCCCGCCGGGGGCTGGCAGAAGTGGCTCGGCGGCTTCGACAGGGCGGTCCTGGAGCAGGAGGCGGCCGGCGGGATCGAGCCCGACCTGGCGTACAAGGCCCACGAGGACATCCGCGAGGCGGGGATGAAGGTGCAGGAGGGCGAAGAGGCGGACGCCAGGGAGAAGGTCCTCAGGCTCACCAGGGACCTGATCAAGGCCGAGCGGAAAGGCAGGCTGAAGGACGGCCCGCTGATGCGGTACGTGCGCGCGGCCGGACTGGTCTAGGGCGGGAACGAACGGCGCCGGAGATCACCTCCGGCGCCGTTGTCATGTCCGCCTACTGCGTTACGGAAATTGGTTTACACCAATTGGTATAAACCAATTAATTTCCATTGGATTAGACCGGTACATGTACCCTGAGCAGGGGAAACATCGACTTAACCGACTAGTGCAGTTTCAAGCTGTTCTGTATCGGTAGAGTCCGGAACGGAGGCGTTCGCAAAGGAGTTGTGGTGGCCAAGTACGTTTACGACTTCACCGAGGGCAACAAGGATCTCAAGGATCTTCTCGGGGGAAAGGGCGCCAATCTGGCTGAGATGACGAATCTCGGCCTGCCCGTCCCCCCTGGATTCACGATCACCTCTCAGGCGTGCCGCCACTATCTGGCGGAGGGCGCGGTCCCTGACGGGCTCGAGGCGGAGGTCGCCGAGCACCTGGGGGCGCTGGAGTCCGCCATGGGAAGGAAGCTCGGACAGGCCGACGACCCGTTGCTGGTCAGCGTGCGCTCAGGCGCCAAGTTCTCCATGCCGGGCATGATGGAGACGGTCCTGAACATCGGCCTCAACGACGAATCCGTCCATGGCCTGGCCAAGCAGGCAGGCGGCAACGACCGCTTCGCGTGGGACTCCTACCGCAGGCTCATCCAGATGTTCGGCAAGACCGTCCAGGGCATCGACGGCGAGCTGTTCGAGCACGCCCTCGAGTCGCTCAAGGGCTCCCGCCAGGACACCGACCTGTCGGCCGAGGAACTGCAGGGCCTGGTCGAGACGTACAAGGGCATCGTGCGCGAGCAGACGGGCAAGGACTTCCCCTCCGACCCGCGCGAGCAGATGCGACTGGCCGTCATGGCGGTCTTCGACTCGTGGAACGCTCCCCGCGCCATCCTCTACCGCCGTCAGGAGCGCATCCCCGCCGACCTCGGCACCGCGGTGAACATCGTGGCCATGGTCTTCGGCAACCTCGGCGAGGACTCGGGCACCGGCGTCGCCTTCACCCGCGACCCCGGCTCCGGCCAGCAGGGCATCTACGGCGACTACCTCCAGAACGCCCAGGGCGAGGACGTCGTCGCGGGCATCCGCAACACCATCCCGCTGCAGGAGCTCGAGCGCATCGACGGCAACTCCTTCGACGAGCTGATGCAGATCATGGAGAAGCTCGAGAACCACTACCGCGACCTGTGCGACATCGAGTTCACGATCGAGCGCGGCAAGCTGTGGATGCTGCAGACGCGCGTGGGCAAGCGGACCGCCGCCGCGGCGTTCCGCATCGCCACGCAGCTCGTCGACCAGGGCCTCATCACCCTCGACGAGGCCGTGGGCAGGGTCAGCGGCGACCAGCTCGCCCAGCTGATGTTCCCCAGGTTCGCCGCCGACGGCGACCGCAAGCTCATCACCAAGGGCATGAACGCCTCTCCTGGCGCCGCCGTCGGCAAGGCCGTCTTCTCCTCCGAGCGGGCCGTGGAGCTGGCCGCCGCCGGCGAGGACGTGATCCTGGTCAGGCGCGAGACCAACCCCGACGACCTGTCGGGCATGATCGCCGCCAGGGGCGTGCTGACCTCGCGCGGAGGCAAGACCTCGCACGCCGCCGTCGTCGCCCGCGGCATGGGCAAGACCTGCGTGTGCGGGGCCGAGGAGCTGGAGGTCTTCACCGGCGAGCGCCGCTTCACCGCGCCCGGCGGGGTCACCGTCGGCGAGGGCGACGTCATCTCCATCGACGGCAGCACGGGCGAGGTCTTCCTCGGTGAGGTGCCGGTGGTGGACTCGGCCGTCGTCGAGTACTTCGAGGGCAACGCGCCGGACGACGAGCTGGTCCGGGCGGTCGACCGGCTCATGCGGCACGCCGACGAGGTGCGCAGGCTCGGCGTGCGGGCCAACGCCGACACCCCCGAGGACTCCGCCCGCGCCGTGCGGTTCGGGGCCGAGGGGATCGGGCTGTGCCGTACGGAGCACATGTTCCTCGGCGACCGCAGGCAGCTCGTCGAGGACCTCGTCCTGGCGGGCGACGCCGACGAACGCCAGGCAGCGCTGGACGCGCTCGAACCCCTGCAGAAGGCCGACTTCACCGGCATCTTCGAGGCCATGGACGGGCGGCCGGTGACGATCCGCCTCATCGACCCTCCGCTGCACGAGTTCCTGCCTGACCTCGTGAACCTGTCGATCAAGGTCGCGACGGGCGACGCCTCCGACAAGGACCGCACGCTGCTGGCCGCCGTCAAGCGGCTGCACGAGCAGAACCCGATGCTCGGCCTGCGAGGGGTACGGCTCGGCCTCGTCATCCCCGGCCTGTTCGCCATGCAGGTCAGAGCCATCGCCGACGCGGCCCGCGCGGTACCCGGGGCCAAGCCGGAGATCATGATCCCGCTGGTCGCCGCCGTGCAGGAGCTGGAGGCGGTCCGCGAGGAAGCCGTCGCGATCCTCAAGGAGGCGGGCGTCGACGCGCTCATCGGCACCATGATCGAGACGCCGAGGGCCGCGCTCACCGCGGGCCAGGTCGCCGAGGCCGCGCAGTTCTTCTCCTTCGGCACCAACGACCTGACCCAGATGACGTGGGGCTTCTCCCGCGACGACGTCGAGGCGGCGTTCTTCTCCCGCTACCTGGAGATGGGCATCTTCGGCGTCTCGCCGTTCGAGACCCTCGACAGGGACGGCGTCGGCCGCCTCGTCAAGATCGCGGCTGAGGAGGGAAGGAAGACCAAGCCTGACCTCAAGCTCGGCATCTGCGGCGAGCACGGCGGCGACCCCGACTCCGTCCACTTCTGCCACGAGGCGGGGCTCGACTACGTGTCCTGCTCGCCGTTCCGCATCCCCGTGGCGCGTCTGGAAGCAGGCCGCGCGGCGCTGACCGGCGACTCCTCCGACACCCGCTGAGTCAGCGTCGAGTCACCGTGCCGCCGGGCCAGCGACGGGACCGGCGGCACGGTCATGGACGGACGTGAGATCCGCGCAGGTCACCGGTCAGGCCGGGACGAAGTCGGGCTGCACGCCCAGCCCGGCCAGCCACGAGCGCATGCCGGGAACGCCCGAAGGGTCGGCGACCACCTGGGCGGCGTACTCCGTCACCAGCACCTCCTCGCCGTCCCCGAACAGCAGCTTGGCGGGGCCCGACCACGAGAGCGTCCACCGCGCCTGCCCGTGCTGGATGAGCGTCGCCTCGAGCGCCTGACCCACCACGCCCGCCAGCAGCTTCTCGGAGGTGTTCCAGCCGAGCCCGCGCAGCTCGGCCTCCAGCGCCGCGTGCTGCCCGCGCGCCAGCGCCTCGAAGGCCGCGTCGAGGTACGGCATGCCCGCCCCCATCACCCGCTGTCCCGCCACGGCCAGGTCGCGCAGCGCCTCCTCGTTGCGCATCGCGTACATGCCGTAGGCCACCAGGTCCTCCCACGAGACGGGACGCAGGGTGGTGAGCGCCTCCTGGGTCCAGAACGAGTGCTCGACGGCCTGCGCGGCCACCGACGCGTCCTGCAGCAGCGCCGTGGCCGGGCGCGGATCGGGGACGTGGGCGGGCTCGGGCAGCGCGTCGATCGCGGCAAGGCGCTCGGCCAGGCTCGGGTGCGAGTCGTACGGTGAGGTCTCCTCCGGCTGCTCGGCGAGCGCGGCCAGCTCGGCCTGCCGTACCGGATCGCCCATGAGCGCGCGGAAGCCGCCGAACACCGAGGACGGCCTGTTGCCCGCCAGGCCCGCCATCGCCATGTAGCGCTCCATGAACAGCTCCCACGCCTGCGCGGTGCCGTGGATCTTCCTGAGCGCGCCCGCCATCGCCGCCCTGCCCGCGATCGCGACGGCGAACGAGTCGGCCTCCAGCTCCTGGCGGCGGGAGACCGCCTGTGAGACCCGCAGGTAGAGCTTGGCGTAGTAGGAGAAGAGCCGCTGCACGAACGGGTGGTTGCCGAGCCCCTGCACGGCCGCGATCAGCGCCACCCTGCCCCGGTAGACGGGCGCGCCGAGGCGGGTGTGCGCGCCGCTGTAGTGACCGAGCTCGTGCCCGAGTACGGCCCGCATCTCGTCGACCGTGAGCGTCTGCAGCAGCGGCAACCCGATGTACATGCGCCGCCTGGACGCCATGAGGCCGAGGAGACGGGTGTCCTCGGAGACGGCGGCGTTGACCTCGCCGACCAGTCTGATCTCGTCCGGCGGCGCGGTCTTGACGCGCTGCGCCAGTTCCTCGACGGTCCGCCACAGCTCGGGTTCCTGCTCCCGCGCGACGGCCAGTCCGGGCTCTTCGCCCCGTTTCCTGCGGCTGACCATCCACAGCGCCCGCACCAGCGCGCCGGCGGCCAGGGTCAGCACGATCGCGAACTTGAGTCCCGCGGTGTGGAAGTCGAGGAAGAGGTAGACGTCGAAGAAGACGGCACCGGCCAGGATCAGGCCGACGAGCACGTAGAAGCCGGCCAGCAGGGTGAAGGCCAGCACGGCACGGAACGCGGTGGTCACGCGGATGACCTTATAGGGCCATATACCGTCTTTTGGCCGGACCTGACTGGAATGTTGACCGCCGGCCATGCGCCTGCCCGCGCGAAGGCGCGATCACGCGCCGGAGCCTGTCCTGCCACCTGGCGAGACGCGGGGTCGTCGTGATCCAGCGCTGTCCTGATGGGTAAACTCACAGCACTTATGGGCCAATACACCGACCATGACCAGGAGCGATGGGTTCCGGAGCCCTCCGGCAACCCCGATCGGGGCGCGTTCGAGCGCGACAGGGCCAGGGTCCTGCACAGCTCGGCCCTGCGCAGGCTCGCGGCCAAGACGCAGGTGGTGGGCCCCGGCGAGACGCTCGGCGTCGGCCAGCACATCCCGCGCACCAGGCTCACCCATTCGCTGGAATGCGCCCAGGTCGGCAGGGAGATGGGCGCCACGCTCGGCGTCGACCCCGACCTGGTGGAAACGGCGTGCCTGGCCCACGACCTCGGCCACCCTCCGTTCGGGCACAACGGCGAGAGCGCGCTCGACGAGCTCGCCGCCGGCTGCGGCGGGTTCGAGGGCAACGCCCAGAGCCTGCGCCTGCTCACCAGGCTCGAGGCCAAGGTGCTGACGGAGGACGGCGGCAGCGCGGGGCTCAACCTGACCCGGGCCTCTCTCGACGCCGCGGTGAAGTACCCGTGGCCGCGCGGCGGCGCGGGAAAGTTCGGGGTGTACGACGACGACCTGCCGGTCTTCGAGTGGATCAGGGACGGCGCGCCCGCAAGGCGGGTGAGCTTCGAGGCGCAGATCATGGACTGGGCCGACGACGTCGCCTACTCCGTGCACGACCTGGAGGACGCGCTGCACTCGGGCCACGTGACCCCCGAGGCGCTCAGGTCCAGGGCCGAGCGCGCGGCCGTCACCGGGCTGACGCGCGTCTGGTACGTCCCCGACGCCACGGACGCCGAGCTCGAGGAGGCGTTCGACCGGTTGCTCGGCTTCCCCCTGTGGCCGCGCCGCTTCGAGGCCACGCTCGCCGACCTGGCCGGGCTGAAGGCGCTGACCAGCGGGCTGATCGGCCGGTTCTGCCGGTCGGCGCAGGCGGCGACCAAGGAGGCGTTCGGTTACCGGCACCGCGCCGACCTGGTGGTGCCGCGGGCGACGAGGCTGGAGTGCGCGCTGCTCAAGGGGGTGACCGCGCACTACGTCATGACGACCGAGGACCACCACGCCAACCAGGCCAGGCAGCGGGAGCTGATCTCCGAGCTGGCCTCGCTGATCACGCTCGGGGCGCCGCACACGCTCGAACCGGCGTTCAGGCCCGCTTTCGTGGAGGCGAAGGACGACGCGGCCCGGGTGCGCGTGGTGATCGACCAGATCGCCTCTTTGACCGACACCTCGGCCGTGGCCTGGCACCGCCGCCTCTCCGGCTGACCGGCCTCGGGCCGCACCGCTCCTGGCGCCTGCACCGGCGGCGTCACGCGTCCCCGTGGTCGAGGGCGCGGGTTTCGACGGGCCGCCTCCGAGCGTCGGGCCTGCGATGACGGCGCCGAAGGACGATACTCCAGAACATGGCAACATTTGTGATCGTCGGCGCCGGGCTCGCAGGAGCCAAGGCGGCGCAGACGCTGCGGGATGAGGGCTTCGACGGCGAGATCGTGCTCATCGGGGCGGAGGACGAGCGCCCCTACGAGCGGCCGCCGCTGTCCAAGGGCTATCTCCAAGGCAAGAGCGAGCGGGAGAAGATCTTCGTCCACCCGCCTGAGTGGTACACCGGCAACCGAGTCGACCTGCGGCTCGGCAGCACCGTCACGAACATCGACCTCGACGGCCACGAGGTCACCCTCGCCGACGACTCCCGGCAGCCGTACGACAAGCTGCTCATCGCCACCGGCGCCAGCCCGCGCCGCCTGCCGGGACAGGGGCCCGTGCGGTACCTGAGGACCGTAGGCGACAGCGAGGCGCTCAAGGAGCGCTTCGCCGAGGGCGGCAGGGTGGTGATCGTCGGCGCGGGCTGGATCGGGCTGGAGACCGCGGCGGCGGCCCGTACGGCAGGCTGCGAGGTCACCGTCGTGGAACCCGAGCCCACCCCGCTGTTCAAGGTGATGGGCCCCGAGGTCGGCGGGATCTTCGCCGACCTCCACCGCGGTCACGGCGTCGACCTGCGGCTCGGGATCGCGGCCGAGGAGGTGACCGGCGACGGCGTGCGGCTGAACTCGGGCGAGGTGCTGGCCGCCGACCTGGTCGTCGCGGGCATCGGCGCCGCGCCCGACGTGGAGCTGGCCAGGGAGGCGGGCCTGGAGGTGCGCGAGGGCATCGTCACCGACGCCGCCCTGCGCACCTCGCACCCCGACGTCCACGCGGCGGGCGACGTCGCCGAGACCTACAACCCGATCTACGACAGGTGGCTGCGCGTCGAGCACTGGGCCAACGCGCTCAACGGCGGCCCCGCGGCGGCCAGGTCGATGCTCGGCCAGGAGGTCGTCTACGACCGCGTGCCGTACTTCTACACCGACCAGTTCGAGCTCGGGATGGAGTTCTCCGGCGACACCCACGGCTACGACGAGGTCTTCGTCAAGGGCAAGGGCCTGGAGTTCATCGCCTACTGGCTGCGGGAGGGCTCGGTCATCGCGGGCATGAACGTCAACATCTGGGACGTCGTCGGCGACATCCAGAACCTCATCCGCTCCGGCGGGCCGCTACAGCGTTGAGGTGTCGATGAGCGACGGGCTCGGGGACGGCGACGGCGTGGCCGGCTTCTTCCTGGGCGGCTTCTTCGTCTCCTCCTCTTCCTTCTCCGGCGGGGTCGCCGACCGGCCGGCGCAGAGCGTCGTGCAGGCGGGCGTCTCGCCGACCTTGCCGCGCAGCCTGAACGTCTCCTCCTTGGGGGAGAGCGTCCGGTTGCCCTTCAGCCACGCATCCAGGTAGTCCCACGGCTCGACCATGCCCCGCCGTACCCACCAGAAGGCGGGGCCGGTCTTCCACGAGATCGCGAAGTAGAGGTTCGGCGCGGTGGCGCGGGCGTTGCCCGAGTTGCCGACCTGGCCGAGCTTCTGCCCCGCCTTCACCTTCGAGCCCGGCTTGAGGTTCGCGGCGACGGAGTCGAGGTGGCCGCCGAGGTAGCGGACGCCGTCCTCGCCGATGATCGAGACGAACCTGCCCTCGCGGTCGGCGCCGCGGTCGGTGGAGGCCGACCAGCGGTCGCCGGTGCTGATCTCGTCGACGACGCCGTCGATGGGCGCGATGAAGGTGCAGCCCTTGGCGGCCCAGATCGTCGTCTTGGGGAGGATGAGCAGCTTGCGCTGGTAGGTCGCCTTGCAGCCCTTGACGGGAAAGGCGTACTTGTACTGGGACACCTGGGGCGGCGGCACCTTGACGGGATCGGCGGCCGCCGGGCGCTGCACGCTCGACTGCTCGTCGGTGCTGGGGCTGCCCGAGGGGGCGGGGGTGAGCGCCACGGCCTCGGCCGGGGCCTTCATGCTGACGCCCGCGACGCCTGTGGCGTGCGCGCACCCTCCGGTCAGCAGGACGCCGACCACGACTGCACTGAGACGCCCCGATCGCATGATCTCCACCCGTGTCACAGTATCCAACGACAACCTTTACCTTTCTAACGGACCCGGAGAGCGGTCACGACCGGTTTCCACTTATCCGTCCGTCCGTGTGCGGTCCCGACCCCTCGATCCGGTACGGCGGGCCCCGCGCCGAGCCCCACGACGGCCACCGCGCGCGAGCGGCGGGGACCGCCCGCCGATACCTGCCCCGGCCCGGCGAAAGTGTCGGACGGCGCGACTAGACTCGCCGCGTGGCAGGCAGGATCCGTGACGTCGACATCGCGCTCGTACGCGAGCGTTCCCCGATCGCCGACGTGATCGGTGAGCACATCCAGCTCCGCAACGCGGGCGGCGGAAACCTCAAGGGCCTGTGCCCGTTCCACGACGAGAAGAGCCCGTCCTTCAACGTCACCCCCGAACGCGGGATGTACTTCTGTCTTGCGGCGGAGACCCGCGTCCTCACCTGGGAGGGTGTGCGCCCGATCGGCGAGCTCGCCGGTGGGGTCCACCGGATCCTCGCGGCCGACGGCACCTGGGTGGACGCCCCCTTCAAGTCCTTCGGCGTGCAACCCCTCATGCGCCTGGTGGTCAGCAGAAACGGGCTGAAGAAGGAGATTTACGCCACTCCCGAGCACCGCTGGTTCGTAAAGTCGGGCAAGAAGCGCGACAAGCGCGCCGAGGTCGTCACCCAGGACCTCAAGCCCCAGCAGCGCCTCGTCACCGTCTTCCCCGGCAGCCGGGTCAAGCGGACCAGACCGTCGCCGTTCGGCATCGCCCACGGGATCACCTTCGGCGACGGCACGCGGGCGGGCACGGGCAGCAGGGCCACGCTCGACAGCCTCAAGGACGCCCAGCTCCTCAAGTGGTTCCCGCACAGCTTCGTGACCGAGGGCGGTTCGGGGGAGTGGAAGCAGCTCCTGGTACATGACCTGCCCAGATTCTTCAAGGAATTGCCGCCGCTCGACGAATCCGTCTCGTACATGTACGGCTGGCTCGCCGGATATGTGGCGGCCGACGGTCATGTCGCCGAAGACGGCACGGTCATGCTCAACTGCGCGAGCCGCGACGCCCTGGAGTTCGTGCGTGCCGTCTGCACCCGCCTCGGCATCGGCACCTACGGAGTGACCGAACAGGTGCGCGAGGGCTTCTCGGGCAGGGAGCCGAGCTCGATCTTCCGCGTCCACTTCGTCAACGAGGACCTGACCGAGAGTTTCTTCCTCCTCGACCACCACCGCACGCGGTTCGCCGGAGCGTCGAAGAGCCTCGCGCGCCGTGGCTGGACGGTCGAGTCAGTCGAGACTACGGACCGGGTGGAAGAGGTCTTCTGCGCGACGGTCGACCACGGGCATGCGTTCGTCCTGGAAGACAACCTTCTGACGGGTAACTGCTTCGGCTGCGGCGAGGGCGGCGACGTCATCACGTTCGTCGAGAAGATCGAGCACCTGTCCTTCCACGAGTCGGTCGAGCGGCTGGCGCAGCGGGCAGGCGTGCAGTTGCAGTACGAGCAGGGCGGCTACGTCCCCAAGCGCGACCAGGGCGAGCGGGCCAGGCTGATCGAGGCGCACAAGGCGGCCGCGGAGTTCTACCTCGAGCGGCTGTTCTCCCCGGAGGCTGCGCCGGGGCGCAGGTTCCTGTCCGAGCGCGGCTTCGAGCGGGCCGACGCGGAGCTGTTCGGCGTCGGCTACTCCCCGAACGAGTGGGAGGCACTGACGCGCCACCTGCTCGGCAGGGGCTTCACCGCGCAGGAGATCGTCAAGGGCGGCCTGGCCAAGGAAGGCAGGCGCGGCCCCATCGACCGCTTCCGCGGGCGGCTCATCTGGCCGATCCGCGACGCGACGGGCGACGTGATCGGGTTCGGCGCGCGCAAGCTCCTCGACAGCGACGACGGCCCCAAGTACCTCAACACGCCCGAGTCGCCGCTGTACAAGAAGTCGCAGGTCCTCTACGGCATCGACCTGGCCAAGCGGGAGATCTCCAAGCGCTCCCAGGCGGTGATCGTCGAGGGCTACACCGACGTGATGGCCTGCTATCTGGCGGGCGTGCCGACCGCGGTGGCCACCTGCGGCACCTCCTTCGGCGAGGAGCACATCAAGATCCTGCGCCGGTTCCTGCTCGACCAGTCCTCGGCCACCGGCGAGGTGATCTTCACCTTCGACGGCGACGCGGCGGGCCAGAAGGCCGCGTTGAGGGCGTTCGCCGACGAGCAGAAGTTCGTCACGCAGACCTACGTCGCGGTGCAGGCCGACGGGCTCGACCCGTGCGACCTGCGGGTCAAGCAGGGCGACGCCGCCGTGCGTGACCTGGTGGCCAGCAGGGAGCCGCTGTTCCAGTTCGCCATCCGCAGCACGATCTCCCGTTACGACCTGCGCACCAACGAGGGCAAGATCGCCGCGCTGGACGCGGCGGCGCCGATCGTCGCCGGCATCAAGGACACGGGGCTGCGCAAGCGCTACGCGATCGACCTCGACAGGTGGCTCGGCTTCATGGACGAGCGGTTCGTCATCCAGCGCATCGCCGAGGTCGGCGGCGCGCAGGTGGCCAGGCAGCAGCGCGCGCCCAAGGTGGCGCTCGTCGAGCCGCACGTGCGCGTGGAGGGCGAGCTGCTCAAGCTGGCCGTGCAACGGCCCGCCCTGGTGGGGCCGCGCTTCGACGCGCTGGAGGCCGAGGCGTTCACCACGCCCGAGCACGTCGCGATCCACGCCGTCATCGTGGCGGCCGGCGGCGCCGTGGCGGGCGGGCCCGGCGGCAGGGAGTGGGTGGACCGGCTGCTGGAGCACGCGCCCGACGAGGCGGCGCGCGGCCTGGTCACCAAGTTCGCCGTCGAGGCCATCAAGGCCGACGCCGAGGTCGAGCAGCGCTACGGCACGGAGTTGCTGGCGGCCGTCGAGGGCATCGCGGTCGACCGGGCGATCGCGCAGGTGAAGTCGAGGCTGCAGCGGCTGAACCCGGTGGAGGAGCCCGAGGAGCACCGGCGGCTGTTCGGCGAGCTGCTGGGGCTCGAACGGCAGCGCAAGGCGCTCAGGGAACGCGCCGTGGGGAGCTGACGCCCGGCTCGCGGGACGGCTCGCGCGCGTCCGCGTTCACGCCATTCGGGAAGCCGTTCGCGGGCAGCCTCGAGTCGCGTCCGGTCGCCGACATTGCGAACTCGATCGCGTAATTGGCTTTTCTTTCCTGATCAAACTCTTGCCAAACATTAATAAGATCTCGATTCGGTAATGATGCAGATCTTACCTCGAGTGACAAAAATGGGTCTGCCATTTTATGGAAGCAATACTGCAGACTGTGTCCCGTGGGTGCATCGGTGCTGCCAAGTGGGCCGCCATCGGTAGACCAGGTGGCGGACCTCGTCGCGAAAGGAAGAGAGCGCGGAAGCGTAACCGTCGATGACGTAGCCGCCGCGCTCGACCGCTCCGAGCTGCCGTCCGACGCGCTGGAGCGCGTCGTGCGGATGCTCGCCGAGAACGGGGTGGAGGTCCTCGAGCCGCAGGGCGACGAGGAGACCCCACGCCCTGATGAGGAGGACGTAGGCAAGCGGGCGCCGACCAGCGATCTGGTCCGCATCTACCTGCGCGAGATCGGCCGGGTCCCGCTGCTCACCGCAGAGGAGGAGGTGGAACTCGCCAAGTCCATCGAGGCCGGGCTGTTCGCCGAGGACAAGCTGACCAACGGGATCGCCAGGCTGGCCTTCCCGGAGTTCAGGGAGCTGGTCTGGCAGGGCACGCGGGCCAAACAGCGCCTGATCGAGGCCAACCTCAGGCTCGTGGTCTCCATAGCGAAACGGTATGTCGGGCGCGGCATGCTCTTCCTCGACCTGATCCAGGAGGGCAATCTCGGTCTCATCCGCGCGGTCGAGAAATTCGACTACACCAAGGGCTACAAGTTCTCCACCTATGCGACGTGGTGGATTCGCCAGGCGATCACCCGGGCCATTGCCGACCAGGCGCGCACGATTCGAATTCCCGTGCACATGGTGGAAACGATCAACAAACTGGTTCGGGTGCAGCGCCAGCTCCACCAGGACCTGGGGCGTGAGCCCGCGCCCGAGGAGATCGCGCTCGAGATGGACCTGCCCGTCGACCGGGTGGTGGAGATCCAGCGGATCGCGCAGGAGCCGGTGTCGCTGCAGTCGCCGATCGGCGAGGAGGACTCCGACCTCGGTGACTTCATCGAGGACGCGGACGCCGTGGTTCCCATGGAGGCGGCCGCGTTCATCATGCTGCAGGACCAGCTCGACGACATCCTCGCCACGCTGTCCGAGCGGGAGCAGCGCATCATCCAGCTGCGCTTCGGACTGGCCGACGGGCATCCGAGGACGCTGGAGGAGGTCGGCAGGGAGTTCGGCGTCACGCGGGAGCGCATCCGCCAGATCGAGTCGAAGACGCTCGCCAAGCTGCGTCACCCGACCCGCGCCCAGATGCTGCGCGACTACCTGGACTAGCCGTCCGTCGATCGGTCGCAGGAGCCCCGGGAGACTTCTCCCGGGGCTCCTGCCGTCGTTCCCCATCCCGTTCGGCAGGCGGTCAGGAGCAGCCCTCGAACTGCGGCACCGACACCGTGCCGATCGTCAGCCCCGACTTCGCGAACCACTTGCGCAGCAGCCTGCCCGCCGTCCCGTCCTGGTACATGTCGGTGATGGCGCGGTTGACCGCCTCGCACCCGTCCACGTCGCCCCTGCGCATCCCCACCCCCGTGCGCTGCTCGTTGAACTGGGTGTTCACCAGCCGCACGCCGCCGCCCTCGCGCGCGGCCAGCCCTGCAAGGATCACATCGTTCGTCGTGATCGCGTCGATCTGGCCTGACTTCAGCTTCGTCATGCACTGGTCGTAGGTCGCCACGGGCACCACGGACGCGGGGATCTGCCGCTCGTCGATCACCCGCTGGGCCGCGTTCGACCCCTGCACCTCGCAGATCTTCCGCCCCGCGAGGTCGCGCACGTTGGCGATGCCCGTGGTGCCGTCACGCACCAGGATGTCCTGGTACGACAGGTGGTAGGGGCCGGCGAAGGCCACTCGTGTCTTCCGCTCCTGCGTGATGGAGAAGGTGGCCAGCACCAGATCGGCCTTGCCTTCGAGCAGGAGCCGCTCCCTGTCGGCGGCCAGCGCGGGCACGAAGGTGGGGGTGGCGCCGAGCTTGCGCGCGACGTAGGTGGCCACGTCGACGTCGAACCCCTCGAACCGGCCGTCCTTCCTGAAGCCGATCGCGGGCAGGTCGGGCCGGACACCGATGACGAGCGTCTCCTTGCCGACGATCGACGAGGCGTCGCCCGAGCCGCACCCGCCCGAAGCGGCCAGGACGAGCGCGCACGCCAGGACGGCCGGCACGCGGAGGGTCAGCATGCGCACCTTCTTCACCGGTACTCCTTCAGCCGTGGCCACACTCCTGCGAAGACGCCCGCCGCGATGACGAGGATCCCGATCGGCAGCAGCACCCACAGCCCGCGCAGCCCCGTGCCGCCGTCGGCGATCGCGTTGGCGAAGGTGGTCTCGTGTCGTTGGCCGAGCCGTACCAGCGTGGCGTCGTAGTCGTCGAAGGCCGCGCGCACAGGGCCGGTCAGGGCGGCGGTCGCCGCCGCGCCCGACTGGGCGCGCAGGGCCTGGTCGGCCTGCTGGAAGCGCTGCCAGGAGGCGGCGACGTCGCGCCCCCTCAGCATGCCGAGGAACCGGGTGTCCTTCAGCGCGCCGACGGCGCGCTGGTAGGCGGGCAGGTTCTCGGCGGCGACGTAGACGAGCGACTGCGACTTGTCGAAGAAGGTGTGCTGGTAGGTGTCGGCGCGCACGCTGTCGAGCAGGTAGCGGCTCTGGTCGGCGTGCAGGCTGTTGCTGATCGCCCGCGCTCTGGCGAGGGTCAGGACCGAGTCGAAGCCGTCACGCTTGGCGGTCACCAGGGCGGAGGCCTCCTGCTCCAGCACGACCGCGCCCGTGATGGCGCACGCGGCCGTCGCCAGGCTGGCGGCCAGCAGCGCGGGCCCGAAGACCCGGCGGAACCTGCGGGCCAGATACACCTGGAGCCAGACCAGGCAGCCGAGCGCGAGCGCGCCGCTGAGGAGGGCGACCAGGCGGACGGCGACCACGGTGGCGTGGCCGTCCTCGTAGGCGTGCCTGACGATGGTGCCGCTCTCCAGGGTCAGGTTGTAGGCCTGGGGGAGCAGCTCTCGCGTCATGAGGTCGGTCGCCTGCCGGTAGGCGGCAAGCGCCTTGTCGTCCGCGCCCGAGGATTCCGGGGCCGAGGACGTGGAGCCGTCCGACCCCGCCGGGGCGGCGGACAGCGAGCTCAGGAGGAGGGCCTCGGAGGCGAGGCGCTCGTAGCGGCCGAGACCGTCGAGCACCGAGGCGATCGTGCGGCGTTCGGCGGGGTCGGCGCCCGCCAGGCTGTGCGCCTGCAGGAGCGCCGCCCCGACCTCCTTGCGCCGCTGGTCGTAGCGGGCCAGCGCGTCCTGGCGCCGGTCGCCGAGCAGCAGGGCGTCGGCCACCTGGGCGTCCATGTCGCTGAGCCCCATGTAGAGCCCCGCGGTCGCCACCACCTGCGGCCCCGCGTCGAGCCCGATCACCCTCAGCCCCTCCCTGGCCGCGGCGGTGCCGTAGGCGAGGGTGGAGAACAGCAGCGTGAGAGAGGCGACGGTGACCGCGGAGATCACCTTGATCCGCCCCGGCACCGTACGGCGGGCCAGGAACATCATGACGCGTTCTCGCGCAGCGTGATGACCGTCCAGGCGCCGAGGTGGATCGTGTCGCCCTGGGTGACCGGCACGGGCACGTTGACCTGGAGGGACTCGCCGTTGACGCGGGTGCCGTTCGCCGAGCCCGGATCGACGAGCGTCCACGCGCCGTCGGCCCCGGCCATGAGGACGGCGTGCAGGTGCGAGATCCCCGGGTCGGCGGGGGGCGTGCCCAGGTCGATCTCGGGGAAGGTGCCGCGCGTACGGCTGGAGCGGCCGATGCGCACCTGCTTGCCGATCAGCGGATAGGCGCGCTCGGGGCAGTAGGGAGGGAAGACCATGGCGCGGGCGTCGGGGCCGTTCAGGGCGATGACCTCGTCGAAGTAGGCGCGGTCGGCTCCGACCACGGCCTCCCACAGCACGGGGGCGACGGGGTCGGGCAGCGGGGACTCGAAGTCGTGCCCGTCGACCTCGCAGAACCGGCCGCTCCTCGGGGTCTGGCAGATCGGGCACACCTCCCCGGAGGAACCGGACGAGCCGGACGAGCCGGGAGAGCCGGTGGCGGCACCGGAACCGGTGACCCCTGGGGCGCCGGAGGCCTCAGCCGCGCCCTGGTGGCCCGGAGGCGGACCGGGGAGCCCGGGAGAGGGGCCGGCGGGCGCGGGCGGGCCGGAGGGCGCGTGAGCGCTCGACGGCGCCAGCTGGGCGCCGCACACGTCGCAGTACTCCGGGTCCTCGGACGCGTGCCCGTTGGGACACGTCACCGGCATCTCAGCCCTCCTGCCGCAGCTGGCTGGTCCGCGTGGACCCCGTGTCCAGCTCGATCTCGTCCGCCTTGTCCACACGGGTGCGCAGCCTGGCCGTGCCGGTGCCCGGGTCGACCTCCACCACCTTGTCCAGCAGCCTGGCCGTGTCCTCCCGCCCGGAGGAGTCGGCGAGCTGCTTGGCCTTGGCCAGCCTGGCCGTCGCGGTCGCCGTGTCACCCGCCGCGCGGGCGCTCAGCCCCTCCTGGATCAGCTCGTGCAGCTCCGCCTGGCCCGTGTAGTGCGCCACCTTCTTGTTGATCCGGGTCGAGGCGGCGAGGTCGTCCGTCCAGTGCGCCAGGACGTTGCCGCTGGCCAGCACGTCGCCGGTGTCCGGCCGTACCAGCTTGATCCACGCCGCCCTGATCTCCTGGTCGAGCCCGGACGGCGGCACCTCCACGCACAGGTGGTACTCCCGCTCCTCCTCGCCCCACGACCCCGTCGGGTAGTCGCCGGTCAGCGGGTTGACCGCGACCCGCTTGCCCGTCAGGTCGAGCAGGGTCGGCGAGACCTGTTTGACGAACTTCAGCGTGGCGTCCTTGGGAATCCACACGCGCAGCGCGAGCTCGGCCAGCGTCTTGCCCATCGACGCCTCGGTGATCCTGGTGAAGAAGGCGGCCAGGTCCTTCTGGTCGCGCACGTAGTCGAACGTGCCGAGCAGCGCCTCGGAGACCTTGCGAAGCTCCGCAGGCACCCAGTCGGCGCCCACGCCGAGGCTGTCGCAGACGAACCTGCCTTCGCAGTGCTTCAGCGCCCTGGCGAAGGCCTCGTCGCCCTCGTTGTTCTGCCCGTCGGTCATGAGCAGCGCGTGCTTGATGGCGCCTGGCCTGCTCTCCAGCAGGTCGGCGGCCAGCCGCAGCCACTGCCCCATCGAGGTGCCGCCGTTGGCGTCCAGGTTGCCGATTGCGGTCTTGGCGTTGCCGCGCGTGTTGTGGTTCGCCGTGGCGAGCTTCCTCCCCCGCGGGTAGATCATGCGGGCCGAGGTGTCTCCCGCGATCACCGCGAACTCCACCCCTTCGCGCAGCGCGTCGACGGCGGCCTTCGCCGCCTGCCTGGCCTCCCTGATCTTGCTGCCGGACATCGATCCCGACGTGTCGATGATGATCACTTCGGCCGCCTCGGCCGGCACGGAGGGCGCCGCCGTGGCGGTGACGGTGAGAATGGCGTGCACCTCCCTGCCACCGAGCGGCAGGTCCTTGTTCTGGTCGATGTGCAGCGTGAAATCGCTCAAGACGCTCTCCTGACCGGTATCAGAACGACGGTGATGTTGTCGCGCCCACCGGAGGCGAGCGCGTGGTGCACGAGCGCCCGCGCCCCGTCGATGGGTACGGCGGCGCGGAAGGAGACGGGGTCGTCGAGATAGCCCCACAGCCCGTCCGTGCACACCATGAGCAGGCCCGGCGCGTCGGGCACGAAGCCGATCGCGCGGCAGCCCGCGTTCCTGGCGTCCGCGCCCAGCCACGCCGTCAGCACTCCCGCCGTGGCGACGTCGTCGTCGGTCAGCAGGACCGCGGTCCCGTCGTCCGGCAGCCAGTAGGCGCGGCTGTCCCCGACCCAGCCGACCGTGACCAGCTCGGGCCCCGCCACCGCCGACACGTAGGTGCAGGCGGGGGCGTCGTCAGCGGAGGTGCCGAGTTCGGCGACGGCGCGGGCGGCCCGCGCGTACGCCGCCCTGGTGGCCGTCTCCTGGCCGGAGCCCGCCTTGAGCTCCTCGGCCAGGATCGCGACCCCGGTCTGCGCGGCCAGCGTCGAGGCGGTCTCCGGGCGCGGCGACTGGGACACGCCGTCGCAGACCACGGCGATGACCCGCCCTTCGGCCTCGCCCAGCGCCATCGCGTCCTGGTTGCGGCTGTGGCGCAGGCCCCTGTCACTGGCGCCAGCGGCGCCCGAGTCGAGGACGAGCTCGACATGGTCGGTGGCGGCAGGGGCGCGCAGGCCGCACTCGGCGCAGTAGCCGTCGGCGATCTCGCCGCCGCAGGCCGTACAGGAGGCGGGCGGGCCCAGCGGGGAGCCGCACTGCTCGCAGAAGGCGTGGTTGGGGAGCACGGAGGCCCCGCACGCCGGGCAGTTCACAGCCACGTCCTCGGCCGGACCGCGTTGGCGCGGTCGACGAGGTCGTGTCTTTCCTGCCTGGTGGCCGCGGCTCTGGCCAGGTCCCGGTAGACGCCTTCCAGCCTGACACGCACGCCCCGCTGGGTGAGCGGCGCGCCGAGCAGCGTCGTGGCATGGGTGGGCGGGGGCGCGGCAGCCGCCAGCCAGGTGAGCGCGGCCTCCAGGAGCTCGGCCGCCAGCTCGCCCCTGCGTCGCCCTTCCAGGTGTTTGAGCTGGTCGAGCCGTTCGCCGGCGGCGATCAGTTCGGCGGGCGCGAGTTCGGCGGCCGGACGCCGCGCGGCGAGCGCCACCAGCGAGGTCTGCGCGGTCACGTGCTGGCTCGACGAGGCGGGCACCTGGTCGAGGGCGGCCGCGGCGTCGTTGATCCTGCCTGCCGCCAGCTTGGACCTGGCCAGGCCGAACGCGGCGCTCACGTAGCCGCGGTCGGTGCGCCACACCGTGGCGTACCAGCGGGCGGCGGTCACGTGGTCGCCCGCCTGCTCGTGCGCGAAGCCCAGCGCCAGCTTGACGGCCGGCTCGCCGGGCAGCAGACCGAAGCAACGGTCGAACAGCGCCAGGTCCGGCTTTCCCGACACCAGCGTCCGCACCGCCTGGTACCAGGTCACCCGCCAGTCGCCGTGGAGCGTCCGCGCCGCCTCGTCGAGGAAACCGTCGCTGAGATCGTGCTCGGCCACCACCCTCGCCTTGGTCAGCAGCGTCTCGGTGGTGGCGGGCAGCGCGGACACCCTGCTGAGCAGCTCTCGCGGGTCGCGCGCGATCAGCCCGGGCAGCAGTCCTGCCGCAGGGTCGGCGGGATCGACCAGCGGCACCGGCAGCGCCGCCGCGGCCGCCTTCGGATCGAGCGGCTCGAACACGCCGGTGACGCCCTCCGCGACCCGCTCGGGCCCGAAGACCGCCGACTGGCTCGGGTACGGCACGCCGTCCTCCGCCGCGCGGATTTCCCTCAGCACCCCCGTGAGCTGCTCGGCCATGTCGGCGGCGTCGGGGAAGCGCAGGCCGGGCTTGGGATGTGTCGAGCGGACGAGGAAGCGGTGGAAGGACTCGTTCCCCCACGCCTCCGGCCCCGGCAGCGGCTCCTCCACGCCGCCCCGCGCGGGGCTGAAAGGATGGCTCAGCACGGCCAGCGTCCGCGCCACCGTGTAGAGGTCGGAGGTGACCGAGGGTCCGGACGCGGCGATCTCGGGAGCGTGGTAGCCGGCCGTGACGTACGAACTGCCGGTGCGCGCGCCGATGCGCTGGACGGCGCCCAGGTCGATGAGCTTGAGCTGCTGCCTCACCTGGATGACGTTGGCCGGTTTCAGGTCGCAGTAGACGAGACCGTTCTCGTGCAGGTAGTCGAAGGCCTTGAGCATCTCCAGCGCGTAGGGGATCGTCTGGCGCAGCGGCAGTGCCTTCCCCTCGCGCAGCCGCTGTTTGAGCAGGTCCTGCAGGGACGGGCCGCCGACGTACTCCATGACGATGTAGCCGGCGCCCTCGTGCCGCTGGAAGTTGAAGATCTTGACGATGTTGGGGTGGTCGACGGTCGTCAGGAACTTCCGCTCGGCCTCCGCCGCCGCGAGGGCCTCGGTGTCAGCGGCGTTGAGCAGGCCCTTCAGCACCACCCATCGACCGTCGAGGTTCTCGTCCGCGGCCAGGTAGATCCAGCCGAGCCCGCCGTGCGCCAGGCAGCCGAGCACCCGGTACTGCCCCGCGACCAGCGCGCCGGGAGCGAGTTTGGGGGTGAAGCTGTAGGGGGTGCCGTCGTGCGGGCAGAATCCCTCGGTGCGGCCCGGCACGCCCTCCCTGCTGCGCCCGACCGGCCTGCCGCACGCCGAGCAGAACCGTTTGTCCTCCGGCACCTCGGGGTCGTCCATGACGGCGTCGGCCGGATCCCGGTACGGCGTCGGCGGCACGTCGACCAGGCCGTGCCCGAGCACGCCCTTCGACCGCCTGGCGGAGGTCGACCTGCTGCCCGACGACACGGAGCCGGACGACGTCGCGCCCGACGACACCGAGCCGGACGACGCCGCGCCGGAGGGCATGGAGCCGGACGGCCCGCCGCCCGACGGCCCGCCACCGGACCAGGCGGTGGACGCGCTCGGGGCGGAGGCCGCGGAGCCGCCGCCCGCCGGCAGCGGGACCGGTGGGCTCTCGGCATGGCCACAGAAGTCGCAGTAGCCGTCATCGATCGTGCCCGTGCAGCCTGGCTGCGCGCACCTGGTCATCGGCGCCCTCCGTGGATCGCGTCCTGATAGTGCTCCACCGCGTCCGCCGCCTGGTTGAGGTCGCACGGGGCGGTCCACAGCAGCTCGTGGGCCCGCGTGAAACGGCGGGCGCTCTCGGGGTCCTCGGCGAGGCCGACGCGGACGGCCTTGGACTGCGTGGCCAGCAGCCGTCCGCGTAACTCGTCCCTGCGGGCCATCAGCCCGAGCAGGGCGGAGGTCGTGGTCCTCGCGCGGTTCAGCGCCTCCCGGGCCGCGGCCTCCACGCTCGACAGCCGTCTGGCCCGCTCCACCCATCCGCCGCCGGCGAGGCCCACCGGAGGAGTGGCGGCGGCGTCGGCGGCGGCGAGGCCCGCCGGAGGAAGGGCGGCGGCGTCGGCGGCGAGACGGTCGCTCGCGGGGCGCGGCCCGGCCGAGGAAGGAAGGAGGATCTTGACCGAGACCAGCAGGTGGGTTCTGCGCGCCTCCGCCTCCGCCGTCCTGACGAGGGCGATCAAGTCGGTCAGGGCAGCGTGCCTGGGGCCGTACGAACGTCTGAGGGCGTCGGCGCGGGAGAGGTCGGTCAGCCGGGAGTCGAGCGTCGCGCCGAGCCTGTCGAGGTCGGCGACGGGGAAGTCGAGGGGGTCGGCGGTGGCGGTGGAGCGGAGGCGGGCCAGTTCGGCCGCGTGTCCAGGAGCGGCCGGCGGCTCGCCGAGGTCGGCGGTGAGGCGGGTGATCTCGTCGAGGCGGGCCGCCGCCGACTCCATCGCGGGCAGGAACGCCGTCCACGCCGCGTCGATCTCCGTCAGGGTCTCGCCCACCGAGCGGAACGCCTCGTCCATCCGGGTCACGGTCTCGTCGAGGCTGAGGCCGTCAGCGGGCGAGGGGCGTAACGACCGCCGCTCGACCGGCTCGGCCTCGGCCGCCGGCCGTACGGAGGGGCCCATGAGAAGGAACGTCAGCTCCTCCAGCTCGGCGGGCCCGGGGCGGGCGCGTCGGGCCCTGACCTCCTCGGCCTGGCGCAGCACCCCGCGGTAGGCGTCGTACAGGGTCCAGACGCGCGTCATGGCCTCCTGGGCCGAGGCCCACGCGGTCAGCGTCCTGCCGCGTAACGCGGCGCCCTTGAGCAGCTGGAACGAGGTGTGGGACTCCAGATCGAGCAGATCGCCCGAGATGCGGTCACGCTCCTCGCCACGCGTACGCAGGGCGTGGTCGGCGCCCTCCCCGCTCATCGGCGGCCCGGCCGGTTGCATCAACGTTCCCCCGTCGAAGTGTGGACCCCCGCACCTCATTTACCGGGTCAACGCATGACATGTCCAGAGGGGTTCCTGACCCTGAGAGGGTCCCCCTGACTTGTCCCTGATTCGCCTCAGGAACCTGACCGCGAGGGGCCGCGGGAGCCTAGCGTTGACCACATGGCACGCATCCTTCTCATCATCGCCCTCGTCATTGTCGGTCTCATGCTCCTCGGCCCGATCCTGGGCTTCGCCCTCACCCTCCTGAAGTGGGCGCTGATCATCGGCGGCGTCGCCGTGACCGCGATGTTCGTCTCGCGGTGGCTCAAGACGCGGTAGGTGACGCACCCCGCCTCCGAGGTTTAGCTTAGGGAAAGCTTAGTTAGGACGACCTAACACGCCAAGGAGTCGCCCATGCGTTCCCTAGCCTTGTGTGGAGTCCTCGCCTTCGCACTCGCCGCCTGCGGCAACGCCGCGGACGACGGCGCCGACGGAGGCAGCGCCAGCGGGAGCGGAAGCGCGCCATCGGCACCGCGGCCCGCGCCCACGGGCGCCGTCCAGGAGACGGTGGCCGTCACCGCCACCGACACCACCTGCGTCGCGAACAAGACCGACCTCAAGGCGGGGGTCGTCAAGTTCTTGATCAAGAACGACGGCGGCCGGTTCACCGCCGTCTACGTCTACCGCGCCGACAAGACGGTGGTGAGCGAGCGCAACAACATCCAGCCGGGCACCTCCGCCGATCTCGTCGTGGAGATCGGCGGCGGCACCTACGAGCTCGCCTGCAAGCCCGGGCACAAGGGCGACGGCATCAGGACGCCCTTCAAGGTCACCGGCGAGCTCCAGGTCGCCGCCGACCCGCGCGTCACCAGGGCGGTCGACGAGTACCGCGCCTACATCGCCGCCCAGCTCGACGACTCGATCGCCAAGACCCAGGAGTTCGCCGCCGCGATCAAGAAGGGCGACGTCACGAAGGCGAAGGCCCTGTACGCTCCCAGCCGTGTCGGCTGGGAGAGCATGGAACCGGTGGCCGAGGCGTTCGGCGACATCGACCCCAAGGTGGACCTGCGCGAGGCCGACCTCGAAGCCGGCCAGAAGTGGACGGGCTGGCACCGCCTGGAGAAGGCGCTGTGGAAGCAGCCCGACACGCTCCCCAAGGAGGCGAAGTACGCCGACCAGCTCCTGGCCGACCTCGACGACCTGAAGAAGCGGCTGCCCAAGGCCGAGATCACCGCCGCCTCCATGGCCGGCGGGGCCAAGGAGCTGCTCGACGAGGTCGCCACGGGCAAGGTCACCGGCGAGGAGGAGGCCTTCTCGCACACCGACCTGTGGGACTTCGACGCCAACGTCGCCGGCGCCAAGAAGGTCTACGAGCTGCTCACGCCGATCCTCATGGAGCGCAACCCCGCGCTGGTCACCACCCTCGACACCGAGTTCGCCGACCTCCAGAAGCTCCTGGCCGCATACGAGAAGGGCGACGGATACGTCTCCTACACCGAGCTGTCCAAGCAGCAGGTCAAGGAGCTCGCCGACGCGGTCAACGCCCTCGCCGAGCCCCTGTCGGGCCTGGCCGCCGCCGTGGCGGGCTGAGCCGTGGTCACCCGACGCAAGCTGCTGACCGGCGCGGGGCTCGTCGCCGGCGCGGGCGTGGCCGGAGGAGCCGTCTACGGCGTCGTACGGCAGGCCGACCCCGCCCCCGCGTCCGCCGCCGGACACGCCCCCATCCCCTTCCACGGCGCCCACCAGGCGGGCATCGCCACGCCCGTCCAGGACCGCCTGCACTTCGCCGCCTTCGACCTCACCAATCCGACGCGCGGCAGGGTCGTCGCCCTGCTCAGGCTCTGGACCGCGGCCGCCGAGCGGATGACGGCGGGCATGCAGGTCGGCGGCGGAGCGCTCGGCGCGCCGCTCGCCCCGCCCGACGACACGGGCGAGGCGCTGGGCCTGCCCGCCTCCAGGCTCACGCTCACGATCGGCTTCGGCGCGTCGTTCTTCGACAGGCTCGGCCTGGAAAGGCCCGCCGCGCTGAAGGCCCTGCCGCACTTTCCCGGCGACAAGCTCGACCCCGCCCGCAGCGACGGCGACCTGTGCGTCCAGGCGTGCGCCGACGACCCGCAGGTGGCCGTGCACGCCGTACGGAACCTGGTGCGGCTCGGGTTCGGCACGGCCGGCGTGCGCTGGTCGCAGCTCGGCTTCGGCAAGACCTCCTCCACCACGCCGGAGGAGCAGACGCCGCGCAACCTGATGGGCTTCAAGGACGGCACGAACAACATCCCCGGCGCCGACGCCAAGCTGCTCGACCAGCACGTATGGATCGGCTCGGAAGGGCCGAAGGCGCTGGCGGGCGGTACCTACCTGGTGGCGCGGCGGATCAGGATGCACATCGAGACCTGGGACCGCACCTCGCTCAAGGAGCAGGAGGACATCTTCGGCCGCACGAAGGGCGAGGGCGCGGCCTACGGCCGTACGCGCGAGCACGACCCGGTCGACCTCGCGCGCCTGCCCGCCGACTCGCACGTGAGGCTGGCCAATCCCGGCTCGCTCGGCGGCGTCAGGATCCTGCGGCGCGGCTACTCCTTCACCGACGGCAGCGACGGCCTCGGACGGCTCGACGCGGGGCTGTTCTTCCTCGCCTACCAGCGCGACCCCGAGACAGGGTTCATCCCGATCCAGCGGGCCCTGGCCAAGACCGATCCGCTGAACGAGTACATCCAGCACGTCGGCTCAGGCCTGTGGGTGTGCCCGCCGGGGGTGGCCCAGGGCGGGTTCTGGGGACAGGGCCTGTTCAGTTAGGACAGAGCGGAGCATAGTGGGCAGATGGAGGCGCGGCCCGCGGTTGACGACGCGGCGCTGGGGCGCGAAGCCCTGCACGTGCTCGAGGCGAACTGGATGGGGTCGGCCACCGTGCCCGCTCCTGGCCTCTACCCGCACCAGTGGAGCTGGGACTCGGCCTTCGTCGCCATCGGACTGGCCAGGCACCGGCCCGAGCGCTCCATGGCCGAGTTGGACGGCCTGCTGCAGGGCCAGTGGGCGACGGGGATGGTCCCGCACATCGTCTTCCACACCTCCGAGGCCTACTTCCCCGGGCCTTCCGTCTGGCGTTCGTCCGACCACCCCGACGCTCCCCCCGGCATCCTCACCTCCGGCCTGACCACGCCTCCGCTGCACGCGCTCGCCGTGTGGTGGCTCTGGCGACACACCGCCGACACCGCCTACGTCAGGAAGGCCTTCCCGGCGCTCGCCGCCCAGCACGCCTACCTCGCCACCACCCGCGACCTGGGCGGGGGAGGGCTCGCCTCGATCGTCCACCCGTGGGAGTCCGGGATGGACGACAGCCCTACATGGGACGAGCCGCTGGCCGCCCTGCCCGAGATCCGGTACGGCTACCGCACCCCCGGCATGGACGAACGCCACCCCGACAGCGACCATGACCGCTACGTCTGGCTCGCCCTTCGCTACCGCGACGCCGGCTACCGTCCCGAGTACCTGCGCGACGAGCACCCGTTCGCGGTCGAGGACCCGATGTTCAACGGCGTCTGGCTGGCCTCCTGCCACGCCCTGGCCGAACTGGCCCCGATCGCCGGCTTCGACGCAGCCCCGCACCGCGAGCAGGCCGCCACCATCAGGTCGGCCCTCGCCGAACGCCTGTGGAACGGCTGCTTCTACGCCCGCGACCTGCGCGCGGACCGCCTCATCCCGGTCACCACCGTCGGCTCCTTCGGCCCGCTCCTGGACCCCGAACTGCCCCGCGACACCGTCACCGCGCTGGTCGACATCCTGGAATCGGCCCGCTTCATGGGCGCCACCGGCTACCCCGTCCCGAGCTGCGAGATCCGCGCCCACCAGTTCGACCGCACCCGCTACTGGCGCGGGCCCTCCTGGGTCAACACCAACTGGCTGCTGCGGCGCGCCGCCATCCTCCACGACCTGCCCCACCTGGCCCAGCTGCTCACCACCGGCACGCTCCGCCTGGTACGGCAGGCAGGATTCCGCGAGTGCTTCGACCCCTTCGACGGCAGCGGCAGAGGGTGCAGGGACTTCTCGTGGAGTGCGGCGCTCACCCTGGATCTGCTCGCCGATACCTTGGGCTCATGAGTTTCTTCCGCCGCCTGCCGTCCGACGTGCGCAAGGGCCTGGCCACGACCAGCGGGGAACGCGTGCTGACCTTCGCGCGAACCGACGAAGGCTACGTGGTCGCCACCGACCTCGCGCTCTTCCTGCCCGACGGCGAGCGCGTGCCGTGGGAGACCGTGGAACAGGCGGGATGGGACGACGAAGGGCTCAGCCTGACCACCTCGGACGGCCGCCGCCTGTCGGCGCGCGTCGCCGAACCCCACCGCCTGCCCGAGGCCGTCCGCGAACGGGTCAACTCCACGATCGTGGTCAACAAGCACGTGCAGCTGCCGGGCAGGGGAGGGGTGCGCCTCGTCGCCCGCAGGTCGCCCGGCGCCGACGCCTTCACCTGGACCTTCCACTTCGACGAGGGTCTCGACCCGGCCGACCCCGGGCTGCGCGCCCAGGCCGAGCAGGCGTTGGAGGGCCTCAGGCGCAGCATGGGCGTCTGACGCCTGCGAGGGAGCCCGGCCGCTCCGGGCCCCCTCCCTAGTACGACACGCCCGTGTCGTTGGCCTGCGCCTCTTTCTTCTGGTGTCCCGGTTTCCCGGACCCGGACTCCGGCTCCTGGATCCCCGGCTTCTCCGGCCAGCCGGTGCCCGTGTCGAGGTGATCGACCTCGTGGCCGCCCCTGCCCAGGAAGGGAATCTTGTCGACGAGCGTGTTGCCGACCTTCGATCGCGCCACGCCGGCGACCTTGGAGACCTGCGCGCCCATCAGGCCCGCGGCCTCCTGCACCGTAGGACTGTCGGCGACACGCTGGGCCGCGCGCTTGATCTGTTCGTAGCGCTCGCGACCCGCCCGGCTGCCCAGTACGTAGCCCACGGCCATCCCGACAGCGAACATCATCCGATATCGCATTTTCCACCTCCGCTGTCTCCGGGCCTACCCCGCTCACGATGCGACACGCACTCAGGATGTGCGCTAATCTATTCCTGTGCCGAGCGGAGGGGCCCAACAGCCCAGCCAGTAAGGCGTCGAAGCGCGATCCCGTGTAGCTCAATCGGCAGAGCAGCCGGCTGTTAACCGGCAGGTTATAGGTTCGAGTCCTATCGCGGGAGCTTGGCATCAGTCGATGAACATAAGCTCAGGCCCTCTACCTGGAGACAGGTGGGAGGGCCTGAGTCGTTCCGGGAGTCACTATCCGAATGACGTCCATGGTTTCGGCTCCGTGGACGACGACCGGCCTGATCCGGCGCTGGTAGACGGCTTGCGTGGTGGTGGGCGTCGAGTGGCCGACGAGATCGGCGATGCGCTCCACGGAGACGTCCCCGTCGCTCAAGATCGACACGAAGGAGTGCCGGAGCTCCCGCACCTTCCAGCGGTTCCCGATGCCCGCCTTCTTCGTGATCACCCGTAGACCGCGCAGCACGCGCATGGGGTCGAGCAGGGTTCCGTCGTCGCGCGTGAAGATCAGACCCTGGTAGACCATCCGCGGGGCCGCCTCCGCTCTGTCGCGACTCTGACATCGGGCGCGCGGCCGGGCAGCCCCGCGGCCGGCCCGCTACCCGGTAGGTGGCACGACGGCAGACGGGCAGGCCGGATGTGTGGATGGGCCGGCGCACGCTCACAATCCTCGGTCGCGATTGAACTTCTCTCGATCTAGAAAGTACTCGGAAGTATCACTCGTGGCCTTGACGACAACGGGGTCCTCAAGGGGGGCGGGCCAAATCTGAAGGTAGTGGTCATCGATGCCGTCATCCCTCGTGCCTTCCCCATCCATGCCCTTGACGTGATACCGAATGCGGTAGGTTCCAGGCCCGGCCTGGAGAGGAGGAAGGGGGCACATCACAGCCTCGTCGAAGGTGAACCTACTCATCTCCACTTCGCCCGACATGGACACGTAGCCGATTTCCACGATGTCCTCATAGATAGCGAGATCTGCCCCCGGGTCCCGGTCGGCGATCGTCACAGTGAAGTCGGCCGGCCCGCACTGGTGGGTGATGTGAAGGGCGACCCAGCCCTTCTCGACCTCGATGAACCCAACGGACTGGGCTGGTGTGTCGGCATACCCGTCGAGTTCCTTGTCCTGCAGACCGGCGATGCCACAGTCGGCGACTTCGACTGTCAGACGTACAGTGCGAGTCTCATCGTTGCTCATGAACGGGGAGCGTAAACGCCGCCACCGACAAGTCATGATCACTCGCAGGCCTCGCGCTACGCACATGGGATCGAGCAGGGTTCCGTCGTCACGCGGAAGACGAGACCGTGCTCCTGATCGCGGAGACGCGCAGCGCAAGCGCGCACAAGGGCCCCCCGCAAGGCGGACTCGGAACGGAGGTTCCCGTGGCACTGAGAGACCTTGAAAGCGGTGATGGCTGGCTTCCCCCGACTGCGCGACTGGTTCGGGATTCAGGTGAGCTGCTGTTCGTCCCGCCGAACCAGGGCGAGTCTGAACCTGAGGCTCGCGCCTACGCGGGGGAGTGGTTTCGGCGACGCTTCGCGCCCGCGAAGAGCGCGTTCGCGATCAGGCAACGCGAGGATCTCGATTCCGAAGAGGACGCGGATCTGATCGCGCAGCTTGGGCAGTGTCCTCCAGGAACCAGGGTCGCCTTCGGCGTCGCCTACAGGGACGGCTTCCCGCCTCTGCCGGAACTCGATGACCCCAACGACGGCGAGTCCTATCGACGCCGCCTTCACGCACGATCGCAATCGTCCCCTTGACGCCGAGCGAGCGGTGGAGGCCGCCTCGCACCTGCCTCGCCACCCGGACGGGACAGGCCACGGCCGACCCACCTGCGAGGACGACGCCGACATCCGGCGGGCGGCGGCTGGTCAGAGGGGCGGGAAGCGGGGATCGCGGCGCTCGAGGAAGCTGGCCACCCCCTCGGCGAAATCCGGCCGTTCGAACGAGGCGAGCATCTCCCTGACCGCCGTCCTGGCCGACTCCTCCAGTGTGTGGTTCCAGTCGCCCCACACCTGTCGCTTGATGACGTCCATGGAGGCGGGGGAGCTGTGCACGGCCAGTTCGCGCGCGTACTCCTGGGCCGCCGGCAGCAGTTCGTCACCGGGGACGACCCTGTTCACCAGGCCCATGGCGCAGGCCTCGGCGCCGGTGAACACCCGGCCCGACAGCAGGACGTCCATGGCCCGCTGCTGGCCCATGAGGCGCGGCAGCACCCACGACAGCCCGTACTCGGCGACCAGCCCTCTACGGGGGAAGGCCGTCGTCCATTTGGCGTCCTCGGCGGTGAACACCAGGTCGCACACCAGCGCGTGCACCATGCCGAGCCCCGCGCACGCCCCGTTCACCGCGGCGATGATCGGCTTGCGGATGGTGGTGGGGAAGGTGTTCGGCCTGGGGTCGGGCTCCTCGTCGTAGGTGCCGGACCGGATCGCGTCCAGGGTCTGGAAGTCGGCGCCCGAGCAGAAGCCCTTGCCCGCGCCGGTGACCACGATCGCCCGGACCGCTGGGTCCTTCTCGGCCTGTTCGAGGAGGTCGAAATAGCGCCGGCCCATGGCGTCGGTCCACGCGTTGAGACGCTCGGGGCGGTTGAACGTCAGCGTCATCACGCCCTGGTCGATCGACGACAGCACCGGCTCGGACATCGCGCACCCTCCAGGCGGGACCCAGTTACAGAATAACGTTCTACACCAAGGGGGCTCCGTTGCCCACCCCGGCCACGCGCGCCCGGGGAGCGTCCCCTGGACGGGCGGGACCCCGCGCCGGACGGAGGCGCCTGCCCGTGCCTGCCGTACGGGAAGGGCCCCTGCGCGGGGTCGCCACCACGGAGATCGCCGGGGAACGGCGCGGGGCGGCTACGAGTGGGCGGGGACGAAGGCCGGCGTGAGCAGGCGCTGGTCGTAGTAGCGGTGGAAGACGGGTGTGGCCGCGCCGGACATCGGCGGCACGATCCACGACCAGTCGGCCGGGCAGGCCCTGCCGGCCTTCTCCTCCCGCTCCAGATGGGTGAGGAAGCGCCTGGACTCGGTGTGGTGGTCGGTCATCGTCACCCCCGCCGCCTCGAACGAGTGGAGCACGGCCACGTTGAGCTCCACCAGCGCGTGGTCGCGCCACAGGGTGCGCTCGTGCGAGGTGTCCAGGCCCAGCCGCTCGGCGATCACCGGCAGCTGGTCGTAGCGGTCGTGGTCGGCGAGGTTGCGGGCGCCGATCTCGGTCCCCATGTACCAGCCGTTGAACGGCGCGCAGGGGTAGCAGATGCCGCCGATCTCCAGGCACATGTTCGAGATGGCCGGTACGGCGTGCCAGCGCAGGTCCAGTTCCTCGAACCAGCGGTACTCGGGATGCCTGATCGGCACCTCGAGGACCGTGTCTCCCGGCACGGTACACAGCAACGGCCGTCCCTTGGCGGGCTGGACGACGAGCGGCAGCACGTCGAACCTCGTGCCCGCGCCGCCGCGCCAGCCCATCCTGAGCGCCTGCTCGGTGAAGGCGATGTTGCGCGGGTCGCCGAGCACCGTGCCGTCATCGAGGCGGTATCCGGCGTAGCGGATGAGCTGCTCGTTCACGACGCGCGGTCCTGGGCAGCCGGGCCGGTCCTGGGCGAACACGGTGATCATCGGCCTGATCCTGCCGTGGCCCGTCGCCTCCCTCAGGTGGGCGACGCATTCGACGGCGACGCCCTCGGCGCTGAAGACGTCCCGGCGGTCTCTCACCTTGAGCGAACGCCAGTAGAGCCGCCCGATGCAGCGGTTGCTGTTGCGCCAGGCCACTCGCGCGCCGAACTCCAGTTCGTCGGCGGTGTGGGTGTAGGTGCCGGACTTCGCCGCGTCCCGCGCGATCTGACGCAGGCGCGCGGCGACGTCGCCCGCGCCTGGGTTCTCCGCGTGGAACAGGCGGATGAAGCGCTCCGCCTCACGGAAGTCGACGGTTCTCTCGGTGACGGTGTGGACATCGAAGGGGCGCAGAGATCTCATCCACGTAAGCACGCAGCAACCAGCGCATTCCGGGTTGGCGGATCGCGCGACCGATTCCGGGTCGGAGGCACGGTCCTGTTGGCGTCGCCCTCACCACGTCGCCCTCGTGTGGTCCGCAGCAGACCACATCTTCACCTCGCTCAACACGATTTGTCCCCTAAACCGGAAAATTGCGTGATCGCGGCACTCCGGAGCGTCACCCGGTGCAGGGAAACGGGTCAGAGAGCGACCTCGTGGGCGCCCCTGGCGGGGGTGGCGGGCAGGAAGCGGGGCTCCTTCCAGCCGCGCTCCGCGTAGGCCGCCTGCACCGACTCCCGTACGGCCGGCACCCGCTCCTCCGCCACCAGCGCGATGGCCGACCCGCCGAACCCGCCACCGGTCATCCGCGCCCCACGCGCGCCGCCCCGGACGGCGGCCTCCACCGCGACGTCCAGCTCGGGCGAGGACACCTCGTACTCGTCCCGCAGCGACAGGTGCGAGGCGTTCAGCAGCGCCCCGATCTCGGCGACCGCGCCCGCCCTCAGCAGCCCGATGACCGCCTCGACGCGGTGGTTCTCGGTGACGACGTGCTGCACCCGCTTGCGTTCGTCGCCCCGCAGGACGGACAGCGCCCCCGCCAGGTCCGTCACGTCGCGCAGCGCGGCGACGCCGAGCCTGCGGGCGGCGGACTCGCAGTCGGCGCGGCGCTTGGCGTACTGGCCGTCGGCCAACTCGTGGTGGACGCCGGTGTCGATGATGAGGATCCGCATCCCGTGCGCGGACAGGTCGAGCGGGATGTTGCGGAAGCCGAGCGAACGGCAGTCGAGGAAGAGGGCCTTACCGTCTTCGCAGAGCGCCGACGCCGCCTGGTCCATGATGCCGCAGGGCATGCCGACGAAGTCGTTCTCGGCCTTCTGGCCGAGGAGGGCGATCTCCATGGGGGTCAGGCCCAGGCCGTACACCGCGTTGAGCGCGGAGCCGATGACGACCTCGAGCGCCGCGCTGGAGCTGAGGCCCGCGCCCGCGGGCAGGTCGCCGTCGATGACGATGTCGGCGCCCTGGGTGCGGGAGCCGAGCATGGCCAGGACGCCGACGACGTAGCGGGTCCAGCCCTTGGCGCCGTCCCACGAGCTGATGACCGCGGGATCGCCGGGGGACTGCAGTGACATGAGCCTGATCGTGCCGTCCGTGCGCGGGCTGAGGGCGGCGGTGACGCCCCACGGCACGGCGAAGGGCAGCACGAAGCCGTCGTTGTAGTCGGTGTGCTCGCCGATGAGGTTGACGCGCCCAGGCGCGCGCCACACGGTCGCCGGCTCGGCGGCATATGCACCACGGAAAGCTTCAACAACGCGCATAATCCAACACTCCTCAACAACGGTTCGACCGTAGACTAGCGCGATGGAGGAGATGAGGGATCCCCGGCTCGGGACGGTCAGGCTCTTCCTCAAACACGACGACAACAAGGCCCGCAAGCTCAGGTACAACCTGGGACACCCGCGCGTGCTCAGCTTCGGCGGCGCCTACTCCGGACACCTGCGTGCGCTGGCCAGGGCCGGCATGGAGCACGGCTTCGAGACGATCGGCGTGGTGCGCGGCGAGGAGCACCTGCCGCTCAACCCCTCCCTGGCGTACGCCAGGGCGTGCGGTATGCGCCTGACCTACCTCGACAGGGCGGCCTACCGGCTCAAACACACCCCGCAGGTCCTCGACGGGTTGCGCGAGACGTTCGGGGACGTCGCGATCCTGCCCGAGGGGGGCAGCAACGCGGCGGCGGTGCGGGGCTGCGCCGAACTGCCCGGCGAGATCGACCTCGACTACGACGTGATCTGCTGCCCCGTCGGCACCGGCGGCACCCTGGCCGGCATCGCGGCGGGGCTGCCCGACGGCAAAAGGGCGCTCGGCTTCGCCGTGCTGAAGGGGGCGGGCTTCCTCAACGACGAGGTGGCCAGGCTGCAGCGTGAGGCCTACGGCGCGGTGAGCGGCAACTGGGCCATCAGTCTCGACTACCACTTCGGCGGCTACGCCAAGACCTCACCCTTGCTCGACGCCGCCTTCGAGCAGGTCTACGTCGCCAAGATGATCTACGGGATCCTCGACCTGGCCGGGCGCGGCGCCTTCGCTCCCGGCACCCGTGTCGTCGCCGTCATCACGGGTCAGCTCTCGACGCCCGTCGTGTCGTGGGGCACCCCGACCGGCTTGGACTCGGGCGACCCGCGCTGACGCAGGTAGATCGAGAGCACCACCATGGAGGCCACCGCGAGGAACTCCGACTGCCAGTTCTGCAGCGTCCTGCTCCAGAACTCGGCGCCCACGACATAGGAGCCCCAGCTCTGCGGGTCGCGCAGCTCCGCGAGCCGCTCGGCGTTGTTCGCCGCGACCCCGGCCACCGACTGGGCCAGCCACGACAGCGCGAACACCGTGCCCATGACCCAGCTGAGCGAGCTGCTGAACACCGCCCTTCGCCAGCCGCCGGCCGCGGCCCAGCTCGGCGACCCCTCACGCGCGTGTGGCCCGACGAACTGCTCCTTGTCGGACCTGCCGCCCTCCTCGCCGATCTTCTTCGACTCCGGCGACCCCCGCTGCACCAGCCACACCGTCGCCAGGACGAACAGCAGGAACTGCAGGTACTCCGACTGCCAGTTCTCCGCCACGTCGACCGCGAAGTCCGACGTCGCGACGTACTCCACCACCGACACCGGCTGCCCGCCGTCCACGAGTTGGCGGTCGTTGAACTGGGCCCGCCCCGCGAACGCCTGGCCGACCAGGGCCAGGGCGAAGATCAGCAGGAAGAACAGCGACAGCGAGTTCTCCCTGAGGAAGCGCTTCATCGGTGCATCAGCCCCATCGCGAAGAACCAGGTCAACCCCACGACGATGATGAGCATGGTGGTGACGAACACCGCGCGCATCAGTCCTCCACCTCGCACTCGTACGGCAGGTCGTCGCCCTGCGGCGCGCATCCGGCCGCCCTGACCCGCCAGCCGCCGTCGAAGTGGTGCAGGAAGATCGTGTCACCGTCCATGCGCACCTGTGCCTCGTCGCCCCACACGGCGACCGACTCGATCGTGCCGCCGCCGTGCAGGCCCGCCTCGACGAGCGCCTGGGCACAGGTCTGACCTTCGCGGGGCAGCTTCTCCGCGGTCCTGCGGGCCAGCAGCGCGCAGGCGGCCTCGCCGTGCCGCGCGGCCGCCGCGGCCGCGAACCGCTCCGCCGTACGGGCTGGAGGGCCGGTGTCCACCGCGCACCCGGCGGCCAGCAGCAACCCGAGCAGGACGACAGCAGTTCTCATGGCTCGGGAGCTACCCGAATTCACAGGTGGGAAGCTTGGGACATGACGAGAACGGACGTTCCGCCGAGCTGGGACGAGCGAGCCACCCTGCAGACCTTTCTCACCTACACGCGCGCGACGGCGGTGGCCAAGTGCGAGGGCATGCGCGATGAGGACGCCAGGAAGGCGCCGCTGTCCGGCTCGCCGCTGATGACGGTCGCGGGGCTGGTCAGTCACCTGCGCTGGGTGGAGCACTGGTGGTTCGAGGTGGTGTTCCTCGGCGAGGAGGCACGGGCGCCGTGGTCGGAGGAGGACCCCGACATGGACTTCACGCCCGACCCCGCGTGGACGCTCGCCGACGTGGTCGCCGAATACACCAGGGCCTGCGCGGAGATCGACGACAAGCTCGCCGCCGTGGACCTCGACGCCCTGTCGGCGCGGGTCGCGAGGGCAACGCGTTCACGCTGCGGTGGGTGATCGGGCATCTGATCGAGGAGACGTCGCGGCACAACGGCCACCTCGACGTCGTGCGCGAGCTGGTCGACGGGGTGAAGGGCGTCTAGAAACGGTCGAGGACGGGGACGAGCAGCGCGTTGAGCTCCTTGACCAGCACCGCCAGCGCCCGATGTGCCGCCTCCTCGACCCCGTCGTGCGGGCCCTGCGGGGCCGCGGGCAGCTCCTCCAGCGGGATCGGCGCCTGCACCAGCAGGGAGGCCCGCACGAACGGGCCGCGCGAGAGGTCCTGCTGGGTGGGCTCGACGTACTGGCCGAAGACCTCCTGCCAGCCGCGCCAGCCGCGGTCCCGCCACCACTCCCTTGAGGTGGTGAGCTGCTCGGGCAGCGGCGAGACGATGCGGACCTCGGCGAGGAGCGTGCCGTCCCAGGTGTTGCGCACGCAGGTCGCGTCGAGGACGCGCCTGTCCCACCTGACGTGTCCCGGTGAGATGGCGGGCGGGACCGCCATCCGCCAGGCGGCGCAGGCGAAGGTCACGGGGGCGATGTCCCCCCACGTCTCGGCGAACTCGTCGACGTTCTTGCGGACGTGCGCGCCGTAACGGCCGTCCCTGTCCCTGTCGAGCTCCTGGTCGATCCAGAACGCCTTCGCCATGCGGTCCACGCTACCCCGAGATCACGAGAGCCTGGCCATTGAATGACCAAATGAGTATATTTGGTCAAACAATGGAGGTGGGGATGGCTCGTCCACTGGCGAATCCGGCGCGGCAACAGGAGCGGGCGCACCGCATCCTCGACGCCACGTCCGAGCTGATCCAGCGTTTCGGCTACGACAAGACCACGATCGACGACATCGCGAGAGCGGCCGGCGTCGCCAAGGGCACCATCTACCTGCACTGGAACACGCGCGACGCGCTGTTCGTCGCCCTGCTGCGCCGGGAGCGGGTCCACCTGCTCGAGGATGTACGGCGCGGCGCCCCCTCGACCCTGTACGACCTGCTCCACGGCCTGGCCGCCGGACTGCTGCGCAGGCCGCTGATGAGGGCCAGCCTCCTCGGGGACTCCGCGGTGCTCGGCAAGCTCACCCGCCACAAGCGCGAGAGCAGCGCCACGCTGCCGATGGGTGAGCTGTTCGAGACGTACATCGGCACGCTGCGCGAGCACGGCGCGCTGCGTGCCGACCTGACGATCTCCGAGCACCTGACGGTCTTCACCTCCACGCTCTACGGGTTCCTGACGGTGCGGCGCTACCTGCCCGACTCGATGCAGGTGCCGGACGAGCGGCTGGCCGAACTGCTCGCCGACACATGCCGGCGCGCGCTGGAAGCGGACGGGGCGGCGCATGCCGGGCGGCGCGTGGGGAAGTCGGGCGGGGCGGCGGACGCCGGTCGGCGCGTGGGGAAGTCAGGCGGGGCGGCGGACGCCGGTCGGCGCGTGGGGGAGCCGGGCGGGGCGGCGGACGCCGCGGTCGTCGCCAAGGCGACACAGGAGTATCTCGACGCCGCCGTGGCGGTCGCGCAGAACAGACTGCGCGCATCGCTCGGCACTAAGGAGTATGCGACGTGAGGATTCTTCCTCTCGACGACGCCGCCGCCACGCTCGAGGTCGCGGGCGGCAAGGGCGCCTCCCTCGCCCGCCTGGCCAGGGCGGGGCTGCCGGTGCCCGCCGGATTCCACGTCACCACCGAGGCCTACCGCGAGTTCGTGGCCCCCTTCCAGGACCGGATCCTCGCCTCGCTCGACCGGCCGGACGCGATCGCCGGCCTGTTCGCCGAGCACGAGATGCCGGACGCGACCGCGAAAGCCGTCCTCCAGGCCTACACCGCCCTCGGCGACGACGTGCCCGTCGCCGTGCGCTCCTCGGCGACCGCGGAGGACCTGCCCGACATGTCCTTCGCCGGCCAGCAGGACACCTACCTCAACGTGCGCGGCGACACCGTCCTCGACGCGGTCCGGCGCTGCTGGGCCTCGCTCTGGACCGAGCGGGCCATCGCCTACCGCACCCGCAACGACGTCCCCCATGACGAGGTCGCGCTCGCCGTCGTCGTGCAGGAACTGGTCGCGGCCGACGCGGCGGGCGTCATGTTCACCGCCAACCCCGTCAACGGCGTCCGCGACGAGATCGTCGTCAACGCCGCGTGGGGCCTCGGCGAGGCCGTCGTCGGCGGCCAGGTGACACCCGACACCCTCGTGGTCAAGGGAGGCGTGGTCACCGAGGAACGCGTCGCCGACAAGACGGTCATGACCGTGCGCACCGAATCCGGCACCCGAGAGGAGCCCGTGCCCGAGGAAAGGCGCCGCCTCCCGGTCCTCGACCGCCCGCAGGCCATCCGGCTGGCCGGACTCGGCGCCGCCATCGAACGCCTCTACGGCACGCCCATGGACGTGGAGTGGGCGATGCGCGACGGCGAGCCGTTCATCCTGCAGGCCCGCCCCGTCACCGGCCTCCAGCAGGAGGTCGAGGAGTGGAACGACAGCCGCAAGGGCGACTACCTGTGGACCGCGGGCAACCTCGGCGAGGCCATCCCCGACGTGATGACCCCCGCCACCTGGTCGTTCGTGCGGATCTTCATCCACGAGGCGATGTCCGCCTCCACGCTGCCCGGCCTCGACCTCGTCGGCAACATCGGCGGCCGCTTCTACATGAACCTCAGCATCACCGTCTCCGTCGCCAAGGCGCTCGGCATGGGGTCCAGGTTGAGCGCCGTGGAGCAGGTCTTCGGCAAGGTCCCTCCTGGCCTGGACGTCCCCCCGGTGAAGACCTCACGCTGGAAGATCGTCAAGCTGACCCTGCCCATGGCCTTCCGCATCAGGAAGCGGGTCAAGGACAGCCTCGCCACCATGCCCACGTTCCTGGCCACCGCGCGGCAGCGCAACGAGGAACTGCGCGCCACGATCGCGGCGACGGGGAGCGGCGTCGAGCTGGCCGACCTGTGGGAGCGCGAGCTGCTGCCGTACATGGTCACTGCCTGCAGGGCGCTCGAGGCGGCGGGACGGCAGGGCGGCGCCACGCTGGTCTGGACCCGCGACAAGCTGCGCAGGATGATGGGCGAGGTCGACGCCGAGGCCATGCTGACCGGCGTCAACGCGGACGGCTCCGGCGAGCTGGCCAGCCTCGGCCCCATCATGGGGCTCGACCGGCTGGCCAGGGGCGAGATCACGCGGGAGGAGTTCGCGCTCGCCTACGGCCACCGCGGACCGCACGAGTTCGAGGTCTCCCACCCCAGGCCCGCCGAGGACCCCGCGTGGATCGACGCCCAGCTCGCCGAGATGACGGACGCGCAGGCCGACACCGGTGCGCTGCTCGCCAAGCAGGCCGCCGCCCGCGACGCGGCATGGGCCAGGTTCGCCCGGCGCTACCCCGGCAAGGAGAACGCGATGCGGGCCAGGGTCGCCCGCTGGAACGCCGTCGTCCGCGACCGCGAGACCACCCGCTCCGAGGTGATCCGCGCGTTCTGGGCGCTACGCGCCTTCGTCCTCAAAGCGGGCGAGCTGACCGGGCACGGCGACGACCTGTTCTTCCTGCCGATCGAGGAGATCCTCTTCGTGCTGCGCGGCGCCGAGCCCACCAGGGTCGCGGTACGGCGGGCCACCTACGAACGTTACGCGGCGCTTCCGCCGTACCCGACGCTGATCGTGGGATTCTTCGACCCCGTCCGCTGGGCCGCCTCGCCCGACCGCCGCGCCGACCTCTACGACGCGCGCGGCACCACCGTCGACGTCGCCGACGCGATCACGGGCTTCCCCGGGGCATCAGGCATCGTCGAAGGCGTCGCGAGAGTCATCGCGGGGCCCGAAGAGGGCGAACGGCTCAAGCAGGGCGAGATCCTCGTCACCACCCTCACCAACATCGGCTGGACACCGATGTTCCCCCGCGCCGCCGCCGTCGTCACCGACATGGGCGCCCCGCTCTCGCACGCCTCGATCGTCGCGCGCGAGCTCGGCATTCCCGCCGTCGTCGGTACGGGCAACGCCACCATGCGGATCAAGGACGGCGACCGCCTCCGTGTCGACGGCGAGAGGGGAACGGTCGAGGTTCTGCCAAGTTGAGCTCCCGCTCCACGCACGTCGGCCAGGATGCCTGCCATGACAGAGGAGGAGCGGGAACTCGAAGCCAGATGCGAGGCCTACCGCAGGGCGCGGCAGGACCTCGACAGAGTGGGGCCGTTCGAGCTGTGGAGGCCCGCAGACGAGGAAACGCCCGCCTGATCCTGAGATCGGGCGGGCGCTTCCCCACGTGTGCGAACCGGTGTGCAGGTCGCCTCTCGGCGAAAGGCATAACACGGCTCCAGCCGAACGGTATTCCGTGAAGGCGATAGGTGAGGCCCGGGGACACTGGGCACACCGGCCACGACGGATGTAACCACGAGCGCCCGGCATCCATTCCCCACCCTCGGCGCCTCGGTTCTGCGGTGGGTTGAGCCTGGAGCACAGGGGATGCGATCTATGCTGGCAAGCGCGAGTTTTTGTGGGAGACTGCACTTTCGCAGGGGGCGGTAGCTCAGCCGGTCAGAGCATCGGACTCATAATCCGTGGGTCGTGGGTTCAAGTCCCACCCGCCCTACTCTTCCATACCGTGTTTGACCTGGGGTTTCACGTTTCTCCAGGCCCTCCGCGCGACTTGTTGATCATGTTTGGTTGCTCGCTGGTTGCTCGCGTGTACGGATCGTGTACCTAGGTAGATCGTTTAGGCGGGCATTGTCAACTCAGATTCCCGCGACGATCATCAGAAGGACAAGCCAGACCGCCGCTCAAGGCCGTGACGTCAGCGGCACCCATGCGATCACTCAAGCGTTCTCCAAGCCAGGTTTTCCTGCCAAGTGGGCCGCAAGCCCCTCCTTCGTCGGGCCTCCCGGCATCGAACATCCGCACAACCCAGCTCGGTGCGCTCGCGCAGCGCTGACGAATCCTCCAGCCCGTACGGAGGAGCAGGCAGCAGTTTCGCCGTGGCGCACATGCTCACGACCGCCCACCAGCATTCTCATTGACCGCCAGCCCACACCTCTATGTCCGCCCAACTGCACGAATCTGTCCGCCGACCAGCGGTTTCTCATGTCCGCTCACACCTGCTCTGCCGGGCGCCGTCCACGACGTGGCTGCGGCCCGGACGGTTGGCTGATCGACGCCCTGACCAGCGTCGGCGTGAAGACTTTCGCGGATAAGGGCACCAGGGCGCAGGCGGCACGATTCGCACGCCGTTCAAACGGCACCGCCATCGACCCTGGCTGTCACGCGCCCAGAGGGACGTCAACCGCTCTCATGCCCGTATCCGGGCCATCGGGGAGCGTGCAGTCGCGATCTTGAAGTCCTGGAAGGTGCTGGCCAAGCAGCGCTGCTGTCCGCATCGCGCGACCGCGCTCGTGCAGGCGATCCGCGTACTGCAGCTCGTCGAAGAGGGCCGCTACTCAGGATGAAAAGGGCTCATTGTGGGACTGCCATGGACTCCACCACGTAGCGGCAGCGGGGGCTGAAGACGGTAGCAAGGCCCCAGCAGAGGGGGCCAGATCATCGCCGTGGCCTTCGTCATGGTCACGAATAGCCAGATCTCGGGACGAATCATCACAAACCCACAGAAGATGATGCGACACCCTTTCCTTATCTTCAGGTGTCTACCGCTTAACCTCATAGCATGAGAATATAGTGATATGCGCGAGCCCGAGGTGCGAATTCAAGCAGGAGCACACCGCATATCAGTCTCCAGCTTCAATGGTCACGATTATAGATTCTATCCAGACCAGATAGCCGCAGTTAAACCACTATACTTGCACACCTTGGCGCAGGCAATTATCGCACATAGCAATGATCACGACATTACTTCTAACACTTCCTCGAAAGATGTTGACGAGGATTCTGTTGCCAGCATTTGCTTTCATGGAGATGACGTCCTTCCTTGGGATGAGACGGATATCATCATGTATCTTGATCTGACGAGGGGAGAGGAATTTACGGTAACATTCTTTGGAATCAGTCAGACGGACACGGGCATACCTGCTATCGAACGAGCGAGCGAGTTCCTGCTTCGGCGGTTTAATTTCCTAGAATGGGAAATCGAGCCTAACCCCGAAGGGCAGTCCAGCCCCTACGATGATGGCTTCAGGGCGTGGATCATTAAGTGCAAAGGCATCTATGCTGATTTCTCGGTAGGCGATCTTTGCATGCTGCGTCAGCAGCTTAGTCGCTCAATATTCTTTACAGAAGACGACTCTACTCACCCTCGCCATGTGGTGGATATCCTCGAAGCTGGTCAGGCTCACGCTATGCTTGAGATGGCTGAATCAGAAACTCTAGAAGTGAAGAGGACTTACTTCGGCAAGCCGGCACCTATTTGGAAGGTGGCACTGGCACAAGCTGTGTCGAGCTTCGCAAACGCAGAAAAGGGAGGAGTCTTGATCATTGGGATGTCGACTGAGACAAATGAAAACGGGGACGACATCATCAAGGCGTTAACTCCATTGGAGGCGAATCCCGGGCGGCGCCAACAGCACCTCAAGATTCTCAATGAGCGAATTTTTCCGCCTATAGAAGGTTTGGAAGTGGGGGTTGTGGAGGTGGAAGGTGGTGACATCGTCTACGTAGTCGTCCCACCTCAAGCAGAGGAGCTTAAGCCATTCATTGTGCATGGTGGCATCGTGGAAGGCCACGAGCCAAGTAACACTTTCTCGATAACGCGTCGAAGGGGTGACCACACCATTCCAGTTGATGTCGCATCTTTACATAGCACGATAGTTTCAGGGCGCACATTCATTCGTTCCGGTTTGCGGAATAAGGCTGCTTCGGACAGGAACGAGTGATGGGCTGTTGCATGCCTCACGATAGGAGCTGCTGGCGCGGTTACTGCCGTCGGTAACCGTCTACTGCTGTGCACCGTCGTCCATGACGGCCACGAAGTGATCGACCGAGAGGATCCCTCCGAAGCCGCCATGCTCGTCACGATGTGGTCAGCGCCCGCCGCTTGGGGCCTGGATGCCTTGCCGGCGCGGTTGGCATACTCGATCGCGACAACGCCAGCGGCTTTGCACACTTTCATATCGGTCGTGGAGCCTTGCACGAGCACGCTGGCGGATGGCTGGCCGTCAAGCCGTTCGAGGGCTGACAGGTGCTGTGAAACACTGCGCTACCGACAGACGATCTCTATCTGGGGGAGGAGACGAGCGACAATGAGAGATCGACCGATGAATGAGGATGAATACGCCGACCCGTGGCAGTACACAGATAAAGATAACATCGTGCTGAATTGTCCGCATTGCGGGTTCAAAATATTGCACAGGGTGATGGGTTCCACTATAGATGATCCCGTAGGCGTGCCCAGTTTGGTTTTGGATGGCTACGAACCTTTCGCTGATCCGCTTCGGCGCTTTCAACTCCTCAAGTGTAGAAACTGCTGCGAATTTACTTTGATCAGACAGCAAAAAATCGTAGATACATCAACTACTGAGCATTGGACTGAAGGGGAAATAGTTTGGCCAGTGATCAATCCGAGTCTGAATGTGCGGATTCCCTCGGGTCTCCGCCGGGAGCACGCTGAAGGGATGCTCTGCCTCAGGTCCGGAGCCTACACGGCGGCGCTAGTTATGGTCAGAAGGATCCTAGAAGGCGTCTGCTCTCAGTTCGGGTTCAACAACAAGACCCTCGTTCAGAACCTATCCGCAATGGAGCAACAGGGGTTGATTGATGGACGCTTGTTAGAATGGGCTCAAACCCTACGAGTCGTAGGGAACACGGCAGCCCACTATACTAACCATCAAGTCGGCCGCGAGGATGCAGAGGAAGCCCTTTCGCTTGCTGAAGCCTTACTAGAATATCTCTATGTCTTCTCTGTCCAATTCGAGGAATTCAAGAAGCGGAACGCTGAGAAGATTGGCCCGAAGCCTTGATAGAGCTCTTTCCATCCTGACGGCGCAGGGCGTGCGTGGCGGGTGCGGCGGAGGAGAACGCGTCTCTGGGTAGCAAAGTCGATCCCTGGTGGGCACAGGGGTTCATAGTTAGTTTCCCCATGCTGGTATACGACGCGAACACCCCATTCGCCCGACACGTCCGTCGCCGCCTCAACTATTGAGCCCCTGTCATCCGTAGATGCCCAGCAGACAGGGAGCCCATTCCATCGTGACGCCGCTGGCCACAGGCGTGTTACGGAATCGCCACTGCTGACCCA
>NZ_JBHUFV010000074.1:0-23089 GCF_042681425.1 Nonomuraea mangrovi | reverse complement strand
ATTTTCCGGGAGATGTTCTGCATTGCCTGATTCGGCTATAGGGTCGGGTCCATCACGATCAGCTAGCCCGGGAGATGAGCCTGTGTCTTCGTCTTCACCCCCTCCTCATGAGGCGGACGAGTCCGTCCCGGCCGTGGGCGAGCGTCTGGAATGGCTGATCGCTCACATCCGTGATCCCGACACCACGCAGTTCTTCACCGCTAACGCGCTGGCCCGCAAGGCTGGAGTAACGGACACGACGGTCAGCCGGGTCTGTCGCGGCGACACCAGGAACAGCCGGCCCAAGACGCTCGACAAGCTGGCGGCGGCGTTCGGGCTGCCCCCGACGATCTTCCACCACGCGCCGAAGATCAACGCGATCTGGACGTTGGCGCTCAGCGGAGATCCACGCGGGCAGCAGATGATCGAGCAAATGCAGAGCCTGCAGGCGGCACAAGCCCTCGGCATGGTAGCGACAGCAGGTCGCCTCGAGCGGATTCAGCGGTCCAACCCCGACGCCTACGCGGCGATCATGACGCTGATCAAGATGGCGGAAAGCTCATCCACCGACCCGTCAGACGACCAGTGAGTCATCACGTGCTCGCCGCTCCCGCCCCAACAGCGGACCTCCCCTCCTGGAGCGCCAATGTCGACTTCTCCTTATAAGGAGATGCGCGAGTCCCATGGCAGTGTCCTCGACTTCCTCGCCCGCCAGCCCGGCCCTGTCACCATCCCCTCGCTGACCAAGGCCCTCAGCACCCATCTTGGTCGCACGATCATTTCGGTGCCATACGACCCGGCAAGCATCCAGATGCCGACCTGCAACCACAGCCAGATGACGGGACTGTGGGTCCACATCGAGGAACCTCAACCGCCGCACGACACGCGTGACCTGGTCTTCTACCCCGCTTCGGAGGACTATCCGCCACCCTTGCAACTCGGCTGTTGGGGTCCCGAGATCGGCCACGTGCTGATGGACGATCCGACCCAAGCCGAACAGCGTCTCGAGCAACTGGCTCACGTTCTCGCACCCACTCTGCTGGAATTCGGTGGCATGGAGTTGATCCACAGCTTGCGCGCTCGCACCTCCGACTACAGCGACGTTCAGGAGCAGCGCGCGGAGGCCTTCGGTGTTCTGGTCGTCGCGCGAATGCTGCCCCGCATCGCCACGGCCACCAGCAGCGGCCTCATCGGCTCTCTTGGAAGCCCGCTGTTGAACCCCTTCAGAGCCGGCCGTGCCTAGTCTGTGGATCGCCGTCTGCCTGGGCATCATGATCCTCATCGTGGCGATCCGCACCGGTGGGTTACGCCAGTCGCCCAAACACCTCATGATCTGGCTGGCCTGCCTTTCCGGCGTCATCAGCATGCTGATCACCGTCACACCTTTACGCAGCGTGCTCATCGAGGTCACGGGCACACCCGCGGTCGCGCTGATCATTGAATCCGGGACGTCGCTGGGTGCGCTGACCGGCGTCATGGCCTGGGTCAGTTATGCCCTCGCCGAGCAGGGCGGCCCTCTGTCCCGGCTCAGGAAGATCCACTACCTGTGGTACGCGGCGGGGTTGTGGCTATGTGTGCTCGCGTTCATCGCGCTCGCCAACGATCTGAGCCCTGTCGAGATCTACGACGCGGTCGGCGAGCAGCGCGCCAGCGACGCTCAGCTGTGGTACCTCGGCCTCTACGAGATCACCCTGCCCACCGTGTTCGCCATCGTGTCATGGCTGTTCCTGCGACTTGCCCGTCGCTGCGATCAGCGATGGCTCAGGCGGAGCCTGCAGCTCATGGCCGTGGGATCCATCGGCAGCTCGGCACGCTCGCTGTACACCTTGAGCTACCTCGCCCCTCAGGTTCTCGACATAGCGCCCCCACCACTGCCGTGGTCCACGACGGCGGCTCTTGCGGTGAACTTCCTCGGCTACACCGTCGGCTTCATCGGCCTGAGCCTGCCTGTGGTCGAACAGTGGCGCCAGCGACCCAAGCGGATGCTGGGCCAGATCACCCCCCTCTGGCGTGACCTCACCCGCGCCGTCCCCGAGGTGGTGCGGATACCGCAGAGCGCGGACACCGTCGATGCGGAGGTGGCCGCGCGCACCATCGTCATCTCCGAGGCGCTGCTGCGGCTACGGTCCTACAGCCACCCCGAAGACCTGCAGCGCGCCCGCGAACAGAACGACGGCAGAGTCCCTGCCGGCAGACGGGAAGAGGCCGGTTACGCCGCCTGGATCCACGACACGGTGACGAGCATCGAAGCGAAACGCGCCGACGGCACGTTGACGACCCCGGCACCCCAACCTGCGATGAAATGGCCGCCCCATCCGCGCGCCGGCCAGATGAGCTGGCTTCTCGATGTGGCCCGTGAGTACAACCGCCTGCGACCCAAACGGCCCTCGATCCAGCCGCGACGGCAGGTGCCCCACTCCTGGTGATCAGGTCCACCGCGCGAGGCGAATGCGCCTAAATGCAGAGAATATGTTGACATTCCTCTCCGAGAACTGCAGGCTTGCAGAGAAAATGCAGACCTCGTATGGGATGCCTCGACCCTTGCGGACCCCAACCGGGCTCCACTCCCATAGGGCGATGCGCCCCCACATCCGCAGCCTCACCAGGAAGAGGAGAGCCGTGACTGCACAGTCACTCACTGATCGCGCATGGAAAGACCCGCCACCCAGCCCCTTCGGCGCCCCGCCACCCGAGCTCGCGCGCCGCCCCGGGGGGCCTATTCGGGTCGGCTTGACTTGAGCCTGCGCCAGCTCGCCTAAGTCGGGGTAGTGGCAAGAACCCTCATCTCACCCGGCCACTGCGACAACACCACCTTCTTCGGCTTGCAAGATCTGTCGTGGCCGCCCCCGTGCGGCGTCGTCCACGTTGATGATCACGTCGGGGACCTCGTCGATTCCAACGTCGGCGACCTGCGCGGCAACCTCTCGCGGGAAAGATCACGGCTGGCGTACGGGTGCTTTTAATTGTCTCGACGATCCTCGACCGGGCGGCAAGGTTACGAATCATGGAGTCGCTTTCGATCTATCTCGCACAGCCCGCCGACCAGGAGTGTCACTTTATGCTCTCTTATGCTGTACGACGGCCCGGACCACACACTGTCAGCTGGCCAGTTCAGCCTGGACCTCCAGGCTGAACTGCGGCCTGGATTGAGAAGCTCAATTATTCGCGAGCGCCGTTCTATCGACAGAGACTCATGACCCAGGGCGACTCGGCAACTCAGTTTGACGTGGGCAGTTCAGAGTGCTGGCATTATTTTGATCATCTGATGACATCTGACTTTGACCGCACCGGGGCAGGCGTCCACGCAATGAACGAAGATGAAGTTTGTCTACTAGGCATGAGCGGGAATCGCGAACGGCAACCGGTCAGACAAGGATACGCCTGATCAGGCGATACTTGAGACTCTCGGCTTCGAGCCAGGAGAAGCTGTAGGCGATGCCGAGATTGAGATGCACACCGCAGCTACGGTTAGAAAATACATTTGAAAGGGCGACTAGATCGATGGCGGGGCTAGCATCTGTGGAGCTGGGAGTGGTCAACGTCCTACTGCCTACTCGGATAAGGATCAGATAATGTCTGAGCTCAGGGAGGCAGGACAACCGGATAGCTTGATCGAGCCAACTATCATTGAGCGAGCCGAGCAGCCCTATCTCGGCAAAACCTTCATGGTGGCGCTGGACTCGCTTTACCGCATGATGGACGTCCTGGCCCTCATGCACCGCGACATGCTCGCCAGTGGCGTTAAACCGGCTGGGTCTCCCTTCCTTAAATATCACGGGATGATCACAGGTCATCGGTCTGTACAGGTGGAGGCTGGCATACCGGTAGAAAGCTTTCTGCGAACCTTGGAGGGCACCCATTGCAGGGAACTGCCTGCAGGCCGATACGCGACCCTCGTCCATAGCGCTCACCCATCCGGACTCATGGATGCCACAGGCCAACTTCTGGAATGGGCGGGTCAACAAGGAATGCAATGGGACGCCGGGCTGACAGCTGATGGCCTGCGCTGGGGCTGTCGGCTCGAGATTTATCATGCTGGCGTCCTGACCGCAGACAACGGCGGCTGGGAAATCGAGCTTGCGATTCGCCTCGCCGACTGACGACGAGTTTGGCTTCGACCTGCCGCCGAGGCCAAGACCCAGGCCCGACCCCAGGCCTGTGGTCGGGTAATGCTGCGGCTACGGTCCTACAGCCACCCCGAAGACCTGCAGCGCGCCCGTGGACAGATCGGCGGCAGAGTTCCTGCCGGCAGACGGGAAGATGCCGGTTATGCCGCCTGGATCCGCGACATGGTGGCGAGCGTCGAGGCGAAACGGGCCGGCGGTACGTTGACGACTCCGGCATCCCCAACCTGCGATGAAGTGGCCGCCCCATCCACGCGCCGGCCAGATGGGCTGGCTGCTCGATGTCGCCCGGAGTACAACCGCCTGCGACCCAAACGGCCCTCCAGCGAGCCGCGACGGCAGGTTCCCCACTCCTGATGATCAGGTCCGCCACGCGAGGCGAATGCATCTAAATGCAGAGAATATGTTGACATACTCCTGCCAAAACAGCAGAATTGCAGAGTAAATGCGGAGTCCATGCGGAGTGCCTTGACTCTCGCGACCCCAACTGAGCCCAGCTCACACACGACGATGCGCACCCTCACATCCGCATCCTCACCAGGAAGAGGAGAGCTGTGACCGTGCAGTCACCCATTGATCACGCGTGGAAGGACCCGCCGCCCGGCCCCTTTGGAGCCCCGCCGCCCGAGCTCGCGCGCCACCGCAGGGGAGGATCCCGCCGGGGCACACCCCGCCCAGCGGCGACCGTGTGCCAATGACCGTGGGCTACGTACATCAGAGCTGCCCTGGCCTGCCCGTACGCCAGCCGCGATCTTTCCCACGAGGGGTTACCGCGCATGGCCGCCGTCGCCGGAATCGGTGACGTCCCAGACCTGATCATCAACATGGACGACCCCGCACAGGGGCGGCCACTACAGACCTTGTAAGCCGAAGACGTTGATGTTGTCGCAATGACCGGGTGAGATGCGAATTCCTGCCACCACCCCGACTTAGGCGAGGTGGCAGAGCCAGATCGAACCGATCCAGATCGAGATGGACCACGGGACCGCGGTTGGTCCCGGCGAGTTCGGCACCCCGCAGAGGGCCGCTCTCCCGCCCAACTATGCCAACTGGGGCGTGGCGCCCCTTACACGGCGTCCCAGCTATCGCACCACGATCGCGAGCGAAGACACGGACACGTGCGCCGTAACCCCTGAACGCCACGAGCACGAGATGCGCATACATCGATCGAATTCCCCTACCCGCTACCTGCATTTATGTCCGATTAGCTGTGCTTTGTCACATGTCGACGAATGATCGACTACTTCGGCAAGGACCCTCGGCTATCTCAACTCACACATGATTGAGGTGTCAGTGAACACGTTATTAAAACCGCCGGTCTCCGGCAGGAGACCGGCAGGCTTGCTCGCCGCGGCCACGGCGCTGGCGGTGACGGCGTCGCTGCTGGTCGTCGGCCCGGCATCCGCCGTGGCGACTCCGACTCCCACTCCGCAGCCCAGCGATGTGAACGCTCCAGCACCCACCGTGACGACCTTTCCTCGGCCCGAGGATCCGGATGCGCCGCTACGGGCGGCGGTCGAGGAGGCCAAGAAGCAGGGCAAAGCCGTAGCGGTCGAATCCTCCTTCACCGAGGATTCCCGCACGTGGGCCTACCCCGACGGCCATCTTGAGACCCACGCCTACGCAGGGCCTGCACAGCTGAAGCAGCCCGACGGATCATGGGCATGGATCGACACAAACCTGATCAATGCAGACGGGTCCTCAAGCCCAAGCTCGCCAAGGCGGGAGTGGAGTTCTCCGCGGGCGGCGCGGACAAGCCCTTCGCCACGCTGGACCGCGGAAACGGCCAGAAGTTCGCCCTGTCCTGGCCGACAGCACTGCCACAACCTCGTATCGAGGGCAACAAAGCCATCTACGCGGGCGCCGCCGGCCCCAACGCTGATCTAGTGGTCACCGCCCGCGCCTCAGGCTTCCAACACGACGTGGTACTGCACGAGCGCCCGGGCAAGCCACTGGAGTTCCGCATCCCGGTGACGACCAGCGAGCTCAAGCTGGCCAAGACCAAGTCCGGTGGACTCAAGCTGACGGACGCAAAGGGCAAGACCGTCGCCACGGCGGATGAGCCCTTCATGACCGAGGCTCCCCTCGACAGCCCGACGGGCTCGAGGGACGAACGAGGAAAGATCGACACCAAGGTCGTCACCGGCTCGGACGGCAGCCAAGTGTTGGTGCTCAAGCCTGACCCGGCCTACCTCGCCGACAAGAACACCACCTACCCCGTGGTGGTCGACCCCACTGTGGGGCTGACGGTCACGCAGGATCTCACCTACAACGACATCTACCAGGCCAGCTACGCCAACGCCATCCTGTACACCGGCACGAACGCCAAGAAGGTACAGGTCCAGGATTGCAGCGGCTCGACCTGCACGTACAAGGATCAGTACAAGGCCGTCCACTACCGCAGCCTGGTCGAGTTCGGCGGCTTCTCGTTCACCGGCAAGGCCATCGTCTCCGCCCAAATGCAGCTGTACGGCAAATGGCTCGGCCGGTGCGACAACTGGCCGATGACCGTTTCGCCGGTCACCTCCCCTTGGGTCGCCAGCTCCACGGGCTGGGGCAACAAGCCAGGGACCACCTCCACCGGTGCCTCGACAATCACGCCCTCGTGCAGCACCAGCGGCAACTGGTCCACCTGGAACCTCACCTCGGCCGCTCAAGCCTGGGCCTCGGGGATGGCCAACAACGGTGTCGAACTGGCGACCACCGAGCTGAACTGGCAATACGACCTGGACGACCCGAGGTTCCCCGACACCCAGATCTGGAGCTTCGACTCCGCCGACGCCGGCACCTCCACGCCGCCGAAGATGAGCGTCTCCTACCTGCTGCCGCCCGACATCCCCACGGTGACCGCCGAGTCCATCGACTCGCTCGACGGCAACAACGCCATCTCCCGCTCGGGCACCGTCAAGACCAGCTACACCTCTCGCTCCCCTGATGGGCGCAAGCTCGACTACACCGTCACCCTGACGGACGCCACCATGGCCGCGGTCAAGGCCAGGACCTTAATGAAGATGCGGGCAGTGACGCCGGCCGGGATGCGGCCCCCGTGTCGTCCGTCCGTGATCACGGAATGCGCTTTCTCGGATACTAAAAAGGATCTTTACGGAAACCTTAGCCGCGTGTCATGATCTTGCCGTTTTTTCGCATTTTTTCGAAAGGCGCTAGTGAACACACCACCCACAGCGTCCGGCTTATCGCCCCGGACGCGCTGTCGCGCTGCCCTGATCGCGGCCCTGACGATGCCGCTCTCGCTCTTGAGTGCGCCCGCGATCGCCCAGGTCGGCACACCACCCCCCACTCGCCCCGCCACGACGTCACCGCCGAGCACCCCCACCGGCGAGGCGCTGGCGCGGGCCAAGAAGGACAACCGGCGGGTCGAGATCGAGTCGCTCCGCTCGGAGAGCGGCACCTTCTACGCCAACCCCGACGGCAAGACCCTCCGAATGGAGCTGCACAGCAAGCCAGTCCGGGTCAAGAACACCGACGGCAAGGGCTTCACCCCGATCGACACCACGCTTGTCGAACAGGCCGGCGCGATCAAGCCCAAGGCGATCAACGGCACCCTCACCCTGTCCGCCGGGCAGGACAAATCTCTGCTCAAGAGCCAAGCGACGGCAGGCGCCGACGACACAGCGAAGATCACCACACCGTCGACGCTGCCCAAGCCCACGTTGAAGGGCAACACAGCGCGATACCCAGCCGCCTACGGCAAGGGCCGCGACCTCCTGGTGACCGCGACCGCGACCGGCTTCCGGCAGCAGGTCATCATCAGCGAACGGCCTACCGGACCGGTCACCTTCAAGGTGCCGGTGGCACTGCCCGCCGGGCTCTCCTTCAGTAAGAATGCTCAAGGCCAGCCCATCATTGTGGGTAAGGACGGCAAGACGCTGACCGAGGTGCGGCCCACGCTCCTGCAGGACGCCACGGCCGCCGACGCCTACGCCCCGATCGATGCGGGCAAGGTCGGTAAGGCCTCCGTCAGCCTCGATGGCGACGGCAAGACGCTGATGTTCACCCCGGACGCCACGTTCCTGGCCGACCCTGCGGTCACCTATCCCGTGACCATGGCGGCCGTGGCGGGCGACTGGTGGGAGACCCATACCGGCGCAGGCGGCCTGCCCAAACAGGGCTGGGACACCTTCGTCAATGACGCGGACTATCCTGACAGCTGGGACAACTTCCGGCTGGACCGGATCCTGGTCGGCAAGTCCAACAACGGCACCGTCCGCTGGCGCAGCTACATCAAGTTCCCCGACATGCCCGCCGAGTTCCGCGGCCTCAAGGTACAGAACGCTGACCTGATCCTGTGGAACCACCTGTCCAACGACTGCGGGACCTACGTCGGCTCCGGGATCACCACCCGGCGGATCACGTCGGCCTGGGACGAAGCGACCATGACGTGGAACAGCCAGCCGTCGGTCACCTCAACGGGTCAGATCACCGAATATGCCGCCTACAGCCCCAACTGCACCAGTGGAGCCGCGAGCTGGGCAGGCAAAGAATGGGACCTGGTCTACTCGATCGACGAGATCGTCCAGGCATGGTCGGACGGCGCCGCCAACTACGGTGTCCAGCTGGCTGCCGGGAGCGAATCGGACATCACCAACTGGCGCCGCTACCGGACCGACGAGGCAGGCGGCTGCAGGAGTACCCCGTTGGAGGCCTGTAAGGGGCGGCTCCACCCGCCCATCCTCACCGTTGACTTCGAGGCTCCCGAGCCGCCCGTCATCGAGGACTTCTTCTTCACCTCGCCCGACCCGATCACGAGCCTCCCCTCCTACGAGGAAGCCCTCGCCAGGTCGATATACGAGCCCGAGGAGGGCGAGCAGATCACCATCGGGAACGAGTTCGCCGGCCGGATCGCGGGACAGCGCGACGGGGAGGCGTACGAAATCCAGACGGACCAACTCGACATCAACGAGGAGGGCTACGAGGGCGGTGGCGAGGACACCCGCGCGCCGCAGGTGGTCTCCGTCGAGCCTGCGGACGGCGCCGTGGACGTGCCCCTCGACACGAAGCTGAAGATCACCTTCCACGAGGAGGCCGGCGGCGCGGTCGTGGTGCTCAAGGACCCGGCAGGCACCGAGGTCGCGGGAACGGTGGCATTCGACGACACCGGCACCGTGGCGACCTTCACTCCGGAACGGGCATTGCGGCCCGGCACCACGTACACCGCCGTGGTCTCGGGGGCGAGCGACCTGTTCGACAACACCATGAGCGCGTACTCATGGTCGTTCACCACTCTGCTGAAGGCGGCCGGGCAGTGGGGCTTTGACGAGGGGGACGGCCGTACGGCCGCCGACTCCTCTGGCAATGACCACGACGCGAGCCTGAACGACACGGCGGCGTGGATCGCCGGCAAGAGCGGGAACGCGCTCTCCAACGTGCCGTCGCAGGCGCGGATCGCTGCCTCTGCGGCGGCGGTCAAGCAGGGCAAGGCGGTCGAGGTCGCCGACGAGACGACCGCGACCAGCATTACCTACGCCCAGCCTGACGGGAAGACGTTCAAGACTGAGGTCACGACCGGTCCAGTGCGGACCAGGCAGAACGGCAGATGGGTGCCGATCGACACCACCCTGGCCGGGCAGGGCGGCAAGCTGCGGCCGAAGGCCCTCGCCGAGGACGCGGTCGTGGAGGTTTCCGCCAGCGGCACGGATCCGTTCGTGAAAATGTCCGCCGACGGGAAGTCGTACGCGCTTCGCTGGCCGACACCGCTGCCGAAGCCGACCGTCAAGGGCAGCGTGGCCACCTACACCGACGCCGCCGGCGCCGGAGCCGACCTGGTGGTGACGGTACTACCGACCGGGTTCCGGCACGATGTCGTGCTGCGGCAGCGGCCGTCGAAGCCGCTGGAACTGCGTATCGGCGTAGAGAGCGACGGCCTGACCCTGTCCGAGGGCAAGGGCGGGCGGCTGCTGCTGAAGGCCAAGGACAAGAAGCTCGTGGCTTCAGCCCCCCAGCCGATCATGTGGGACGGCAGCGCCAAGGGCCGCCTACCGCTGGCCAAGCACGCGGTCATCGACACCCAAGTCGTGGCCCAGGCCGGGCGCACAGAGCTGGTGCTCAAGCCCGACCATGCGTTCCTGTCGGACCCGAAGACCGTGTACCCGGTCCGGGTGGATCCGTCCACGACGTTGCCGGTCAACAACGACCTCAGTGTCCTCAGCACCGACACAGTCGACTCCCCGGCCTATCCGACCAGCAACGCCCTGCCAGTAGGTGTGCAAACGGGCCAGAAGATGCGCGCCCTTCTGCGCTTCGACACCTCCTCACTCGTGGGCAAAACCGTCACCGACGCCAAGCTGTCGATGTCGATCATCGATGCCAAGACCTGCGGAGCAGCAGTCGGGCAGGGTGTCCAGGCGGCCCGGGTGACCGGCGCCTGGGATGAGAACAACCTCTATTGGGCGAACAAGCCGGCCTTCACCACCGAAGACGCCCAAATCAACAAAACATCCATCGACTGCACGAGCACCCTGACTCCGACGGAATGGAACATCACCGGCATCAGCCAAGACTGGGCGGCCGGCGCGGCCAACCACGGCCTGGTGCTGAAGGCTCCGACCGAGAACACCACCATCGAATGGCGGATGTACGCCTCCTCCGACGACACCGACTGGAACGCCCCGCCCAAGCTGGTCGTCACGACCAACGCGCCCGCATCGTCCCCCACGATCGCTAATCTCACGATCACCCCGGCGCAGGATGTTGCCGGCACGACCGTGACCAGCTCGCTCACCCCGCAACTGGCCGCCACCGTCGCCGACACCGTCGGCGGCAACCTGGCCGGCGAGTTCGAGGTCGAACACGACCCGGCATCGACCGGCCAAGGAACCGGCCAGATCTGGGCCGGTGCCTCACCTGCGGTCGCCTCCGGCAGCCAGGCCGCCGTCGGCGTCCCTGCGGGCAAGCTGGCAGATGGCTGGAAGGTCCGCTGGCGAGCTCGTGCAGTCAACGCCACGGCCGCCACCGCCTCGGCGTGGTCGGCTTGGCAGACAGCCACGGTCGATGTACCCAACCCAACGGTCGGCGCCTTCCAGGTCACCCCCTCACAGGTGGCAAACGGCGTCACCGTGACCACGAGCGTGACCCCGACCCTGCACACCACGGTCACCGACCCGGCCGCCCAGCCGGTGCGGGCGGAGTTCGAGGTCGAGCACGACCCGGCCGCGACCACGCAGGGCACCGGCCAGATCTGGACCGGCGCCGTGGACAACGTCGCATCCGGCACCCAGGCCAGCATCGCCGTCCCCAACGCGAAACTCACCGACGGGTGGAAGGTGCGCTGGCGGGTCCGAGCGATCAACACCGCCACCACGGTCGGCTCACCATGGTCAGACTGGCAACTCCTGACCGTGGACGTGCCGGACCCGGTCTCCGAACCGTCCGTCGGCGCGCTGCAGGTCACCCCGTCCGAGCAGGTGGACGGAACCACCGTCACCCCCACCCTCACCCCGGCACTGCTGGCCCAGGTGAGCGACCCGGCAGGCAAGCCGCTGCGCGTCGAGGCCGAGATCGACCATGACCCGGCCGCGACCGGGCAGGGCACCGGCCAGATCTGGACCGGCGGCGCCGACAACGTCCCGGCAGGCACCCAGGCGACCATCACCGTCCCGGCGGACAAGCTGACCGACGGATGGAAGGTACGCTGGCGAGCCCGCGCGGTCTCATCCACCGCCGCCTCCGCCTGGTCGGACTGGCAGACCCTCACCGTCAGCCTGCCCAAGCCCACCGCCACCGGCCTGACCATCACCCCGTCGAAGGTGGCGGACGGCGTGACGGTGACCACCACGCTCACCCCCACACTGCAGGCCACCCTCACCCACCCCACCGGCCAAGCGCTGCGCGCCGAAGCCGAGATCGAGCACGACCCAACCGCGACCGGGCAGGGCACCGGCCAGATCTGGACCGGCGCCGCAGACAACATCGCCTCCGGCACCCAGGCGAGCATCGCCGTCCCAGCGGGCAAGCTGACCGACGGATGGAAGGTGCGCTGGCGCCTGCGCGCGGTCACCGAGCAGGCCTCCTCGGCCTGGTCGGACTGGCGGCAGGTCACCGTCGATGTCACCCAGCCCGGCGAGGAGCCCCTGGCCCAGACCACCGGACCAGTGATCCGCACCGACCAGAGCTTCACCGCCGCCGCCTGGCTGCGCTGGAGCGACAAGGACGGCGACTACACCGTCCTCGAGCAGAAGGGCACCCACCAGGGGCCCTTCCGCTTCGGCAACACCCCCGACCACGGACTGGTGTTCACTCTCACCAACGCTGACGCTGCCGATGCAACGGCCGAGGGTGTTCTGTCCGACGTCGAACCGCCCGTCGACGAATGGTTCCACCTGGCGGGCGTGTACGACGCCACGGCCAAGACCGCCTCGCTGTACCTCAACGGCAACCTGGTCAAGACCTCGCCGGTAAGCCTCACGGCCTGGCACGCGAACACCGCCATGACGCTGGGCAGCGCCATGCGGGGCGACCTGGACGACGTCCAGGTCTTCCAGCAGCCGCTCGGCGCCACGGAGATCGCCGCTCTGGTAGCGGGACCGGCTCCCGCGGTCAAGCGGTCCGCGGCACCGTCCGCGGCGGCGTCCCCCGCCGCCGTGGCCACCGACAACTTCGACTACCGGCATCCGTCGCTGGAGACCTGTCACGCCACCGAGAAGGCGCCCAGGTTCGTCGACTCCTACTCCCGCTCGCAGGAGCAGCCCTACAGCTCTTGCTGGACCGCCTACATCGGGTACGCGGGCTGGGAGGAGGACGACGACGGCAGCGGTGTCAAGAAGCGCAAGCCTGCGGCGTGGACCTACTTGTTCCCCCCGCAACTGCGCATGCCCGCGCAGCTGGTGGACCAGTTGCACCCCGGCGACGTCTTCTCCTTCCGTGCGACCTGGGTCGCGACCGGCTATCTGGGCACCTCGTCAGGAAAGGAGATCTACAAGGGAGGCGACTCCACCACCGGCATGAAGCCGCAGGACATGAAGTTCTGGCTGAAGCTCTCCGATTTCGGCATCTACAACACCGGCGTACGGCTCTCCGGGCTGGACGACGAGCTGGACGACGTGGAGATCCGGATCGGCCTTGAGACGTCGTCCACCTGCAAGATCACGAGCGGAGTGCCGAGCCAGCGCAAGACGATCGAGGCCTGGCGCGGCACCTACCTCGAGTACCGGATCGCGACCCCGGAGCCGGCGGCGCCCAAGGACAGAGAGGTCTGCTCCGTCATGCCCGCGATCACGGGTTACGAGAATCAGGAGGGCAAGCTGCGGCTGTGGGACCAGGAGATGCTCACCCAGCACGGCAAGCGGCTCGGCGTGGTGCGCTGGGGACACGGCATTCCGACCAACGACCTGTACGCACCCAGCTTCCGTTGCGACTGGAAGCTGAACGGGCTGTTCGGCGAGCAGCACAAGGGCGGCTGCGTCAATATCAGGGCCGACCGCGTCTTCGTGATGTCGAGGAGCAAGAACAAGAACTTCCTGCCCGTCATTGACCACATCGCCGACGCCCTGAACCAGAGCAAGAACGCATCCACCTTTCCGCCGTACCGCCCAGGGGACACGACCAACGGCAGGAACAACAACTATCCGCCGGTCAGAGGGCCGCTGGGGAACGAGCTGAAGAAAATCATCGCAGGTAACTACGACAAGGCGCCGACCACCGACGAGGGTCAGCCGCTCTGGAGAGGAGCCGACAAGAACGAGCGCGCCAACCGTAAGGTCTTTGGCGGCCACGCCATCTACGTGCCGCAGGACGCCTTCTCCCTGACGCCGTACGGCAACTACTGCCAGTACTACTTCAAGGAGCAGTACGCGGCCACGCACGCCGGTGCGCTCCAGTGCGACGAATATCCCTTCGCCTCCACCGAGCAAGGGGCCGCCCTGGACAAGATTCACTATTCCGTCCGTGCGGTGCACACCAGCTACAACCAGAAACACGGCGATGCGCTGATGGCCTTCTACGGCCAGTACCGGCTCATCACCTATGACCCGGAGAAGACTCCCACGAAGGTCAGCGACAGCCCCTTCTGGGTGAAGATCGTAGACTAGCGGCGCAGAGCGCCGGGCCGCCCGGCGGCCCGGCGCTCCACCCGCCTGAGTAGGGATGAGGAGATGACGAATCCGGAGTGGGCGCTTCCCGCGGAGGATCAGTGGGAGCTGCTGGCCGAGCATAATCTCTCGTACTACTTCCATGGCCTCTGGGTCGAGAGCGACGACCGGGAGGAGGTGGCCAGGCTGCTGCGGGTGGACCCGGGCACCAGGCTGGAGTGCGATCGCGAGACGCTCGTCGAGATGTACCAGGGGCGGCCCGCGGACACCGTGTGGATCGGCCCGCACGCCCCCGGCTGGACGCACGTTCTCGCCTTCGGCCTCCATCCGTTCCATCCCGCCATCCGCAACCTCGGGAAACGGCGCGTTTTCGAGATCCGCTACGACGAGGCCCAGTACGAGCTGGAAGGGATGTACCTCTACCACGACGGCGAGCGGCTCGGGGATGCCGGGCCACCGCTCGAAGAGGGCGGGCCGATGTTCCTGCCCGATTACCGGCGCTATGCGGGCGGGCTCGCGCTGCTCGACGATCTGGACCTCGAACGGCATGCGCACCGCATGTTGTGCATGATGGGCAGGATCTCGGGACGCTTTCTCGACCGGGAGTGGTTCGCGGCGACGCGGAGCCTTTATCGCATCCCAGACGAGACCTGGCCGGAACCCTGGGAGGGCTGAGCCCCCGCCCTGCCGGGTCCGGTCGGCCGGCGCCCCGGCGCCCTCGCGGAGAGTGCCGAGGACACGGAGGCGCGGGCTCAGTCACCCGCCGCAGAGCCGGCCCCGGCCGACCCCGGGGTCGGGGCGGTCAGGGCCGGGTCGGCCAGCAGCCACCACAAGGTGCCGCCCACGACAGCACCGACCAGCACGATCACGGGGATGATCCACCAGGCGGCCGGGCGCGGCACACGCATCACCGGCGGAGCGGCGATCACCACGCGGGACGGCGGTCACGGCGACGCGGAAGTAACGGCATCCCCCCATTTCAGCCGCCCGCGGCCCGCTTCCGAGGGGAAGCTACATGATCGTTACCGGGGCGGATCGGACAGAACCGATGCGCTGTCGGGCCTACGACGGGAGCGGCTGATTCTGCTCGTTCCGCCAGGGCGGCCTGAGGGGCACGAGACGGCTGGCCACGCGGCATGACATGCGAAGCGGCGCCGCAACGAGGGAGGTTTGCGCCCTCCGTCCACACTCTGCACCCGCTCACACCGGTGTTACAGGCGAGCGCCACCAAGAATGATCTAGACCGTTGTTGGTCGACGCCAGGGAACCCCAGCCCGCCGGTTGAGATCTTCTTTCTGTCTCTGCCTCGCCCCCTGATCAGGCGATACGTCTGGCCGAGGCTGGAGGCAGAAAGGCTCGCCCGTGTGACGAGTCCTCCCCGCCGCTCTTGGCTCCCTGCTGCTGCTCGCCTTCACCGCCGGTCCTGTACCTGCCGATAACATCATCCGTGCAGGTCAAACGGCTTGGCCGGCTCTTCATGACGTGTGCCAGCTTTGGCTGTCGACAGCGCCGGAACGGGGCAAAATGATCATTTGTGCTCTTCCGTCTGGCCTACCTGACTGTCACGAACGCCTTTGCCGCGCTGCGGCGCTGCCGCTGGGAGATCGAGACAAGGATGTCCAGATCCTTGCCCTGCGACACCAGATCACCATTCTGGAACGGCAACTCGGTGTCGGCACCAGGGTGAGATTCGCCCCGGAGGACCGGGCCTTCCTCGCGGCTCTCCTGACGTCGCTGCCGCGCGACGTCCTGTCCGGGCTCCGGCTACTCGTCCACCCGGACACTGTCCTTCGCTGGCACCGCGATCTGGTCAGGATGCGCCATACTCGCATGTGTCGGAAGCAGCGGCCCGGACGGCCGCCTACTGTGCGCTCCATCCGCGCTCTCGTTCTACGGCTGGTCAAAGAGAACCCGTCATGGGGCTACCGGCGCGTGCACGGCGAACTCACCACCCTCGGTATCAAGGTCGCACCCTCCACCGTCTGGGAGATCCTCAAGCAGGAAGGTGTTGATCCGGCACCCGAGCGGGCGTCCACCACGTGGGCCGACTTCCTGCGCTCCCAAGCTGACGCGCTGCTGGCCTGCGATTTCATCGAGACCGTCACCTTGAACGGGCAGCGCCGGTACATCCTGGCCGTCATCGAGCACGCCACCCAGCGCGTCCGCGTCTTGGGCGTCACCGCCCACCCGACCGCGAGCTGGGTGCTTCAGGCGTTCAAGAACCTCGTAATGGATCTGGAGGACGCGGGCTGCCGAGCGCGCTATCTGATCCGGGACCGGGATGGGAAGTTCCCGGAACTCATGGACGAGATCCTGGCCGAGGCCGGCATCCACACGGTGCTCACCGGCGTCCGCGTGCCACGCATGAACGCGATCATGGAGCGGTGGGTGAGGTCCTGCCGTCGTGAGCTTCTGGATCGATGCCTGCTCTGGAACGAACGCCACCTGCGGCACGCCCTGCATGAATATGAGGCGTTCTACAACCGGCATCGGGCCCATCAAGCCCTGGATCAGGCGGCTCCGCTACGCGCCGTCCCGGATCCCATCACCGATCCGGCTGGAATCGTCGACCTGAACGTACGCCGACGAGACCGGCTCGGTGGAGTCCTTCACGAATACTCGCGTGCCGCTTGAACTGCACGGACGGAGTTTTCGGCAGGCACAGCCATCATCACGCTGCGCACCGCGCTGGAACGGCCCGACCTGGTGCGCAAGGCCGTGCTCTTCGAACCGCCGCTGGACGTCGACGGCTCGCAGCCGACGGACTGGCTGGCCCGCTTCGACCGCGAGATCGCCACGGGACGGATCCCCGCGGCGCTGGTGACCGGCATGAAGGCCAGCCGGCTGGGGCCGCCGATGCTCAACGCGGTGCCGCGGCCGGTGCTGGTGCTGCTCACGAGCATGATGCTGAAACGCGAGGACAAGGGCGCGGCGAACGGGTCGGAGCCGACGTTCAGGGAGCTCGCGCCGTCCCTGCACTGCGACGGGCAGGTGGCGGCGGAGACGGCGGGGAACCTGGCGGCGTATCAGACGACGCGGGCCGAGGTGCTGCTGCTCGGCGGCACCAAGAGCCCCGCCCACCTGCGCGCCGCGCTCACCGCGCTGGAAGGGGTGCTGCCCCACGCCAGGCGGGTGGAGCTGGAGGGCCTCGACCACAGCGCCACCTCCAACACCGCGAGGCGCGGCGCGCCGCGACGGGTCGCCACCGAGATCCGCCGCTTCCTCCTGCCCGGCTGATCCCCCTGCGGGCCCTGTTTTCGGATGTGCCGGAACCAGCCCGTGAAGCTCTGAACCGGAGGAATGGCGGCGGCATCGTCTCCGCGGCCGGGGGCGTCGGGGGCGGCCACCACGAGGCCGCCGATCGGCGCCATCCGGGGTCGCTGAGACGATCTATGACAATTATTTCAGTATTGCCTGACTCGCTGTCATATGCGATGTTCCGCACAAGCCGCATGAGCACCGCTCATGTCACCCCCGGAGAAAGGCTTTCACATGCGTCTCACAAGGACCCTCTTAGCCCTGGCCTCCGGCGTCTGCCTGGCACTGTCCAGCTGGGCCACCGTCGCCGAGGCCGCAGCCCCAGCCGCCGCAGACCAGCAGCGCTACATCGTCCAGCTCGCCAACGTGTCCCGGGCGCAGGTGGCGAAGCAGGCGCAGCAGCAGGTCGCGGCGCACAAGGGTGTGCTGGTGGGCACCTACCGGTACGCCTTCCAGGGTTATACGGCGCTCCTCACCCCCGAGGAGGCCGCCAAACTGAGGGGTGAGGCGGGTGTGCTCACCGTCGAGCCCGACCACGAGGTGCACGCCTTCGCCCAGACGGTGCCGAGCGGCATCAAGCGCATCTTCGCCGACCAGAACATCAACCTCGACATCGACGGCACGGACGACGTCCGCATCGACGTCGACGCGGCGGTGATCGACACGGGAGTGGACCTCGACCACCCCGACCTGAACGTGGTGGCCAGCACCAACTGCACCAGCGGCACCTGCTCGGGCACCGGTGACGACGACAACGGGCACGGCAGCCACGTGGCCGGCACTATCGGCGCCATCGACAACAACATCGGCGCGGTCGGCGTCGCCCCCGGCGCCAGGATCCACGCGCTCAAGGTGCTGAACTCGGCCGGCTCCGGCACGCTGGCCGGCATCGCCGCGGGCATCGACTGGGTCGTGGCCAGGGCGAGCACGATCGAGGTCATCAACATGAGCCTCGGCTGCCAGGGCTGCACGAGCTCGGCGATCAGCAACGCCATCACCAACGCCACCAACGCGGGCGTCGTGGTGGTCGTGGCCGCGGGCAACAGCTCGGCCAACGCCTCCGGGTTCTTCCCGGCAAACCACCCCGACGTGGTCACCGTCTCCGCGCTGACCGACTTCGACGGCCTGCCCGGCGGCCTGGTCGGCACGATCACCGTGCCGTGCCGCACCGACGGCGCCACCGACACCGACGACACGCTCGCCTGGTTCTCCAACTTCGGGACCACCGTCGAGGTCGCCGCACCCGGCACCTGCATCTACTCCACCTGGATGAACGGCGGCTACAACACCATCAGCGGCACGTCCATGGCCAGCCCGCACGTCGCGGGCGCGGCGGCGGTCCTGACCAGCGGCTCCCACAAGCCGACCAACCGGACCGGCGCGCTGGCCGTACGGGACAAGTTGCGGACCACGGGCAACTCCAACTGGACCGACGACTCCACGGACGGCGTCAAGGAACCGCTGCTCGACGTGCACGACGCCACGCAGTACCCGCCGGGCTCGGGCGGCAACCAGTCGCCGGTGGCGAGCTTCACCGAGTCGTGCGACAACACCACGCGGGCGTGCTCGTTCAATGGATCCGGCTCCAGCGACCCGGACGGCACCATCGCCTCCTACGCGTGGAACTTCGGTGACAGCTCCACCGGCAGCGGCGCCACCGTCTCGCACACCTACGCGGCGGCCGGCACCTACACCGTGACGCTCACCGTGACCGACAACGGCGGGGCCACGAACTCCACCAGCAAGAGCATCACGGTCGGCACCACCCCGGGGAACTGCACCGGCTACCAGACGCCGATCTCCGGCAACCTGACCAGCGGCCAGAACGTGTACTACCCGAGCAGCACCGGGTACACGGCGGCCGCCGGGACGCACCGTGCCTGCCTCGACGGGCCCACCGGGGTCGACTTCGACCTGTACCTGCAGAAGCGAGGCATCTTCGGCTGGACCACGGTGGCCAGCAGCAACGGCAGCGGCCCTGACGAGTCGCTGACCTACAACGGAACGGCCGGGACGTACCGCGTCCGGGTGCACGCCTACAGCGGAGCGGGCGCGTACACCGGCGGTTACACCAAGCCGTAGCGGATCAGCAGCCGCGACCCCGTGCGGACACCGCACGGGGTCGCGCGTCGATTCAGGTCAGCGGAGGTCGCGGATGAGATCGCCGATGATGGAGTCGACCTTGTCCGAGTCGAAGGTGTCGGTGTCGAGCAGGAGGGTCACGGCCTTGCGGGCAGTGTGCCTGCCGACAATGTCATCCGGCCAGGTCATGGTCTTGTAGGGCTTCGGTCCTTCGTTCTCCGCACCCCGACGAGCGCGCCGTAGAACTCAGTCGCAACGAGGCGCACGTGGGCCTCGCCCGGCGGCGGGACGGGGCACTGCGGGTGCCGAAAATCATCCGCCCAGGTCGCAGCCTTGACCATCGGCCTCTAGCTATGCCTGACACCCGCCCGAGGTCTTCACCTGCACGGGGCACCAGCGGCATCATGACCTGTCGTGCTGCTGCGCCTGGCCTACCTCGCCGCAACCAACACCCTGGCGCTCCTGCGCCTACTGCCGATGAGCGATCGCCAGAAGGACATCGAGATCCTCGCGCTCCGGCATCAACTGCTCGTCCTGCAGCGTCAGGTCGGCAAGCCCACGTTCACCGACACCGACCGCGCCGTCCTCGCCGGCCTGCTCCACCACCTCCCGATCGACAAGCTGCGGCAACTCCTGCTACTGGTCCGCCCGGACACGGTCCTGCGGTGGCATCGCGACCTGCTCAAGCGACGCCACGCTGCGACGTGCGCGCCGAAGCGACGCGGGCGCCCGGTCACCGTCCGCTCGATCCGCGCCCTGGCCCTACGCCTCGCCCGAGAGAACAGCTCATGGGGCTACCGTCGCATCCACGGCGAAATCGCCGCCCTCGGTATCAAGGTCGCCGCCTCCACCGTCTGGGAGATCCTCCGCGAGCACGGCATCCCGCCCGCACCCGAACGCCAGGGCACGACCTGGGCCGACTTTCTGCGCAGCCAGGCCGAAGCCCTGCTCGCCTGTGACCTCTTCGAGGTCCGCACCCTAACCGCGGCGCGCCTGTACGTCTTCGCCGTCATCGAGCACTCCACTCGCAGGGTCCGGATCCTGGGCGCGACCGAGCATCCGACGGGGCAGTGGATCGTGCAGCTCGGACGCAATCTCCTCATGGACCTCGAGGACGCCGGCAGCAAGGCCAAGTTCCTGATCCGCGACCGCGACTCCAAGTTCACCGCCGCCTTCGACACCCTGCTGACCGACGCCGGAATCAAGATCGTCACCACCGGCATCCGTGTACCGCGGATGAACTCCCTCACCGAGCGCTGGATACAGACCTGCCGCAGGGAGCTCTTGGACCGCACCCTCATCTGGAACCAGCGCCACCTCCTCCACGCACTCCGTGAGTTCGAAACCCACTACAACGAGCACCGGCCACACCGAGCGCTCAAGCAGGCCGCCCCGCTCCGCCCGCTCCCCCAACCGATCAACAAACCAGCACAGATCAGACGCCTGGAGGTACGCCGACGAGACCGACTCGGCGGAACCCTGCACGAGTACCGACATGCCGCGTGAGCTGCACGGATGATTAATCGGCACCCGCAGTGCTGCGCGGGTGGAACAAATCCAAGAAGCAACACTGCCGGGATCCACTGAAGAGCTGACGTTGGCAGCGCGCGCCTCGCGCATGAGGTTTTCCAGCGTCGACTTTGTCAACCTACCTCGGATCGCGATGCTCGCCTCTGGAACGCCGATCGTGAATGCTGCGAGAAGAACCGGACTCGATACTTCCAAGCCATTCTACGGGCAGGGAATGGCTCCCGGACTTTTTGTAGCAGATGTTAAATCTCTGTTCGAGACCTGGGACACGGAAGCGGTGGTGCTCGACGAGCGCACTGTGGGTCAAGTGCGGCGTGGCATGCTGGTCTCCTTCGAAACCTCCATGCGGTGCGTCAACCCGCCCAAGCTACCGCCGAAGGCACCTACCGGTGACCTTGCCAAAGATCCTTACCTCGCCTTCCAGGCGGGCGTCCACCGTGTGATCGTAAGCTTTGATTCTCAATGGCTCACTACGACGACCGCGGGCCTGACGCTCCATGACGCTGCCAAGCATCCACAGATTCACTCTGGCCTCGGGCAGGTGATGGCCGTGTCGGAGGGTGGAATCCGTGTTTCGTCTCTTGTCTTCGGGCAGCCCCAATCCGCCGACCAGGCCCTATGGAACTACGTGGTCTCGGCTGGGCTGTCGATTGCAGGCGACCTGTCTGCCGATGATTTCCGTAACGAATTCTCCACGTCGGAAAAGATATCGCCTCTGGCTGGCCACTCCCTCGGGAAGGAAAATATGGAACGTTTGGGTGTCGTGCTGCTTTTCAGCGAGGACCAGGTAATCCCAGGCGAGATCGACCGGGTCGTGTTAGGACAGATAGTGCGAGTGGTACCAGAATTTCGCCGCAGCCTAGGCGTGGCGGTGGCAAGCCTGTTCCCTCCAGAGAGCATCGGCACAGCAGATCTCTCGGCACACCTTTTGGTGAAGGAACCTCCCCTATGGAAGACGTTTACCGTGCCCGGCTTGGCAGCGCTAATCAAAACCCGCAACCTCGCCGTTGCCGTGATCTCCGGCGTCACCCGAACGCAGGCTGCGGATCTCGATGAAGCCATGCGGGAAGGAACGACCGCCTACTGCGGAGCGCTGGAACTTGACCTGACCCTGAGCATGCATCGCACGCTCTTTCCGGAAGTAGACCGATACCACGTGGTCGGTGCCGAGTTGCGCCTACGGTACAGCGCTGCCAACAGAGCCATCGATGAAACTAACAACGAGCCCTGGGATGAGTCCCTGAGAGCCTGGCTCGATGAGGGCCTATTCCGCACGGTGGTGTGGGAAGAGGATGAGGCACAGTCGGCCGCCGAGGAACAAGAGGCCGAGCTCATCATGGAGGCGTGGTTGCGAGACCAGAGAGGAAGCTAGTCCGACCCCACTCTGGTCGCAGTGCCTGAAACGGCGCATCATCTCGCGGTCTGCCACAACCAGGTCGTTCTACGACATGGGGCCGTAGATCGCAGGGCTGAAGCGTTCTCGGCTGGTAGACACATGCGGGCATGACGCAGCTGGGTGGTTGAGGGGCGCCCCGGGGCGCGAATGACAAATGCGACCCCCGATGATCGTCGGTTGTCTACGCCAGTCGATCAAGAACAGGGGCCGCGTTCGCGTGCCATCATCCCCGATGGACGTGCTCGCCCGCCACCTGGAGCACGTCACCATCGCTGACCCGTCGACCGACTTGCTTCATCTGCCCACCTTGGCCGAGGTCTTGGACACGGTGCCCGGTCCGCGCAGTCGCCGGGGACGCCGCTACCGACTCACCCCGCTGTTGGCGTTATCCCTGCTCGCCGTACTCGGCGGAGCCACCTCCCTGGTGAAGATCACCCGGTTCATCGCTGGATACGACCCAGACCTGCGCGCCCGAGTCGGCTTACCCGGCACGGTCCAGCTGGCCGCCAGCACACTGGACGGCTGCTCGCTAGCCTGGACGGTGACGCCTTCGACACCGCCACCTGCGGCTATCTGGCCTCGCTCGCCGCGGGAGGACGGTGTTGACCGAATCCCTGAACCCATTTCAGCGGGCTTCGCGGAGTTGTAGGACGAGGATGGCTTTGACAAGTTGACCT
>NZ_JBHUFV010000073.1:0-31920 GCF_042681425.1 Nonomuraea mangrovi | reverse complement strand
GCCATCTTGTGGATCCGGAGCCTCCGAACCGCCTGAAGATCTGAACTCCGTACAGGCCCTAGGGGATGGCGGCGATCTGCCACGCGCCGGTGCGTTCATCGCGCTTCCAGGCGATGCCGTACCGCTGGGCGAGCACGCGTCGCAGGCGGGCCTTCAGTAGCGCGTCGGCGGCCTGGGCGTGCCGGTGGATGTCGCGGCCGCCGGCGCCGATGGCCGACCACTTACCGTCCTTGCCCTTGACCATGTCGGCGATCGTCACGTGGGCGTGCAGATGTGGGTCCGGGCGGCCTCGCCGACGGGGCGGGCGGTGCGGTGCCACATCACCCACCCGAGCCCGCGCTCCAGCCTCTTGGCGCGCTTGGCCATCGCGGGGCGGGCGGCGAGCATCGCCGCGACGCTGGTGCCGCGTTCGGTGGCGACCTTCTCAAGGGCCTGCCATAACGGTGCGGCCGCCAGCTTGGCTCGCGGGTCGACCGCGTACTTGGCGGCCACCAGTACCTCGCCGCTGCTGGGGTCCGTCGTCTGCGCGCTCGTGCGCGTGCCCCTCGGCAGGGTGGTTCAGGCCGCAGCCAGCGCCCTCCTGGAGCCGGTACTCCACCTGCTCCATGGAGGGGCCGATCACGCTGACCCATGCCACCCCGCGTGCTCCTCCCTGTCCGTTCCGACCAAACCTTGCAGCCCTAAGCATGCTGACCTGCGGGTTGCAAAGTAGGAGCGAACAGCGACCGCCGATCTTGTTCGGACCTACTTTGCGCTTTCAGGGGGACAGCCCGTCGACCGAGTGTCCGCTCCCCGCATACTCCGTGCCGCAGGCCGTTACTTCACGACCCGGAACCGCAGGTGCGTGACCGCGTCAGAGGCGATCACCTGCGTGCGCGTCAACTCGATGTGGCCAAGGTCTTCCAGCAGCCGGCTCCCAGAGCCCAGCACGACCGGCACCAGGTTGATCAGCAACTCATCCAGCAGCCCGCCGCGCAGGAACTGCCGTCCAGTCTGGGCACCCATCACGATCACGTCCTTGTCGCCGGCCGCGTCCTGCGCGGCCTTCAGGGCAGCCTCGATGCTGTCGGTGACGAAGGTGAACGACGCGCTCTTCATGACGAGTTCGTCGCGCGTCTGATGGGTGAGCACGAAGGTCGGTGCCGGATAGGGGGTGTCCTGCCAGTGCGGCAGGCCGACGTCGAACGTGCGCTTGCCGACCACGACCGCGCCGACCGAAGCGGACATCGTAGCGAGGACCTCCTTGTCGCGCGGGTCGGGCTGGTCGGTGAACATCCACTCGTGCAGTCGCATGCCGCCCTTGCCCATGGGATGCTCCGCACCGATGTCTGGACCGGCGACGAAGCCGTCCAACGACATGCTCTTGTACAGCACCACGGCACCCATTGAGACCTCCTGAACGTTGTCCTTAGGAGTTAGACCACCCGGCCTCCAAAAACTCATCGGCACAGAGTGGAAGCGGACTCCGCAAGGTAAGTCCGAAATCCGCAAAGTTCATCCGGACGGGACACTCCCGCCCGGGTTCTCCGGCGGTCCGCAGGACCGCTGTATCGCAGATACCTTGGTCCAGAACGCGCTTTTGATCTTGACGCTAGTGTGAGAGGAGGGGGCAAGAAGGACAACAGGCGGTGGGGCTGTTACCGCGCGGTGTTGAACGACAAGTACTTGTCGTCGGCGAGCTCGCCGGTTGTTGAGCGCGGAGAGAATGTCAGTGATCCGGCGGGGGTGACGCGGATCTAATGTCAGTGACTGCCGGTGTCGTCCGTGTCGTTGGGCCAGAGGCTGCCGTCAGCTTCGGTGTACCACGGTTCCTGGAGGTGTGGCCGGCGCCAGCAGGGTGGTGCGGCGAAGGGGTCGTCGGGGTCGCCCAGGTGGTCGCCGTGGGTCAGGCGCAGGCTGTATTGGACGTCGGCGGAGGCCTCCGCCTTTGGTGGGGACGCCCTTGTCGCGGATGAGACCGCGCAGGCGTAGCTCGCGTTCGAGGTCGAGGTGCTGGGCACGGAAGGTTGCGTATTCGGGAGAGCGGCCGCACCAGATGACCGATAGCAGCAGGGTGGCCTCGGTTTCGTCGAGCGGCTGGTGGTAGTCGGCAGCAGGACCCAGCCCAGGGCCCGGCGGTGGCCCGTCAACAGCAGGATGCCGATCACCAGTCCTGAGACGATGTCGCGGATGTCCTTGAGGACCAGGAAGCCTCACCGTCGCCGGAGGGCCAGCCCGGCAGGCCGAAGTTCGGCGCGGACGTCTCGGGGGTCAGAACGTAGGACACGCCGATGTAGAGGATGAACAGGGCACCGGCGGTGGCCAGGACTGTGTTGATGTTCTTCAGCGACATTGTCCTGCTCCTTGTGAGGTTCGGGTTCGTGTGAGAGTCGGTGCGGTCAGCCGTGGACGCGGCGGATGCGGTGGGCGTAGCGGGGTCGGCCGATGCCGATGACGTGCCAGATGTCGCTCGCCAGCTCAGGCAGGGGCGGTACTCGTTCGATCGTTGGTGAGTGTCCGGGCCGGGGTGTCGGGGTTTTGTCGGATCAGGACGATGCCGTACGCAACGATCCAGACGACCCACATCAGCCAGCCAACGAGGCCGAGAAGCCCCAGGAGACCGCCGTTGTCGATGACCCAGTGGGCGAAGGTGGCCGAGGCGAACTGCAGCGCTGCGGCAAGCAGCCCCAGGGCACCGTGCCAGGGCCGGATCAGGCCGGTGCGCAGGCCGCCGACGGACAGGCCGAGGAGGGCGAGCGCCAGAAAGGCTCCGTTGAGGGTGAACACCGCATCATGCAACGCCCAGAGGCCCGTGGTCGCGGAGCGGTCGTGCGGGGCGGTCGAGGTGAGGGCGAGGCGGGCAGCGACGACCCCAGCGAAGGTGGCGTTCTGAAGGGCCAGACCGGCGAGTCCGAGCAGCGACCACGCCTCGCCTCGTTCGCGCTCGGAGTGCCACAGTGCGGCGAGCGCGCCGGCGCCGAAGAAGGTGGCCAGGATCCAGGCGGCGGGCGTGAGTGCGGATCCGACGCCGACGGCGAGGCCCTCGGTGGCGAAGAACGCGGTGACCTCGCCGATTTCGGCGCCGGTGAGCGGCATGCCGGCGGGCACCATGATCACGTTGGCGAGGACGATCATGGCGGCGAAGCCGATGGCGGCCATGCCGCCGATCCGGGAGAAGCCCATGGTGGTCGACTTGGATTTAAATGTCATATATTGATTATAAGGCGCGTAAACCTGGAGAGGGCAAGGGGCAAGGAATGGACGCAGAGCAGGGCCGACGTCGCTATGACTCGCTGCGCCGGACGACGCAGGCGCTGGAGACCCGAGCCGAGATCGCCCGCGCCGCCCGCCAGCTCTTCGAGTCTCGGGGCTGGGCGGACACGACCGTGCGCGAGGTGGCGCGCGAAGCCGGGGTCTCCGTGCCCACGGTCTACGCGACATACGGGAACAAGACCGGGCTGACCCGCGCCGTGGCCGATTCGGCCGACCTGTCCGCCGACGCGCCGCAGATGCTCGCGGAACTGGAGGCCGCGGCGGCGGACCCCGAGCGCCAGCTCGCGGCGATGGCCGCCTACGACCGGCGGCTGTTCGAGCGCGCGGGCGACGTCATCCTGCTGGTCCGCGAAGCGGGCCGCAGCGAACCCGAGCTCGCCACGGTCTACGGCGACGGCCGCAAACGGGGCGACGAAACCCGGGTTCAGGTCTTCTCGTCCTGGCCGTCCGGCACCCTTCGAACCGGCCTGGACCTACAGACTGCCGTCGACGTCTACGCGGCCATCTGCAACATCGACGTCTACACCACCCTCACCACCGAACGCGGCTGGACCCCCGACCGCATTGAGGAGTGGTGGGGGCAGGCACTGGTCCGCGAACTCCTGAGCCAGACGCGACGAGCATGACCCGGGGATCGTCCGCGCTGAACGGGGCCGACGAAGCACTCTGCAGATCCGCTCTTTTCGGCGCTGGTCACCTCTCATCCGCTGGCTGCGAGGGTGTTCCGTTTGGGGAACCTTCACCGAGACGCTCCCGCAATTCCACTCGCGAAGACCCGACTGCGGAAACGCCGTCTCAGATAGGTGGTCCGCGAAACTGTCCGATGAAGGGGGCTTAAACGGTACGATCGGCGGGTGGGAGAACTGATTGGCTACGCCCGCTGCTCGACCGTTCTGCAAGACCTCACCGCTCAACGCGAGATCCTCCTCGAACTCGGCGTCCCGGAGGACCGGATCTATCTCGATAAGGGACTCACTGGCACTAACCGGGCCCGGCCCGGCCTCGACCAGGCCCTGGCGGCCGTGCGGGCCGGCGACACTCTGGTGGTGCCCAAACTCGACCGACTGGCCCGCTCGGTGCCCGATGCCCGTGACATCGGCGACACTCTCGTCGCCCGGGGCGTCCGCTTGTCGCTGGGCGGCAGCATCTACGACCCGGCCGACCCGATGTCGAAGATGTTCTTCAACATGCTGGCGGTGTTCGCTGAGTTCGAGGCCGACCTGCTGAAGATGCGCACCCGCGAAGGCATGGCCGTCGCTCGTTCCAAGGGCAAGCTCAAGGGCAAGCAGCCCAAGCTGACCGCGCGGCAGCAGGCCGAGTTGGTCCGGATGCGCGCCAGCGGCGAGTACTCCATCGCCGACCTGATGGAGATGTTCTCCGTTGGCCGGGCGACGGTCTACCGGGTCCTGGAACGCGCTGGCCATGACCGGGTGGGCGGAGCGGCATGAGGCGCCACGAAACAAGGCTCGATCGGGACATGGCCGCGCTGCTGGCGGCCAGGGCGTTCACCGAGATCCGTCACCTGGCCGGGGAGGTCCGGCGCAGCAACTCGGAAGACAGCTCGATTGAGGAGGATCTGGAGCGCATCAGGTTCCTGGCCGACCTGTGCCTCCCGGGGGTCGCCCGGCCAAGTCCCTGGAGGCCGTCGCGAAGGGGAACCTCTGGGACCAGCTGGGAGCAGGCGATGGCCAAACGGCCGATGGGCTGGACCTGGCACACCACCGGCCCAGAAGGGCACGCATGGACGCTGAGCCACATCGAACCGGAACGACGGAACTGGACGCCGCCACCGCCACTACCGGATCGCCGTAAGGGCCCGCCGCCGATGACGCTGCGGCAGCGGGCCGGCGTTCTCCTGGGGCGCTGGCCCGTCAAAGCCCCGATCGGACGGCAACCGCTGCCCACCGAAGCACACGTTCTCAAAGCCCTCGATACCGACGCCGTCTGCGCCCTTTACGAAAAGGCCGGACGGCCCCGGCTCGGTCTCGGCAAAGGCGTACCGTGGCTCCGGACCCACCTGGCCCCTGACGGTGTCCACTACCTGGTGCCAGATCCGGCGAGCTACTACTGGCCCGGCAACTCAGACGGTCGCGGCGGCAAGATCCGCTGGTGGCAGTGCACGGCACTGCTGCGGATGTACGACGGCGAACAGGTCAGCAGCATGCTCGCCGTACTCCCCGAGACCTTCAGCGCATTGCCGTCGACCCTGCCCCGCAAAGAGCAACTTCGACTGGTTCACCGCGCTCGTTCCACCGAACGCGACACCGGCCTCTGGGGCCGAGATCACAAGGCCGAGTGCAGCCCGCAAAGCTGCGGCTACACCCCCGAGCTCAACACCGAGACCGGAGACCGCTGACACCCCGCCCGATGTTCCTCGAGCCCAAGACGCCAGGGCAGCCCACCAACGACATAACTCCCTTCACCACCACCTGATCGGACCCCATGAGGCAAGAACCAGACCCAGCCGATCTCTACCCGGAAGTGGCCGCCTACAGCAGCCTCGCCGCGGCGCTCCAAGCCACAGCAGCCGATCAAGGCCTGTCCCTTCCCATGACCGCCACTGCATCCGATCCACTGCGTCATGCCACGTTCACCAGCGTCATCCCGCACCGCCACGGGTCGTACGTCACGGCGTGGCATTTCGAACGGAGTTGGACCATCTGGGGCTCGTCCAACAACAGGCTCATGATCTGCGGCGCCACCAAGGATCTGCGTGAGCTTCCCAAAGTGATCCTTGGTTGGGTGGACGGCGCCAGCCTCGACGAGATCGCCGAAGCCGCTCCCTTCAAGGTCGTGACCGGACGTTTCGAGGTGCCCGACAACAACCCTGCCGCCGTCATCGCATCGGAATGGCAGTGGCTTCTCAAGGATGCCCGCGAGGCAGACTGGCCCCAATATCAGGCGCTCATCGAGGCTGCCCACGCCGAACCGAAGCTACGCCGCCTCTACCCCTTCACCAGCCACTGGGCACTCAGCTTCTCCACCACGCCCGACTACCCGTTCTCCCTGAGCTTCATCTCGATCGACTCCCCCCGAGGAACTGGCGGCTACACCATCAGGGAATGGTGGAACGGCCCGACTCTGACCGAGGTCTCCACGCCCGCCGAAGCGGTCTCCATCGCCGTAGCCCGTATCCCAGCCGAACTATTGCAGACGTCTTCTGACATCAGTGCAGAGGACTCCTGAAATCGACAGCCGGCCTGCTGAAGATCCGCACCCGTGAGGGCATGGCGATCGCCCGCTTGGCCATGAACGCGGGAACGAGCACCAGTTCGTCACGGGTTTGAGCACCACCGACTGATCGTTGGGGTGCGCCGTGGTCACGAGTTTGGGCACCACTTCTGGATCTTGCTGTGGCTGGCGTGGGCTCGTAGGGTCGTCTCGCGATGGTTGATGAAGGTGACCCGAAAGACGTCGTTGAGATCTTGCGGTCCTTCGAGCTGGGGCAGGTCTGCAGGGGCGTGGTGAGCTCGCGCCTTGCTCGCTCAGCCCGACGCCACCGTCGCCTCCATCGCCCGGCTGGTGGGTGTCAGCCGCTCCACCATCTATAAGGGGTCCCGGTAGTCCTGACGAAACTTTCGTCGGATATGCCCTTGACCTGCGACTATGCGGGGACTCTGTGACTTGGGTATGAGATCGCTTGCGGTGGGGCCATGAGCGAGGGCACGCCGGAGTTGCTGCCGTCGTGAGGTCGCGAGGTCACCCGGCGGTGTGGAGGTCGGCGAAGTCGGCGCGGGCCTGGACGACGGCTTCGGGGTAGGCCTGGGCCTTCTCGTGCTCGGCGAGCGCCCGGTAGATGCTGGCCAGGCCGGGGTTGTGACCTTTGCGCTTGCCGGTTGCGATGATCAGGTCGGGGCGGATCTGTTCGACGGATTCGCCGCCTGCCCGGCGGCGGAGCACGGTGTGCAGCATGTCGTCGGTGATGACGGGTGGCCGGCCGCCGTGCTTGCCCTTGCGGGCGGCGGCGTCGAGTCCTTCCAGGGTGGCTTCGCGGATGGCTTCGCGCTCGGTTTCGGCCATGGCGGCGAAGAAGCCGAAGAGCATGCGGCCGGGCCCGGTGGGGTCGTAGATGCCGGGCAGCGGGCCGGCCAGCATCTCCAGGATCAGGCCGTGGGCGCTCAGGTGGTCGGCCAGGGCGGTGAGCTCGGCGGCGTCGCGGCCCAGCCGCTTCATCTCGTACACGGTCAACAGCACGCGACAGTGCGGGGCATGGGCCTTGATCTCGCGCGCCAGGGTGAGGGCGGCCTCGAACTGGGGGCGGACTCGGATGCGGGTGCTGATCTTCTCGGAGAAGATCTTGTCGCGGCCGATGCCGTGCGCGGCCAGGGCGTCGAGTTGCGACTGCAGTTCCTGGGTGAGGTGGGAGCACCTGGCGTAGCCGATGCGGATGTCGGCGCCCGGGGCGCCGGTCTCGGGCGCGGCCGGCGGCGGGGTGCCGGGCCGCCAGGGCTGGCCGGGGCCCCGGTCGGCCGGGGTCGGCACCCGCAGCAGCTTGGCGAGCCGGGCGACCTTCTTGAACCGGCCGGTGTGGTAGATCCCGGCAACGGCGCCTGAGCGAGATCGGCACGGCGAGCCGGGCTGGGCCAGGCAGCGCGGGCAGGTGTGGCGCTCGACGGCGTCGGCGGCGTCGGCGCGGGAGGGGGTATGAGGGCCCGTCATGCCCGGAAGTCTCTCATAAACATTTCCCGGAACAGGGGTCGGCGTCGATTGAGTGAGAACGAGTTGCGGGAACGGATCAGGCGGCCGGGCCGCCCACGGCGACCCTTTTCGATCTTCCTCCCGGAAATGGTCGTTTATGAGGAGACGATCGTCGGTCACTGTGGCGGGCACGGCGGCTTGGTGGCCTGGACGATCGCTGAGAAGCCTGCGGCGAGCAGCAGGTGGCGGTGTCGGGTCCTGCGCGACGGCCGGCCCCGCTCGAAACGTGGGGTCGCCTCGCCATAGTGGCCGACATGGTTGTAGCCGATATCCCATTGCAGGGGTACCGGCTACGAGGGCGTCTTCTACTGGGGAACCGCCGGCTGGTAGGTCAGGTGGACGACGCCGGTCTTGAAGACCTCAGAGTCGGCCAGGCGTAGTGACTTGTTCAAGCCGTCTTCCTCGAAAAGGCGCCGGCCGTGGCCGAGAACCACCGGGTGAACCAGCAGTTGGAGTTCGTCCAGGACGTCGTCATGCAGCAGTGAGCGGACCAGGGTGGGGCTGCCGGAGATGGTGATGTTGCGGCCGGGCTGCTGCTTGAGCTTGGTGAGCTCGTCGGCGACGGTGCCGCTGATCAGGGTGCTGTTCTGCCATGCCACGGTGTTCAGGGTGGTGGAGGCGACCAGTTTGGGCATCGTGTTGATACGGTCCGCGAGCGGTACTTCGCTGCCGCGCCCTGGCCAGGAGTCGGCGAATACCTGGTAGGTGGTCCGGCCCAGAAGCAGGATGTCGGACTGGTGGAACTGCTCGGCGACCACTTCGGCCATCCGCTCGTCGTAGTAGGGGAAGTGCCAGTCCTCAGGGGCTTGCATGACACCGTCGACGGACACGAACAACTGCGCGACGATCTTCCTCATCGGTTCGCTCCGAAGAAATCGGTGACGGCGGGGGCGATGGCCGCCGCGTCGACGTTGTGGGGTTGGCCGTGCAGCGTGGTGCGGTGGGCGTCGGGCAGGGCATCGGCGATCGCCTCGGCCGCGGCGGTGATCCACGGGGTGGTCGCGCCGTCTATGACGACGGCGGGGATGGTGATTGACTTCAGCGTCTCGGAGGGCAGGGCGAAGTTTGCGGCGACGTCGGCGTCGTAGGCCAGGCAGCTCGCCCCGGCCGCCATCGCCTCCCAGAACGGAGCGGCCTTCATGCCTTCGACGAACTCGGCGGGCATGAGCACGGCCTTGAGCATGAAGAGTTCCATCATGTCGCCGAAGCGGCCTTGGGCGCGTAGGGCGTGTTGCTGGTCGCGGTAGTCGGCGGGGACGGGCTCGCGGGTACCGGGCAGGATGTAAGGGACCTCCCATAGGGCCAGCTTGGTGATGGGCAGGCCGCGGGCGGCGGCCTGGATCGCGATCATTCCGCCGCCGGAGGTGCCGTAGACCATCGCGGACCCGCCGGCCTCGGTGATCAGGGCCTGGAGGTCGTCGAACTCGCGGTCGACCGAGTACGGAGCGGTGTCTACGGTCTCACCGCGGCCGCGCCGGTCGTAGCTGTAGACGGTGAAGTGTTCGGCCAGCAGTGCGGCCAGCGGCGACTCGGCGCTCCGATCGACCGGCCCTCCGCCGATCACGATGACCGCCGGGCCTGAACCGATGCTGTCGTAGGCGATGTGAGTGCCGTCCTGGGAGGTGACGAAGGTCATGATGATCTCTTCCGATTCGTTTGGCAGTGCTGGACGATTGACGTGCGACGGGCGGGTGGGACTGGGCCGGTTAGCGGATGTTCCCAGCGGCCAGCGTGGAGACGGATTTGTCGATGCGCCGCTGGCGGGTGGCGTCGGTCTTGGCACCCTCGATCGAAAGGACGTGGGCGCGGCGGTTGCTGTAGGACAGCCGGTCGAAGGTGTTCCTGGCTTCCGGTTCGCGGTCGAGGGCCGCTGCGAAGTCAGCCGGAACGGTGACCTCGCGCGGTTCGGTGTCGACCTGCAGGTCGATCTCGATGGTGTCGCCGGCCGCCACGCCGGTCTGCTTCCGGACGTCGGCGTTCAGGCCGAGCATGTACGTGCCGTTCATCGGTGCCACCGAGTTGCGGAAGGTATGGCCGGCGATGGTGACGCGGACTTTCGGTCGCCGGCCGGAGCCGAGGGCTTCGATGATCTCGGCCGGCACTTCGATCCCGGTGGCGATCTTGCCGTTGCTCAGGACGATGGTCTGGAATCTCATGACCTAGGCCGCCTGTCGCATCAGGTGGACGCAGGTGGCGCTGATCCAGGCCCAGCCGAGCACCACGGCCGCGGTGAAGGCGAGGTTGATGACGGCGTTCCCGGGGCCGGAGGCGATCCCGGCGAAGGCGGCGAAGAAGACGATCCCGGTGGCCCCGCTGTAGATCGCCCAGCCGCGGCGGCCGAGGGCGGCGTAGGCGCGGGCGAACACCAGGCAGGCGCCGATCAACCCCAGAAAGCCGATCCCGCCGCCGACGAAGTGCAGCAGACCGTGCCAGCTGACCGGTCCGGGCCCGTCGGGCGTTCCGACCGGGAAGCCAAAAGCCGGGTCGGCACGGAAGATCCCGCCGCAGATCAAGCCCGTGCCGTACAGAGCGACCAGACGCGGCCCCCAGACGCGGCCCCTGCCAGCCCGCACCGCCCGCCGCATTCCGACCGCGGCGGCGACGGTCATCAGACCGGCCAGGATGAGGTTGGCGATCTGGATCCAGCCGGGGCCGCCGTTGGCCAGCAGGCTGGCCGGGTGCCGGGTGAGGTCGAACCCGTCGCGGGTCAGTGCCTGCACGCCGGTCACGACCACATACAGCGGACCTGCGACCACCCCCCAGCCCAGCAGGGACTTGGTGATCCGGGCCTGAGGCGAACAGTCGGTACGGCGGGCGGTTGCTGTGATGGCGGTCATCTCGGGGTTCCTTCCGTCTGTCTGGCTGATGTCCACAGCTTGTCGGCGGAGGCTTCAGAACGGCTTCAGAACTACTTCCGGTGACCTTGAACCACTAGCCTGAGGCATGCGATTCGGCGTGCTTGGTCCGCTTGCCGTCTGGACAGATGACGGTGCACTGGTTCGGGTTCCCGACACGAAGGTCCGCGCCCTGCTGGCCGACCTGCTCCTGGCAGAGGGCCACCCGGTGTCGATCAGCGCCCTGATCGACGATCTGTGGGGCGATGACCTTCCGGTCAATCCCACCAGCACCCTGCAGACCCGCATCTCCCAGTTACGGCGGGCGCTGGAGGAGGCGGAGCCGGGAAGCCGGGACCTGGTGGTGACCCAGCCGCCGGGCTACATGCTGCGAGTAGCCGCCGATGCGGTGGATGTAGGCCGGTTCCGGGGACTGGCCCAGCGTGCGCGGACAGTCGCCGAGCCACGTACCCGCAGGTCGCTTCTCGCCGACGCGCTGGCGCTGTGGCGGGGCCCGGCCTTCGCCGACGTATCCGAGGCACCCTTCGCTCGCGCGGCCATCGACCGGCTCGAAGAGGAACGGATGGTCGTCATCGAGGAGCACGCCGAGGCCCGCCTGGAGATGGGTGAGCACCACCTGCTGTCAGCCGAGCTCGCCGAGGTCGTAGCCGGACATCCGTTACGGCAGCGCCTGCGCGCGGTCTACATGCGCGGGTTGTACCGGTCAGGACGGCACAGCCAGGCGCTGGACACCTACCGTGACCTCCGCACCCGCCTGGCCGACGAGCTGGGCCTGGACCCCGCCGCCGACCTCGTCAGCCTCCACCAGGCGATTCTCAGCCAGGATCCCGCGCTGGCCGCAGTACCGGCCGAAGCGTCGGCTCGGACGAATCTGCCCGCCGCCATGACCGAGTTGATCGGCCGGGCCACGGCAGTGGAACGTGTTCGGGCCCGGCTGCGCAGCGGCAGGCTCGTGACGCTCACCGGGCCGGGTGGCGTGGGCAAGACCAGCCTGGCCCTGGAGGTCGCCCGGGATCTGGACGACGCTTATCTGGTGGAGCTGGCCGCCCTCGACGCCTCCGCCGGTGAGCAGGACCTCCTCCAGGCGATCCGGAACCTCACCCAGCCCGACGGGGAGCGCGTGCTGGTCCTGGACAACTGCGAGCACGTGGTGGAGCAGGTCGCCGCGGTGGCCGACAAGCTGCTGGGGACCGCTCCGCATCTGCGGATCCTGGCCACCAGCCGCGAACCCCTTGGCATCCTCGGCGAGCAGGTGTGGCCGGTCCCGCCGCTCGGCCTGCCGTCCTCGGCCACCGACTCCGGCGCCGTGGCGCGATCCAGCGCCATCCAGCTGTTCGTGGCCAGGGCCACCGCTGCCAAGCCCGACTTCCAGCTCACTCCCGCCAACACCCCGGCCGTGGTGGAGATCTGCCGCAGACTAGACGGCCTGCCCCTCGCGCTCGAACTGGCGGCGACCCGCGTCCGCGCCCTGGAGATCCACGATCTCGCCACGCGTCTCGACGATCGTTTCCGGGTGCTCGCCACCGGCCGTCGCGGCGCGCCGGACCGGCAGCGGACGTTGCAGGCCATGATCGAATGGAGCTGGGACCTGCTCACCGAGCCAGAACGGACCGTGCTGCGCCGACTGGCCATCCACCCCGACGCGTGGAGCCTGCAGGCGGCGGAGGCGATCTGCCCTGGTGACGTCGCCGACCTGCTCACCCGCCTCGTCGATCGTTCCCTGGTCTCGCCGCTGACCGGGACGACCGGCTCGCGGTACCGGCTCCTGGAAACCGTACGGGCCTTCTGCCTGGACCGCCTGCGCGACTCGGGCGAGTTCGAGGAGACCCGCAGGCAGTACGTCGCCTATTACGAGGAACTGACCGACCGTAACGAGCCACGGCTTTTTGGGCACGGCGGCCTGCTCATCCAGGCCAGCGACCTCTACCGTGAGCCGCGCCCGGCGACGGGCACCCCGGATGGCGGGGCGCATGGCGGAACGAAGGCCACCGCCACCTCGGCCGACGGAACGATTATTGCCGTCGAGCGATGGGGCCAAGGCCCGCCACTCATCCTGGTCGGCGGCGCACTGAACGAGCGGACGGACTTCACCTCGCTGGCCGTACGGCTGGCGCCGCGGTTCACCGTGATCACCTATGATCGCCGCGGCCGCGGCGGGAGCGGGGACACCCAGCCGTACACGGTCGTCCGGGAGATCGAGGACCTGACAGCCGTTCTCGGCCAGGCCGGCGGGGCCGCGTTCGCCCTCGGCGTCTCCTCAGGTGCCGTCCTTGTCGCCGACTCGGCTGCGCGCGGCGTGCCGATCACCGGACTGGTCTTGATCGAGCCGCCCTTCATCATCGACGGCACCCGCACAGCCATACCCCTGGACTTCACCGCACAGCTCGACAAGCTCGTGCGGGCAGATCGCCGAGGCGACGCGGTCGAACTCTTCCTGACCACCGCTGTGGAGACGCCGGCCGAGGTCATCGCTGCGATGCGCTCGGCTCCCCAGTGGCGAAGCCTCGAAGCCATGGCCCACACCCTGGCCTATGACATGACTGTGATGGGCGACTACTCCCTGCCCGTGCACTGGAGGGCCACCATCACCGTCCCCACCTTGGTCATCGACGGCACGCACAGTGCCGCCTGGCGACGGGACGCCGCACAAACAGTCACCGACCTACTGCCTCACGGGCGGCGCCACAGCGTGGACGCACCACACGACATGGCACCCGACGTCCTGGCGCCACTGCTGGAGCAGTTCCTCCTCTGAGACCCCGCCCACGACCGGATCGCCTGGCGGACGCGCCGGCCATGACACCCACCGCGCCGCACACGCCGACACCGACCTGCTCAACGCCATCACGGCAGGCAACAGCCCGATCGAATCGTTCGTCCCGATCTCCCTCGACCTGCCCACCCTCAACGTGGAAACCTCCGACGGTTCCAGCCCGACATCGCAGTCTTCGCCACAGCCAACCGACTCGCCGACCGACAGGGACATGGGTCGAGACACTTGGTCTATGAAGGACCTACGTGGGCGGTCGCTGACCAGGCCGCCCACGCCCGAGACCGGTTCGACCTCGACATGCCTTCCGGACCCCGGCCCGCGCCCCTTACCCCGAATCGGTAACGCGGTGGCCTCGGGCCAGTCCCGGCTGCTCACAGGCCCAGCTCCCGTAGCTGGGCGGGGCGCAACGGCCGCCAGCCGTCACTCAGCTTGGCCAACTCCGCCTCGACGTCGACGTGGATCGCCCCGAAGAAGTTGATATTGTCGCTGTGCCCGGGCGAAATATGAGCAAGCACCTCGTCGGGGACGTCGCGGCCCTGGGCGCGCAGGTCGAGGACCGCCTTGGAATAATATTCTGTGGTCCAGGTCACCACACAATTGGTCAACACGGTCAAACACCACGCCTGCTCGGTCTGCTGCGACAGGTGCGGCTTGGTGACCATGCCCTGCTGGGCGTAGTGCAGGTCACGGCGCAGCGCATGCAGGCTCTCGCCCTTGTTGAGCTGGCGGGTGATCTTCCTGCGATACGCCGGATCCGACAAATACTTCGCGGTGTGCACGGTACGGCGCAGCATCCCCCACTCCTTCAGCGCGGTGGCCAGGGTGTTCTGCCGTGAAGCCGCCGACCACTTGCCGACGATCAACGACGCGGTGGCCTGCCCGAACTTCAGCGACCCGGCCATCCGCAGCAGATCCGGCCAGCACTCGGCCACCAGAGCCTCGTTCCACCGGGCGCCCAGCAGCGGCCCCGCGTGCGGGTAGAGTTTGCCGATCTCGGTCGGGGTGTCGTCACGCACCAAGGTGACCCGGGTCAGATCCCGCATCCGCGGCGTCAACGCCTTCCCCACCAAATCGAACAGGGCAAAATTAATGAGCGTGGCACCGTGCGTATCGGTCGCGTGTTCGACGATCGGCAGATCGGTGGCGTTGCCGAGGAACTCATCCAGCGCGAAGTGTCCTTCCCGCGCCGTCGGCACGATGATCTTCGTACCGTAGGTCGACCACTGATCGGAGACATGGGTGTAGGTGGACAACACCTGCCCGCCGTGGATGGTCATGGTCCGCCCGGTCACGCTCTTGCCGCGCACCGGAAAGCGCTGCCCGTCGGAGGAGGACATGGTGCCGCCGCCGAACACCTTGGCCAACGCCAGCCCGTAGTGATGATCCACGACGCAGGTGTTGGCCTCGCGCAACGTCTCCTCCCGCACATACCACTCCATCGTCCAGGCGAGGGTGTCGTAGGAGATGCCGCTGGCCTCGCTCATCTTGGCCAACCCCAGATTCGTGGCCTGGCTGATCAGCACCGCGAGGATGTTGCGCTTAAGCTCGGGCGAGCCGGCCAGCTTCTTGCCCCCGGCGTGGGTGAAGCAGTCCAGGAACTTCGTCCGCGCGTCGAGTTCGATGAGCAGTGAGGCGATCGGCGCGAACGGCAACATGCCCGCCAGCTCGTCTTTCAGCTCCTTGGCCTCGGCCGGGATGTCCTCGGCGCCTTGCCGGCCGACATTGCTCGGGCGTGTACAGGTAGGTAGCCGGGTCGGCGTAGCGGCGCGATCCCGGCACGAACACATTCCCGCTGCGTAACCCGTGGCCCGCCGCCCGTAGCCCCGCAACGCCCCCGGAGCCAAGCCCAGCGCTTCGGCCAGCCGGGCCACCTCGCCGCGTTCCGCACCGCCCTGGCGCGCGGCATCCTCGAAGCCGAGGACGACCGGCGGTTCGGGTTCGGCCTCGCCTCAGCGGCGGCGGTCTGGACGGCGATCCGCTCCAACGGCCTGCGCCACCGGGATAAGCGCGAGCCCGGCGACGACTCCCGGACCCAGCTGGTGGCGGGCCTGGAGGCCGGGGCGCGCTCCGCGGACGCCTCCGGGGTCTTCCCCCACTTCGCCGGCTGGTGCCGGTCGACAGCCGAGGTGCTGCGCCAGCCGCTGGCCCGACACCGACGTCGACACTGAGGCAATTGCGCCCTACACCTGGAGGTTACGGCCCTAGCTAAGAGCACACCGGCTGAAACCTTCGGTGTCGGCAAACGACCTAATCGGTGACGGCGGCGGCTGCGGCTTGCTGGGCGTCGGTCTGGTCGGCGGCACGGATATGGCCGAACAGTCCGAAGCCGTCGATGTCGATCTCGCCGTCCGGGCCGTACAGGTGCCACTGGCCGTCGCTGCGCCCGTCGCCGGGCAGGTGGGGAGCCCGCGCATGGTGATCCAGGCGCGGGACTCCTGGCGGTGACTGGCAGGAGCCGCCTGACCCCATCCAACACCGGATAGCTCGCGGCTCCTGCTCGCGTCTCCGGAACAGGTCATGGCCCTACACCGACGGGACTTTGATGCTGTGGCCATACTCGACGTGGAAAGACTCCCCTGGTCCGTAGCCACCAAGATTCGTGAGGTCACAGGTACCCGTCAGATATTCGGCGACCTGCACTTGGGTGTGGTTTTCGACGCGTGCTCCCCCCTGGATCCAGACGGGGTAGCAGCCATGCGGGTCGTTGATGCCGATTCCGCCGATTATCAGAGTGCCAGGGACGGCCCACGCCGGGGCGAGCGGCGACAAGGCCATCAAGGCAGCGGCGGCTACGGCCGCAGGCACGGTGCGCATCATCGGTTCTCCCTGCACTGTGAACGATGCGGCTGGTGTGCCACACGCGACAACCTTCCAGCTATCGCAACGCGTCAGCCACTTACTGTTACGGCAGCGTGGTGTTTACCCCGTTATGACGGCGCCAGCCCAGACCCACAGGAACCGACCCGCACCGAGGTTACGGAGGCCGCCGCGACGTAAGCGGCCGGGATCGGCATACTCGCCCGCCGAGCCAAGCATTCGGCGTCCTCCTCCCGAAGGCGTCCCCAGCCGCCAACTAGCGCCGACAACCCAGAACCGAAGTGGCATAGCCGCAGGTCAGCGCATGGGTCATGTTCTCTGAGCGGATTCGGCCACATCTCAGCACCACCCTCCCGCCGCCGAAACCCCAGCCTCCGCGCCGTCCGGAACACGCCTCTGACCTGCAACGGTCGACCTACTTTGGGGCTGGGGACGCCTTCGGGAGGAGGACGCCTTTTAGGAGCGGGTGGGGATGGGGTCGGGCCTCAGGTGCGGCGAACGCGGCAGCACCGGAGGCCCGGTCGTCATGACGGGTCGACGTTGGCACAGCAGAGGTGCTCAGCGGGGGTGCGGCTGAGGATCAGGTCGGTGGCGTCCGCGCCGATCAAGCCCACGTCGGGATGCAGGAACCACGCCCGCGGCTGGCCGTCAGTGGTGATGGTGTCGAACCGGACCAGGACGGGCGTCCACCCGCCGCCGGCGGCGGCGGCGAGGTGGATGTACCAGCCGGGCTGGATGTCCAGCGCCGCGCGGTGAGTGCCGCTCACGCGCCCACCAGCTGTGGCTGGGCGGCGCCGAGCCCGAGATCGCTGGCCAGCTGTGGGCCGCGTGCCTGGGCGGCGTGCACAGCGGGCAGGTGACGCTGTTGGAAGCCGGACAGCGCGGCGGTCCACCGGCTCTGGGCTTAGGGAGTGCCGAGGGTTTGACGACCTACGCCGATCCGCGAAGGTTCGTGGATACCGCACTCGCGGACTGTTCTATCTAGAAGTTGCAGCGGCTCGGGGAGAGCCTTGAGAGTCGTGGGGGTAGGTGGCTACAGGCAGTCGTAATTCGATTACATACGGGAGGCACTATATGAGCAGTAACCAGCCCATTCCCAACGGCATCTACACGATCATGGGCCCCGGAGGCCAGCTCACCCACCAGGGCCCTGACGCACCCATCCTGCTGCTCCAGCGGGATGGCAACCCCACACAGAAGTGGGAGGTGAGCTCCGAATCGGACGCCTACACCCTGCGCAATGTCGTATCGGGCCTCTACCTGGGAAGCGACCGCGATCCCAACCAAGCTGACATGATGATCAGAGGATCCAAGCAGCCCTTCACCTGGCAAGTCTCCCAAGGTCCGGACGAAGAGCCAGACACTTACCTGCTCGCCTCAGCCGCCTCAAGCGACTCCTTCTTCCTGGCCCCGAGCCTCCTCCGTATCTGGCCCCCGCACGTCGCAATCCTTCCGTCCGGCGGGTACACCCCCGAGTGGCTCTTCAGCCGCGCATAAGCCAGAGCTCAACAGATGAGGCCTGGGCCCAGTTCGCCCAGGCCTCACGCACTCATACGCACGGCCCATCTGTGATCATCGGAGCCGGTGAACGTTGGTGGACACCACACTAGGCACCCGAAGTACGGCAGATGGTTGCGTCGGCGCACCTCTCGTACGTAGCCGATGACGTCGTAGGCGCCGCACAGCTGCACGCGATCGCCTACCCGGTAGAAGCGCGGCTTGGGGAACTTCACGGTCTGGTTCCTCTGGTTCCGAAGCGCGGCGCGTAACTGGCCCACCGTCCACCCGCCGCCGGTCCCAGGGGCCGCCGCCTCGACGGTCGCCGGCGCCTGCTTGAACGCCTCCGGGGGCAGGTTCGCGCCCGCCTCGCCCGGTCGGCGGTTGAGCCGGGTGGCCTCGCGGGTGTGCGACTCGCCTCATCGCCGTCGACGGCATCCGCCAGGCCACACACAACAACCCCGGGGCCGTGAAGCAGGTCGTGACTGAACTTCGAGAGCTCTTGGCCGCGATCGAGACAAGCCGGACTGAGACACCCGACAGCCCTGGTTGATCTTGCCGCCCAGTTGGGCGACAAGATCAACCACGATGATCGTCCCCAGCCCCGCACGGGACCGAAGTGAGGCGATCGCGAGGCTGCTGCCGGTCCTGCTGCAGCCAATGTTCAGCGCGCTCAGCCGCCTGGATGCTGGGCAAGCCGGCGGCGAGCTTGTCGCGTTCGACCAGCAGCGCGAGCTCGGTCGGGCCGCCGCCGTCGCGGGCGTAGCGGCGGCGTTCCTGCTGCCTCGCAGGCGGCTCGTCCTGGTCGGCCCATCGCTGGGATTCCATTCATGGGATTCCAGCGGCGTCGGCCAGGTCACCGCGAGCATGGGAGTCAGGCGGGGGGTGCGGCAACTGCTCGTGTAGCCGAGCCTCCAGCAGTTTCTCGATCGGGCGCAGCCGCTTTAGCAGGCTGGCAGGAGGGTCCGGCATCTTCTTGATCTCCTTGAGCGCGAACCTGGCCTCGGAGATCTGGCCGGTGTCGTACAGCCATTTGATGAAGCCGTCCATGCCCAGCCAGTGTCTGTTGTGCCAGTAGGCCGTCAGGGCTTCGCCGAGGTCGGTTGCCATGCGGGGCTCGATGCGCGGGACGTCTGGTGGCGGTGGCGGGGCGGGAGATTGTCCGTTGACGCTGCTCTTGTCCGTCGTGAGCCATGCCCAGAACCGCCCCATGCTGCCCCTCGCCTGTCGGGTGCCGAGACTTGCGCCGTTTGTACCGGAAGATACGAAGCGTCAGGCCAGGCGGCTAGGCATGGCTGGCTGGCCTGGGGGAGATGTTGTCCTGACCTTCTCGATCATGGGCGAAGCTAGCGTGCCAGCGTGCTGACCCGCTCGAACGTGGGCCGCTCGTGGCCGGTCGATCGGCCACGTTCGAGCGGGGAGCTTGGGGCGTGGCTGGCTCTTCGGGCTTCGCGGCGAGTTGCTTGATCAGGTCCAGCCCGCCGAACTCCAGGAGGTCGGGGGCGAAGGTGCCCGCCAGGCGTTCGAGTGCGGCGTCGTCGTCGGCTGACTCGGTGCGCAGCATGTCGGCGAGCATGTCCAGGAAGCAGGCCGCCTGCTGGTCTGCGGGAATGGCCGGGGTGGCGGCGTAGGCGATGAGGGTGTGGCGGACGTCGCCGCGTTCGATCTGGGCCCAGAAGCACGTCGACGCGTCCGCCCCGATGCTGTCGGGGTCGAAGGGCGCGGCGATGATCGAGCGTCCGAGGTGGGCGCTGAGCGCTTCGCAGAACGCGGGGATGTCGAGCGGGGCCGGCTGCTGGTCCAGCAGGGCCGCGATGTCAGCGTGCTGGTCGTGGAGCCCTTCGAAGGACGGGTGCAACGGGAGTCCTCTCCTCCTGGTCAGTGGTGCTCAGAGCGCATGACATGGCGTGCGGGGGTGGCGGCCGCACTCTCGCACCAGCACTAACTACAGTTAGCGCCAGGGGATGGTTGCCCGTTGTCGATTGGCGTACGGCAGGGGGCGAACCTGGCTGGGGCTTCGCTGCGGCCAGGTTCCGGCCACGGCGACGCGCTGGTGAAGATGGCTATAGCCACGTGCGTCTTGCCACCGCGTGTCGTGGCCTTGGTACAGGCGGCTGGGGCGCGATGCTGGAGCGTGAGACGCATTGCACCAGCGCTCAGGTGGAAGGTATCCAAACTCCACCGGCGAATCCGAGCCGTTGCGGTCGCTGTGGCCAGAAGTGCGCATCGATCCACTCCCCTGAAGCCCGGTCAGCGGTATTCGCGTGGGCCTAGACGCTGGACGGTGACCACAGCGTCAGGGCTGGGACTTCCCATCACGCCGCGAAACGTCACGGTGACCTCGTCGCCGGCCTGAAGGCCCTGGCCCGGGAGAGCGAGCTCAACGGCGTCCCTGAGAGGGGGTCAGACCGCACAAGCGCAAACCCACATCGGGATGATCTTGGTGACAAGGGTTGCGCAGCGAGGGTGATGAAGCTGTGATCTTCTTCGCCTGCTGGTGCGCGTTCGCCTCGCTACGGTGTGTCTCGTCCGCCGGCGGGGCGAGCCGGGAGGCGTGTGTGGTGACGTCGGTCGAACGGACCGCCTATCGAGTGTTCCCGCGCCTGGGGATGACGCGTGAGCTGTACCTCTTCTACTCCCCCTCGGCCGAGGAGATGGCGCGGGCGCGGGAGAAGACCGACACCGATGAGCACCTGCGGGCACCGACGCTCGCGCTGAAGATCCTTCAGCGGCTGGGCCACTTCGCCAAGTCCCGTGAGGTGCCGCCGGTGGTGGTGGAGCATGTCCGGCGGTGCCTGGAGCTGGGAGAGGATGTCATGCGGTCGAGGCTGGGCGCCGAGGACCGCGCCCGTATCGCGGCTCAGGTCGCCCCAGCGCAGGGCCTCACTTGGTGATCAATTCGGGTTGGTGTGACGGTCTGAAATGGCCCCGCCTGGAAGCTGCCCGTCGGCTGTGTCCACGTGGGCTTGGTTCAGCGAGATGGGGCCGAGGTCGGCGGCGGTCTGGGCCAGTGCGCGGATGGCGGGGCTATCGGCGGTGGACCGCCAGATCAAGGCGAACTGAAGCGCGGGGGCGTCGCGGATGGGCACGAAGACGATGCCGGGAGGGCTGTTGTAGCGGGCGGCGATTTCGCCCAGCGGGTGGACGCAGTGTCCGGCGGCGACCAGGGCAAGGATCTCGTGGAAGGTGCGCGCGATAGGCCCGCGCGGGATGCGGCGGCCGAGCGGCGTACGGACGGGGACCATGGAGGCGACCCAGTACTCGGGGGCGCCGGGGCCGAGGTCGACGACGTGGTTGTCGGCGAGGTCTTCCAGGGACGCGCTGCCGCGATCGGCTAGCGGATGGTCGGCCGACACCGCCAGCACACGCCCGCTGGTGAGCACTGTGGGACCGACGGTGAGATCCGGTTCGGCCACCGGCAACCACAGCACGTGCGCGTCGGCGTCGTCGGTGCGTAGGGCGGCGAACGGGTCGCCGCCGGTGACCTCGCTGAACTGGACGTCACTGCCTGGATAGCGGGCGCGGAACGCGTCGACGAGTGGGCGTAGTTCATATCCGGCATGGCCGAAAACGCCCAGCCGGAGGGTCTGGCGCGCGCCCAGGCCTGCTGCTTCGGCGCGGGCCAGCCCCTCGTGGAGCAGGTCGTAGGCCTGCTGCAGATCTTCGCGGAGGCGCCGACCGACCGGGGTCAGGCTCACGCGCCGGCTGGTGCGGTCGAACAGCGCTACGCCAATGCGCCGTTCTTGTTTGCTGATGGCCTGGCTGACGCGCGCCTGGGACACGCGTAGCCGTTCGGCGGTGCGGCCGAAGTGCAGTTCCTCGGCGAGCGTCAGGAAGATCTCGATGTCCCGTAGCTCCACACATAACCCCCACGTTATAGATCGCCCCACAAACCTTACATTGTTCCGCCGCTGACCTGCCCCGATGCTGGACACCACCACCTGACACGTCGAGAAGGCAGGGAACCGATGAGCAACATGCAGGCCATCGCCGACCGCGTCGAGATCGAGGCGCTGCGCGCCGAGCTCACCGACGCGGTGATGATGCGCGACTACGACCGCGTCGCATCGCTGTTCACCCCCGACGCCGCCATGCGGTGGCCGCACATCGGCAAGGCATTCGTCGGCCGGGACGAGATCCGCGCCGGGATCACGTGGGGGCAAGGGCTCTGGGAGTTCTTCGTGCAGAACATCCACCCCGGCACCATCCAGATCGACGGCGACACCGCGGTCGGCCGGGCTTACATCCAGGAGTTCGGGCGGATGCGCGACGGCAGCTCGCATCTGAACTACGCCCTCTACCACGACCGCTACCAGCGCACCCTCGAGGGCTGGAAATTCACCGAGCGTGTCTACGAAGTCAAATACCTCGACCCCACTCCGCTCGCGGGGTCGCCGCCCCCCGCAGCGCCCGCGGCCTTCGCGCGACCCACCGCCAGCTCGGAGCCCAACGGCTCATTCCTCCCACACATCTAGGAGTGACATGACGACCACGATCGTGCTCAACGACTTGACCGGCGGCTACACCCTTGACCCGGCCCACACCCGGATTCGCTTCCTCGCCCGGCACACCATCGGCCCCAAGGTGCGCGGACAGTTCGACCAGTTCAAGGGAGGTGCGTACCTGGACGGCGGCGACCCGTCCGAGTCAAGCGTCGAACTCACGATCCAGGCCGGCAGCATCCAGACCCACAACCGGCAGCGCGACGAGTACCTGCGCAGCAAGTTCCTGAACCTGGCCGACCACCCGACCATCACCTTCACCTCGAGAGAGGTGAAGCAGGTCGGCGAGACCACCTTCAAGCTCACCGGTGCCCTGACCATCCGCGGCGTGACCAACCCGATCACCGTGAACCTCGAACTCACCAGCGCCGAACACGACCCGTCGAGCGACGACCTGTCGAGCAACCTCCGGGTCCATTTCAAGGGCAGCGCCACGATCAACCGCAAGGACTGGGGCGTGAACTGGACCGCCGCCGCCGGCCTGGTCAGCAAGACGGTGGCGCTGGAACTCGACATCGCCGCAATCCGACAGCTCTAACCGGACCATCCCGCATCGACACAAAACTCCCCTGCCGGGGATGCACCGGCCTGGACCATATGGGCCCCGGCGCCCTCACCAGGGCAGCCAAGCCAGAAACGGCCTGCCTGCGGCCGAACAAGCCCCACAGGCCGAAGACCGGCCCCAAGGAAGAAGGAGAGATCAATCATGATCCTGGTCACCGGTGCCACCGGAAACGTCGGCGCCAACATCGTCAGCCAACTGCTGGAGGTGGAGGAGAAGGTCCGCGTCCTCACCCGCAACCCCACCGACCACGCGTTCCCCGGCCAGGTCGAAGTCGTGGCCGGCGACCTGACCCGACCCGAAACCCTGACCGAAGCGCTGACCGGCATCGACCGGGCCTTCCTGTTCCCACTCCACAACGCCCTCGACGGCTTCCTAGACGCGGCCAAGCAGGCCAACCTGCAACATGTCGTACTGCTGTCGTCAGCGGCCGTCACCTACGCAACGCCCGGGCTGATCGGCGAACAGCACCTGCAGGTCGAACGAGCCGTCGCCGCGTCCAGGCTGCCGTGGACCTTCATCCGCCCCGACTACTTCATGACCAACGACCTCGTCTGGGCCCAACAGATCACCGACGGTGATGTCGTACGCGGTGTCTACGGCAATGCCGCAGTGCCCCCGATCGACCCCCGCGATATCGCCGCGGTCGCCGTCCGCGCCCTTCTCGACGCACGGGTCGGCGAGGCCTTCCTCCTCACCGGACCACAGTCGCTGACCCAGATCGACCGCGTGCGGATCATCGCGGAGACGATCGGACGGCCAGTGCGGTTCCAGGAGGTACCACGCGAGCAATTCCGGCAGCAGTTGCTCGGCCACGGAATGCCCACACCGGTGGCTGACGCCTACCTCGATGGACTCGCCACCCTGGACGGCAAAAGCGCGCAAACACTACCGACCGTCGAAGAGGTCACCGGGCGACCGCCGTTCACCTACGCCCAATGGGTCGCCCACCACGCGGCGGCATTCAACCCGCCGCAGACCTGACCGTGACGGAACAGGAAGACCGCCCCGCTAATCGCCGAGTCCAGGAATAAGCGCAACCTCGTCGAGGCCACCCTGTCCCGCGGCGACAAGGTGGCCGCAACCGCCCGGACCACCGCAAGCTTTGACGAGCTCTAGTAGCGGCCCGCCGCCGGGAATCATGATCCAGCTCACCGCCGTGTCGGGTCTGTCCGGCGTCCCGGGCGCCGTGCTGTCGCTGGCGGCCGCGGCGTTAGCCGTGGTCTCCACTGGTCGGTAGCGCGATGGGCGTCTGGATGACCGTCGGTGCCGTGATGAACCCGGCGTACTTCGCCCGGCTGGCCGACCCGAGCGCAATCGGCGCGTTCACCGGAGCCGTCATTCAGGCACTGGGAACGCTCACCGCCATCGTCGCCGGCGTCATTGCCGGCGTCGTTGCCGGGATCGCCGCGGTGACCCCCCGCCGCCAACGCGCCGCCGCCATCACCGTCAACGCCACCGCCACCACCGGGCGTGATCGGACAACCCCCCGCGTACCGGAAATCTATCGAGGAGAACCCATGACCACCGCCCCCACCACCGTCCCCGCCACTGCCCCGTCGAAGACGCCGCTGCTGGCCGCTGTGTTCAGCTACGTCGCGCTCACCATCGCCTACGTGGTGACCAACCGAAACACTCCACAACCGACCGCGTCAGCAGCCGAGGTTCTGCAGTACGGCCAAACCCATCCCACCGCGATCATGCTGGGCGCGGTCCTATTGGCCGCCGCCACGGCCCCGCTGGTGTGGTCGGCGGCCGTCCTGCAGCGGCGGCTGCGCACAGCGATCCCGCTGATCGGCGGCGTGTCGGCCGGCGCCGCACTGATCGCCAGCGCTGTGTTCGGCTGGCTCGGCGCAAGCGCCACCGGGGCGGCCCGAGCCCGCGACCTGGCCGACCTGGCGTTCATGTCCGGGGGCGTCGCCTTTGCGGTGACGTTCGCGGTACTCATCGCGGGAGTCACCGCAGCAGGCATGCGCACCGGTACGCTGCCGCGCGCTGTCACCTGGACCGGGCTGGCCATCGCCGTCGCCGGGCTGCTCGCCGTATTCACCCCGATGGCCGCCGGCTTCGGCTACCTGCTGCCAGTGGTGCGCTTCGGCGGACTCATCTGGCTCGTGTCCGTCGCGTTCACCGTGAAGTCCGCGGGAGACCGTCCGTAGCGAAACTACGTCGCCGGTGTGACTGCCGCCGGCGGCGGACGCCTTTCAGCCTTCAAGGCTGGGAGATCGCTGCTCGGTCATAACCGAGGAATTGGGCGAGTAGCCGTGGACGCAGGACGCCGTCGCGAATAGCAAGGAGTTAGGACGGAAGCATCAACCGAAGAACCAGGGAGTACTCGGGTCGTGGCGCTCCTGCGGACCAGCGGTACGGTCGCCGGCCACCCCTTCAACAACGAGTTCGCCCAGACGATCGAGCTGCGCTGGGGCCAGATCACACGTGTCAACGTGGTCGAGGACACCGAGAAGATGGCGACGATACTAGGCCATCTCATCGAGTGCGGCGTCGAAGAGGCCAGCGCTCCCCAGATCACAGACCGTCCGGACCCACGGGATCTCGACAACCACTTGCCGAACCCTCGCTGAGCCCCGTCGCTCGGGAGAAGACTTCGATTCCGCCCCCACGGGCCGATTGGCTTCCTGCGCGGAGCGGCCGGTGACGTGCTCGTGTCGGCCAGCTGGCGCGGTCAGTCCTCGCCGAAGAAGATCTCCTTGACCTCGCGGACCGCGTAGTAGACGAGGACGTACCCGGCCAGTGGGTCGGCCCACCAGAGGCCGGCCAGGGAGTTGAGCACCAGGCCGACCAGCACGGCGGCGGCCAACAGGCCGTCGATCAGGGTGACGCGGCCCTCGGTCTTCAGTACCGGGTTGACCAGGGCCGCGCCGGTGCGGGCCTTGCCGAAGGCGAGCGCGAACATCACCGCCGCGGTGACGGCGGTCGAGGCGATGCCCAGCGGGGAGTGGTGCGGGCGGAAGCCGGCCACCAGCACCCAGGTGGACTGCACCAGCAGGTAGGCGGCCAGCAACGCGAACCCCGCACCGAAATCGCCGTTGTGGCAGGTCAGAGCTTGATCGCCGTATCAGGCAAGTCAGGCAAGTTGCTCGACGTTGGGTAGCGCGGCGAGCCGCCGACAGGGATCAGGCCGTCGAGGACGTCGACGACGAACTGGGACGCGGGGCATCGCTTCGAACTCGTCTCGTGAGACGTCGTTCAGCACCGTGTGCGTTTCAGGTGACGGATGCTCAGCGATGGCTGGGCCCGCCGGTCAGTCGATGCCTTCGATGATGCGGAAGTCGCGCTCGACGCCGTCGGGGAGGGCCACCAGCGCCTTCTGGTATGCCTCGCTCTCGTATGCCGCGACGGCCTGTTCAAAGCTGTCGAACTCGATCAGAACGACGCGTTGCGTGATTCCGGCCTCGTGGGCGACGACTCGACCGCCACGGGACAGGACGCGCCCGCCCCCAGCCCGGACAGCCGGACCGGCCAGCTTGTCGTAGGCAGTCAGCCTCTCAGGGTCGGAAATGGCGGGGTAGACACTGACCCAGTAGCCCTTAGCCATGGAAACCTCCTGTGTTCGGCCGGAATCGTCCGACTTCGAATTGACACTCAGATCGATCGATCCCGGCGACGGGTACTGCGGTCAGTTGAATCGCCATATGCGCAGGTTAGGGCTTGATGTGCGGCCGAGGGAAAGACCGGTACGGGATAGACTCAGAACGGATCGTTATCAATCGGCAGGGAGGGCACGTGGCGCCGGATACGGTGAGCCTGCGGTACTTCCTGGTGCTGGCGCAGGAGTTGAACTTCACCCGCGCGGCCGCACGGATCGGTATCGCACAGCCCGCACTCAGCGCCCGGATGCGCCGGTTGGAGGCGGAACTCGGTACGGCCCTGCTGGTCCGCAACACGCGTAGCGTCGTTTTGACCACGGCCGGTGCGGCTTTGGCGGAGTCCGCGCCGCCCGCGCTGGCGGCGCTGGATCGGGCATGGGACACCGCCCGGAGCACGGCGGCCGGTGAACTGGGCACGGTGCGCATCGGATACAGCCTCAGCGCCGGGGCCGAGACGGCACCGGCCCTGGTGGACAGGCTGATTCGCGGCAACAGCGGACTCGAGGTCGGCGCGGTCCCGATGGCGACACCGGAGATCTCCCCCGCGGTCGCCGACGGCCGCATCGATGCCGGGATCACCCGCGGTGAACAGCCGGGCCGTGGCGTGCGCCGGTTCCTGCTGCGGCGTGCGCGCATCGGGGTCCAGCTGGCGCAGCACCATCCGCTGGCCGAACACCCGGAGATCGAGATCGCCGACGCGGCCGCGTATCCGCTGCGACTCCCAGACCGTGCGGCCAACCCCGTGATCCACGATCAGCTGTCCGCACTGTTCCGAGACACCCGACCACACCCCCGATTCCACACGCCCGCAGTCTCTTTCGACATGTCTCAGCGCGACCTGCGCGACGGGGTCACCCTCGCCCCGGCCGGAGAAGCCGCGGCCACGGCACAACCGGCCGGTCTCACCTGGCGACCGCTGCGGGGCGCGCCCAGCCTGACGTTCCACCTGGTCCTCCCACGCGAGCAGTCGCCACTACACCGCCGCATCCGTGCCGTCGCCAAAGCCCTGGCGCACGAGCTGCACTGGCTGCCGGACTGACGCGCAAGAGGTCAAGCGAGACGGACGTCTGCGGTGGCGAGGCCCAAGACCCTGTGCCCGGCGGACTTCGCGGTGATGACGACGACGGCGGTCTTGCTGAATGTCCGACACGACCTCGCTACGCGGGCGGATCAGCATCCGATGATGGCCCCGGGTCCGGTCCGAGTCGTACACCGCGGCGACGTCCTCGCCCAGCCCGAGATCTCGGCGGATGTGGGCCACCACTGCCTCCGGGACGTCATCCAGCCGGGGGAAATAGCCCATCCGGTTGAAGCACTTCAGCTGCACCATCAGTGCCAGCAGGTGGTTGTCCGACCGCACCTGCCCACTCGCCCACGCGACGCGGTCCGCTCGATCGACGTCACGCCACAACCTCAGACCCGTAAATATCAACCATACGGATCGAGGAACGTACCAAAAGATCAACTACGCCGAGGGCTGAGATCGATCACATCCGGGAACCCCTGCCCTCACCAGCGCAAACCCGAGGGCCGCTCAGCCTATTGCCGGTTTCCGCCGTACCTTGGCTGCACCCCTTCAATGCGGCGCTGGAGAGGCCGCAGGGCGTCGTGGAACACGGCCCTCGCCGTCCGTGTGCTCGCCGCCCTCCGGGGAGGCGGCGAGCATGCGGTCACTCAGCGGATGTGGTGATCGAGCATCCAAGTGATAAGGGCGCGTACGGCTCCGGCGAGGGCGCCGCGAATCGCGGCAGCAGCCAGCAGAAGTCGTTCGGTACGCGTCAAATCAGATGAGGGCGTCATCGTTTGGTCTCCGTGGTCGTTTACCCGTCTAGCAGGGCATATGGCTCCATTAACCAGGGGAAACGGTGCCGATCCCACCGATTGCGGATCCGGACAGCGGCGCGGCGATTACTCTCCTGGTCAGGTGCGGGTCCGGCTTGGTACGAGCCGGATCCACACTCTCGGGCAAAGCGCACAGGTGGCGGGGAGTGTCCAAGCCGTTTCGTCCCGCGGCCGGAGCGAATGTGTCCTCGCGGGTGCTGGCGGAGCTTGCGCGGCTGTGGGACCAGGCCGTCCACCACGTCGGCCATCACGGTGAGCAGGTGACGCGGGACCGGCTGGCCGCCCAGGCGAAAGTGCCGAAGACGACGGTGAACATGTGGTCGACCGGCAAGTCCCTGCCCCGGGACGTGGACCAGTTGACCAAGGTCGGTGAGGTTCTGGCCGCCTGGGCCAGGGAGGAACCCGTCACCCAGCGAAAGTGGTCCCAGCTGCTGACCGCCGACCAGGACGAACGCGCCGACTCCCCCGCCGCTCCGGCAGGCCATTCCGGTACCGGTGTGGGCCAGCTGTTGAGCGAGGTGAGCGATCCGTTCGCGCTGGAGGTGCACCGGCCGATCACCCTGGAGGACGCGGGCGAGTTGCCGTCGCTGCCGCCGTATGTGCGGCGGGCGCATGACGATCGGCTCGCCGCGGTGGTCGCCCGGGCCGCCAGCGGGCGCAGTGCGATGGCGGTGCTGGTGGCCGGGTCGTCGGCGGGCAAGACCCGGGCCTTGTGGGAGGCCCTGACACCGCTGCGCCGGGCGGGCGGGTGGCGGCTGTGGCACCCCTATGATCCGACCCGCCCGCAGGCGGCGGTGGCGGCGCTGGACCGGGTCGGGCCCTGCACGGTGGTGTGGCTGAACGAGACCCAGGATTACCTGGGCGCATCCGGTGATGCCGCCGAGGGGGTCGCGGCCAAGCTGCGCAGCCTGCTGACCGACCCGGCCCGGGCCCCGGTGCTGGTGCTGGTGCTGGGCACGCTGTGGCACGACCATCGTGAGGCCCTCACCAGGCAGTCCGGCTCGCAGGTGGCCCGGGTGCTGGACGGCACGGTGATCGAGCTGCCCGAGACCTTCACCGGCGCCGGCCTGGACGCCATGGGCGGGCGGCCGGGGTCGACGCGCGACTGGGCGCCGCCGTCCGGCATGCCGAGGACGGGCACATCACCCAGTACCTGGCCGGAGAGCCCGAGCTGTTGGCACGGTTCGCCGCGGCGCCGCCAGCGGCCAAGGCGGTCATCTGGGCGGCGATGGACGCCCGCCGGCTGGGGCACCGCAACGCCCTGCCGCTGGCGCTGCTGGAGGCCGCCGCACCGGCCTATCTGACCGATGCGCAATGGGACCAACTGGGAGAGGACTGGCTGGAGCAGGCCCTGGCCTACACCGCCCGGCCGTGCAAGGGAGCCCGCGGGCCGGTCACCCGGATCCGCCCCGGCCGCTTCCGCCACCGCACCGCCAGACCCCCAGCCGCCGTGGAGGGCGCAGAGGGGCCGGTGTACCGGCTGGCCGACTACCTGGAACAGCACGGCCGCCGCCACCGCGCCGGCCAGATCCCCCCGCCCGGCTTCTGGACCGCGGCCGCCGCCCGCGCCCACCCCGCCGACCTGTACGTCCTCGGGGACGCCGCCTGGGACCGTGGCCTGTACCGCGACGCCACCCAACTACTCAAAACCTGCGAAAGTGCTGGGCACACTCGCTGGCGCGTCTGACCCGTTGCGGTGTTGTGTCGGTGTGACCTCGTAGACTCCCGGCCACGTCGTCGAAGGGATGGCCGTGGAAGACCCGACAGGTATCGCAGCGCTGACCAAGATCCTGCCTTCAGATCTCGGCGCGGACGAGGGAATCGACTGGTCGGCAGCAGAAGCGCGGTGGGGCACACGGTTCCCGCGTGACTACATGGACTTCATGTCCATCTATGGCGCCGGCTCGTTCGCCGAGGTCGGCATCCTCATGCCGTTGCCTAAGGAATACATCCAGTGGGACCCCGGGACCTTCGAGGAGGAGACGGAGAACGCCCGTTACACCTGGGAGATGCTGGGCGGTCAAGAAGGCCTCGACATCGACCCGAACCACATCCTCGCCTGGGGCATCACCTCGGGCCCCGACATCCTGTGCTGGCTGACCACCGACCCCGACCCCGACCAGTGGCCCGTCCTGGTCTGCGGCCGACACACCCACGAGGACTTCACACTCTTCCCCTGCGGCATGGTCGAATTCCTCCGCATGCTGCTCCTGGACGAGTACGATCCCTACCCCCTCAGCATCGACCTGCGTGACGCCTCGCCGCGCTACGTGCACTGGCTCGAAGCACAGAAGCGCTGGAAAGCGGGATTGGACCCCGACTCCGGTTTGCCACGATCAGCCAACCAATAGGGCCTGTCGCGAGTGCTGGTCACAGCCACTCTTGTCGAACTTCGGCGGCGAACCGCGTTTCTTGCGGTTGCGGACTTGATCGGCCTTCTCCGGGATCGTGCGGAGCAGGGCCAGGCTCTTGGGGCGCAGATGCTTCCACAGCCCCGCGTAGTGGGCCCTGATGTGCGCCGGCACGCGGTAGTGCGCGTGGATCTCGGCCGCGTCGGTGCGGAGCTGGGCGACGACGCCGTCCGGGTCGTCCAGCACCACGCCGTCCAGGAACGCGTATCCCCACGACTCATCCCCTACGCGGTCTGGGGAGAAGCGCGCCCTCCAGACGTCGGCTGTGTAGGCCAGGAGGTCGACGGGCAGCAGGCGGTCCGGCGGGGTCCCGGTAGCAACGAAGAAATTTCCAACGAAGTACCGTCTCACCTGCGGTGACGCCAGGCTTCACGGTTAAGATCTCGATTCGCTTACGGCGTGGACGATGAACTAGTTCGGCGAGCGCCACAGCGGGTTCGTCGTGGAGGGCGGTGGCGGGAGGCCGCGCAGCAGACCTCCTGACGCCAGAGCAAGGTCGCCCCGTTCGAGGGTGTGTCGGATCCTCTCTAATGATCTGCGGGGGGCCGCTCACCGGTCACCACCGCCGTCTTGGGGGTCGGGACTCTACTCGCGAGTATTAGTGCTAAGCCGTGACAAGATGTACTGACCCGGACATACGCCGGTCAATGGGTACGGAGGAGACCTTCTTCACCTCGGTGGCGATCTCGCCCGCCGGCCGCTGGCTCGCGACCGCCGACTCCGACGGCCTGGTCCGGCTCTTCGAGCGGGACGGCACGCCCATCAGGACGCTCAAGGCGTGCGACGACTGGGTCGACACGGTGGCCATCGCCCCCGACGGCTCCTGGCTGGCGGCCGGCGGCCGCGACGGCCGCGCCAGGCTGTGATACGCCGACGGCACCCCAGTGACCACCATCAAGACGTCGGTGGAGGCCGTCAAGCACCTGGCCATCGCCCCCGACGGCACCTGGATGGCCACGGCAGGCTCCGACCGGATGGACCTGTGGGACGCGCAGGGCAGGCGGCTGGCTCCCACGCTGGAGACGCCCTCGTTCGTCGGCGGCCTGGCCATGGCGCCCGACGGTGAGTGGGTGGCTGCCGTGCACTGGGACGGCGGCATCGCG
>NZ_JBHUFV010000072.1:0-9424 GCF_042681425.1 Nonomuraea mangrovi | reverse complement strand
TTAACCTGCATAAACAGGATCACGCGAAGATCGATTCATACACCACGTCCGTGGACGTGACCGACGGCCGCCGGTCAACCGGCGAGAGGAGCGGCAGCGGTTCTGGCGTTTGATCGCCAAAGGGCTGCAGAGTGAGGAGGCGGCGGTCGCGTGCGGCGTGTCGATGCCGCTGGGACCACGGTGGTTTCGTGAAGGTGGCGGCATGCCACCGATTAGCCTTGATCCGTCCTCGGGCCGCGGCCTGTCGTTCGCCGAGCGTGAGGAGATCGCCATCTTGCGCGCGCAGAAAGTGCGGGGTGCGGGAGATCGCCCGCCGTCTGGGGCGGGCACCGTCGACGATCTCGCGGGAACTGCGGCGCAATGCGGCCACCCGCGGTGGCCGTCTGGACTATCGCGCCTCGGTCGCGCAGTGGCACGCCGACCGCCAAGCTCGTCGCCCCAAGCTGTGCAAGCTGGCCGTCAACGACGCACTCCGGCAGTATGTGCAAGGCCGGCTCGCCGGTCAGGTCACCATTGCAGATGGCGGCGCCGTGCCTGGCCCGGACGTACGGTGGATCGGGCGTCGTCGGTGAGTAGGGCAGTCGGGATGGGGATCACGAACCGCATCCCGTCGACTGCCGCGATCATGCCGCCGCCCCAGGCCTGGGCGAGAGGCAGCCTGGCCTGCCAGGCGACCAGCGGCGCGTCGGCCAGGCTGAGCGGTCTCGGGCCGGAAGTAGTTCTGGAAGACGTGCGACAAGCGTGAGCGCTCCAGGGCAGGCACGCCGGTCTTGGCGATCGGCCGATACCCGACGTTCATGGAGTGCGCGGCCAGGCATGCCGCGATCGAGGTTGGCAGGTCCTCCAGCCGGGACCGGCCGCCTGACACCGCGGTGAACGCCTCCACCATTTGTGGCTCCCAGGTCATCACTTCCAAGATGACCTCGGGTAGGTCCACCCGCGGCAGCATCGCCCGCCGTACGGTTGCGCAGGTCGACCAGCGACGGTGGCTCCTCGACGGCCTTCACGCCAGTCAGGTGGATCTTTCCTGCGTCGTCGATCCGCACCTCGGTGTTGGCGTCAAGCCGCCCGCTGACTTCCGATAGGCCGCGTCCAGGGCGCGCGTGTGGTCAGCCAGCAGCGCGTCCGGATCGTCTGGGTGAGCACGTCCACTCGGACCGCCTCCCACGCCTTGCCCTCCAACAGCCTGGCCTGAGGATTGCGCCACCGGGTGGAGCGTGGGCGGGGTGGCCGAACACCAGACGCTTCCACGGGCCGCTCACCACGGCTGCCTCTATGAAGGCGGCCGGGGATCAGCGGCGCGGTCAGCCGGCTGCGATAGGCCAGCACATCCGGCAGCTTGTGCATCGCCGCCAGTACTACCACCCCTTCGGCGTTCGCGCCGAAGCAGATCGTCTTGGGCAACAGCTTCAAGAATCCCGACACCGTGGCGTATCAGCCGACCAGTTCACTACGCCAGTCCTCGGGATCTTCCGCGTCGGCGGGCAGCACGTTCTCACTCACCAACACCAGCGCGGCTCGCAGTTCCGCCCGTGAGACCACCGCCTCGATCGCCTCCCAGACCTCCGCGACCCGCGGCTCCTCCTCCGGGCCGCCCCAGGAGTCGGAGTCGAACAACGCCTCCACCGCCACCGCCAGGCGGGCCGAGGCCTTGGCCAGTTTCGGGTGCTTGCGGATCTTCTCCTTGTCCGCGGCCGTCTGCGCCTTGTTCAAGAGCTCGGTCGTCATCAGCAGATCCAGCAGTTCCAGGGTGTCGTCGATCGACTTCGCCTCCAGGAAGGCGACCGTGGCAAGCAGCGTCGCCAACCGGCGGCCGTCGCGGTGGCGGCGAATCTGCGAGGCATCCGCGCTCATCCCGTACTTGGCCAGCTCCGCCAACCGACGCGGCGGCACCAAGCGATCGGCGCCCAGCTCGCCCATGCCCAGCCCCATGACCTCCGCGACCTGGTCCAGCGCTTTGATCAGCGTCGGTCCGGACCCGCGCGGGACCGGTCCCTTGCGCCAGCGCTCCAGGTCCGAGATGCGCGATCCCGGCGGCACCTCCAACAGCTGGTCCAGCACGTAGCGCTGCCCCACCGTCAACAACCCCTCCAGCACGCCCCACAATCGTCGGGTCGTCTCATCACGCACCCGTGCCAGCGTCGTCACCCCAGGCAGTAGCACGTCGCGTTCCCGCACCCATCTCACCGCATCGGTGAAGATCGCGGAGGATTCATCGAACCCATCTCTGACCTGCGCTGATGACGCAAGAGGGTGCGACGGCCCTGAGCGGTTTGTCGTCAGTGGATCGTTTGGTCGCGGCGTCGGCGGGCGGCGCGGATCTCGGCGTCGGCGACCTTGTCGTCCAGCAGTGCGCAAAGCTGGGTGGCCGAGGCGGCGGCGAACGGCCTCGATGGACACCCCGGCGTTGATGAGCTCGGTGGCGTGGGCGTGCCGCAGTTGATGGATGTCGATCTCGACGCGTGCGGCGGTGCAGTAGTTCCGCCGGCGGTGGTGAGCGGCGTCGTAGGACAGCGGTCCGCCGCGGCCGTTGATACCGGCGCGGAACAGTGGCCCGGCGGTGTAGCCGGCGCGGGCCAGGTAAAGCTTGAGCAGGGTGACGTAGCCGCGGTCGTCCAACAGGACGGTGCGCACGCTGCCGCCCTTGCCGTGGATACGGACGTGTTCGTCGTCCAGGCGCAAGTCGAGGTCCTCCACGTACAGGCCGCACACTTCGAAGGCGCGGGCGCCGCAGACGTAGGCGGTCTCGAACAGCACCCGATCCCGCAGCCGGTCCAGCGACAGATCTTTGCGCGGCCGCCGCGAGCAGATCACGGCCATGACCTTGGCGACGTCGGTGGCCGACGCTGGGCGGGGCAGGTTCTTGGGCACCTTGACAGTGTCGATGCGGTCCATCGGATTGGCGGCCAGGAGGTCGTGGCGGACGGCCCACTTGGCGAAGGAAGCGATGGCGGCGCGCTTGCGCTTGCGGCTGGCCGACGACAGGTCGGCGAGCTCGGCCAGGTAGGCGCGGACGGGCGCAGCGGTCAGCTCGCCGATCTCCTCGCCGTGGTGGGCGGCGAAGGCGATCAGGTCGCCGCGGTAGGCGCGCCGGGTGTGCGCCGACTTCCCGGCGTTGGCCAGGTCGGTGAGGAAGTCATCGAGGTGCCGGGCGAGCGGGTGGGAGCGGCCGAGCTGCTCGGCGATGACCGGATCCACCGTGCCGACCTCCCTGATCCGCCGGGTTGCCAGATAACCGGGAAACGAAGCCTCCGAAGTGAGGGACGCTCGCCCAGCTCGCGCTAGGTCAGTGATCGCTATCTTGCCTGATAACGCTGATTATCTAAGAACTGGTCGAGCCCCGGGCCCCGATCACAACCCTGAGGGCGTTCCCGTCCTCGGGCACCTGCGTCAGCAGTGTCGGTGTCCGGTTGATGCGCTCCAGCTACACCAGCCCCGGCGACGGTATGGCGTCCGGACTGCAGGGTGAGTAGCGCAAAACTGCTCATTGCCAGCTGCCACATTCCGAAAGGTGCCGGACATTTACCAGGTGTCCGGCACCTTTCGGCAAGGAGACTCTGTGACACACCGAGATCGCTTCGAAGCGGTCTATGACGCGTACTACCCGGCGATACACCAGTACGCCGCCCGCCGCACCGGTTCGCCCGACGACACGGCCGACGTCATCTCCGAGACGTTCCTCACCGCCTGGCGGCGCATCGGGGATGTGCCCGAGGGTGAGGAGGCGCTGCTGTGGCTGTACGGGGTGGCCCGCCGCGTACTGGCCAACCAGCAGCGCGGCGATATGCGCAGAGCTGTGCTCACCGAGCGGCTGCGCGCGGAACTGGCCGCCGACCGGCCGGTCGGACCGGTCGATCTGGACCATGTTCGCGCCGCCTTCGACGGGTTACCCGAACGCGACCGCGAGGTCTTGGCGCTGGCCTGCTGGGAGGGCCTGACCAGCCAGCGGATCGCCAAAGTTATGGGATGTACGGCCATTGCCGCCCGGACCCGGCTGCATCGGGCGCGCAAACGGATGGCAGCGGCGCTGGAGCGGCAGGCGTCCTTGACAATCGCGATGGGGGAAGCATGAGCGACATCGACAACCTGGTGAGGGCCATCGACCCGGCACCACACGCGCCGGATCAGGGGCCCGGCGCGCGCGAACTGCGTGAGGCGATCATGGCGACCCAGGCGCGCCCAGGCCGGACGGCCCGGCGTCTGCCGTGGCGGGCCGGTGCCATCGGGCTCGCCGCGGCCGCGGTCGCGACGGCGGTCTTCCTTGGCCAGGCCACCCTCACCGCAGCGCCCTCTCCCACGGTCACACCCGGCGTCACCTCCCTGTCGGGCACGTCGATCTTGCTGGCTGCCGCTGCCAAGGCCGAAGCCGCCCCAGAAGGCGCCTACTGGCATCTCAAGCAGCTGTACGTGGGCTCGGCGGGACCGTACGGCCGGAACGGCAACACCTACCGTCTGGAAACCGCATACCTCTCGGAGACGTGGGTGGCCAAGGATGGCCGAGGCTGGATCGGCCGCAGGCAGCTGGCCGCACGTCCCCTGGATGTGGAGGCATGGCGCCGGGACGGCTCGCCGACCGAATGGGAGATGGGGAAGGACGGCGGCGTCTACTCCACCTCGCCAGGTCAGGGCACGCTCACCCGGCTCAAGGGGAAGCGGAAGCTCTACTGGAGTGCCATGCCCATGACCCTGAAGGAGATCGAGGCGCTGCCCGCCGACCCCGAAGCGCTGAAGAAGCGGGCCGCTGAGGCGATCCGTAGCGATCAGGATTTCGCCGGTTCGGTGGAGGACGGCCTGCCGCCCACCTTGGCATCACTCCTGTACGAACTGCCCGCCTCCCCACAGGTGCGTAGCACCGCCTACCAGGCGCTGGCGACGCTGCCCGCAGTGCGGGTCGAAGGCCGGACCACCGACCCGCAGGGGCGGCCGGGCGTCTCCGTGACCTTCCCGATCCAGCAGGGCCAATCCACCCAGGGCAGACTGATCATCGACCCCGACACCTCCAGGGTGCTGACCTTCGAACTCACCGGCGGCATGCCACAGGTGAAAGACCGGGTCAACAGGGTGCTGGAGTCCGGCTGGACCGACAGCCGGCCATCCCCGCCCTCCGCCGAGTGAAGGCCACCAGGCTGGCCGGCCGCGGCGCGAGCCCGCCGGCCGGCCCGGCTACATCCGCCCTCGGTGAGGGGATGTGAGCGGCAAGCGGTGATGAGGTGGAGCCGGATGTCCCTGTCCAACCGGAACCGGCCGTAGAGCTACACGCGGGGGCCAGAACAGAGGCTGAGCCTGCGGCGGTCTTCAGGGGTGAGCCCCCGCTCATACGGCCCCGCACGCCGACAGGCGGCCACGATCATGGTTCTTCCAGGGTTCGGGCATCAGGGGTTGATCAGGAAGGTGGTGCCTGACTCGTTCACCAGGGTTGGCCGCAGCGGTCGCCAGCCGTCGTCCAGTTTGCCGAGTTCGGCTTCGATGTCGACCTCGATGAAGCCGAAGAAGTCGATGTTCTCGCGGTGGCCGGGGGCGATGAACGACAGCAGTTCGTCGGGGACTTCGCGGACCTGGACGCGCAGTTCCTTGATTGCCATGCCGTAGTACTCGGTCGTCCACGTGATCACTGCGTTCGTCAGGATCGTAACGCACCATGCCTGCTCGGTCTGGTCTTGCAGGTGGGGCCGGACGATGGTGCCCTGCTGGGCGTAGTGCAAGTCCCGGCACAGCGCGTGCAGCGATTCGCCCTTGTTGAGCTGCCGGGAGATCTTGCGTCGATAGACCGGATCCGAAAGGTAGCGCGCGGCGTGGATGGTGCGGCGCATCCGCCTCCATTCCTTCAACGCCGCGGCCAGGGTGTTCTGCCGGGAGGCGGCCGACCACTTCCCGACGATGAGTGAGGCGGTGGCCTCCCCGAACTTCAGCGATCCGCCCACCCGCAGCAGGTCGGGGTAGCACTCGCAGATCAGGTCCTCGTTCCACCGGTCGGCCAGCAGCGGCCCGGCGTGCGGGTAGAGCGCGTTGGTCGCCGCCGGGGTGTCGACCCGCAGCATGGTGATCCTGCCCAGATCGCGCATCCTGGGGGTGAGGACCTTGCCGACCAGATCGAACAACCCGAAGTTGACCAGCGTGGCGCCGTGGGTATCGGTCGCGTGCTCGTGGATCGGCAGATCGGTGGCGTTGCCGAGCATCTCGTCCAGGGTGTAGTGGCCCTCGCGGGTGGTTGGCACGATCTGCTTTGTGCCGTACGTCGACCACTGGTCGGAGACATGGGTATAGGTCGACAGGACCCGGCCGCCGTGGATGGTCATGTCCCGGGCCGTCAGGCTCTTGCCGCGGACGGGGATGCACTGCCCGTCCGAGGAGCTCATGGTGCCGCCGCCGAACTTCTTGGCCAGCTCCAGCTTGTAGTGGTGGTTGACCAGGACCGTGTTCGCCTCGCGCAGCGTCTCCCGCACATACCACTCCTGGGTCCAGGCGAGGGTGTCATAGGACACCCCGCACGCTTCCGACATGCGGGTCAGGCCCAGGTTGGTGGCCCCGGCGATCAGGACGGCCAGGATTGGTCGTGGCCCTCGCGGGAGTCGTGGGCTGTGCGATCTGCCTCTTCCAGCGCAAGTGGCGGCAGGCTCCCCGTTTCGGCGCCCTCATCGTGGCCATGGTGATGCTGCTGACGATAGGCACGGGCTGGTGAAGACGCGCCCGTGACGGAACCCGATCTCCGTCCGGCGCGTTGGGCTCGGTGATGAACGAGATTCCTGGTTTGACGGAGTTGGTCGCGCGGCTCACCTCCGATGAGCACGGCTTCGTCGCCGTCCTCCCCGAATTGGACGGCGTCGAGGGGTTCGGCACCACCGCGCTGGCCGCCGCCGCCTGCCATATCCCGGAGGTGGCCGAGCATTTCGGCGACGGCATCGACTGGCTCACCGTCGGCGCGGCCCCGCCCCACGTCGTCGAGTCCCTCGTACGCGACCGGCTGGAGTCCTTCGGCGTCCCGTGGATCACGGCGGACGCCGAGCCCGATTTCGAGGAGCCCGGCACTGGCCTGCTCGTGCTCGACGGGGTGCGGACCGCCGAGCAGTTGCGCGCCTGCCTGAGCCTGACCTCGGACGTCACCGTGCTGGTGACCGCCAGGACCGCGGACATCCTGCCCGGACTGCCGTCGATCATCCGGCTCAAGGTCCCTGACGGAGGCTGGCCCCTGCTCGCCAGGCTGTCCGGATCGCTGGGGACATCGGTGGACGACGCGTTCGACCTCGCCGATCCGGCCGCCAGGGCCTACGCCGTACGGAAGGTCCTGGACGCCGGGCTACCGTCGCTCTCGCCGGGGGCGCTGCCGCGTCTGCTGGAGCTCGGTGCCTTCGCCGCGGACAGCGACATCCCTGCGAGCATCGTCCCCGCCGTGTGGGAGCGGACGGCGGGCCTGTCGAAGGGGGCGTCCGAGCGGCTGCTGGCCGAGCTGTGCGAGGCCGGGCTAGCGGATCACCGCCCCGACCGCGACCTGCTGCTCGTACCCGACGTGGTCCGTGACTACCTGCGCCAGGCATCGAGCGGGGAGGTCGTCTCCCGAACCGCCAAGGCGCTGATCGGCACCTTCACGGACGTCGAGGAGGCGATCGTCGAGGAGACGGTCACGGGCGAGGCCGTCATGTACTGCCTCGCCCACCTGCCCGACCACTACGTGGCGGCCGGGGAGGACTTGGCCGACCTGATGACCCAGACGGGCTGGATCGCGTCCAAGCTCGCCTCCCTAGGCATCGCCGCCGTCGACCGTGACCTGGCCAGGGCAGGCGCTCCCGAGGCGGAACGGCTGCGCCGTACGCTGGCCAGGAACGCGCATCTGTTCACCCACGGCGACCGCGGCGCGCTCCTGCCCACCCTCGCGGCCCGCCTGTACGGCAACGCCGGCGAGCTGCGCGAGATGCTCCACGCTGCCGGCGAGCCGTGGCTGGACTGCCTGTGGGCGCCGCCTGACCTGCCCCATCCGGCGCTCGTCCGGACGATGCGGCTCAACGACGAGCGGGTGACCCAGGTGGCCATCAGCCCGGACTCCACCTGGATAGCCGGCGCGAGCTGGGAGGGCAAGGCCAGGATCTGGAACCTCGACGGCAGCCTGCGCGCGACCCTCAGCGGTCACGAGGACGCCGTCTCCTCGGTCGCGATCTCCGCCGACGGGACGTGGCTGGCCACCGCGAGCTGGGACCGGACGGTACGCACCTGGCTGGCCGACGGCACGCCGATCGCGGTCATGGAGGCGGCCCACGGCGAGGTGCAGCAGGTCGCGATCGCCCCCGACGGCACCTGGATCGCCGCGGTGACCGACGACGGCAGCCTGATGGCGTGGAGCGACACGGGCAACCCGCTGTGGCGCGTGCAGGCGCAGGCCGACGAGCACTCGAAGATCGCCATCGGCGCCGGCAGCGCGTGGGTGGCGCATCCCTGCGAGGATGGCATCCGCGTCTGGAACAGGGACGGCACGCAGCGGTGCGCCATCCCGCTGTCAGAGGATCTGCAGGTCGCAGAGGTCGTGGCCCATCCGCTTCGAGACGCGATCGTGGCACTCCACATGGACTCCCGCGCGCGCTGCTGGAGTCCGGAGGGGGCGATGGAGGGCGTGGTGGAACCCGCTCTCGACGACTGTTCCGACATGGCGATGTCGTCCGACGGCCGGTGGCTCGCCGCGTCCGTCAACCGCCCCGAGGGATTCGTCACGGCCAGGATCGACCGGCCGCGAGAGGAGATGGGGTTCGTCGCCCGCCACGCCCTTGTGAACGACCTGGCCGTCAGCCGGGACAGCACGCTGCTGGTGACCGCGATCGAGCCCAGCACGATCCAGGTCTGGGACCCCGCACGATTCCCTGCCCGGGGCGAGGACCACCGTCGCACGATCGCCAACGCCGTGGCGGTGGCCAGGGACGGCACCTGGCTGGCCACCGCGGGCACCGGGTTGTCCTTCTGGGATTCGGCGGGCGGCCGTACGGCGACCGTGGCGGAGGAGACCTTCTTCACCTCGGTGGCGATCTCGCCCGCCGGCCGCTGGCTCGCGACCGCCGACTCCGACGGCCTGGTCCGGCTCTTCGAGCGGGACGGCACGCCCATCAGGACGCTCAAGGTGTGCGACGACTGGGTCGACACGGTGGCCATCGCCCCCGACGGCTCCTGGCTGGCGGCCGGCGGCCGCGACGGCCGCGCCAGGCTGTGGTACGCCGACGGCACCCCACTGACCACCATCAAGACGTCGGTGGAGGCCGTGAAGCACCTGGCCATCGCCCCCGACGGCACCTGGATGGCCACGGCAGGCTCCGACCGGATGGACCTGTGGGACGCGCAGGGCAGGCGGCTGGCTCCCACGCTGGAGACGCCCTCGTTCGTCGGTGGCCTGGCCATGGCGCCCGACGGTGAGTGGGTGGCTGCCGTGCACTGGGACGGCGGCATCGCG
>NZ_JBHUFV010000071.1:0-5902 GCF_042681425.1 Nonomuraea mangrovi | reverse complement strand
CTCGCGGCGGACTGACTACACGCACGCCAGACGACCTCGCAACGTGAGCAAGAGAAGCGGGTCACCCGAAAGGCAGCGTGAAGGCACGAGCGTACTCGCTCAAGTTGAATTTGTCCACGCTAACGCAGACCCATCGTTCAGGTCGCATTTCCAGGATGCCGTACGCCGCCCCGCTTGTCAATATCCAACACCGCTCGCCAGGAGTTTCACTGAGTGCTCGGGTCGGTGTCGCCGGTCCGGTTGGCCATGCTGTCCCGTTGGGCGCCGTTCATGTCGGCCGGGTCCCGGCCGTTGCTCTGGACCGCGCGATGGCTGCGACGGCCGTTCCTGATTGAGGGGGCGGCGATGGGCTCGCCTATCGTGATCGCGAGGAATGGGGGCAGCCCACGTTCGCTCGCGACGTCATGGGGCCGGGGGCGCCGCCGTCCGGTCGGCTGGGCGTGGCCGGCGGGCGCCCGGCTCCTACCGGCGTGCCGAACACTCCGCTGGTTCGGCCGATCGTCGGCGGACTGCCTTCGATCGAGATGCGAGTGGCGGCGAGTCAGGATCGATCGAATGGACATGTCCGCAGCTCCGCTCGATCGATCCGAGATTCACGGCGGCGGAGCGCCGATCGAGGCTCCGGCCAGGAGGGTCGATCGACGCGGGGCCGATCCGGGATCGATCGACGCCCGGTGTACCTGGTGGATCGACGGCTGACCTCGCAGCCGGGCGACGACGGTCGATCGAGGGCGCCGGAAGCCGGCACGGTACCGACGAGGGAGTGGGCCGCCTCAGCGCGCCGCTGCGGCCAGGCGCTGCCAGAGGGCGATGGATCGACACAGTCGCCGCATGGACTGCTCTCCGGACATGCGAAAGCCCCGCGATGGGGTCGCGGGGCCTGGGGATCGCGCCGATCTCGCCGCGGCCGTGCCGTACCAGAAGCACTTCCTTCCGGTACGGCACGGCGGCGGGTCACTTCTTGGCTTCGGGCTCTTCCTGATCGTCGAGGATGTCGCCGAAGTCGGGCTCGATGAACGCCGGGCTGATGCCGGGCTTCGCGGACTCGGAGTCGCCCGACCTGGCCGTTCCTGCTGAGGACTTGTCCAGCTCGGCGTCCACGTCCTCTTCCACGTCGTCGGTCTCGCCGGCCGGCTCCGCGGCCTCCCGAGCGTCGTCAGCCTCCAGGTCGTCCTCGGCGTCCGAATCGTCGTCGGAGTCGCCGTCCTCATCGGAGTCCAGCTCGTCCTCGGAATCCAGGTCGTCGTCGGAGTCGACGGGCGAGGCCGGCGGGACTTCGGATGCGCCCTCGGCGTGATCGACGGCGTAGGACGGCTCGCCGGCCTCAGCGGCCTCGTCGGCGATGTCCTCGTCATCGTCGAGAACGTCCCCGCGACCCTCATCGCGTGCGTCCTCGATCTCGTCCTCGTCGTCGTCCTCGTCCTCGTCCTCGTCGTCGAGGTCGAGGTCGAGGTCGGACTCGCCTTCGGAGGCGTCCTCTTCGACGGCCAGGACATCGACGTCCTCGTCGTCACCCTCATCGTCGAGCAGAGTCGCGCCCTCCAGGGCGTCCTGGTCGGCCAGGACGTCGACGCCCTCGCCGGTCTCGTCGACGGCCTCGTAGTCCTCTTCGATGTCCTCGATCACCGCGCCGGTGAGCTCCGCGTAGCGCTCGGCGGCGTCAGTCTCGCCGTCCTCGTCGAAGGCCAGCGCTCGGGCGAACCAGTCGGTCGCCGCCTCCTGGTGTCCGGCATCGGCCAGAGCGTCGGCGTAGGCGAACGCCAGGCGAGCCGACCACGGACGCGGGTTCGGGTCGCGCAGCTCGGGAAGCCGCTGCAACGTGATGACGGCCGCGTCGTTCTGGCCGAGATCACGGCGGGCGCCGGACTCGACGATGGCCAGCTCGATGCGTCCCGCCCGGTCGAGACGCTCGGCCTCGGGCGAACGAACCAGGTCAAGGGCACGCTCAGGGCGGCCCATTCCGCGCTCGCAGTCCGCCATGATCGGCAGATAGGCATCCGAGCCGGTCATCCGCCGCGCGGCGCGCAGGTCGGACAGCGCCTCCGAGTAGTTCCCCGCGCGGTAGGCCACGATGCCCGCGGCCTCGCGGACGACACCGATGCGAGCGGCGAACCTGCGGGCTACCTTGGTGTGCTCGTGCGCCCTGTCGGGGTCGTCCTCAACGAGCGCGCGCTCGGCGGCGACCAGGTGGCTGCCGACCAGCTCGGCCAGGTCCAAGGGGAGGGAGCGCAGCTCGTCCCTCACGTCCTTGTCGAGCTCGTCCAAGGTGATGTCCGGCGGGACGTCGGGCAGCTTCTCGCGGCGAGGGGCCTCCTCGTCGCGGTCCTGCCTGCCGAACCGGGCCCTGACCGGCGCGCCGGAGCGGTCCGCGTGCCCGCGATCGTCGCGCGAGAACGGCCGGTCCTCGCGTCCACGGAACCCACCGCCCTGCGGGCGATCGCCGCGGTCCCTGTAGCCCCCGCCCTGCGGACGGTCGCCACGGTCGCGGAACCCGCCACCCTGAGGCCTCTCGCCACGGTCGCGGAACCCGCCACCCTGGGGCCTGTCACCACGGTCGCGGAAGCCATCGCGGTCCTCACGCCGGTCGAAGCCTCCGCCCTGGGGACGGTCACCACGATCCCGGAAGCCGCCACCCTGAGGACGGTCACCACGATCCCGGAAGCCGCCGCCCTGCGGACGGTCACCACGATCCCGGAAGCCGCCACCCTGCGGACGGTCACCACGATCCCGGAAACCGCCGCCCTGCGGACGGTCACCACGATCCCGGAAGCCGCCACCCTGAGGACGGTCACCACGATCCCGGAAACCACCGCCCTGCGGACGGTCGCCACGGTCGCGGAACCCGCCACCCTGGGGCCTGTCACCCTGGGGCCTGTCACCCTGGGGCCTGTCACCACGGTCGCGGAAGCCACCGCGGTCCTCACGCCGGTCGAAGTCACGACGCGGACCACGATCGTCCCGATCCCGGATACCGCCACCCTGCGGCCTCTCGCCACGATCGCGGAAGCCACCACCCTGAGGCCTGTCGCCGCGATCACGGAACCCACGATCGTCCCGGTCCCGGTAGCCACCGCCCTGCGGACGGTCACCACGGTCGCGGAAGCCGCCGCCCTGCGGACGATCGCCACGGTCACGGAATCCGCCACCCTGAGGCCTGTCACCACGGTCGCGGAACCCACCGCGATCCTCACGCCGGTCGAAGTCACGACGCGGACCACGATCATCCCGATCCCGGAAGCCGCCACCCTGCGGCCTCTCGCCACGGTCCCGGAAACCGCCACCCTGCGGACGGTCACCACGATCCCGGAAACCACCGCCCTGCGGACGATCGCCACGGTCACGGAAACCGCCACTCTGGGGCCTGTCACCCCGGTCGCGGAACCCACCGCGATCCTCACGCCGGTCGAAGTCACGACGCGGACCACGATCATCCCGACCGCGGAAGCCGCCACCCTGCGGCCTCTCGCCACGGTCGCGGAACCCGCCGCCCTGGGGTCTGTCGTCACGGGAGGCGTATCCACGCTCATCCCTGTTCTGGAACGGACGCGACGACCGCGGCCGCTCATCCCGATCACCCGAGCCGCCCCGGTCGTCACGACCCTGGTACCCGTCTCGCGACCGCTCACCGGACCTGAACGGACGGTCGCCGCGCGACTGCCCGCGCTCGCCGTATGAACGCCTCTCCCCGTAGCGAGGCCTGTCCCCGCTCTGTCCGCTGGGCTCGCGGCGGCCCTCGTCGTCCGATCCGTTATCTCTGTTCACTTCTGGTCCATTTCGTTGGCTCACTCAGCGGACACGTGCTCCAACGCGACGGTCCACCGTGGCTGATCGCCGCCCGCTCTCGGGTCTTACGCGACGAAGGCCACCCGTGGTTGAGGGTGGCCAGGCCTCTCCAGCCTAGCAAGCCCCCAGGTGTCCCCGAGCCTCAAGCTCCATCAGGAAAAGCGATCGACCTCCGCCACCTCGGTATCCCACAATGACCGCCATGTCGCTGCGCTTCCACGAGATAGCCGAATCCCGGCACCGCATCCTGAACCCGATCACCGACGACAAGCTCGACCTGCTGGGCGAGATCTGCCGCATCCAGGACGGGCATCGACAACTCGACCTCGCCTGCGGCAAGGCGGAGATGCTCAGCCGCTGGTCGGCGCGTTACGGCCTGACCGGCGTGGGTGTGGACATCAGCCAGGTCTTCCTCGCCGCCGCCCGTGAGCGCGCCGCCGAGCTCGGCGTGACCGACCGCCTGACGTTCGTGCAGGGCGACGCGGGCGCGTACCGCACCGAGGAGACGTTCGACCTGGTCTCCTGCATCGGGGCGACATGGATCGGCGGCGGCCTGACAGGAACGCTCGACCTCATGCGCCCGGCCCTGCGCCCCGACGGGCTCGCCCTGGTCGGCGAGTGCTACTGGATCGGCGACCCACCCGCCGAGGCGCTGAAGGCATACGAAGGCTTCACCACCCTGGCCGGAACCGACGACAGGTTCGAGGCGGCAGGGTTCGAGCTGGTGGAGATGGTTCTGGCGAACCCTGACAGTTGGGACCGCTACGTCGCCAGCCAGTGGTTGACGCTGAGCGACTGGCTACGCGACAACCCGGACGATCCCGAGGAGCCCGAGATCCGCGAGTTCCTGCGGGCGGCGCGCCGAACCCACCTCGAGTACGGCAGGCAGCACCTGGGCTGGGGCGTCTTCGTCCTCCGTCCGAGGAAGTAGAACGTCTTCCCCTCACCCGACAGGCATGGGGACATCACACGAATGAGACCCGCTGGCATGGGACATCACATGAACGCTGGACATGGGGATGTCGCACGAATGGCCAGCGGTACCCCCTATCGGTTGGCCAGCGGTCCCACTTATCGGTGCGACTGCGTTGAGCCCTGGTCCTCACGCGCACACGACACGGGGCGACGTCGGAGAACCTGAGCGCAGCCGGAGCTGTGCCGGCGGGAGGGCTCCTCCTGCATGTGGCGATCTTCGCGCACCGATGAGGTCGACGCCGGGAGCCCGCCTGGAGTGAGGCGCTCCTGGGTGCGCGTCCTCGAGGAGTGAGCGTCCACGTCCTTATCTGGATGCCGCGTGTCGTCCGGTCCCCCTGGGTGAGCGGCCTCGCCCCTTGCCCTCCTTGGGTGCCGCGTGAGTGAGTGTCCTCGTCCGGTCCCCCTGGGTAGCGTCCGCGCGGAGCGCGTGTCCTCGTTCCGTCTTTCCGAGAACGGGCGTCTCGTGGACAAGCTCCGACAACAACCCACCTGGGCCTCCCTCACAAACGGCGTGAGAGCAGGGCGAGGCGAAAGGGGCTATGCGGCACCTCCACAACGAGCTGCGTCGAGGGCACACACTACGTTGGCCATTGGCCATCCCCCGGTGCAAGCGCTCGGCACGCGCCCAAGCCGTAGCCGCCGGCAGCCACTCTCTCGACACTCCGACTGTTGACCGTGCGGCCTTGAGTTACGGTCGACGGTGAGGAGTGTTGTTGTGCAGCTACCAGTCGGATCGACTCGCCTTGGTGAGCAGTCGCCAGGGCGGTGGGACGTCGTGCCGGTCAACGCAAAAAGGGCCACCCCGCATGGGGTGGCCCTTTTTGAAAGATTGTCCGGCGGCGACCTACTCTCCCACACCCTCCCGAGTGCAGTACCATCGGCGCTGCAGAGCTTAACTTCCGGGTTCGGAATGTAACCGGGTGTTTCCTCTGCGCTATAACCGCCGTAACTCTATGAAACTGTCAAACACACACAGTGTTTGCTGTTTCAGAATTGCATAGTGGACGCGGGCAAGAAGACCTTGGTTTCGCGCTGCTCCGGACCCGGCGAAGAGTAACAGAGCGCTGCAGAAACCAAGCTTATGCTTTGTGGTCAAGTCCTCGGCCTATTAGTACCGGTCAGCTCCACACGTTACCGCGCTTCC
>NZ_JBHUFV010000070.1:0-2893 GCF_042681425.1 Nonomuraea mangrovi | reverse complement strand
AGCGGTCGCTGATCGCATTCGACCACTAAACGTAGCCACACCCCTTGGCATCAACCATCTAGGGGTGCGGTGCCGGTGTAGCTGGCGAACTGATCCGCGGTGCGAAACCGCGCGACATCACCGACGTGGCCGAGAATCTTGGCGGCCAGGACGACACCGACGCCGTGAATGTCGGTCAACGTGCTGCCCGCGGCGGCCAGCGCGTCCCGCGATTGTGCTTCGTTATCCTTGAGCCGCTGGTCGATGCGCCGTAGATCAGCAAGGAGGTCACGGGCCAGATCACGCCGCAGGGCCTGAGTGGCGCTGGTGGGGCGGACGGTGCGCAACAGGGCGGCTGCCTTGTCTGCAGACAGGCCGGTAGCCGCGCCGCCGGGGATCAACTCGCGGATCAGCCCGTGCAGGCGGTTGAGGATACGAGTTCGTTCCTGAGCCAGGTCGTCGCGGCGTTCAGCCAGCAGCCGCAAGATGGTGGTCTGGTCTTCGGACGTGACAATTCGCAGGTCGTGTCGATAGAGGGCGACCTGGGCAACGCTGAGGGCGTCAGCGGGGTCGCTCTTGCGTCCACCACCGGTGCTCAGCAGGCGGGCGCGTACCGACAACGTCGCTGGGACATCCAGCACATGCTCGCCGGCGGCGGCCAGCTGCTGGGCGATGCCGCGGCCGAGGCCGTTGGCGCCCTCAATGGCGAATCGGCGCCCGGGCCATGCCGCGGCCCAGGTGGTGAGCCGGCGGAAGGTGCCGGAGTCGACGGTGAACCGCCGCTGGCTGATCGGGTGGCCGGCGGCATCGACGGCCACGGCGGTGAGGGAGGACTTGTGCGGGTCGATTCCGATGGTGATCACGGGGGAAGGCTCCACGGTGGCCGACGACTTCGGGTCGCGCCGTGGCGGGCACCCTGACTTGAAAATTGAGCAGGTCATGCCTCTGTCGAGCCACACCACGGCAGGTGCCGGCGGCATGGCACGCTATCAGTGAGCCAACCACCAGGGCGGCAAGAAGCCTGCGGACCTGCGCCGACCGGCACCCTGAACGCTAAGGCTGCAGACCCCGGCGTCTGACCTCATTCAACAAGTCAGAAGCCTCGGCGAGAGAACCCGTCCCGTCACTGGTCTGCCTGCTCGGCTACCCGGCGCGCACCGCCTTCGGATATCCCCGAGCCGAGAGGGTGCACACATGACCGAGTTCAAAAGCCCAAGGCGCGTCGAATCGTGGGCGGGATAGACACGCATGCCGACACTCATCACGCCGCGGTGGTGTTGATGAATGGGCGCCGGGTCGCCGATCGTGAGTTCCCGGCGACCAGAGCGGGATACACCGACCTGCTGGAGTGGATGCGCTCCTTCGGCCGGCTGCATGCGGTGGGGGTCGAAGGCACCGGCTCCTACGGAGCCGCCCTGGCTCGTCACTTGAGCAGCGCGAAGGTCAAGGTGGTCGAGGTCAATCGCCCGGACCGGCGGCAGCGCAGGACCAAAGGCAAGTCTGATCCACTGGACTCCTACTCCGCTGCCGAAGCCGTCCTGGCCGACAGGGCTGGCGCCGTCCCGAAGAGCGGAAACGGAGTAGCCGAGTCGATCCGTGTGCTCCATCTGGTCCGCGCCGGCGCGGTGAAGGCTCGCACCGCCTGCCTCAACGAGCTGCAGGCGCTGCTCGTCACTGCCCCGGCCGAGCTCCGTGAGCAGCTGGCCGGTCTGAAGAAGGCCCGGCTCGTCGACGCCTGCTCCCGATGCTCGCTGAACGCCCGATCCTCCGCCGCGTCACTGGCCCCACCGTCACGCAGGCCCGCAAGCCACGCCAACCGGAAACTTCTTCACTACTACCGCCAAGCCCCCGGGGGATCCAGCTAGCCGTCGGCAGCAGGAGACCCCCAGGTGGCGGGGATCACCGTCCCCTGGCACTTCCTGTCCAGAGAAAGCATCCACTCGCGTGTCCATGATGTCTCCTCTTGTGCGGACAGCCGCCGCGGCTGCAGCGTCGCTGGTCCTGGCTGGCCTCGTTGCCGCCCCGGCCCAGGCCACAGCCCTGCCAGCCCGAACCGTCTCTGCCGCCGCGGGCCTGTCCGCGCTGCCAAGCTGCAGCGGTTCCCAGATCGAGCACGTACCGATCTTCGTCCCCGGCCAGAGCGGGAAGGTCAAGGCGGGCTACCTGCACTACTACTACAACGCCCGAACCCGCGTAGCGTGTGCGTTCTTCAATTCCACCGAGGTCACATGGGGAAAGCCGAAAGAGGTGGCAGTGTCGATCTCCGCCTGTTCTCGGTCTGGTTCCTGCATCTTCGCAGATTTCTGGGACGGCATTGTGAAGGGACGCAGCCAAACCGTCTCGACGACAGTCCGGGAGTGCGTGAAAGCCGTGGCTTCAGTCAGAGCGAACAATGGTCGTATTTACGGCGTCGGGACCGACATCCGGTGCATCTGACCCCGGCCCGCCCGGCCCGCAACGTGCGGGTACGGGCGGGCAGGTCCACGTTGCCGGCACAGCACGCCTGCGCCGGCAGCCGTCCACGGCCCGGGCCGGGCGTCACGATCCGCCAGGGGTGGGAGTGGGGAGGGGTGCACCGTCGTTGTCGCGGCACGAAGGTGGCGCGGGCGTGCTCCGGTAGCCCCGGCCGCCCGGCCCCCGCCTCCCGCATCGCGGCGGGAGGCGAGGGCCGGGCGCAGGACTCCTGACCTGGCCGTGCGGTTGGCCCGTCTGGCCTGCCGGTCATCGGCGGGGTGCGCCTGCCGACAATTACATCCGCCCAGGTAATGGCCTTGTGAGGCGTGCGCGATCTCTACCGCCAGAAGGAGGAAGAGCGTGCGGCATGATGATCGGCCGTGCTCCTTCGCCTGGCCTGAGGGGCCACGGTGATTCCGGACAGCCGTCTTATGGGCGTAGCCTATGCGGCTGTTTGGAT
>NZ_JBHUFV010000069.1:0-2121 GCF_042681425.1 Nonomuraea mangrovi | reverse complement strand
AGGTCAACTTGTCAAAGCCATCCTCGTCCTACAACTCCGCGAAGCCCGCTGAAATGGGTTCAGTGTTGGCAGGGGATCGTCACACGGTTCCCTCGCATGTTCACGCACTAGCTTTGGGTGTCTTCGGTTCCGCGCGTCTGGTGATCAGGGTGACAAGAGCCTGGTGAGTCGAGAGGCTCACGCCGGGATCTGTGGGAGCCCGAGGCGAGATCCCTCGGGGCTACCCGACCGCACGCCTTCCCACCCAACACCTGCCGCCCCTGCCCGGTGCGGACCTTATGCACCAGCGCCCCAGCACGGCGGCCGTCACCTCACCCTGCACCCACGAGCGATCCAGGAAACCCTCGACGCGGCCCGCACCCGCACAGGCCCCCGCCTGGCGCGACCGATACGCCATCCGGTGCGGCATCGAGGCCACCATCCACCAAGCCGTCACGGTCACCGGCCTGCGCCGCGCCCGCTACCGCGGCATCAAGAAAGTCCACCTCGAACACATCGTCTCCGCGATCGCCGTCAACCTGATCCGCCTGGACGCCTGGTGGAACGGCCGCTCTCTGAACCGGAAACGCACCAGCCACCTGGCCCGACTCGAACCAGCCCTGACCGCCTGAAACGAGTTAACCAGCAGAGTCCTACAAGGGTTCAGGGTCTCAGGTGTCCAGTCCTCGGGTGGAACGCCCATGCTCAAGCGGCAAATGTATGGCCGAGCCAATCCCGATCTACTTCGCAAACGCATCCTCCTGGCCGACTGACTCGGATCCGCATCACGGAATGCGGAATGTGTGCCAGAACCAGTTTTCACGCGTCGTCGACAAAAGGCACGCCCCTTATGCGACTGGCCATGGCGATCTATCTTGCCCAACATCCGCGAACCCGATGAGGGCCATGAGCGATGGATTCTCATCCGCCTCTGATCAGTGCGTAACCCTTGGACGCCTCCATGGCGACCAGGAACCGATATCTGCTGTGATGGCGCGACCAAGCCTGCAGCCACGGTTTGCCTTGCGGCGCCCAATAGTACGGGCCGTACATACCACCATCCGGATCCCATAGCGTGGCTCCCAGCATGGACTCGAGTCCTGGATCCTTGAGATGGGCGGTGGTGGTGAATTCCATTGTCACGCCATCGCACTCGAGATCAGGGAGATCGCCGACGTCGTAGATGCGATCCGGGCTCTCCCACGGTGCCGGATTCCCCTGAATCCGCTTTCCTCCGCTATCGCGCCAGTAGTCCCGGACCTTGGCCACCCCCGGACAATCCCGCAACCGATCCAGCAAGACCTCTATCTTCCCGTCCCAGGCGTAGGCGCGATACAGGCTCAGCGTGCACTTCGAAGCGAATTGCTCCTCGTTTTTCATGTCATCGTTGCCCCTCCGGCACCGATCGAGACCGCTGCGGCCGATCTCCTTGGAAAGACGCGCGGCCTTGACGGTCTGATCAAGGCGGCTGGTCAGTGCCTGCCGGGCCGTGGTCCGCTGCTCCACCACCTTCGGGTCCGAGGGCGAGACCAGGAGGGGTTGTGGCTCCGCCACCGGGGAGCAGGCCGCCAGGGTGATCGCTACAGTGGACATCAAGGCGGCATGGCGTGGGAGCTTTGTCATGGTCCATTTGATGTTCGTGAGACGCACATGGTTCCAGGAAGGAAGCGTTCCGTTGATGCAAGCCGCTACAAGATCGAACTGTAGCCTGCGGGTGCCGATTGATCATCCGGCCAGGTCAGGCGGCACGTCGGTACTCCTTCAGCACGCCACCGAGTCGATCATGTCGGCGGATGTCGCAAGGTGCGGTTCGAGCTGGCCCGGTGTCGGGATCGGGAAGTGATCGAAGGGTTGCGTCCACGGAAGTGGTGTACGAGTGCGTGCGAGCGCGAAGAGACCGCAGAAGATCCGCATCAACCCAGGGGCAGACATGCCCGCCAAGCCGCGTTACAGGCGGCAGGGGACGCGTTGAGCACAGCTCTCAGGGATGCACCACGCGAGGGAGCCGGCATCGGCGATCTTCTGGAGGCGGCCGGCATGAGCCGTCCCACCCTGTACCGCCGGTTGGCCCAGCTCGAAGTGAGGGGCCACGGTGATTCCGGACAGCCGTCTTATGGGCGTAGCCTATGCGGCTGTTTGGAT
>NZ_JBHUFV010000068.1:0-306709 GCF_042681425.1 Nonomuraea mangrovi | reverse complement strand
CCGCAGAGATCGATGACCAGAACACCCAGATCACCACCGTCATCACCGCCTGCTGCCCGGCCCGGCTGGCCTGCTACGGCGTCGGCCCCGCTGCCGGGGCTCATGACGGACGCTCCGTATCGGCGGTGGCCGGCCCCGGCTCCTCTCCGGCGCCCTGGGCGAGTCGATGCGCTGGCTCCTGTCTGATGGCCGCGAGTTCGGCGCGGGTTGTCTCCGCTTCGCGCCGCGCGGCGTCGCGTTCGGCCTCGGTGCGAGCGAGCGCGACCGCCGCGGCGGTGGCCTGCTCGGCGGCCTGCCGGCGTGTCTGGGTCGCCGCCGAGTTCGCGCAGTTGCTGACTGCGGTCGGGCAGGTGCCACCACCTCCGCATCTGCCGGTCGACGGCGGGCTGGCATTCTTGGACGAGGCCGCCCTCGGCTTCGTCATGCTCCATCGCAACGATGCGGAGCCGGTGGCGGCGCACCGCCGGTTCTCCACCGCCCGCCTCGCCCTGCACCGGGCACAGGGGGACCGGGCAGCGGGGCAGGCGTGGCAGGAAACGGCCACCGCCGCCGCGCACCTGGCCACGCTCGGGGACGAACGTGTGGTCACGTGTATGAGACCGACCGTCGACGGCTGGGAGTGCTCCTGCCCGCTCGACCCGGTCACCGGGCAATGCACGGCGTCCCGCACCACGTACGGCTTCTGGTTTAACGTCACCGGCGGCCCGCACCGCTGCAACGGCGAGGACAGCATCGCCGCTACCGTCGAGCGCCAGGCGCGCACCGGCGATCCGGCCTGCCGATGGATCGCGGACGACCCCGGCGCGCTGACCTTCGTGGCCGACTCCTACGCGGCGGCGATCCGTGCCGTGCTGCCGGTCGGGGTCGAGATGCGCCCCGCACGATCGGATCTGGGCCCGCCGATCGGCGAGGAATTCGTCGGCCCGGCCCACCTTGACGACTGCAGCTGGCCCGCGACCTACCCCCGCACCCCGGCCGGCGGGCTGGACCTGCCGACCCTGGTGAGCCGTGTCGACCTCGGCCCGCTCCTCGTTCGCGCACCCCGCCCCGGAGACCCCGATGACTGACCGCCTTCGTGGGGACAGTGCGACCGGCACCACCGGCGGCCGCGGTGATCGGGCTGATCGACGGCTTCCGGTCGAGCCGGTCGTGACCAGATCGGCCGGGCTCGGCCGCACGCCCATCACCGCCCCTGACGCCGACGCCACCGGCGGCAATCCTGCCGCCCCCACCCGCCGCGCCGCGGCGCCCCCCGGCCAGGGGCGCGCGATGAGCACCGAGCCGGCCGAGCCGCTCCAGAGCCTCGCCGCGCCCGCGACCGGCGCGGCACGTGAGCTGGACGCCCTCACCGCGTCCGGGATCATCCTGCTCGACCGGCCGCGAGCCGCGCCGGACGAGGACGCCGACGACTTCGCCGAGCTGATCCCGCTCGCCGCCCTTCCGGTGCAGCTGCCGGCCAAGGGCACGCCGCCGCCGGCCCGCGACGCGAGCGGCCTGGCCACGCTGCTGCGCACCGCGGGCGCTGCCGAGGTGGCGCTGGCCGCGACCGGCGGCTGGCTGCTGTCTGAACGCCGCTCCTCCCCCGCCACCCAGGACGGCTACATCCGCGACGTCTCCTGGTGGCTGTGGTGGATCCAGGTCCGAGGCCTGGACCTGCGCGACGTCTCCTTCATCGAGGCCGACACCTACGCCGCCGCGATGCGGCACGCCGGCCTGGCCCCCGGCACCCGCCGCCTGTCGGCCTGCTCCAGCTGGTACGCCTACCTGCAGTGGGCCGACGCCGCGGCGCGCAACCCGTTCGCGGGCATGGACCTGCCCAAACGCGCCGGCAAGCCGAGCCGCTACCTCACCGAGGCCCAGCTGGACGACCTGGTCGTCCGCGCGGTCGCGCACGAATCCGCCCGCACCGCCGCCGTCGTCGCGGTGCTCAAGGCTACTGCCTGCCGCATCGGTGAGCTGACCGCCGTCCAGCTGGACGCCCTGGGGTATGCCGGCGACCACCGGATTCTCACCCTGCCCGCCAAGGGCGGCCACCCCCACCGGGTCGTCATCGACGACCATGCCACCGGTCCCCTGCTCGACGCCTACCTGGCCGAGCGGGGCGCGGCACCCGGGCCGCTGTTCGTCACCCGCACCGGCGCCCGGCTGCAGCGCTCCTACGTCCTGGACCTGCTGCAGCGGCTCGCAGGGGCCGCCGGCATCCCGGACCCGCACACGCTCACCCCGCACGCCATCCGGCACAGCGTGGCCACCACGCTGCTGCACGCCAGCGAACCGCTCGACGTGGTGCAGGCCCTGCTCGGCCACGCCGACCCGCGCACCACCCAGGCCTACCTGCACGTCGACCAGCTGGACCGCAGCCCCGCCCACCGGGCCGGACGGCGGCCGGCCGCCGTCGTGGCCCGCCGCCTCCACCCCGTCCCGTCGGCATAGCCTTGGTGGGGCATCCGCGTCGGCCAGCACCCTTACGGCGGTGCCCAGCGACTGACCACAACGACATCGACCAGGCAACCGAGGCCGCCACCACCCCAGCCGCTCGGCTGGTCCTCATGCTGGCCGCCGTTTACGCCGCCCGCACCGGTGTTCAGGCGCGGGATCGCGCAGGGAGCGGGGGGACTGCCGTATCGTGCGGCAGTTCGTCGATCGCGTGAGGGCTGACGCCGCGCACGAGCAGATAGCCGATCATCCAGAACTCGCCTACGGTCGAGGGAAGTACCAGGGCGTCGGCGGCGACCCCCGCCTGGGGAGCGAGGTACCTGACGAACACGCTCAGCAGGTAGCCGACGCCGCCCGCGACGAGGAGCCAGCCCAACGGCCGGGGCATCCACCGCGAGCGCAGCACGCACCAGCCCATCGGGATGAGCCACAGGCCGAAGAACAGCGCGCCCACTCCCCACAGGTCGCCGCTGAGGACGTACAGGAGCTGGACGGTGGCTGCCGCGTCACCGATGGGATCGGTCGCGACCGTGACCGCGCTGGCGAGAAGCGCCGCGCTGGCGAGGATCGCGACCGCGTTGACAAGGCCGAAGGCGGCGATGCTGCCGGCGGCGACGGGGTTCGCGGTGCGGAACAGGCGGTAGAACCACACGGCGGTGAGCGCCTGGGTCAGGACGACGAGCAGCTCGACGGCGATGCCAGTGCGCGCCAGCGACTCGTGCTCGACCAGGCGGGCAAGCGTCGCAGTGGGGTCGTCGGCAACGAACAGTCGCGACCGGATGAGCAGGGAGCCGAGCACGCCGCTGATGGCGAGGCCGAGGTAGAGCAGCCCGGTCGTGCGGGCGCTGCGGATTAATGGGTGCATCGTGGTCCCCTTCCTCTGGTGCGTCAGTGACCGACGACGTCGTTCGGGGGGCCGACGGGCTGGCGCCGATGACCTTGCCTTATGATGTAAGGGAACCATACAACGTAAGGTGCTGGCAAGGGTCGGGAGACGGATGGGTGAGAAGACCTTTCGGGAGCCACTCAGTCGCGAGCGGGTGCTGGCGGCGGCGGTCGCCCTGGCGGATGCGGAAGGGATCAAGGCGCTGACGATGCGCCGCCTCGCCGCCGATCTCGGCATCGAGGCCATGTCGCTGTACTACCACCTGCCCGGCAAGGAAGGCCTGCTCGACGGCCTCGCCGACGCCGTCGTCGGTGAGATCGACGCCGCGGTCAGCCGCATCGAGGCCGCCGGGGCCGACCAGGACTGGCGTACCCGACTGCGGCAGCGGTTCCTTGCGGCGCGTGAGGTCATGCTCCGGCATCCGTGGGCGCCCGGGCTCCTTGGCACACGCACGACCGTCCCGGCCGGCGTGTACGCCTACTACGACGGGATCGTGGCCACGCTCATCAGCGGCGGGTTCTCCTACCGGCTTGCGCACCGGGCGCTGCACGCGTTCGGCAGCCTGGCGCTCGGATTCGCTTCCGAGGTCTTCAGCCCCGCCTCGGCGGGCGGGAGCATGGACGTCGAGGTCGCGGAGGCGGAGTTTGCCGCGATGGTCGAGGCGCTGCCCCACCTGATGGCGATGGCGGCGGCCGAGACCCACGACGTCCCCGACCCGACGCTGGGCTGGTGCGACAGCCAGGTCGAGTTCGAGTTCACCCTCGACCTGCTCCTTGACGGGCTCGAACGCATCCGGGGCTAGCACAATGCGCCCGCCGGTGCGCGGGGCAGCCGCCGCCCCGCCAAGACCGGGGTTGAGGAACCGGCGGACAGCGGTTATCGATGAGAACGATCTTGCTGTAGCCCCCGAAGGGCAGAAGCGAGATGCGGGTGGGATAGCTGCTGGTCAGCGTCCCGCGAGGGCCGCGTAGGCGGTGGAGCGGCCGATTTTGAGGGTCCGGGCAGCCTCGGTGATCGAGACGCCGTCGTCGACCAGGCGGCGTAGTGTGGCCAGCTCGACGGGACCGATGACGCGCGGCCGGCCGGTCTTCTTCTTGCCGGGCAGCATGGCGCCGGTGGCTTCGCGGCGCCTGGCGGCGGCGATTCCCTCGGCACCACCCGCAACCGAATGGCCAGTGGCGATAACCCGAACCCCAACGGCTCGCTAACGCCACTGGCCGTTCGGCTGCTGCTCAAGCCCCGACATGCACCCCGTGTCCCAGATGTTGGCTCCGTAGTTTCTGAATGTTACGTTCGTAACATGAGCAGCAGCGAGGTTGAGGATCGTGACTGGCTGCTGGTGAGCATCTCCACCGGCGCAGTGGCCTCGCTCCGCGTGCACGTCTGGCGGCAGCTGCGCAAACTCGGCGCGATCTACATTCAGCAGTCGATCTGCCTGCTCCCAGACCGGCCGCCCATCACGAAAGCGGTGACCCGGTTGCTGGCCCGTGTCCGCGCCCAAGGCGGCCAGGCCCGCTGCCTTCACGTGAGGCTGACCGACACCGACGAGATCGTCGCCGGACACCGCGAGCTCATCCGTCTCGCCCACGCACGAGGGATCCGAGTCGTGGGCGGCACGATCATGCCGTTCAAGGGCAACCCCTGGCTCTACCCGGAGGGGACTCCGGAGCCGTTCGCCTTGGAGCAGATCCGAGACGAGGTGAACACCTGGATCAGGACCAGCGGCGAGTACGACGCGGTGGCCGACTTCGAACAGGCCCTGCGCTCGCCGACCGACCCTGACCAGTTGCGGCCGGAGTTCAACGTCCGCGACGGGCAAGAGGGCGACTGGCTCCACCCCAACGACGCCGGCCTGAACGCCATGGCGGAGGCCATCGACCTGAGCCGCCTGTAAGGGCATGCTTACATCCTGCCACCTCATCATGACCGTCCACCTGTCATCCGGCCCCGCTGGGCCATCGTAAGGAGAGCTGTCCAGCGGGGCGGTCACCTTGCTGATAGCGATGTAACGCGACTGACTCGTAGCGGGGGCGGCGCTAGGTCCGGGCGTCCTGTCGGGATTAGGTGATTTCCCGACACCCCGCCGACCCAACCCCGAACAGCCCGGAAAACCGGACACCGGGCGATGAAACACCGCTCCGGGCGCCTGATTGCGGCCTCGGATTGACGACAGGATTTCCCGACAGGTAGAAGAGGTTCCTACCCCTTCCTCGAGGAGCGTTCGGTGCGGATCGTCTACTCGCGCGTGTCCACCGCGACCCAGTCGCTGCTGCGGCAGCGGCACATCCTCACCGAGGCCGGCCTCCTGATCCGGACCGAGGGCGTCGCAGAGGGGTTCCACCCGGCCGAAGGGGTGCTGCTGTTCGAGGACCCGGCGACCATCTCCAAGGCTCCCGCTCTGGAGCGGCCCGCGTTCGCCGGGATCGCCGCTGCCGCGCACCCCGGCGATCGCCGTACCTGACCGACACGCCAACCAGCGCACCGCCCCCGGCCCCGCCGCGTGGCCGCTTCGACGGCAAGGTCGTCCTGATCACCGGAGCCACGTCCGGCATCGGGGAGGCCACAGCCAGGGCCTTCGCCGCCGAGGGCGCGAAGGTCGGCTTCTGCGGGCGGCGCGCCGAGCTGGGCCGCCGGGTCGAGCAGGACATCCGCACGGCCGGCGGCACCGCCCGCTACCAGCAGGCCGACATCCGCGACCCCGACCAAACTGCGGCGCTTCGTGGACGAGACGGTCGCCGCGTTCGGAGGGCTGGACATCGCCTTCAACAACGCCGGCATCACCAAGACGGCGCCCCTGCACGAGATGACCCTCGAAGACTGGACCGACGTCCAGCACACCAACGCCAGAGGCGTCTTCCTGTCGATCAAGTACGAGGTGCCGCATTCGGGCCCACCCCCAGCCGCTCGGACAGGCGAGCCACCGCCGCCGGCGGGGCCGAGACCACATCGTCGGGCGCGAACCCGAGCCAGGGCAGCGCACAGAGCTGGACCAGCATGCCCAGCCGATCGACCGGGCCCCGCCCACCGGGACTCACGAACGCCAGATCAGCCGCCGTCGGCGTGAAATACCGGATCAACTCATCACTCGTGATCTCCGAGAACGAACGCAGCTGCTCCAGCTGCTCCTCGGAGAACATCCTCTCGGACAATGCACCACCTCTACCTGCCGTACCGGACGAAACCGGAACGAACGTAGCGGCAGTGATCACCAACCCGTCAAACGCAACCGTCCCCGCCGGTCAGGCCGTACTTCGTTGGAAATTTCTTCGTTGCTACCGGGACCCCCGCCGCCGTGATCGCCCGGGATGGGTGGGCCTGCCCCGGCTCGGGGTGACCGCCCCCACCCCCTCACGGCCACCTACCAGCACTTCTGCTGACCACGGGACCACACTCCGATGACCGCCCATCAGCAGATCATCCTGTCCGTCCACAGCTCCTCCACCAGGGAGCGCTGCCTGCTCTTTACCTTGGTTAAGCACACCACGGCCGCCAATAGTCCGTATGACGTACCGAACATTTCTGACGGCGCTGGCGCTGGCGGGGCTGGTGGCGCATCCTTCCTTGGCAGGCGCCACCGCCGATGCCGGCTCGAGCGCCACCGCGAACTCCGGCGTGTCGTCCGTCCAGTGGAAATCCTGTCCGGTCTACTCCGACGAGGTGATCCGGAGCCTGCGCGTGAGGGAGGAGCAGATTCCGGCCTTCCGCACCCTGATGAAGCGCCTGGAGTGCGGGACGGTCAGCGTCCCGCTGAATTATCAGGACCCCAGCGGGCGGAAGATCGACATCGCGGTGACCCGGCTGGCCGCCGCGGACGAGGCCCACCGGCTCGGCGCCACCGCCATCCTGCCAGGAGGGCCGGGCAACAGCGGATATCTGGACCCGATCCTGCGGGTCGTGCTCAGGAACGAGGAGATGGCCAAGCTCAACGAGCGATACGACATCATCGGCTTCGACCCCCGCGGGGTGGGCTACAGCACCAAAGTTGACTGCCCCATCTCGCCGTTAGGCCCGCAGGAACCGGGCGCGCTGACCGAGGAGGCGGCCAGGAAGATATACGACGCCCAGCTCGCCGCCAACCAGAAGTGCGGAAGCTCCGACCCAGCCTTCCTCGGACAGCTCACCACTGACAACGTGGCCAAGGACCTGGATTCCGTGCGGACCGCTCTGGGTGAGCGCACGCTCAACCTCCTCGGCTTCTCCTGGGGCACCTACCTGGGCATGGTGTACCGGAGCCTGTTCCCCGAGCACACCGAGCGGGCCTTCCTGGACAGCGTGGCGCCCCCGTGGACCCGTATCGACGAGCACGCCAAGGACAGCGCGGAGGCGGCCGAGCGTAACTTCGGGCGCATGGCCGCCTGGCTGGCCCGCCGCGATCAGACCTACGGTCTCGGTGCCACCGCCCGGCAGGTGCGCGAGGAGGTGTCGAAGCTGGTCCGCGCGTACGACAAGAGCCCCAAGGCCTACACTGACCTGCAGCGGCCCATCGACGGCTCGGCCGTCGCCGATCTGGCCAGGCGCAACTCGACCGAGTGGGCGCGCGCGGGCAAGGCGATGGCCGAACTGCGAAAGGCGACGGGCAGCACCGCCCCGCCCACCGTCAAGGAGCTGCTCGGCGCTCCGATGATGGGGACGCCCGTGCCCGGCGCGCCCGAAACCCTTAACAGGACCATGAACTTGGCCGTCGCGTGCAACGAGGACAGCAGCCGGGCCGGTTTCGACACCGCCTGGCGTGCCTACCGGAAGCTCGTGAAGCGCCATCCGGCGACGGGCCGGTCCTGGGGACTGCCTGTCATGTGTCCCGGCTGGCCGCTGCCGGTGCAGCAGGCCACGTTGAAGAGGGGTAGCGGGTCTCTGGTGCTGGCGGGGCACCTGTACGAGTTCATGTCCGTCTACGACTGGACGTTGCAGACGCGACGCGCCATCGGCGGCACCGTCTACACGGTCGCCGACGACGTGCACGTGTCGACCACCCGGGTGCCTGAGTGCGCCGCCGACGTGGTGCGGTACTTCGAGACGGGCCGGATCGGCAGAGGCTGCGAGGGCAGCGCAATCCCGAGCTGACCACCGGTTTCCGGGCCAGGCGACCCGCCACGGGTCGCCTGGCCCCATGCCCTGGCGGCGACGTTGGGCCCGCCGAAGCCGGGAAACCCCTGAAACGACAAGATCCCGCCTGATCGCGATGATCAGACGGGATCCCGTCAACCTCAGTCCAGCCGTTTCAAGAACGGCCCCGCTGGGATGGCAGGGGCATCAGAAAACTCCAGAACAGAAGATTTCCCGGCCTCCATCGAACCGCCCGAGCGTGGCGCTGTGTCTTCGCGATCAGTGAGGAGGCGCTTCCGGATCGAATCGAGGTGATCGTCCAGGCCAACCCAGCTGGCGCCGCCGACCATCCGTCCTCGCCCAGATGAGTCTGCCAGGAGTGGCGCAGCCGCTGCCAGATGAACCCTTCGCCTGCCGGGTCGTAGCGCCTGTTCAGAACGGCCACGATGAGCACTGCCACGAGTGTCCGTCGTACTCAACGACGAACGGGACCGCGTGAGGAAGCGGACGTCTTCGCCGCGCTGGCGGAGTTCATCCGCGAACTCATCGTCGCCGGCACCCGCGAGGGCCTGGCCGCCGCCCGGGCCCGCGGCCGGATCGGCGGCCGGCCCACTGTGGTCACGCCTGAACTGCTGCGGGCGGCCCGGGACCTGCTGCCCAACCCAGAACACTCCATCACCTCGATCGCGCGCCTGCTCGGCGTGAGCCCCGGCACGCTCTTCAACCACATCCCGGACCTGCGCGAGCTGCGAGCCAGCCGACCCTACGCCGGAAAGGGTTAATGGGGCTGGTCAGAGGCCGTGACTGTTGCTTACTCGGCATGGCCGTCCGGCGAGCCCGGCGGAGGGACGCGTGATCCAATGTCCGATAAGTCACTGGATCTCCGGCATATGATCATGCGCATATGAGCGACATCACCGAACCCCCGATCGCCCGGGTGGACGTCGTGCGCGAGACCCTCCACGGCATCACACTCGAAGACCCCTACCGGTGGATGGAAACCGAAGGCGAGGAGTTCCACCACTGGCTGGACGGCCAGGCCAGGCACGCCCGCGAGCACCTGGACGCCCTGCCGCACCGCGCCGGCCTGCTGACCCGGATGCGCGAACTGGGCAGCGCGCTCACGCGGTACTTCGGCCTCGCGATGGCAGCCGACAAGGTCTTCGCCCTGGTGCGCGAGCCGGACGCCCGCGTGCCGGTGCTGACGGTGACCGAGGCCGACGGAGCGAGCAGGGTCCTGTTCGACCCCAGCGCGGTGCCCGGCGACGGGCACCACGCCATCGACTGGTACGTGCCCTCCCCCGACGGCCGCCACGTCGCCTGCGCCGTCTCCGACTCCGGGTCGGAGGACAGCTCCATCCACGTGATCGACGCCGACTCCGGAGCCCTCCGGGAGACGATCCCGCCCACGACGCGTTTCGCCTTCCTGAGCTGGCTGGAGGACAGCCGGTCGTTCGTCTATCACCGCTACGTGGAGCAGCACCGCTTGGACAGCCGCTCCTTTCTGCATCAGCTGGGCGCCGACCCGGCGCAGGACACGGTGGTGCTGGCACGCGGGCTCAACCCCCACGTCGAGCTGACCCCGCGGGACCGGCCTTTCCTGGTGGTGCCGCCGCACGGCGAGTGGATGCTGGCGATCGTCTCCCACGGCGCGCTCAGCCCCTGGCCCTGGACCAGTGAGCAGCTGAGCGACTGCACGATATACGTGGCGCCGCGCGCCGGGCTGGCCGACCCGGCCACCTGCCCGTGGCGGAAGGTCGCGGGCGCAGCCGACGGCGTGACCACCTTCGCCACCAGCCACGACACCCTCTATCTGGTCTCCCACCGGGACGCGCCGCGCTCCCGCGTGCTGGCCGTTCCGCTTGCCGTACCCGATCTGTCCCGAGCCCAGGTGGTCGTGCCCGCGGGTGAGCGGGCGGTGGAGTCGGTGCGGGTGGTGGGCGACCGGCTGCTGGTGCGCGATCTCGACGGTGGCGTCAGCCGGGTACGGCACGTACCCCTGTCCGGCGGCGAGCCCGCCGACCTCCCGATGCCGGTGGACGGCGCGATCCTGGAGTGGACCACCCACCCGACGCGGCCCGAAGTCCTGCTGCTGGTGGCCGGCTGGACCGACGCGCCGCGGCTCTACCGCTACGACGGCCAGTCCCTCCAGGACACCGGGCTGGCGCCCCGCTCACCGGTGGACTACGGCGACGTGCACGTCCGTACTCTGCACGTGCCCGCGAGGGACGGGACGCCGATCCCGCTCACCGTCATCCACCACAAGGACCTGGAGCTGGACGGCGACAATCCGGCCGTGCTCACCGGCTACGGCTCCCACGGGTTCATCGACCTGCCGGAGTTCCGTCCCGAGATGCTCGCCTGGTACGAGCGTGGCGGCGTCTACGCCGTCGCGCACCTGCGCGGCGGCGGCGCCTACGGCCGCGAGTGGCACGAGGCCGGGCGCGGCGAGCGCAAGCAAGCCACCATCACGGACTTCATCGACTGCGCCGAGCATCTCATCGCCCTCGGCTACACCCGCCCGGGGCGGCTGGCTGCCGAGGGCGCCAGCAGCGGCGGCATCCCCACCGGCGGCGCGCTGGTGCGCCGCCCCGATCTGTGGGCGGCCATGGCGATGCACGTGCCGACGGTGAACGCCACGCGCAACGAGTTCACCGAGAGCGGGCCGATCAACGTGCCCGAGTTCGGCAGCGTCACCACTGAGGAGGGCCTGCGTGCCCTGCTGATCATCGACGCCTACCTGCGGGTTCGGGACGGCGTGCCGTACCCGGCGGTGCTGCTGACCGCCGGCCTGCGCGACGCGCGGGTGCCGCCGTGGCAGCCGGCGAAGCTGGCTGCTCGCCTGCAGGCAGCCACGGCCTCCAGCCGGCCGGTGCTGATGCGCGTCGAGGAGCACGGCTGGCATGGCGCCGGCTCGACCAGAGACCAGGAGCAGGCACTGCTCGCCGATGTGCTGGCCTTCATCCTGCACGCGTCCGACGGCCGATCCGGGCCTGCGTGTGACGCTCAGCTTCCATCCCGACCGCCTGGTGGGCGAGCTGGCGATCCGGGCTCCGCACCCCACGGTTACCCGCAGCGCACGCCAGAGCAGGGACAGGTCTCAGACACTGACCTGGATCACGGTCCCGACATCGCCGGGCCTCCCTTCTCGTGACCACTCACGACGTGCGACCTCATGTCGCAGCCGAACGTGTCCCCAGCCGCCAATTTGGGCATTCGGGTCAGGGTGCCGCCGGGGTGAGGTTCAGCCGGTCAGGCCGGCGTCGTGGGCGAGCAGGGCGATCTGGGTGCGGTTGTTGAGGTCGAGCTTGTCGAGAATGCGCGAGATGTGGGCCTTCACGGTCGCGATGCTCATGAACAACTCGCCGCTGATCTCGGCGTTGGACCTGCCCCGGCCCACGGCGACGGCCACCTCCCGTTCCCGTTCGCTGAGCAGGCTCAGCACGCGTACGGCGTGCTGCCGCCGGGCGGCGGCGCCGGTGTCGGCGACGTGGGCGATCAACTGGCGGGTCACCGTCGGCGACAAGATGGGCTCCCCGGCCGACACCCGTACGATCGCGCGCAGGATCTCGGCGGGCGGCGTGTGCTTGAGCAGGAAGCCGCTGGCCCCGGCGCGCAGGGCGCGCAGCACGTACTCGTCGGCGTCGAAGGTCGTCAGCACGACGACCTCGGGCGGGTCGGGCCGGGCACGCAGCAGCTCGGTGGCGGCCAGGCCGTCCAGCACGGGCATGCGGATGTCCATCAGCACCACGTCCGGGGCGTAGGCCTCCACTGCGGCGGGCACCTCGGCTCCGCAGGCCGCCTCGCCCACCACGCTCAGCTCGGGCGAACCGCCGATGATCACCGCCAGGCCGGCCCGTACCAGCGGGTCGTCATCCACGATGAGAACCCGGATCGCGGCGTTCACCTCGGCCACGGCAGCCATGCCCACGGGCGTTCCCCCTGAGGACTGGACACCTGAGACCCTGGACCTCGCTGGTTCGGGGAGATCGGTTCACCGCCGAACGCGCGGCCCACGCCCGCACCGTCGCCGAAGCCCACGACCGGGGTGACCGGCCCCGACGACGCCCCCGCCCTTCCCGATGCCGCCCGGTGGCACGAAGACCCCGAGCTCTGGCCCCTGCTCGCGTTCGAGGGCGGTGCCGACGAACACGGTCGGCCTTTCGACGCGGCCGGGGAGGACCTGCAGCAGGTCCTCGAAGACCTGATCCGCCAGCCGGAGCCGGTCGACATCGACTTCGCACGCTACCTGCTCGTGCATGAGACGCCCTCGCAGGGGCACTCCTGGGGATTTCGCCATGACATCGAGATCGCCGCGATCCTGGTCGCCGAACACCGCCAGGTCCAGGACGTCCGGCTCCTGTGGGACGCGATCTACCGGAGCTCCGATACCTGGGGCGTCGTGCCCCACCAGCTCCTGTACACCGCGGGTGTCAAACGCACGTGGCGGTACGCCACCGACAGCGCCACCAGGAAGCAGCACGGTGGGTCGAGGCGTCTGGCACCTGCAGCCCGCCCACGATGGAAGGATCTGGCCGGGTTACGCGAGCATCCAGCATGATGATCGAATGCCGGATTGCCCCTTTTGTCTACCGCAGATCGAGCCAGAGATCGTCACCGTCAACGCTCACTGCTACGCGATCTTCACCCAAGGTGCGACCCCGGAGGGGTCCGTCATGATCATTCCCCTCCTCCATCGACCGACCGTGTTCGACATGACCACTCAGGAATGGGCGGCAACACAGCAGCTCCTCCATGAGATGAAGGAACGCCTCACCGCCTCTCATGCCCCCGATGGGTGGAATGTCGGATGGAACGTCGGCTCCATAGGTGGTCAGAGCGTCGATCACGCTCATTGCCACCTGGTCCCCCGTTACGAGGGCGAGCCGCTGGCCGGACGCGGGCTTCGATCCTGGATCAAAGATCCTTCGAATCGTCCACCGCATCACTCATCTGACCTGCACACCTCGCCTGCCTGACCAGCGACAGCCGCCCGGCGCAGGGCAACACCGCCGACGGGCACCTTGAGCGTCCCCGTGACACCATGAACACCACCGCCCCGCAGGACACCCACCTTCGGTTGCTCTGCGGGGGCGTTCTCATACTCGCTACGTCTTCACACCAACATGCTCATCTTGAGTGGCGCTCGACACAGCACGGCCGTCCTGGTGCCCGGCAGCCACGCCGTCGCCCGTAACGCAAACGCCGATCACGTATGGGGTGTTCAGCAGTGCGGTTGAGCAGCGGCGATAGCCGGTTGACGATCGCTTCCCAGCCTTTCTAGCTGAGGGCCAACCGCCCGGATCTTCACCTTGACCTGCCCATTGCGATCTTGACAACATGCCTGTCGTGAGTGTCGGCCTCATCATCGCGATGCCCCTCCGCCAGTGGGGGCTCATCGACGCATGCATGGACAACGACGCCAGCGTCGAGACGGTGGACGGCAATTGCCAGCGGGCCGACCTTGCGCGCAGCGTCCGAAGGGCCGGTTGGGATCAGATCGCGCGCTGGACACCAGGCGTTCCTGGTTCCGGCCAGTGGCCGCCGCCGGACGAGATCGTGAAACCTCAACTAACGCTCGCCCAGTGGTTTCTCGCGGTTGAAGTCCTCGAGCGCTGGGCTGCAGCCGGTGACCAGGTAGGACAGCACGACACAGCAGCGCAGAAACGTGAGCTTCGAGACTTGATCGTTTCTCGGCTCCAAGCTCACGGGATCCACGTTCCACTCGATCGGCGATGATCTGGTCGGCTGGGGTGGCGCGTCAGGATCGTCCTCAAAGCTCATCCGTCGCGCTCGTCGGCGCAGGCTGCCGCCCGCCACAGCTCGGCGATGGTGTGCGTCTGCTCCAGCAACCGCCGCACCGCTCAGGGGTTGCCGGGTCGGCTCATGAGTCGAGTTCTTGCACGAGCGTGGCGAGCATGCACACAGTCACGCGGGCGGTCAGCCTGATGACGGGCTGCGCGTGGTCGGTGTGGGGCTCGGTGGGCGGGGTGACCGTCTCGGCCCGCCGCATGACCCCACAGCGGTAACCGGTTGGCCTCGTGCGGTGGCCGCCTTCGGGCGAACGCCGCTCAAGTCCTTTCCTCCCGCAACCCCCGCACGCCCCGCCGTACGGCGAGCGCCAGACCGATGATCGCCGTCACGACCACCGGGACCAGCAGGACGAACTTGGCAGACGCCAGGACCCCGGCCCACAGGAAGGCGGAGTCGTCGCCTCCGCCCCGCGACAGGGACTCCAGACCGCGCAGGAGCATCGAGTTCTCGCCGAGGTCACAGGCGGCGACCACCAGGGCCAGCACCGCGGCGACCACCGTGGCCTTCCGCCCCCGCCCGGACCTGACCTGGGTGAAGGCGATGCCACAGGCAAGGAGCAAGGTCGCGGTGTAGGCCAGGATGAGGGTGAAGTCGGCGCGGACGGCGTCCTCGAACGCGCCCACCGCGCTCTTGACGAGCGTGCGGGCAGTGGCGGCGTCGAAGGCCAGTTCCAGCTGAAGTATGGGCAGGCTCACGTCAGCGCGCCTGGCGTAGTGAAGGACGCCCCCGATGAACGGCACCAGCGCGATTCCCGCCTTGGTGATCTCCCAGAGATGGTCGGGCTTCCGGGCCGCGACAAACCGTGGCTTGGGCTGCTTCACACGAAGATGATCCCGTAAGCCGGTCATTGATCGCCACGCTCACCCTGGCCGGACGCGCGCCCTATATCGCTATCCTGCATTTCTACGACAGGCGCTCGATCACTGAGATCGGGGGACGGGCCCGGCCGAGCGCGTCACAAGGCACACCTGTATGCCGCCAGGCGACTCCCCGGATGCAGTGAATTCGCTCCTAACCACGCGATGGGCTCGGGCCAGCCGGTTGCGGACTTGCTGGGGTGAACTCAAGCGCCGGGGAGGCCGGAAAACCGTTTGAGCTTTCCTTCCGCGTTCCGGTAGGTGCCTGCGGCCCCGGCCGATGCGCTCGAGGTCGGTGCGAGCGGTCAGCTCCCGTTCCTCGGCAAGCTCCTGGTCACGCCGGGCCTCGCGCATCGCGCGTTCGGCGGTGATCCGTGCCTGGCCGGCCCGCTCGGCGGCGTCCCGGGCTTACTGGGCGTCGGCGCGGTCGGTCTCAACCCACGTGCACACACGCCGATAGCGGCTGCGAGCACGAAGAGAAGATCGTGCCCTCCCCTATCAAGGGCCCGGCCGACAAACCGCTCCGCGTCCGCGAAACCGTCAACCTCTGGAACAGCCAGCCCTTCGATGAGGAGGTCGCCCTCATGACGATCACGCACTCCGGCCCGGCACCGCGACGCCGTCCAGCCGGCCTTCCTTGCCGCCGCGCCGGCGTTTCTGGCCACCGTCGGCGGGCGGCGCATCCTCACCTACAACGCCTCGTTCGACGCGTGCCGGGTGCTGACCACGGTATGGCCGAGCTTGACGTCACCGAGCTGCCAGGCCCGAATCGGTGGCACATGATGGAGGCCTGTTCCGCGGTCAATAGCCGCCCAGGCGGAGCGTCAGCAGGCCGGCCAGCAGGCCAAGCAACAACACTCCCAGCAAGGCCCTATCGTAGCCACGGATGGGATGACGCTCGTAGTCCGCAGGCCGCCAGCGCCGCTCCAGCCGCGTGGCCCACACCAGCGCCGCGCAGAAGAAGCCGACGACGATCAGGGAGCGTGTCCACTCCGCGTTGGTCGTGGCCTCGATCTTTCCACACAGCGCGTGTTTGCGTGTCAGATACGTGTCGGGCGCGAAGACGCTCGGCTGAGCCGGAATGCGGTCGCAGCCGGCGATGAAGCTCAGCGGCCCGGAGACGAAGGGCGGAATCTCGGGCTCGATCAGCTCTCCCGAGGCGCCGGCACGTAACTGCGCCTGCGCCGCCGTCCACGTCTGCGCAGGAACGTCCGGTACCTCGAGCAGGCCCTGGGTGATTCCGGCGATCAGGGACCCGAACTTGGGCACCGAAACCGGCACGGTCCTTTCCAACTCCTCGGTAGGCCCCAGGCCGGCCAGGGCGAAGAACACCGCGATCACGCCGAGCGTGATCGCGCTCGCGACGATCGCGAACCACGGAGAGTATCTGGCCGTCAGTACGGCGACGCCGGCGACGATGCCGATCAGCATCCACCAGGACACCAGGGAGGGATAGGCGGCATCCGAGCCCGCCAGGAGGTTGGCAAGGCTGACCGGTGCGGCCATCAGCAGGCTGCCGAGCACGAGGAGGAACCCCTTCAACATCAGCATCGGCACCACCTCGTCCTCCGCGGTGTCTTCGTCCAGCCTTTTGCCGAGGAATCTCAGCAGCTCGGTGAGAGCGAGGACGGCGAGCCCGCCGACGAAGAACGTGGTCACGCTGAACAGAAACGGCCACCGTACCTCTTTGATCAGCTCACCTAGCGCGTTCTCGCTGGCCGCAGCGACGAAGGTCCCCGAGGCCGACAGCAGGACGGTGAGGACGGGGAACCCGATCACCGGTTCGTCTTCCTGCCTGGCCCGCGTGGTCCGCCGGTAGCGCAGCAGGGCGTCGATCGCCACCCCCAGCAGGCCGCCCACGAGGGCGGAGATCCACACCTCGCGGGTCTTGGCCAGCAAGATTCCGGCGGCGATCCACGAGAACCAGCCGAACGTGGCCCCTGACGCAGCGAAGAACCCGAAATACAGCGCCTTCCGCACACCCAACATGAGGGTGATATTCCACCCGGCCCGCTCCGGCGAACTACTACGGGATGCGGGCGAGCTCGATGAACATGTACTGGCCCTTGAGCGGGTGGGACACCAGGCGGCCGTCGCCCATCCCCTGCTGGACGCTGATGGACCGGGCCTTGGCGTCAGGCGGATGCACAGGTCGCCGTACTTACCAGTGGCCGGGTCGAGCAGCACCAGCCACGGCTCGGCATCGGCAGGTCGACGGTCATGAAGCGGACGGCGGCCCCAGCACCGCCGCCTGCGGCAGTTCGCGTTCCTGCGAGCGGTCACGCAGCCGGTAGGAGCTTGCCCCTACGACACGGCGACTTCGCCGTCGGCGAGCACCCGGTGGACACTCGCCGCCGAAGGGTGCCGGCCCCTTGTTCTTGCCTGTCGGGATGGCCAGCTTGCGGGCGATATCACCGGACGTGGTCGAACACCCTTCGGCCGCCCGCCATGACGACCACGCGCGCGGCGGCCTGGCCCATCAGCGACTTCTCTCGCACGTGCTCCCGCTCGGACCCGGCCATGCCGAACAACACCGCGCCGTGCCCAGAGAGGTGGTCTCCATAGCCTGCACCGACTGGCGAGGACGTGACCGCCGAGCGGACACACTCGATCTGCTCTTCGTCAATGCCGCGATCGACCGAGGTGATCTGCCCATCGACGAGGTCCCGACCGACATGTTCACCGAGGTGATGATCACCAACGCGTTGAGCCCGTTGCGCACCCTTGAGACACTGCGCGGACTCGTCGCGCCCGGCGGAACCGTCGCGGTCATGTCATCCGACCAGGGCAGCATCTCACGCAACATCGAGCCCGGCTACGAGCTGTACAAGGCCAGCAAGGCCGCGCTCAACCAGCTGATGCGCAGTTACGCCACCCGCCACGCCGACGACGGGCAGACCAAGCTGCTCATCGACCCCGGCCACAATCAGACCCGGCTCGGCGGACCCGACGCGCCACTGATCCCCGAGGAGAGCATCCCGGACGTCGTCGACGTCCTCGAAGCGCAGGCCGGCGCTCCCGGCCTGCAGTTCTTGGATCGCCACGGCGAGAACGTCCCGTGGTAGAGCCCCAGGCAAAGCGCTGGGCGACTGAGGGATCTTCTCCGGGAAGATCAGCACCCGGGTCAAGGCCCGACCCGAGCGGGAGAAGGCGCTCAAGCTCGCCCACGACCAGGAGGTCATCCTCACAGTCCACGAACTCGAGCGCCTGGCCCGCAACGCCGCCGAGCTGATGACCCTGCCCACCCAGCTCCAGAGTGCCGGCGTCCAGCTAGAACTCCTCACCGGTCACTCACCGGCATGGGGGCGATGCTCGTCGCCGTGCTCGCTGTCGCCGCCCGACCGAAGGTCATCGACGACTCGCTGACCGCCGCCCTCGCCCTGGAAGACCCCCGCCCCGGAGATCGCCAGAAAGCCGACGATCAGGACCGGCGAGAACGCCGGCCACTCCCCCGCTGTCGCCTCGGTGTACCGAGCGCTCGCCGGGGCGGAGGAGCAGGACCAGCAAGGCGAGACGGACACCACTGCGCAACCTCAGGCCACCTGCACCAGATCACGGGTGGATGGTCCTCGTGCCCGCCCCGCCTGACCGTGTGGCCTGCGCCACGCCATGCGCGCCCGCTCCCCCTCCGACCTCGTCGATTGCGTCCAGCGAAAAGCCTCCTTACCGACATTGCACTGGTGGCATTCCACAGGCCGCACCTACGGTTCCCGCCATGTTCGTCACGATCGACATCGTCAGCGCGGTCCTGTCCGCCCTCGCTTTCCTCGTCTGGATGCCACTCGCATTCCTCGTCGAACGCCTGAGCAGGCGAACCGTCCACTGGTGGCTTACCGCCGGCCTGGCGTCCCTGGCCGCCAAGAGCGTGGCGACGGTCATGCTGCTCGTGACCTTCGGCTGGAGGTTCGCCGCCGACCAGGTGCTGATCGAGATCCCCTTCGTCCTGCTGCCCGCCGTCATCGCCTGCCTGCGCTCCGATCGCGTCATGGTCGTCCGGTTGACGGCGGCAGCCTCGCTGCTCGGCTTCTTCCACGCCTTCACCGTCAAGGCCGAGACGCCCAACGTCTTCGGCTACGGCGCCATGCTGTTCCTGGCCTTCTTGATCCTGCGCGCATGGGCGATCGCCAGTCCACGCGTGAGCAGGGTCGTCCGGATGTCGGCGTTCGTCCTGGCAGCCGTCGCACTGGCCGCGAGCGGGTTCGCTTACGGCTCGTTCACCAGCAGATGGCCTGAGCGCCACACCATGGCGGCCGCCGGCCCGTCACATGGGCACGGCGACCGGAGGACCGCCGCCCCCTCCGTCGACCTCACCACTCTGCACGGCCCCCGCACCGGCATTCCTGATCGCACCTTCACCCTCACCGCGGCCGAGACCGCGATCAAGCTCACGTCCGGCGCCCCTGTGGCCGCCTGGACGTTCAACGCCCAGGTCCCAGGACCGGAACTCAGGGTGAAGCAGGGCGACCTGGTCGAGGTCACACTGGTGAACAGGCTGCCCAAGGAGGGCGTCACACTGCACTGGCACGGCCTCGACGTGCCCAACGCCGAGGACGGTGTCGCCGGTCTCACACAGGACGCGGTCCGGCCGGGCGGCACCCACATCTACCGCTTCCGCGCCGACCGGGCGGGCACGTACTGGTACCACACCCACCAAGCATCCTCCACGGCCGTCGTCCGCGGCCTGTTCGGCGCGATCGTCGTCGAGCGCGCCGAACAGGCTCGTGAGGAGTTCGACACAGTGGTGATGTCCCACGCCTGGCCGGTCGGCGACGAGCCGCGACCCGCCTTCGGCGCCGCCGACACGCTCACCCGCAAGGCCGTCCAGCCCGGCACCGCCGTACGGCTGCGGCTGGTGAACACCGGCAACAACACCGTCTCCGACGCCGAGGCGACCACATTCGCGCTGACCGGCACGCCGTACCGTGTGGCCGCGATCGACGGCGGAGAGGTCCGCGAACCGGGCGAGCTCAGGAACCTCAGGCTCTCGCTGGCCACCGGCGGACGCTATGACCTGACCTTCACCATGCCGAACGGCCCGGTGTACCTCGCCGACCTGGCTGCCCCAGGCAAAGGGCTGCTGCTCAGCCCCGACGGCACGGGCACGCCAGAGACGCCTGTGCTGTCCGGAGACTTCGACCCCGCGCAGTACGGCCGACCCGCCCCGACACCCTTCGACGCGTCGAGCCGCTTCGACAGGCAGTTCACCATCGTGGCCAGCGACGGCGTAGGGTTCGTCGACGGCTCGCTCGACCTCATCCAGGCCTTCAACGGGCGGCTCTACCCCGACGTGCCCATGCAGATGGTGCGCAAGGGCGACCTGGTCAAGATGACGCTGATCAACCGCAGCAGGGACAACCACCCGATGCACCTGCACGGCCACCATGCCCTGGTAATGTCCGCCAATGGCAGGGCGGTCACCGGCAGCCCGTGGTGGATCGACACGCTCGACCTGCCGCCCGGCACCTGGTTCGAGATCGGCTTCAGGGCTGACAACCCCGGGCTGTGGATGGACCACTGCCACAACCTGGATCACGCGGCGGCAGGCATGCTGATGCATCTCGGCTACGAGGGCGTCACGACGCCGTTCGAGAGCGGCAGCGCCACGGGCAACATGCCGGAGTGAACGGAAGGACGCACGTGACGCTGGACCTGAACCTCCTGCTCGCGCTCGACGTCCTCCTCGAGGAGGGCAGCGTCACCGGGGCGGCGGCCAGGCTCAACACCTCGCCGCCGGCCATGAGCCGCACGCTGGGACGGATCAGACGGCTGTTGAACGACCCGATCCTGGTGCGGGCGGGCCGCAACCTGGTGCCCACACCCAGGGCGCTGGAACTTCGGGACAGCGTCCATGATCTGGTACGGCAGGCCGCCGCCCTGCTGGCTCCCCCGGCCGAGCCCGATCCCGCCACCCTGACACGGACCTTCAGCCTCCAGGCCAGCGACATGTTGTTGTCCGCCCTGGCCGCGCCACTCGTCAGCACCTTGGGCGAGCAAGCTCCGGGCGTGGTGCTGCGTTTCCTGCCCGACACACTGGAAGGCACCTCGGCGCTGCGCGACGGCCGGGTGGACCTGGAGATCGGAGTCGTCGACCACACCGACCCGGAGACCCGCGTCGAGCGCCTGGCGACCGGCCACGCCGTCGGCGTCGCCAGGCGTGATCATCCGCTGGTGACCAAGGGGCCGACGCTGCAGAGGTTCGCCGACGCCAGGCACATCGGAGTGTCACGGCATGGGCACCTGCAGGGACCGATCGACGACCTGCTCGCCGCGCAGGGGCTGCGCCGCAGTACCGTCGCGACCGTCCCCTCACATTCCATGGCACTGCTGCTGGTCAGCAGGAGCGATCTGGTGTGCATCGCGCCGGCGCCTGCCGACGACGACGTGACCGCGGCACTGGGCCTGGGCATCTTCGAGATCCCTTTGAACCTGCCCGAGGTCGCGGTGGCGATGGCCTGGCATCCACGCAGCGACGCCGACGGCGCCCAGCGCTGGCTGCGCGACAAGGTACGCGAGATCGCCGATTCATGGGGCGGGTGAATCGAGCGGTGAGGTGTGGCGTTTCCTACTCCGACGCGTTCCTGTTCATCGGGTCGAAGACGAACTGGACGAGTGAGCGGGCGATCGCCTCCGGATCGCCCTGCGCGCTTTCGGGAAGAGAGCCGCTGAGCCACAAGCTGGCGAAACCATGGGCGAGCGACCATGCGGCGATCGTGGTCAGCCGGTCCTGCGCCGAACTCGGCGACAGTCTGTGGGCGCTGGTGGCAAGCACATGGGCGGCACGCTCACGCGGGGATCGCATGCCGGGATCGTCCGCGCGATACAGCTCCGGACGGAACATCACCTCGAAGTAGGGCCGATGGTCGATGGCGAAGCGCACGTACGCCACCCCGACCGCCAAGACGTCCCCGGCCGCGTGTTCCAGGCTGTCGGCGAACAGCTCGAATCCCTCGGCGGCCACGGCCGTCAACAGTCCGGTCTTGTCACCGAAGTGGTGGGCGGGCGCGGCATGTGAGACGCCCGCGCGCCGGGCCAGCTCACGCAGGCTCCACCCGGCAGGGCCGGACTCGCCGATGGCCTGAAGGGCGGCGGCGATGATGGCCCCTCGCAGGTTGCCGTGGTGGTAGGCCGGCTGATTGATCTCCCTCACCTCCGCGACACGACGTCCTGGTATCGACACCCACCCTATCTTGACATTGACAAGATGGCGAATCTCCTCCAATCTTGCCGATGACAAGATTGGAGGAGGGAATGGTCCCGTTCATCGCCCTTATCGGGGGCTTCGTCGCCCTGCGGCTGCTCGGCGTGGCCGGCGTCGACATGCTCGACAGCTGGCAGCCCGCGCTGCGCGGCGCCCTGGCGTTGATGTTCGTCGTCACCGGCGTGCCGCACTTCCTGCCCTCATGGCGGCGCGACTTCGTCGCCATGATCCCCGCGGCGTTCCCGCAGCCGGCCCTGCTGGTGACCATCACCGGGGTACTGGAACTGGCCGGCGCCGCCGGGCTGCTGCTGCCGCCGATCGCGCCGTACGCAGCGATCGGGCTCGCACTACTCATGATCGCCATGTTCCCGGCCAACGTCTCGGCGGCACGCCGCGGCCTCACCCTGGCAGGAAAACCGGTGACCCCGCTGCCCACCCGCACCGCCCTGCAGGTGCTCTTCGTCGCCGCCGCCATCGCAGCGGCCGCGTGACGGCGCACGACGAGCATCGGAACAAGATGTCCCGTTGGCGCACTCAAGGCGTACGCCCTCGCACTGCGCCATGACCGCGGAGTTCGGTGGCGAAGGCGGTGGGTGCCGACCGGCTGGCCGCCTGGTTCACCGCGCGGTGAGGCGGCACGGCCGCGGCCACCTTCAATGCCCGCCGCGACGCTCTTGGCTCAGCATGTGAGTGGCGGCGGGCGCAGAGCCGGCTGGTCGGCGATCCGCTACGGCGCAGGCCGTCGCCACGGCCCGGCCCTCCTCACCGACCGGCGGGCTCGCCTCGAGTTGCCGCCAGGCGGGCAGGAGAGCAGGGATACAGCCCGGCGGCGCCCCTGGCCGTGCGCCGGTGAGGACCGGGGCACTCGCTCGAGCCCGGCCCCGGTCGGCCGTCCGGCCCGATCGCTCCTCATCGACGCCGGGCATGGTTCAGGTCGGTGACGAGGCGGGCGATGGCGTCGTCGACGGTGGGAGCCGGCCCGAACAGCTGGGCCTGCCAGCGGGTGTCGGCGACCGGCCAGCGCGGCGTCGACCTGGCGGGGGTCGCGCAGGTGCAGCGTCTGGTCGTGCACCGCGTGCCCGGCCGCTGAGGACAGGGCGCTGACGTGGTCGCCGACCTGTTCCCCGCTCAGCGGTGAGCCGGGACGGGTGCCGTTCGGGCCGATGAAGGCCATCATGACCACGTCGTTGACCTCGGGCGGCCGCCGGTTGCGGCGCTCAGCGGCCGTAAACGGTCCGCATGCCGGTGAACCAGGCGGCGCCGACGACCAGGTGCATGGCGGCCAGAGGTGTCCCGGAACTCCTCGATCGTGGGTCCCGAGCGGCGCAAGGTCTTCTCACACAGGTCACACATGACCTGTGTGTACGAGACGCGGTCACGGGCCTGCACCGTGCAGCGGTAGGCGCCCGTGGACCGGTTGTCGACGTCGTCGGTGAACAGCCACCTCGCCGCATCCCCCTCATCAGGCCGCCAGGGCGACGGCGTGTTCGCCGGCAGCCACGCGGTCCAGGCCGCGGCCGCCCAGCGGGGCGTGGAACAGGTTCACGAACACCGTGTCGACCGAGGAGGCCTCGTCGACCTCGTCGCGTTCGTACTGATAGGCCGCATACAGGTCGATCGTGACGGACTCTACCGGGATCGCTCGCGGCTGCCCGGCCTTGGCGAACGCGCCGTGGCCGTTGAGGCGTCGCCGGACGTGAACGTGCGGGCCCTCGTGCCGGCAGCCCAGCACCCGTGAATTCGGCAGCAGGTGCATATCAGCTGCGCCAGGCTCGGACTCGACCAATCCACGCCGTGACCTCGACAGCAGGACAGATAGAGGGCGACCCGGCCGGCGTAGGCTGTACCGTTAGACGATCTTCCTGTCCAGCAGGTCGCGGAGACGCCGCAGAAGGGCTTCGACGAGCTCTTTGTCGTACCCGGGCGAGGTGGTCATGTAGGCCAGATCGAAGGAGAGAGCCGGAGGGATCACGCTCTTGGCCGTGTCGGGCTCTGTTTCGAGGCGGGTGACGAGCCGACTCAGGAGGGCGTCGATTGCTCGCGGGTCATATCCCGGCCGCGATGCGAGCGGGAGCTTGATCGCGCGAATCTCCAGCACCAGCTGATCCCGTGACACCGGCGGCAGCGCCGCCCGGGCTGCCGCACGGGCGGCGGCTGCCTCCTCGGCTTCGCGCTGCCTTCGCGCCCTGGCCCACGGGGTGGCGCCCGCCCGGATGCTCCGCGTCGTGCGTTCGGCGACCAGGAGTCCCGCTCCGCCCACAGTGAGGACCCCGCCGATTCGCAGCAACCAGAAGGCCGCGGCCGCGGCGTTCGCCTGACGTTCCTCAAAGCTCGAAGGTCCCGACCTCCTGCTCGAGCACCAGTCGCCGCTGGTCATCCGTTCGCCGCCACATCTGGGCTCCTCTGCATCGCTCGACGCCACGAGCCAGCACAGGAGCAAGACCACCCCAATGCCTAACATGGCAAAGCCCAGCTTCACGGACCCTTCATGGCGAAAAGCCTCGTGTTTTGCCATATCCGCCTCCCAGTACGCCGGGCTCGGTGATCAAAGTAATCATATACAGACACTCGTGTCTACGTGAGAAGGCGGATGTGCGCCCGGTTCCCGTGCGATGCGGCATCGGGATGGCAACACTGTGGAGTGCGGACAGGGTGCGGGACAGGCGGCGCTCGAAGCGCCTCGCCGACAGCGGGCCAACATGCCCGACGTGGCCAACATGCCTGACGGACCCCACGTACTGTGAGGCATATAGGCGCTCATCCGTCGCCGGGAAGCCTGCTCGCGCAGTTGCGTGACGGCGGCGTCGATCTAGAGGGTGTTCCACCAGATTGCCCGAGGCCGGTGGCGCGGCCATCGGCCAGGTTATAGGCGCACCCTGTCAACGGTCAGGGCCCCGGCCACCCGAACCAGGTCTACGCCGCCCGCGTCACAACTGCCGAGGCGCTCTCACCATGATCAACCCCATCGATGATCGCAGTTTCGTCGATCCTTGAGGGCCGGTCACCTGCTGATCAGAGGCCCGATCCCGCCCGTTTGGGGCTCATGACGCGTTTCTTACCGGCACCCCCTGTAGCTGTCGGCGTTTGATAGTGGGCCAGAAGAGCCCGTACGGCGGTGCGGATCGGCTCGCTTGGGGACTCGGGGGCGCCAGTGGTGAGGGTGGTGAACAGGATGCCCAGCACGCTCATCTCCAGGAGCATGGCGTCGTCCTGGCTGATGTCGATTCCGGCGGCGCGGCATTGGCGGACGATGAGATCGCTTCGGCCGTGCAGGGCGTCGGTCAGCGTGTGTCGCAGGCGGGGATTTCTGGTGCTCTCCAGGTGCAGCTCGAACAGGGCCAGCGGATCGTGCCGGCCGTCGGTCAGCATCGCGGTCAGGACGGCGACCAGCGCCTCCTCCAGATCGGCGGGCGAGATCGGACAGACGGTATAGGCGTCCACACGCTCGCCGAGCCGGTGGGTGATCCGCTCGATGACCCCGTTGAGGAGCGCGTCGCGGGTGCGGAAGTAGCGCGAGGTGGTGCCGGCCGGTACGGCGGCGGCGGTGTCGACGGCCCGGTGGGTCAGCCCGCGTGACCCTTGCTCGGCCAGCACTGTGATGGCCGCGTCTGCCAGGTGGTCGCGGCGCTGTGGGTTAGGCGGTGGCACGGTTTCCTTTCAGATCGGCAAGGTCGGATGGGCCACACCATTTCACCAGAGCCGCTTCGATACCGGTGTGATCCCCGGCCCAGGCCACGTAGCCGTCTGGGCGGATCAGTGTCGCCTCGGGCCTGGTGCCGCGAAGGGGCGTGGCGTGCCGTACGCGATCGCGCCAAGGGGTGGGCACGCCCTCATCGGAGAGCAGAACGAAGGTGCCTGCGCGCAGCACCTCATACAGACGGCCGGCGTCTGTCGGGCCGTCGGCGGCGCGGCGCCCGGCCAGCGGGTGTGCGTCCGGCTCGCTGGGCGGGTAGGCGAACTCCAGGCCGGACAGCCTTCCGAGGATGCGGCGGCGGCCGGGACCGGTATGGAGCAGGGTCGCCATGATGCGCCGGTTGATTTCCAGGCGCACTCGTGAGCCGCTGAGTACCAGTCCGGTGAGGTGGTCGGTCATGGCCAGGACGGCGGAGCCGACGGGGTGCCGCTCGGCGTGGTAGGTGTCGAGCAGCCAGGTCGGCGCCCAGCCGTGCAGCGTGGCGGCGAGCTTCCAACCCAGGTTGACGGCGTCCTGGATGCCGGTGTTCATGCCCTGGCCGCCGATGGGCGAGTTCACATGGGCGGCATCCCCGATCAGGAAGACCCGTCCTGATCGGTAGCTGCGGGCCTGCCTGCGCTCGGCGACGAAGCGGGAGAACCAGCGCGGCTCACTCATCCCGTAGTCGGTGCCGGCGATACGCCGAAACGCCTCGCGGATGAGGGCGAAGCCTGGGTCGTTCTGCTCTTCCCGCAGCCACGCGCCGACCCTGAACCAGCCGTCGCCGAACGGGAGGGTCACCACCACGCCCTGGGTGCCGACTTGCGTGATGGGCGGCGGCTCGGAGGTGGGGATGCGGACGTCGGCCAGCAGCATGGGCAGGCTGTAGGCCGCGCCGGCGAAGCCCACGTCGACCAGGTCGCGGACGGTGCTGTGAGCGCCGTCGGCTCCGACGACGTACCTGGCCTCCAGCTCGCCTCCGTCCTCAAGCCTCAGCCGTACGGACTCGGCGTCCTGGGTCAGGCCGACCACATCGGCGTTGCGGCGGATCTGTACACCGAGTTCGGCGGCCCGCTGCTGAAGGAGCTTCTCCGTGCCGTTTTGAGGCACGAGCAGCAGCATCGGATACCGCGTGTCGAGCCGCCCGAAGTCGACCCGTGAGGCGTAGGCGGGATACACCGTCCTGAGCGGGTTGCCTCCCGCGACCAGTTCGTCGCCCATGCCTCGGGCGTCGAGCAGTTCCAGGGCCCGGGCGTGCAGACCGAAAGCCCGCGTGACGTTGGACTCGCTGCCACGCTTGTCCACGATCGTGCAGGACACGCCCGCCAGAGCGAGCTCGCAGGCGGCCATCAGCCCGGTGGGGCCGGCTCCCACGATGACGACGTCGTGCATAGCGCCCTCCATTCGCTACATATGTATCGCTACATATATAGCGCATGGGTGGCTGAGCGCCAACGCCCCGCGCTGTTCGCCAGGAGCTCAGCCGTCGCCTACCGCCCTGTGTGCCGGCGGACACCGGCGGTCTACAGGGGGCAGACCAAGTACGGGAGAAAGGGGACAGTGAGCTGCTGAGCTGCTGGTCAGAGGGGTGTTCCACGGATGATGTGACCCTCCGCTCGGGTTTGATTGCGGTTTGGTGACCAAGTCCTCTGTTGGAGTTGATCGTCGCTACGGTTTCGGCGTCTGAACGCCGCGATCGAGGCGAGGGACGGCCTTGGGATGACGTGGATCGAGCGGACCGCCTATCCGCAGTTCAAGCGGCTGACGTCGGCGCGGGTGCTGCACGTGTTCTTCACGCCTTCACCGGAAGAGTGGACTGGGCGCCCGGAGTCGTGCTTCGCACAGGTGCTGGCGTTGAAGTGCTTCCAGAAGATGGCGCGCTTTCCGTCCCCGGACGAGATTCCCGAGGTGGTGATGGACCACGTCCGGCGCTGCCTGGAGCTGACCGAGGACGTCTGACCGGACCATGGCTCCTCCGGCAGCGCGAAGGCATCGCAAGCTGGTGCGCCGGCGTCAGGGCGTGAAGTACGACGCGGGCCGGGCCCGGATGGAGGCTCTGCTCGTCGTCGGGCCGGACGGGTTCAACCGGCTCAAGAAGCCCGCCCAGCGGGCCACCTGGTCGCGGCTCAGGGTGACTGTAGGTAGTCAGTCATGTCAGGTGCACTGCCTCGGTACTACCGATCTGAGCGCGGTGGCCGCGGACGAGCCGGTGTCGTGGGTGGCGGTCGATGAGGATCTCGGGCTGCATGTTGAGGCGTGCGCGTACTTGGCGGGGCTGCGCGGGGACCGACGCCGTCCTGACCGTTCGAGGCTCCAAGTTTGGCAGGTCCCTGCTGGTCCCGCTGTACCCAACCACCACCAACCACCTGCGCGATAACGCCCGACGCCGCGACGAACCTCTGCCCCGCCCGATCCCCCGGGAGTTCGCGATTGCTGAAGTGCTCTCATGGGGGAACCCGCGCACCGAGGTCTTTAGCTGTGCCATCTCACGACATTGGTTCCTCGCTGCGGGCGTAGGACGCGAGGCGTTGGGCGAGCCCGATGACGAGGTTGCGCAGTTCATCGGGGCGCTCGATGACGAACGGACGGTCGAGTGAGGCGAGTACCGGAGGCAACCAGTCGAGCCGCTCCACCCGCAGCTCGACGCGCAGCCAGCGCTCGGTCGCCCGGTCCTCGCCTGCCACGGGCGCGTACTCCTCCAGGCTCGCGACGCTGGCGGGAAGGCGGGCACGGATCTGCCCGACCGTCCCGTGGATCCGCAAGGTCACCTCATGCCGGTACTCAGCCGTGGCGAACGCTGACAACACACGCTGTGCCGGATCGGGACCCACGGGCGCCTCGAATGAGCCGGGCAGGGTCCTCGCGTCTGCGATACGATCGAGCCGGAAGGTTCGGTCCTCGCCGATCTGGGCGTCCTTGCCCGTGACGTACCACCGGCCCGCATGGGCGACGATCCCGTACGCGTGTAGCGTGCGTTCGCTGCGCCGGCCGTCGCGGTCGGTGTATCTGATCGAGACCGGTCGGCGGTGGCGTACCGCATCGGCGATGGTGAGCAGGACGCCGGCGTCCGGGGTGGCGGACTCACCGGGCTGATCCGTGAAGGCGAGAGCTTCCAGGAGCGTGTCGAGCCGGCGGGCGACGTGCTTGGGCAGCACCCGCCGGATCTTCGCCGATGCCGTCTCGCTTGCCGTGTGCTGCGTCGTCGTCAACCCTGCTCGTCGGCCGGCGACCAGGCCGAGCAGCACGGCCAACGCCTCGTCGTCGCTGAGCATGAGCGGAGGCAAGCGGTACCCGGGGGCGAGCCGATACCCGCCGTAGCGGCCGCGCACCGATTCCACGGGCACGTCCAGGTCGATCAGCTGGTCCACATACCGCCGCACGGTGCGCCCTTCGACGCCGAGCCGGTCGGCGAGTTCGGCCACCGTCCGGGTGCCGCCCGACTGCAGCAGCTCCAGGAGTGTCAGCACGCGGCCGGTGGGTCGAGGCATGTTCGCAGCCTAACGCGAATACAGGACCGATTCTGTCCACTATTTCTCCTAATCTGCGACGTGCACGCCTGCAGCACAGCCAAGGAGATTCCCATGGACTTCGTCTCGATCCGCATCATCACCAGCGACGTAGCGCGCCTTGTCGAGTTCTACGAGCGAGCCACAGGGGCGCGGGCGACGTGGGCCACCGAGGACTTCGCCGAACTCAAGACCCCCAACGCCACCCTCGCGATCGCCAGCACCCGCACCGTCCCACTGTTCGCCCCGGGCTCTGCCCGCCCGGCGGACAACCAGAGCGTGATCATCGAGTTCCGCGTCGACGACGTGGACCGCATTCACCAGAACCTGACCGGCTTCGTCACCGACTTCGTCTCCGAGCCCACCACGATGCCCTGGGGCAACCGGTCGCTGCTGTTCCGCGACCCCGACGGCAACCTCGTCAACTTCTTCACCCCCGTCACCCCGGCGGCCATCGAGAAGTTCGCACGTTGACGCCAGGCACAGCCGCTCACGCGGGAGCCTTGAGATCCAAGGGCTCCCGATGAACGTGTCCGCCGAGTCCAGGAGCGCCAACAGCAGGGGCACCGGAACGCACCGCTGACCCCCGAGGGACGTCTGCGGTTGTGCCTGCGGATCGACGCTGGCCGGCCGATCGCGCGCATCGCTGCCGAGACCGGGCTATCGCGCCGCTGCCTGGCCAAGTGGTACGCCCGCTGGCGCGCACACGGCGAGAACGGCCTGCTTGACCAATCCTCCCGCCCCGCCACAAGCCCGGCCTGCACCCCCCGAGGACATCGCTGACCTGGTGGAGGCATTGCGGCGGCAGATCAAGCATGGGCCCGCGCGGCTCGCCGTCGACCTTCAGCGGCTGCACGGCGTCACGGTCGCGCCGGCGACTGTCCACCGCATCCTGGTGAGGAGAGGACTCAATCGGCTCCGTAACCTCGACCCGCCGACCGGCGAGCTGCTGCGCGAGGTCGTCCGCTACGAGCACGACCGGGTCGGCGACCTGGCCCACGTCGGCATCAAGAAGCTCGGACGCGTCCCGACCGGCGGCGGCTGTCGGATGCTCAGGCAATCGGGGTGTTCAGCCCGTCGATCCAGAACCGGCCCTGATAGGCGTGTGGGCGACCGCCCCGGGTCTCGTCGTAGCGGCCGTCGGCGGTGAGCTCCTGGTGCAGGAAGTCCTTCCGGTCGATCCAGACGCCGACCCGTGGGCTTTCGGTCAGGTCCGGTGCGGCCGGGATACCCGCCTCGGGGGCGGTGGTCCGGCCGGGGGCGGCGGTGCCCGCCCACAGGACGGGCCGGCCGGCCGCGACCAGTGCGCGGACCTGCTCCGGCCGGGACATGAGGGTGGCTACCGCGCTCGGCACATCGGCAGCGAGTTCGTCGGGCACCACCAGAAAGTCGGTGGTGTTACCCGGGGTCAGCGTCGCGACGTACTCCGAGCGGCGGCCGCGTCCGCCGACCAGCGCGACGGTGTCCACGACGGCGGGGACGACGGTCATGCCCGTGCAGTCGACGACGATGGCGTTGTCGTCCTCCGCAGCGGTGACGATGGCGGGGCCGACCCCCACGATCAGGGAACCGACGAACAGGATGTCGGCACTCACGGTCCCGATCAGCGGGAGCGCCGGTGCTGCTACGAGGAGATGCTCGGCAGTTGCAGCAGCTGCGTGACCATCAGGTTCGTCGCGCGGCGGAATCGGAACCAGGCCGCCGTATCCCCAGGTGCGCGGGCCCCCATGGTCGGCCCCGCTGGCCCGCAACGGGCACCAAGGGCGGCTCGGACAGGCTGCCGGTGCGGAGAATGACGAGTCGGAGCCCCCATCCAGTGGTGGTGATGTCGCAGCCACCAGCGGGAGGGATGTGGTCACGACCTCGCACGTTCCGGGTGGCCGCATCCGGGAGACTCGCCTATTTCGGCACCCTGATTTCGCTGCGCCGTTCCGCTCGCGACGGTGGGTGCGCCGCCCCCAGGAAGCCCGCACCTGGGGAGACGGCGGCCTGGTTGCCACCGGCCGCTGCGCCAACCATGGAGCCATGACCAGCAACGACACGCCCCGCGACCCTCACCCGTACGTCGGGATGTGGGTGACCGCGGACGGATTCATCCGCCAGGAACTGCTGCCGAACGGCCGCTACGACGAGGCCCGCGGAAACCGTCAGAGCGCCTATACCGGCCGCTACACCGTCACCGGCAACCACATCGACTACGTCGACGACACCGGCTTCACCGCCACCGGCGACATTCGCGATGGCGTTCTCTTCCACGAGCACCTGGTGCTCTACCGCGAGGGCGACGAGCGCGCCCGGCAGGGAGGCATCCTGCCGCGCGGCTGATAGGTCACGCGGAATTCGGGTCTGTCTAGACAACGGTGTATCTCGATCTTGAATGGTTCTATCGGGTGGTCGGGGTCAGGCGGCCCTCGAAGGTGATGGCGAAGGCGTTCAGGGCGGCTTTCCAGCGGGTGATCCAGCACCTGTGGCCCTTGCCCGTCGGGTCCAAGCTCATAATCGCCATGTAGACGCACTTGAGCGCGGCCTGCTCGTTCGGAAAGTGGCCGCGCGCCTTGACCGCCCGCCGGATGCGGGCGTTGACCGACTCGATGGCGTTGGTCGAGCAGATCACCCGGCGGATCTCGGTGTCGAAGTGGAGGAAGGGCACTGTAGCGGCGGCGCCCCGTCGCGGAGTCCCCACGTAAGGGAGTCGTCATGCGGTTGTTTTCGCCGGCGATCAGGTCGGGACGTGGAGCGCATGATCGTCAGTTTTCGTGTCGAGTTGGATGTGCTCGATGTCTTCGTCCAGGAAGGTGGTCAGGTCCTGGGCTTCGGCGTGGACGGCTTCTTGTTCCAGGGCGGTGAGGGGCCGGAGGGGGCTGATGTCGAGTTGATGGTTGCGCACGGTCCAGGTGGCGGTGACGCGTCCGTCGACGAGGACGGTGCGGTGGCCTGCGACGGACAGACCGAGGTGGGGGGCGTCGATGATGCGGCTGCGGTCGTGGTAGCCGAGGATGGCGTTGTCGAAGGCCGGGAGGAACCGGACGGGGGCGGGGGTGTCGGGGTGGGGGCGGGGTGCGTCGGGCAGATCGAGCAGTTCGCGGCCGCGTTCGTCACGGAAGACGACGAGTTCTTCCCGGGCGGCTTTGACAGCGGCGGGAAGGCCGGCGAGGCCGCACCAGGCGCGTAGGTCCACGCTGGCGGCGGGCCCGTAGGCGGCGAGGTAGCGGCGCAGCAGCTGCTGCCCGACGGGATCGCCGTCCCCGTCGGGCAGGGGGTCGATGTCCCGTCGCAGCCAGGTGGTCAACGGCAGGTTGCGTACACCGGCGCGCTGTTGCCACAGGCCGCGGGGCGGGAGTTGGGCCATGGGGATGAGGGCTGCGACGAGCAGCTCGCCTAGGACCCGGCGTGGTGGGCCGGGCCAGCGTTCTTCGACGGCTTGTACGAGCTCCCTCATGGTGCGGGGCTGTTGGTCGGCCATGACCGTGCGGCCCGCGGCGGCGACCTCGTCCAAGTCGATGCCGGCCAGTTCGCGTCGGTAGGTGCCCAGCACGCGCTGGCGCAGCATGGTGTCGTGGCGGGCTCGCCAGGCGAGCGCGTCGTCGGAGGTGACGAGGTGGACGGTGCGGCGCATCAGGTGGGTGCGCACCACGGTGCGATTGGTCAGCGCATCGTCCAGTTGTTGGGGCTTGAAGTCGGATAGACGTGACCACAGCCCGATGAACGGTTCCTGGGGCTCTTGCGCCTGCAGGCCGCACAGGTGGGCCACCGCCTCGGGCACGGATGTGTCGCTGCGCGTGAGCAGGTGCTGGCGGGCGAGGGTGGTGCGGTTGAGGGCGCGGCTGTCGAGGACGGTCATGGAGTTCTCAGGCTGCGGCTCGCTCGTGGGGCGGGCGTCGGCGCAGGTCGGTGAGGGCGACGGAGAGGGGATTGTAGGAGACGTCCAGAGGGCTGATGTCGGTGCCAGGCGGGACGACGGTGTCGATCTTGTCAAGGATGTCGTCGCCCAAGGAAAGGGTGGAGCCGGCGAGCAGGTCGTTGAGCTGGTCCATGGTGCGCGGGCCGATGATGGCGGCAGTGACGTCGGGGTGGCTGATGGCGAAAGCCATGGCCAGGTGCGTGAGAGGGTGGCCGGCTTCCTCGGCGATGGTCAGCAGTTGCTCGACGGCATCAAGCTTGCGCTCGTCGGTGAGGTGCTTCGGGACCCACCGCATGCGCGGGTTGTCGGGCTGCTGTGGAGTGTTCTTGCGGTAGCGGCCGGTGAGCAGTCCCATGGCCAGCGGGCTCCACACCAAGACGCCCAGGCCGTATCGGCGGCAGGTGGGCAGCACCTCGCGCTCGATGCCACGGTTGAGCATGGAGTAGGTGGGCTGCTCGGCGCGCAGGCGGTGCAGGCCGCGCTGCTGGGACACCCACTGGGCTTCGACGATCTCCGAGGCCGGCAGGTTGGAGGAGCCGATCGCGCGGACCTTCCCGGCATGTACAAGGTCTGTGAGCGCGGAGAGGGTCTCCTCGATGTCGGTGTGCGGGTCGGGGTGGTGGATCTGGTAGAGGTCGATGTAGTCGGTCTGCAGCCGCTTCAGCGAGCCCTCGACCGCCTGGATGATCCAGCGCCGGGAGCTGCCGCTGCGGTTGGGGCCGTCACCCATCGGCCCGTTGAACTTGGTGGCCAGCACGACCTCATCGCGGCGTCCTTTGAGTGCCTTTCCGACGATCTCCTCGGTCTCGCTGTAACCGTAAACGTCGGCAGTGTCGACGACATTGATGCCCGCATCCAGCGCACGGTGGATCATGTCCACGCAGTCGCCGTGGTCCGGATTGCCCATCTTGCCGAACACCATGGTGCCCAGGCAGTAGGCGCTGACTTCGATGCCGGTCTGTCCCAGCTTCCGCATCCGCATGGTGACCCACTTCTTTTCGCTGTTGTACGTGTTCGGTGCCTGCGCTGTCCGGGCCCCGTGTGGCTGCGGCGGCCCGGACGACACAGGCATGTCAGGCCGGTTGGTTTCAGCCGTTGTAGGGGGCGGTGACGTCCAGGACCCAGGTGACGCCGAAGCGGTCGGTGAGCATGCCGTACAGCGGCGCCCACTGCGCAGGCTCCAGCGGACGCACGATGGTCGAGCCCTCGGCGAGCTTGCCCCACAGGGCGCTGATGTCCTCGGCGTCGTCACCGCGTACGGAGACGAAGAACGGGTTTTCGCCCTGGTTCCAGGGCAGGTGCGAGGGCACGTCGTAGGCCATGACGTGGAAGCCGTTGTCGCCCGCCACCTCGCCCCACATCACCCAGTCCGCCTCACTCTCGTTCTGCACGGCGCCCGCGTCCTTGTAGGTGACCGCGACAGTACGTCCGCCGAAGACGGACTGGTAGAAGTCCAGCGCCTCACGTGCGGTGCCCCGGAAGTTCAGGTGAGTGGTGGTCGTAACAGACATGACGTGCTCCTTGCTTCGCGTGACGAATACGCCGCCGACCGGCCAAGCCCAAGTGGCGGTCGCCGTGACCAGGAGCGATGCCTCCCGAACGGCTCGTATGCCACCATGCCGGAGGTAAAGGACAGGTTGTGTCCTGTACTGCGAGAATTGGATGTCATGCAGAAAACGTCCTCCAGGCTGCTCGCGCTGCTCTCGCTGCTGGAAACGCAGCGTGCCTGGTCCGGCGAGGATCTCGCCGAGCGTCTGGGCATCACCTCGCGCACCGTGCGCCGTGACATCGACCGCCTGCGCGAACTCGGCTACCTGATCAGGACCGTCAAAGGACCAGCCGGCGGCTACCGTCTGGAGCCCGGCGCTCACATGCCACCCATGTTGTTCGACGACGACCAGTCCGTCGCCCTGCAGACTGCAGCCACCGGCACCACCGTCGCCGAAGACGCCACTCGCGCCCTGGCCACCCTGCGCCAGGTCATGCCGTCCCGCCTACGACACCGCATCGACCTGCTGCGCATCACCGCCGTCCAACCGCCCGCGGCCCGCGACACCTGTCAGGTCGACACTCAGGCCCTGGTGGACCTGAGCCGCGCCATCCACGCCCGCGAGGAACTGCGCTTCGACTACACCCCAGGCCCGAGCACCTCAGCCGGCAACGTCCGCCGCGTACAACCCCACCACCTGGTCACCTGGCGTAATCGCTGGTACCTCGTGGCCTGGGACGTCGACCGCGAGGACTGGCGCACCTTCCGCGTCGACCGCATCCGGCCCTGCACACCCACCGGCCCCCGCTTCACCCCGCGCGAACTCCCCGGCGGCGCGACACGGGCAACACCCGTAACGGCAGCCGGTCCAAGAGGTACTGACCGACGTCGGGCCGGTGGAGATCAGCGTGCCGCGGGATCGGGACGGCAGTTTCGAACCGAAGATCGTGCGCAAGCGGCAGCGGCGCCTGTCCCTTTCCAGGGCGGTGGCGGGCGTCGATCATGCGGCTTTCGTCATGTGGACCAGGTCCACCCCAGGCTTCAGCGTTTCGTGGCGCTCCTCGATGTAGCCCAGGCGTTGGTATAGGCGGATGTTGGCCGTGCTCAGGTGGCCGGTGAACAGCGTGAACCGCTCGACTCCGACCGGTGCCCGCCGCTCCAGCGCGCCGAGCAGCCGAGTGCCGATCCCTTGGCCCTGCGCGTCGGGCGCGACGGTGATCCGGCCGATGCGCCAGACGCGTCCTCGCGCCGGGCGCGGGCGGCGCCGATGATCCGGCCGTCGCGTACGGCCTTGACGGCGACCGAGTCGGCCAGCTCGGCTCGCAGCTCATCGTGGCTCTGGACCAGGGCTGGCAGGGAGAAGTTGCCGTAGAGCCGACCCTCGGTCACGTACGCGGCCCGCTGCAGGGTCAGGATCTCCCCGGAGTCCGCCGGCTCGACGGGGAGGATCGATATCTCCCGCATGAGGCGAAAGCGTAGTCGTAGCGGCCTTCACTCAGAGCATGATGAGACCATGATCATTCGAGGGGAGACGCCGGACGAGAGTCGCCGCAGTGGTTCGCGAGATCGATCTCAGTACGCTGAGGCCAGCGTCCCGTCCGGCGCTGATAGTGCGGGTGGTCCGGCCGACCGCCGCACAGCAGCGAGGGCCCGGCGCCATCTCCGTCAGGTGCCGGGCCCTCGCGTAGAGGGTCGAAGTCCTCGTCCGACCCAGGCGGCCAGACCGGATAACGAGGTGGGTGGTCGACAGCTCCAGCACATTTGAGGTGCTTGATCCTCCAGAGGCTCGCGCCAAGCTCACTCGCGCCGCGGCGCGGGCGGTGACGGAGGTCTGTCGGGAGGAGTGACAGAGCTCTATCGGGAGGATTCGAGCTGTACGGCGATCCTGATCAGGCTGGCCAGGGCTGGTGAGCGGCTATGCGTGGGCCAGGCGATGTGTGTGACGACGGGGGGCGCGTCGGTCAGAGGGATGGCGGCGTGCTCGGACCACAGCCAGGCGCGCGCGGATTCCGGCAGGACCGCGACGGTGCGGCCCAGGGCGACCAGTTGGGCCAACTGCGTCTGGTCGTGGATCTCGGGGCCTGGGCCGGGCGGGTAGATGCCGTGTCTGGGCCAGCGTGCTGGTGGGAGGTCGGGGAGGTCGCTGATGTCGGCCATGGACAAGGTTTCGCGCGCGGCGAGGGGGTGTCCGGCGGGCAGGACGGCGAGCTGACCCTCAGCCATGAGTTCCTCGCTGTCGAACCCGGCGAGGGAGTTGAACGGCACATGCATGAGCGCGACGTCGGCGCTGCCGTCGCGCAACCGTGCTTCCTGGTCGCACATGCTGCACTGCAGGACCTCGACCTCGGCGGCGTCGGGCTGGGCCGCGTAGGCGTCGAGGAGCGTCTGGAGCAGTTCGTGAACTGCGGCGGTCTTCACCGCCAGCACCAGACGGTTGCGCGCGCCGCCCGGGTTGTCGGCTCCGCCGGCGCGGCGGGTGCGGCGGGCGGCGGCGGTGGCCGCGTCGAGTGTCGCGCGGCCCTCGGACAGCAGCACCTGCCCGGCATCGGTCAGCGCGACGCCACGGCGGTTGCGTTCCAGGAGGCAGACGCCGAGGCGCCGTTCGAGCTGCTGGATCGCGCGCGATAGCGGCGGCTGGGCCATGCCGAGGCGTTCGGCGGCCCGGCCGAAGTGCAGCTCCTCGGCGACGGCCACGAAGTATCTCAGCTCGCGAGTCTCCAAGGTGTCCACGGCCACAGCGTACGCCAGCGATACCCACCGGGTATGACAGCGAACTCGATCAGTGTTGGCCGGCGCGCCCACCTGGGAGCGAGCCTGGACGGCATGAACGAAACGAAGATCGCTCTTGTCACTGGCGCGAACCAGGGAATCGGATACGCGATCGCCACCGGGCTCGGAGCCCTCGGATACCGCGTGGCCGTCGGAGCGCGGGACGCGGGTCGGCGCGAGACCGCCGTCGAGAAGCTGCGCGTCGCCGGGGTCGACGCGTTTGGCGTGCCGCTGGACGTGACCGGCGACCGGAGCGTCGCCGGCGCCGCGGAGCTGATCGAGCGGGAGGCCGGTCGGCTGGACGTGCTGGTCAATAACGCGGGCATCTCCGGACAGATGGGTCCGGGCTGGGTGCAGGACCCGACCACGCTCGACCTCGACCTGGTCCGCACGGTCGTGGAGACGAACGTCATCGGCGTGATCCGGGTGACGAACGCGATGCTCCCGCTGCTGCGGCGCTCGTCCTCGCCGCGCATCGTCAACATCTCCAGCAGCGTCGGCTCCGTGACCAGGCAGGCCGACCCGGACATCGAGATCGGTCCGGTCATGGCGGCCTACGCGCCGTCGAAGTCGTTTCTCAACGCCGTGACCGTCCAGTACGCCCGGCAGCTCGCCGATACGAACATCCTGATCAACGCCACCTGCCCGGGCCTGGTCGCGACCGCCTTCACCGGCTTCCACGGCCCCCGCACCCCCGAGCAGGGCGCGGCCACTGCGATTCGGCTCGCCACGCTGCCCAACGGCGGCCCGTCCGGCGCGTTCTACGAGGACGAAGGCGTCGTCCCCTGGTAAGGGATGATCCCTGACCGCAGGTCGGGGCGGACAGGTCGGCATCGATGTCGAGGGAGAAGCAGCAACACAGTCACCTGAACAGCGTCCAACGATGCTGACCCCCAGAACCGAACAGGGCGGCTCCCAATCCGGGACCGCCCTTCGCTATGCAGTGCACAGGACTTCGGAAATCAGTGCGATCATGAGCTTGGACCCGACGGGCAAGGGCCGCAAGCGCTGGATCACCCGCTGGAAAGCCGCCCTGAACGCCTTCGCCATCACCTTCGAGGGCCGTCTGACACCGACCACCCGATAACTAATCAAGATCGAGATACACCGTTATCTAGACAGACCCGGAACGGGATGCCGACGGCGCGAGTTGCAGTACGCCAGCCCGCAAAAACAGCTCAAGCCGCGTGTGCGCATTCGAACGTCCGGCGACGTCCGTGTGGCGACTACCGCTTCAGGCCATGGAACAACAGCTCGGCCATGACATGGCCATGGCTCGATGCTATAAGGGTCCGCGATCCGCGCACCGACGATCTGTGCAGCAAAGTCGCGACCGCGGCCGCATTCAGCGCGGCGGCGATCGCCCTTGCTATCGATCACCCCGCCACGTCGATGTCAGCGAGATCATCGTCCGTTCCACCGCCGGCCAGGCCCGAGCCGTTCGCCGTCCCCACTCCGAGCGATGGGCGGTGTCATCAGCTCGCGCAGGTAGCGGGGGGCGATTCTCCTTGGTGGTCGTGGGCCCATTTCGTATGCGCGTCAAATAGGAAGTCAGGTGTCGCTGAGAGCCCGGCCGGATTCTTCCTGCACCACCTGTGCGGATTCCCCTCGGTCGGCGCGGGATCGGAGTTCGGCGAAGGCAGCCGCGGTGGCACTCGCCGGCTCGGCCTGGTAGACGACCAGCTGCTGGTGCGGGGCATCGTTGACGGTGAAGGCCGAGAATTGGATCTTCAGAGCGCCGACCTCGGGGTGTGCGAGGTTCTTCGCCTGCTGGGTCTTGCCCTTCACCTCGTGCCTTGCCCACAGTTCGGCGAATTCGGGGCTCTTCGCGCACAGCGTGTCGACGACTTCGGTGATCCGCGGGAAATCGAGGTCGTATCCGTAGGCCGCGCGCAGTTCGGCCACGCACGAGTTCGCGGCTCCCTACAACGGCAAGCTGTGCTGCATGAGCCCAGCCTCGTCGGACCGGGGCCTGCACTGGACTCGCCTCAACGGCACCGCCTGGGATCCGCTCACCGTGGTCCCCGACATGCGACAGCGGGCCGGGCGGGAAGGTGGGCTGTGTCGTGGCAGGGTGCCACGGTTGGCCGCCTCGCACCCGCTGTGCACCAGGGCCCAGAGCACGTCATCGATCCAGTCGACGCCGAAGTCGGAGGCGAACACGCCCTCCGACTGCCCGCGCCTGATCAGATCGGTCATCGATCTGGGAGGTCGACCCAGGGGCGTCGGCGTCGGGCGACGTGTTGTCGAGCGCCTGGCAGCCGCCGTCTGCGCCTCCGGTGAACTCTTCCTGGATGCGGAAGTTGCGTCGTGCCGGCCGGAGGTCGATCGGCCGGCACGACGTTCAGCCGACGATGGTGTCCCAGGCTTGCTGGCGTACCTCGAGGTGTGGGGAATCACGCAGGTCGCGGATGATCTCCCGCCATGGGGGCGCCCAGTCGGTGTGTGCGCCGCCCCACTGGGTGAGCGTGATCGCGAACAAGGCGCCAGCCAGGTCGCCGCCGGCCGTCAGCCGCCGGATCGCGGGCAGTGTGGCGGCGGGCGGCATCTGCGGACGGCTCCGATAGCTGTCGTACAGCTCGGCGGCTACCCGCTTGGCAGTCTGAGCCGCCAGGATCGGCCGGTTCCCCAGAAGGCCGGCCAGCGTACACAAGGCATCACCCAATTCCGCGTCCGATGTGGGGAGCAGGGCTATCGCCAGCCGCACCGCCTCGGTCAGCAGGAGCGGCCGGGTAGCGAGCAGGTCCATCGCGTCCTGGGCGAGCCGCCGCTGCCATGGCCGCTCCTCGTCCAGCATCGTGGCCAGGCTTTGAGCGATGGCGGTCACGCGCGTTCGCGCCGGCGCCCGCAGGTCCTCGCCGGGTACGGCGGCGGCCAGCCGGGCGAGCACGTCGAGCATCCGGGACTGGATCGCCCCCGTCCGCAGCAGCGCGAGGAACACCTCCATGATCTGCCCGTCAACCCCCGGGTCGGCCACGGCCTCAAGGATCTCCTCGAAGCCGCCGCGGTACCAGTGCGCCCACAAACTGAACGCTTTCGACCCGCGGAAACGTACCCCGGGCAGGTCGGCGGACATGAGCAGCCGCCGTACGAGGTCCGCGTAGCCGGGGCGGGCGGCGGGAGCGTACTCCATCGGGTGGGCCTGGAAGAGCGTGCGCAGGATCACCTCGTCGGCGTACCTGCCGGGGGTCTCCATCAGGGCGGCCAGGGTGCGCGGGTCCTCGGGCATGCCGCGCAGCACCGCGGCCACGGTCGCGCGTACGTCCCGATGCAGGCCGGGGTCCGCCCATGCCCGCAGCAACACCTCCACCGCGCCCGGCGGGCGGTCGCGGCCGAGCCGGCGGGCGGCCAGCTTGCGCAGAGTGATCTTGCTTTCGGGGGCGGTCAGCGCCTGCTCAAGGAACGGGCCCAGCCGCGACGGGGCGCCGGACCGGCAGGCGCGCGCCAGGGCGATCACCGCGACACGGGAGGCCGGGCCGCCGGCGTGCCGCAGGAGCAGGGGCATCGCGTCGGCGCCCGCCATGGCCATGACGGCGGCCTCGGCCAGCACCGTGTTCTCGTGGTCCGCCCAGGTGGCGAGGAGGTCGAGCCTGCCGCCGACCCGTCCGAACGCCTGGACCGCCGTCGCCCGGACGGAGACGGGCAACCGCTCGTCGCCAACGGTGGCGGCGAGCTTGGCGCGTACGCGATCGCGCTGGTCAGGGGTCCATCGGCGGGCCTCACCCTCGACGACTGGCGGCACCCACGAGGGGTCGGCGAACCGGCCGCCACGGTCGTGCTCGAGCAGCGGCAGGAGGAGATCAGTACGGCGCCGCGCCACCGCACACCACACGGCGGGCAGCGTCACGGCGGACGGATCCTCCAGAACGAGCCCGACGATCCGCTCCATCCGCCCGTCACCCGCTCGCACCGGCCGCTCGGCCGCGCCGGGTTCCGGCGGTGGGGTCCTTCGGTGGCGGCCGGGTCGGTGGGACAGCCATAGGTCGGCGGCCTCGCGGGCGAGTGGCTCCGGTGCCTGGCGGATGGCGGCGCGCAGGTCGTCCTGCAGTTCGGCCAGCGCCCAGCCGCGTCGGCCGAGCGTGTGGGCGAGGGCCACGGCCACGGCGAAGTCCCCCCGCTCGCGCGCCGCCCGCAGGTGCGGCCGCAGCAGCGCGAGCAGGTCGTGCTCCTGCCCCATGCGCAGCACCCGGTCCAGCTGATGCTGATCCGTGGGCGTGCCGGGAAAGCCACGATCACGACGGCGGCGGGCGGGGGCGGGCCGACGTGTGTCAGGGTGGGGCACGAGCGCTGGGAGCCCCGCCGCGCCGTGCCGGGCCACCAGCGATGCGTATACGCCCATCCCCCACGAGACCAGCGCGGGCGCGAGGGCCGGGTCGTGGTGCCGCAGCACCCGGCCGGCCAGGCTGCGCAGCGCCTCCCGGGTGTCAGGGGAGGAGTCCGGCGCCTCGGCCGCGGCGGTGGCGATGCGGCCCAGCGTGGCGGCGAAGGAGTCGTCGAGCAGCGCGGGCGGCACCTCCAGCAGCGCGGTCAGCAGGTCCCGGCGGAGCGGGTCCCGTTCGTTCACGGTGCGCAGGGCCAGCTCGGCCAGGAGGTCATGGAGCAACGCCCGGTTCCGCGTGCGCGCCGTGCACCGTACCAGCAGCGTCCTGGCCAGTCCGCGGCGCCGTGGATCCCCTCCGACAGCCGCCTCGCGCAGCGGGCCGACCGCCTCCTCGTACGGCAGATGGCTGGTGAGCTCCAGCGGGATGTCCGGATTGTCCAGGTGGGAGCGGGCCGAGTGCCACACCGAGGCGTGCCAGTCGAGTATGCGCCTGGCCTCGGCCGCCGCCGGCTCGGGAGGCAGGCATCCGAGCAGCCGCATCGCCCATAGCCGGCCGGCTCTGCCCTGCGCCTGCGCGGCCGCCTCGAAGATCGTGGCCCGGCGGGCGGGCGGCAGCCGGCGCAGCACCGTGTCGAAGCGATGATCGACCGAGGCGAGCCGCAGCAGTTCGGCGTCCGACGCCGAGCTCAAGTGGCGGAGCAGCGCCTTCGGCGGTTCTTCCCAGAGAGGGGAGGCTTCGGCGATGAACAGCCTCCTGGCGCGTACGGCGTCCGCCCTGAACAGCGCGTTGGCGACCGCGCCGGGAAGCTGGGCGAGAACGTCACGCAGGTCGTACCGTTCCAGCAGTGCCAGCATCCGGTCCGGTTCGGAGAGCGCGGCAAGCTCCACGCCCGCGCCCCGGCGGCGCCACCAGGTCCACGGGCGCACGCCGGTGGCCAGTTCCTGCTCGGCCACCGCCATGATCGCGCCCGCATGCCGCTTGGCCATCGTCGTCCAGGACGTCACCGCGTGGGCCAGCTCCGGCAACCATCGCGGGACCGCCGCGGATCCGCAGGCCGGCAGCAGCGCGGCCGCCTCGCGGTCGCCCCATCGGGCGCGCACGTCGGGCAACAGCGCCTCTGCCAGCGCGTGCCGGCGGCCGTGCACCAGCGTGCGGTACAGCGCGCGCCGCAGGTCGGCGGGCGCGTCGTCGAGCGCGGCCCGCACCGCCGGATCCGGTACGGGCAGCGTGCGGACGGCACGCAGGGCCGAGCGCCGCAACCTCATGTCGGGTCCGGCGAGAACCTTCTCGATGAAGCCGAGGTCGCGGGCCGCCATGGCGAGATGCAGTGCCGTGTGCCGGGCGTACTCGTCCCGCGCCGACAGCTCGTCCAGGAGAACACGCAGATGGGGGGTGCCGGCCAGGCGGCGGGCGTGCAGCGCCAGCGCCCGCGCGCGCCGTGAGTGGGGAAGAGGTGCGAGACGCGCCAGCAGCGCGGTCGCGGGGAGATCGATCTCGAGGGCCGGCTCTTCGACCGGCTCCATGGGCCTCAACGGCCTGGGCGGAGAACGCCCTTTCCACTAGTCATGCCGACGATGGTGACCCAAGATCCCCATGCCGCGCAACTCCGCCCGAGCCTCCTGCCCGCCCGGCGGCGCGCATGAGTACCGCCTCGCGAAAGTCGCGCTGTTGCGCGGCCAGGGCGCCACTCCCCCGCGGCTACTGCCGCGACTCCCTGCTGTCCTGTGAACCGGGCGGCCCATGACCACGTCGTCCAGGACATGAAGCGAATCGTCGCGCTCCTGCTCCTCGTCGCCGGCTGCGGAACACCCCTGGCGGACGCCGCCGAGCCCACCTATACCTGCCATGACCGGCCGATTCCGCTGGACGTGATGAGCACCGGCCGCCCGGCGTCCCAGCTCGGCCCCGACGGGCGGGCCGCGCTCAAGGGGCACGAGGTCCGCCCGGTCAAAGACCTGGACAAGTGGCGCATCGTCGAGGAGACCGGTGAGCGCGTGGCCCTCATCAAGGAGTTCGACGAGCCGGAGGAGCGCGGGAGGGCGACGGTCACCCATGACTTCCTGGTGGTCGAGCGCTTCGGCCCGCCGGCCGCGGACGGCCGACCGAGCTGGCACATGCGCAGCTCGGGCGGCTGCAACCTGCAACGGGACTTGGGCGACCTGGGTGTCGCCGAGGTCGCCCTCGACCCGGCGAAGCCGGGCATCGGCAACAGCCTCCACCTGCTGGTGACCGAACAGGCCTGCGCCAGCGGGCAGTCGGCCGACGGGCGTATCCGGGTGGTCGGCCTGGAGGAGACGGACCGGGACGTACGCCTGGTCATCGGCGTCGAACGCGCCCCGGGCGACCTCCACAACTGCCTGGGCAACCCCGCCACGCCGTACACGGTCGAACTGAGCCGGCCGCTCGGCGACCGCGTCCCGCGCGACGCCGGCCTGCACCCCATGCGCGAGATCGTGAAACCCTAGGGCGGCGCGCCACGTTCGAAGACCGCGATGTCCCGCTTGTAGGTCACCGCCAGGCGCCCGCTCCTGTCGAGGGCGACTGCACGCCGCCGTCGAGCGGATGCACCCCGGCGACACCCCGGTCACCTACAAGCCCGACCGCGTCGCCCGCTCGGTCAAGGAACTGCTGGTCTTCCTCGATGAGGAGCCGGCCCCGCACGGCGTCAACCTGAAAATCCTGTCCGGCATCTGCGCCGGGCTGCACCGAACCAGCGGCAGTCCATCGTCGACCGGATGCTGTTCATACTCGCCGGTCTGGCCGCCGAGATGGAACGCGACCCGATCAGCGAGCGTGGGCCGCTCGACGCTGTACAGGGCGCTGGAGAACGACGAACCACCCACCGCCCGCCGGACGGTACCTACAGAGCTCGAAACCATTGGTCGAGGGCTGCGAAGTCTTCGTCGGCGAGTCCTCGGTATGACTCCACGCGGTGGAGGAAGGCTCGGCCGCCATGGTGCGCGGAGACCCACTCCTTGTCGGCGTCGGTGATCTCGTCGTCGACCCAGGCGAATGGGCGTCCGGCCGCCCAGTTCACCAGGGTCCGGGTCTTCCAGTGGAGTCCGAACCATTGGTCCTGGCGTTCGTCCTCGTCGGATGACTCCGGCCAGTTCACGACTGGCAATTGTGGCAGCCCGATCCGTGGTGCTATGTCGACATTCGCTTCATCTTCCCAGGTTGTGGCCCAGACGAGTTCGCACGGCAGTGCCGCCAGCCGACGCCCCACCTCGGACATGAGCCGCGCCAGGTGCGAGTCCGACGTGGTACCCCGCGCTTCGCGCTGCGGGTTCTCACCAAACGGTAGAAGCGGCCCGTCGACATCGAGGAAGAGCAGCGGGTGTTCGGTGTGGCCGGTCATGTTGCGTGATCTTGTCACGTTCGACGAGTAGGCCGCGTTCGAAGCGGGCTCCGGCACGCACCAGAGCGATCAGATGGGGCGCGTTGACCGAGCGCCGGCGCTGTTGGGCGGATTCGATGAGCTTGAACGTCATCGACCTTCAGGTGCACGCCGTCGGCCCGGACGGATACAGCAGCGGAAGCACCTCGAAGATCGTCGGGGTTTTGCGGGCCCACGGCGGCAAGATCGCCGATGAGAACCGCTTGCGTTCCCCGGTCTCGGCGTCTACCCGCTGGTCATTCACTGGCGGCGCCTTGACCTGCATCGGCCCGGCTGAGGTAGTCGTCGTCCGCTCGCCGTGGAACCCGTTGCGCACGACCAGACGACGGCCGTCGGCGTCGCGAGCGGCGGTCGGCGGGTGAGGTTCCTGAGCTTTCTCACTCGGCCGGGCCATGTCTCGGTGCTGCACGGACGTGCGCGCGTTCGCCTTGTTTGCCGATGAGACTCAGGAACTCGACGGGACCGGCGCTGGTGGCCCCGAACCAGTGCGGGGTGCGCGTGTCGAACTCCGCGGCCTCCCCCGGCTTGAGGGTGAGGTCGTGTTCTCCGAGCACAAGGCGGAGTGTTCCGTTGAGGACATAGGCCCAGTCGTAGCCCTCGTGGGTGCGCAGATCAGGTTCGGCGTCGTCGCTTCCGCTCGGGAGGACGAACTTGTATGCCTGGATTCCTCCGGGTCTACGGGTCAGCGGCAGGATGACCGAGCCGTCGCTGCATGGGATGGGACGCAGATTGATGCGGGGGTCGCCGGTCGGCGGCGCATCGACGAGCTCGTCGAGTGTGACCCCGTAGGCGCGAGCAAGCGGAAGCAGCTGCTCCAGCGTGGGACGTCGCAGGCCTGCCTCGAGCCTGGACAAGGTGCTGGTAGAGATGCCGGTCTCCGCCGCGAGGTCGGCGAGCGTGACGTCTCGTTGCAGCCGAAGGCGTTTCAACCTCGGTCCGACGGCGTCAAGAGTGTGATCAATGGCTTCATCCACCACTCCATTTTGCCATTCGGCAACAAGGTTTGCGCATCCGCCATCTCTGTCAGCACCATGAAGAACGCCGAGGGGGCGCACGCCGGCGGACCTGTCGGCATGTGGCCGCGACGAGGTCATCGCTAACGAGTGGGGACGACCTATGACGTACGAATTCGACAAGGACTTCTGGGAACGACACTGGCAACAGGGACGAGCTGGGGGCTCTGGATCCATGGGCGGCAACCCGCCCAATCCTTACCTCGCTCGTGAGACCAGTGGCCTGACCCCGGGCACGGCGCTGGATGCCGGGTGCGGCGGCGGTGCCGAGGCGATCTGGCTTGCCTCCCACGGCTGGCACGTCACCGCAGCCGACATCTCGCCCGAGGCCCTTGCTCGCGCCGCCGAGCGCGCCGCGACGAGCGGCGCCCCCGAGCGCTTGCGGTGGGTCGAGGCGGATCTGAGCGTCTGGAGCCCGGGCGCGCAGTTCGACCTGGTCATGACCCACTACGCCCACCCGGCGATGCCCCAGCTGGAGTTCTACGACCGCATCGCCGGATGGGTGGCCCCCGGCGGCACGCTGCTCATCGTGGGGCACCTGCACACCCCAGGCTCTACCGGCCACGGGCACCACCCTCCCGCCGAAGCGTCGGCCACCTCCGCGGCCATCACCACGCGCATGGACGACACGGAGTGGGAGATCGTCACCGCCGAAGAGCACCTCCGCACGCTCACCGGTCACGGGGGCCGAGCGATCCCCCTCCGCGACGTCGTCGTGCGCGCCACCCGACGCCGGTGATCACGCCATCCGACAGCGCCAGGGCCCGCCGCTCCGGCGCCGATCCCCCTTGTCTTCTTGAGAGGAATCCCATGAGTACGAACTCAGGAGCTTCGACCATCCAAGACCCACGACAACGACGAATGATCTTGGTCGGGGTCTGCGTCGCGCTCATGGCGGTCATCGCTTCGGTGTCCGGACTGAACGTCGCCCAGCCAGAGCTCACCGTCGCGTTCGACGCCTCGCAAACCGAGGTCTTGTGGTTCATCAACATCTACACCATCAGCCTGGCCGCGTTGCTCCTGCCGCTCGGCGCGATGGGCGACCGGTGGGGCCGCAGGCCGATGCTGCTCGCAGGCCTGCTCGTCTTCGGAACAGCGAGTGCGGCGGCCGGCCTCGCCACCTCGTCCGAGATCATGCTCGCCGCGCGTTTCCTGAGCGGCGTGGGCGCGGCGATGATCATGCCGGTCACCCTCGCCGTCATCACCTCGACCTTTCCGGACGAGGAGCGTTCCAAGGCGATCGGCGTGTGGACCGGTGTCGCCGGCGGTGGAGGCATCTTGGGGATGTACCTGTCGGCTGTCCTGGTCGACCTGGCGAGCTGGCGGTGGCTGTTCGTCCTGCCGGTCGCGCTTGTCGTCGTCGCCATCGTCGTGGCGCTGCGATCCATCCCGAACTCGCGAGAGGCGCCAGGGCACGGGTTCGACGCCGTCGGTTCGCTGTCGTCCGTGGTCGCGGTGGTCGGGCTCGTCTTCTTCCTCCACGAGGGCCCCGAACGAGGCTGGACCGCGTCCGCGACGCTCCTGAGTCTCCTCGTCGGCGTCATCGCCGCTGCTGGTTTCGTGGCATGGGAACTGCGCCGACAGGCTCCGCTCCTCGACGTCCGGCTGTTCCGCGAGCGAGGCCTTTCGAGCGGTTCCGTGTCGCTCGTGACGGTCTTCGGCGTGCAGGCAGGGATCTTCGTGGTCCTCTTCCCGTACTTTCAGGCGGTGCTCGGCTGGTCCGGCCTTCGCTCCACCCTGGCGCTCATGCCGATGGCGCTGCTGATGATGTTCGCCTCCGGCCTCGCCCCGCGGGTGGCCGCGCGCATCGGCAGTCGCTCGACGATGGCCTCAGGAATCTTCCTGGGTGGCGCGGGGCTGGTCCTCATGGCCACCTTCGTCTCCGTCGACGGCGGCTACCTATCCATTCTGCCCGGCATGCTCGCCATGGGACTCGGCATGGGTTTGACGATGACGCCCTCCACCGAGGCCATCACCACCGCCTTGCCGCGTGAGCGTCAAGGCGTCGCCTCCGCGCTCAACGACGTCACCCGGGAGTTCGGCACCGCGCTCGGTGTCGCGCTGCTCGGAGCGGTCCTGACCGCCGGCTACCGCAGCGCCATAGACTCCCGGCTCGACGGAGTGCCGGACGACGCCGCCCGCACCGCCCGCGAGGGTGTCGCCAACGCCCTCGCCACCGCCGACCGGGTCGGCCCCCAGGCACAGGCGCTGACCCGAGCCGCCCAAGAGTCCTTCGTCGACGGCTGGCAGCAGGCCATGTGGGCAGGCGCGGTAGTCATGGCGATCCTGTTCGTCTACGTGCTCGCACGAGGTCCACAACAACGGCCCGCGGGCCGTAGCGCGACGTGGATTCCGGCGATCACGACCCGCACTGGACCTCCTGAACGATCACTGCGCACACGGCATCTGGACGACGAGCTCGGTGGGGCCGCCCGGCGGGCTGTCGAGGCGGACCCTGCCGTCCAGGGCGGCGACCCGCCGGCAGATCCCGGCGATCCCGGTGCCGCGCGCCTCGTCGGCGCCGCCCCTTCCGTCGTCGGTGACCTCGATGGACAGCACGTCGTCAGCGCGCTCGATCCGGAGGGCCACCCGCGTGGCAGCGGCATGCTTGGTCACGTTCGTCAGCGCCTCGGCGATCACGTAGTAGGCCACCGCCTCCACGGTCGCCGGAAGCGCGCCCAGATCGGCGAGCTCGATGTGGACCGGCACGCTCGACCGCGCGGCCAGCGCCGTCAACGCCCCGTCGAGCCCGCGGTCGGCGAGAATCGGCGGGTAGATCGTCTGGAGCACCGCGCGGAGCTCGACCATCGCCTCCTCCGCCGTCTCGTGCGCCTGCGTGAGCAGCGCCGCGACCGTGTCCGGATCGTCGGCGAGCGACTCCTTGGCCATGCCCAACTGCATGGCGATGGCCACCAGGCGCGCCTGCGTCCCGTCGTGCAGATCGCGTTCGATCCGCTGGAGTTCCGCGCCATGGGCGTCGACCACGCCGACCCGGCTCCTGGTCAGCACGTCGACCCGCTCGGTGAGCCGCTCGCGGGCCGACGGCGCGAGCACCGCCAGGCACAGCCGCGCGTGGAGTCGCGCCAGCGTCGGGAGCACCCACCAGGCCGCCGCACCGAGGACGGCGATCTGAACAGAGCCCCCGACCAGCGCGGTCTCCCAATCGCCCACATGGACATCGAAGAACGGAAACAGGGTGGGACGCGTGTCGGCGGGAAACATCCACCACAATGGCAACGCCACCGCGGCGACCAGGAGGTTGCCCAGGCACATCAGGGCGGCCAGCCCGAGCGGGAACCCGACGGCGACGTGCGCGAGCGCCCAGACGAGATCCCTCCGTCCGCCCGGCCTCCCGTCGACCGCAACGCCGAGCAGCCTGCCGGCCCGCTGACGGTGCCAGTCCGCCCAGCGCCGAGCCGCCCGCGGCGCGAGCAGCACCGGCAACGCGAGCGCTGTGACCACGGCGGTGGCCAGCGTGCCCAGTAGGTAGAGCGAGCCGGAGAACGCACGGTCACGCATGCGCACCTCCTCACGACGCCGTACGGAGATCATTATCCTTCACCTGTCCCCGCCGGACACTACAGCGGGCTGTACCAACGCGTGTGCGGCCAGCTGTATCGTGCCGGATGTTCGGCCGAAATAGCGTCCCCGACCATGAAACCGACATATGCGCGGACCCGCAGACGCCTGGTCCCGGCCCTCGCCCTGATCGCCCTGTCCTTCGCCCTCGCGCCCCCGGCCAGGGCCGACGGCGGCCCGCCCCCACCGCTCGACTGGAAGCCCTGCGCCCAGGGCCCCGACGACGCCCTCGGCAGGGAGCTCGACCGGGCAGGCGCACGGTGCGCGGAACTCACCGTCCCGCTCGACCACTCCAGGCCCGGCGGCCGCACCATCAAACTCGCGCTGTCCCGCCTCCCCGCCACCGACCGCGCCCATCGCATCGGCACCATGGTCCTCAACCACGGCGGCCCCGGCGAGAGCACGCTGGGCATGCCCCTGCAGACGCGCGCGGCCATGAAGGACGTCGCCGCCCGTTACGACCTCGTCGGCCTGGACCCGCGCTTCGTCGGGCGCAGCACGCCGCTCGACTGCGGCTGGCCCATCGGACTGTGGCTCCGCTCGGCCGGTCCGACCCGCGCCCGGTTCGATCACCAGGTGGCGGTGCAGCACGACCTGGCCGAGCGCTGCGCCCGGCGCCACGCCGACGTGCTCCCGTACGCCAACACGCGCGACACGGCCCGCGACATCGACCTCGTGCGCCGCGTCCTCGGAGAGCGCCGGATCTCCTTCCTCGGCTACTCCTACGGCAGCTACCTGGGCGCGGTCTACACCCAGATGTTCCCCGGCCGCACCGACCGCGTGGTCCTGGACAGCGCGGGCGACCCGAACAAGTGGGGCCCCAGGGCGGCACAGGGCACCGAAGATGAGGCGGAACGCGCGCTGCGCGGCTGGGCGGCCTGGGTCGCCGAACGTCACGGCACCTATGGCCTCGGCGCCACCCGCGCCCGCGTGCTCGCCACCGTGAACGCGATCGTCGCCGCCGCGCAGGACCGCCCGCTGCGCGTCGGACCGTACGAGGTGGACGACCAGGCGGTCCCGTACATCCTCTCCGTCGGCTCCGGCGACGACCGCCCTGCGGCCCGCGCGGCATTCACCTCCACCGTTCGGACCCTGAACGAGGCCGCGCACGGTCGCCCGGCCGACCCCGGCCCCGAACTCGACGGATTCCTCGCGTTCGTCCTGACCAGCGCGGGCTCCCCGCTCGCCAGCCCGGCCGCCGCGATCATCTGCGGCGACCGCGCCGCGCCGCGCGACCCCGACGTCTACTGGAACGACGTCCAGCGCAGCCGTACGCGCCACCCCCTCTTCGGCCCCCTCAAGAACAACGTCTGGCCCTGCGCCTTCTGGCCGAACCAGCCGCGCGAGCGTCCCACGCACGTCGCCAACCCCACCCCCGCACTGATCGTGTCCGCCACCGGCGACACCGCCACCACCTACGAGGGCAGCAAGGCCATGCACCGGGCGCTGACCGGCTCCCGCCTGCTCACCCTGCGCGGCACCACCGCCCACGGGATCTACGGCGAATACGGCAACGCCTGCGTGGACGCCAAGGTCAACGCCTACCTGGCCACCGGCACCCTCCCCGCCGCCGATCCGAACTGTCATCCCTGACCTGCCTCCCGAGGCCGCGATACCCCCGTCGCGGCGGCCGGCCCGGCGCCGAGGCGCGCTGCCAGGCGTGCGGACGTACGGCGGGCGAAGTCGCCGAGCAGCGGACGGGATGCGACCGGGCCGCCGTGGTCGATGATCTGGCGATGGTGTGGCGGTGAATGCCTGGCGCCCGCCGCTCAACTGCGCAGTTGCGCATTGAGCCGCGCGGCCTGTCGCGTGAGGTGGTCGCGTTCGGGGAGGCTGGGCGCTGATCGGGCGGCTTCGGCGTAGAGCCGTGCCGCGGTCACTGGGTCACCGTCACGCTCGTGCAGGTACGCCGCGGCTGCGGTGTGGCGGGGCAGGGCTGGGTCGAGTTCCGCCAGGGCGGCCAGTCCGGCCCGTGGGCCGTCGGCCTCGCCGACCGCGACGGCCCGGTTGAGGCAAGCCACCGGGCTGTCGGTGAGGCGTACCAGTTCGTCGTACCACTCGACGATCTGCACCCAGTCGGTCTCCTCGGCCGTGCGGGCGTCGGCGTGCAGCGCGGCGATGGCGGCCTGGGCCTGGAACTCCCCCAAGCGGTCGCGGGCGAGGGCCGCCTGGAGCACGTCGACGCCCTCGGTGATCAGGCGGGTGTCCCACAGGCCGCGGTCCTGCTCGGCAAGGGGCACGAGCCTGCCGTCGGGGCCGGTCCGTGCCGGGCGCCGGGCGTGGTGCAGCAGCATGAGCGCGAGCAGGCCCGCGACCTCCTCGTGGTTGGTCCTGGCCGCCAGTTGGCGAGTGAGCCGGATCGCCTCGGCGGCGAGGTCGACGTCGCCGGAGTAGCCCTCGTTGAAGACCAGGTAGAGCACGCGCAGCACCGTGGCGACGTCCCCGGGCTGGTTGAACCGGACGTCCGAGACGGTCCGCTTGGCCCTGCTGATCCGCTGGGCCATGGTCGCCTCCGGCACGAGGTAGGCCCGCGCGATCTGACGCGTGGTCAGGCCGCCGACCGCGCGCAGCGTGAGCGCGACGGCCGAGGCCGGTGTCAGGGACGGGTGCGCGCACAGGAAGTACAGCCGGAGCGTGTCGTCCACCGCCTCGCAAGGGCCGGGCACGGGCTCGGTCTCGACGCGTACCTCGCGGTGCCGTCGGGAGGTATCGGCACGGGCGGCGTCGAGGAACTTACGCCAGGCCACGGTGACCAGCCAGCCCTTGGGGTCCCGCGGCGGGTCGTCCGGCCACACGCGCACGGCCTCGACCAGGGCGTCCTGCACGGCGTCCTCGGCCGCCGCGAAGTCGGCTCCGCGGCGGACGAGGACACCGATCACCGCGGGCACCAGCTCCCGCAGCAGCGACTCGTTCACTCGGTCACCGTGGGCGGCTCGGCCAGGAAGGGGCGCACCTCGAGCCACTCGTGGATCGGCTTCCCACCCGCACCCGGAGCCGCGGACAGTTCGCCGGCCAGCTCGAGCGCCCGCTCGTAGGTCTCGACGTCGATCACCATCCAGCCGGCGATCAGGTCCTTGGTCTCCGCGAACGGGCCGTCGGTGACCGGCGGCCGCCCCTCGCCGTCGTAGCGGACGAACGTGCCCTCCGGGGAGAGCGCCTGAGCGTCGACGAACTCGCCGGTGCCCTCGAGCCGAGCGGCGAAGTCACGCATGTACTGCACGTGGGCCGAGACCTCCTCCGGCGTCCACTGCTCCATCGGCACGTCGTTGACCGCTGCCGGCGCGCCACGGTAGTGCTTGAGCAGCAGGTACTTGGCCATCGTGTTTCTCCTTAGTGTGGTACAGGCCCATTGTGGCCGTGTTCACTCCGGGGACGGAGCCGCGCGCGGATTCTCGACATCCCTTCACGGCTTTTCCCGGCGGACTTCACAGACTCCGCGTACCGCGGTGGGGTTGAGGCGTGGGCGATCCACCCCATGCGAGCGGCCTCGCGCCGCTCAGCCGCCGTTGCTCGGGCGTCATCTCGTAGGTGCCGGTCGCCTGGAGATACTCGTCCGGGATGCCATCGACGAAGTCCAGCTCGGCCCGACCCCTGATGAGCAAGATCTTGGGCGGGTGCACCTCGGTGTCGATCGTCAGGGCGACCATCGGGTTCTCGCTCAAGGACTGAAGCTTCGGAGCGTTCTTCGACGTGCACATGACGATCTCCGAGCCGTTCCAGGCAAAGATGATCGGGACATTGCGAGGTGTGCCGTCCTTGGCGACGTAGGCCAAGCGGGTCACGTCGCGAGCCGACAGCTCCTGACTGATCGGTCGGTGCAGTACCTCGGAGATCTCCCTCGGTCGCACGGTTACTCCTCCCGTTGTCGTTCTCGGTCCATCCAGCGGATCGTTCTGGTTGGTCGCAGGTCGGCCGCGACGGGCCGTCAGCCGAGCTCCTCGGCCAGTGCGACGACGATGCCCTCGGGGCCGCGGATGTAGCAGAGCCGGTAGACGTCCTTGTACTGCACCACCTCGCCGACGAGTTCGGCGCCGTGGGTGCGCAGGCGGGCGATGACGTCGTCGATGTCGTCGACCGCGAACATGATGCGGCGAATGCCCAGCGTGTTCGCCGCGGCGTCCACCGGCACGCCGCTGATCGCCTTCGGCATGTGGTACTTCGCCAGCTCGATCCGCCCGTGGCCGTCCGGGCACCGCATCATCGCCACGTCGACTCGTTGGTCGTCGAGCCCGACGAGACGTGCCGCCCAACGCCCCTCGATGAGCGCCCTGCCCTCCAGCTCCATGCCGAGTTCCACGAAGAACGCGATTACAGCCTCGAGGTCGTCGACGACGATGCCGACGTTGTCCATCCGCCTAATCGTCATGGTGGTTCTCCTTCGTCGCGCGGCCCGTCGTGGCCACTGGTGTGCCTGGGACGGAGCCAACGCCACATTCTCGACACCCGGAAAGGTGCCGATTTCCAGGAACCTGCTTCTGGCCGTCGCGGCCCTGGGACGCTCACACCGCCGAACGAGTACCCGCACGCGCGCACGCCACTGCTCAGCCAGCCGGACAACCGCTGCCCGCAGCGCGCACGCCACGTCATCGGGCACGAATCCGAGCCACGGCGGCGTACAGGGCTGGACCATCCGGTTGGTCCGCGGAGCGCCGCCCACAACGTGGATCGACGAACGCCACGTCAGCCGCGTCGGCGTGAAGTACCGGATCAACTCATCTGCGCTGACCTCCCGGAACGAGCGCAGCTGCTCCAACTGTTCCTCGGAGAACATCTCCTCTGACAGCGCGTCACCCCACGTGCCGTGCCGGACGAAACCGGAACAAACGTAGCGGGAATGATCACCAACCCGCCGCAGACGGTCAAACGCCTACGTTTCCGCAGGTCAGAGGCTATTTCGTTGGCCGCCAGGCCGCCACGATCCGATCGGAGGCCACGCCGAAGATCTCCTCGCCCAGTCCGAGCGAGCGGACGGTGTTCAACGTGCCGATCTCGACCAGCGGCGTGTCCAACCCGAGCGGTCCTGCCTCGATCTCACAACACTTCAAGATCAAACTGAAGGCCGGATGCGAAGCCCCAGCTCCACCGTGATCGCTCCACGCCCATGTACGTGAAAGAGACTGATCACGTACATGACGCGCGATTGTCGACGACGGATCATGGGCTCAGGCACTCGGGCCTCCGCGCTCTCTCAGCCGGTGTGAAGGATCCGGAAGCGATCGGGTTCCGCCGGATCTCGATCAACGACTTGAACTGGCGGCCAAGCCCATTGCCAAACGCTGATGCCTGGCGTGCGGGAGAACTGGATCTTTCCGCGGGTGCCTTCGACCGCGACGCGCGGCCAGGATTCGGCGGTGCGCGCCCGGTCCGCGCCGTGCGAACGCAGCACATCGGCGAGGACGGTGACCGTGTCGTAGCCCTCGAAGGCGACGAAGGAGGGCGCTTCGGCCAGCCGCTCGCGCAGAGCCGTCTCGACTCGTGCACCGAGTGGGCTGAAGCGCTCGGGCAGGTAGCGCAAGAACGGGATCGCGGCGCTGTCGTCGCCCAGCAACGTCACCCATTCGGCGAACTCCGGTTGCCCGGCCGGAGCACCAATCAGGATCTCGGCGAGGCGCCGGTCGCCGCGGACAGACTTGACGATCGACACTGCCGGCTCCGGGTGGCCGACCAGAAGAAGGAGGGCTGTCGCGCGGTTGTCGACGAGTTCGTCGCACACGGCCGCGGGGGTGAGCGCGCGCATGTCGAGTTCGATGACGCTGCCGCCGCGTGGAGCGAGGTAGTCCCGCAGAATGCTGGCCCCAGACGCCCAGTAGACACTCGGCTGGGCTGCTACGGCGATTCGCCTGTGGCCCGCGCTGAGGAGGAAGTCTGCGTAGATCTGCCAGCCGTGGGACTGCGCCGGGGCGAGGCGCGCGACCCATTCCGTCGGCTGTTCGGTGAGCGCGTCGAGAACCGCTGACGAGCAGAGGAACGGCAGGCCGAGGGCGTCGGCCCTGGCGGCAGCGGCGCGAGCCACGACGCTGTGATACTCCCCCACCAAGGCAGCCACGCCCAGGCGAGCCAATTCGTCCACGGCCGCCGCGGCCCTCTGCGGATCAGCCGCGGTGTCTCGGACCACCAGCTCGAGTGGTCTTCCGACGATCCCGCCGGCGTCGTTGACATCCCGAACGGCAAGCTCGAGCCCGGCAAGCACGTGCCGGCCCGCCTCGACCCAGCCAGGCCGAGTCAGCGGAACGAGAGCGCCGATCTGGACCGGCGAACCGTCAGTCCGCTCCGCTTCCGGTGGCAATGGTGGCGTATTCATGCGTCAGCGTCTCCCGAGTGACGATTCGGTAGTGAATCTCAGTGGCGCCGAGAGTAGCCGAGCCGAGAATGGCCGGCTTCGCCGCCCCGTCCCGTGGCCGTCAGCCGATCCTCGCGCCGCCGATCGAGGCTGAAGGGCTTCGGGCAGCGCTGCCGTAACAGGCTGGGCACGACGTCCCAGCGGCGATCAGCTCCTCGGAGGTGAGCGGGTGCCTCGGGCGGCGGATGCGGATGGGCTTGGCCGGAGCGGCAGGCCTTGGTCCGCGGCGGCGTGCTCAGCTTCGGCGAGTGCCCTGTAGAGCGAGGCGACTCTTCCCCGTCTTGATGACCAGCTTCTTCGCGATCTCCTCTCAGAAGTGTCCAGCAGAACAGAGGGCTTTTGCGAACGGCGACCCGTGGAAACGTGATCACCCCCGGGCTCTCGCAGACCTCTCACACTGCGAACCACACGAGCTACATCCGGGTCCGTGCGTACGCTTGCAGTGCGTCGCGGACGAACGTCGCCCCTGCGGCGTCGTCGTACATGCCGGCGAAGCGGGGGTCGTCGACGTACATGTCCCCCAGGCCTTTCACCATCTCGATCGAGCGCTCCCGGTCGCCCTCGGCCGTGGGGGTACCCGGGATCCGGCTCAGCCACTGGACGTGCCGGGCAGCCAGTGACTGAGCGTGTTCCGATGTCGGAGAAACCCCGGCCTTCACTGCGGCGACCCATGCGGCGACGAGGTCTTCGGTGGCCTGCTTCCAGGCGCGCTGCTGGTCAAGGGTCTTGCCGTGCCACCAGTCGTTGCTCGCTTGGAACGCGCGCTCGCCCCAGCGTGAGATCACCTCGTCCTTGTAGTGGTCGTTGAAGCCCGCCAACATGACGTCCATCCGCGGTTCCGCCCCCGCCTGCAGGGCCTCGAGCGTGTGACGCACAGACCGGATCTGCCGTTCGACGCGGTCCCGTTCCTCTTCCAGTGCGGCGATGTGGGCACGGAGCCCGTCGCACGTGTCCACCTCGTCGGCCAGGACCTCGGCGATGGCCGGCAAGCCCATGCCGAGCTGGCGCATGAGCAGGATCCGCTGTAGCCGAGCGACCGCGGTGGGGTTGTAGTAGCGGTACCCGTTCGCGCCCACCCGGGACGGGGCCAGGAGCCCGACGCGGTCGTAGTGACGCAGGGTGCGGCTGGTGATGCCGGCCCTCGTCGCGAGCTCCTGGATCGTCCACTCCATCGTTCCAGTGTTACCCGTGGCGGAGCGTGGTCGCGATGATCTCCGAGCTTTCGGCGTGCAGGGCCTGCGCCGCCGTCTGCCCGGTCGCCGCCAGGTAGGTGTCGACCAGCCGATTGCCCGCGGCATAGCCGGCGCCCATCGGCAGTCCCACCGGGGTGAGGCCGAAGCGCTCGGCGCTGGGATCGCCGTGCACCCAGGCAGTGAAGTTCTGCATGCCTGTCACGTCGAGCCCGGTGAGTACCTTGCCGAAGATCTCGTCGTCGTGCAGGTGCGGCACGCCGATGCGGGTGGGGCCGAGCTCGTCGCCGTAGAGCTGTCGGGCGAAGGCGTCGGCCAGGCCCTCGGAGACGATGTGGTCGCCGACCGTGACGGTCATCGGGTCCCACACAACCCCGCCTGGGCCGAACCGCAGGTTGTGGTTGAGTTCGTGCACGGCGGTGGCCTCCAGCCGCTCCACGTTCTCGGGGAAGGGCCAGAGCGTGATCACGATGTGGCCCGAGATGCCGCCGAACCCGGTCACTCCTTGGCAGGGGCCCATGAAGTGCTCGTCACCCGGATCGCCGAGCACGAACAGCACGGTGATGTCCGGGGCCTCCAGCCGCGGCGTCGCCTCCAGCAGTACGGTGAGAGCCTCGTCGAGGGCGCGTTGCATCCGCTCCCAGGCCCCGGCGGCCGCCAGGGTTTCGAGCGCGTCGAGGCAACGCTCCTCGTCGCGGTCGATGGGGAAGCCTGACGCTCCGAGGTGCATGGCCACCAGGTCGACCTCGCCGGGGTGGTAGCGGTACATGCCCCTGATGGGCTCCAGCATCGAACGCAGCAGGTCAACGCGGTCCGCGACCGGGGCCAGCAGGATCCGCCTCATGGCGGAGTAGGTGTCAAGAACAGTGATCGACATGGGCCCGATGCTAGAAGTTGACGCAGCGTCAAGGTCAAACCCGCGGCGCTCTCCGTCGAGGTACTGCCGGCATGCCGACACCCGGTCCCGTCATGACCCGCCCAGCCGTGCATCGGCCGCGCCTGCTCGGGAGAGCCCGCTGCCTGCCCCCCGGTGGGCCGGCGATGGAATCCAGGACGCCGTACGGCGCATCGTGGTCGAGGACGCACGCGATCACCAGGTCGGGGGCCTCGACCGTCTCCCGCGGTGACGCGGCCCGCGCGGCCCCGCCCGCCCGCCTTCGACCCGGGCGGCCGAGCAGGTGACCGGTATCGGCCGCTCCGTCTCCAGGCTCTCCTGATCGGCATTCCTCACGGAGGCTTCGTCTCACGCTCACCTCCAGTACGTCCGGCCGCCTCGATGATCGCCGATTATCAAGACCCATGAGGAGATCGCGTGTGGGCACGGTTGCCACGATTGTCAGTGCCGCCGTCGTGGCGTTGCCGGGGGCGGCGCATGCGGGTGGGGTCAAGCACACCTTCGACCTGCAGGCCCACCGGGGTGGGCTGGGCCTGGTGGTGGAGGCCACGCTGCCCGCGTTCGCCAACGCGCTCGAGCTGGGGGTCAGCACGCTGGAACTCGACGTGCAGATCACCGAGGACGGCCAGGCGGTCGTCACGCACGACCGGCGGATCAGCAACAGGAAGTGCAGGGACACCGCGCCTGCCGTACCGGGAGATCCCGAGTTCCCCTACGTCGGCAAGTACATCAACACGCTCACGCTCGAGCAGGTCAGGACGATGGACTGCGGCTCCATGACGCTGCCGGAGTTCCCAGCTCAGCGGCCGGCGCCCGGCGCCAGAATGGCGACGCTGCGCGAGGTGTTCGAGCTGGTCGACCGCTACCGTGCGCGCCGCGTCATGCTCAACGTCGAGACCAAGGTCGAGGCGGGCGCGCCGCACGAGACGGCGCCCAGGGAGCAGTTCGTGCAGGTGACGCTGGCGGAGATCCGGCGGGCCGGGTTGCTGCGGCAGGTCACCGTCCAAAGTTTCGACTGGGGAGCGCTGATGCGGATGCGCCAGGTCGAGCCGAGGCTGCCGATCGTGGCCCTGACCAACCGCGACTTCCTGCAGACCGGGAAGCCGGGCGCTTCGCCGTGGCTCGGCGGCATCGACATCGACGACTTCGGCGGCGACCCGCTCAGGGCCGTCAAGTCGTTCGGCGCGGACGCCTTCTCGCCGGTGCACGGGTTCCCGCAGAACGGCAAGGTGACGGACCCCGGCTACCAGCCCTACGTCACCAAGGAGATGGTGGATCAGGCGCACGGCCTGGGCATCAAGGTGATCCCGTGGACCATCGACGACGAGCCCACCATGAGCAAGCTCATGGACGACGGCGTGGACGGGATCATCACCGACTACCCGGACCGGTTGCGGCAGCTCATGGCCGAGCGCGGCTTCAAACTGCCCAGGCAGTACCGCGTCAAGCAGTGACGGTCCCGGCGCCGGCAACCGCTTCGAGAAGGCCGGGCGCCACCTCGTCCCCGGGCCTGCCTGCCGGAAGTAGGACCCCCGCGTCACGCAGGGACTCCACGGCGCAGGGTTGCCCTGCCCAGCCAGTGGTTCGAAGGGCTGCTCGCCAGACGCATCAGCGACGGCTCGGCCGCATTCAGCGGTCAAGCCGTCGCCAGCGCCCTGCGGCTTCGCCGAAGCGATCAGGACCGACCCTTCGTCGCCGCTCTGTTTCCTTCGCTTCCCTTCAGCGGCTGGGCGATCAATGAGCGGTAGCAGGCCTCAGGGTCGCGCTCGACACAGAGCGGCGCTGTGGTCCCGCTGCTCGACAGCGCCGACACGATCGGCGTGAGATCGGCGGTGTCGAGCATCTCGGTGGTGTAGCCGCCTGCAGCCGGAGTGAGTTCGCCCAGGCGTCCTCGGGTCCACGGACACCACGGACACCACGGCGCCGGCGTACGTCCGCATGTCGCAGCCGTTGCAGGAAGGACTGGCCGCCGAAGCCATGGACGCCGATTGTCACCATTCTGAGCACCGCAAACCACTACTCGTGCCGCCTCCGGCAGCCCTGCCGGAGGCGGCGGGGTCGCTTCACGCGACGGCTGTCCCCTCGAGCTCCACCATCAGGTCGGGGATCGCCAGCCGTGTCACCCCGAGCATCGTGGTGGACGGCGCCACCCTGGCGGCGCCCAACCGCGCCGCCAGCACGCCATAGTGCTGGAAGAGCAGATCGACGTCGGTGGTGTAGACGTTGAGCCGGACGAGGTTCGCCAGAGACATGCCGGCCTCGCCGAGCACGGCCTCCAGGTTGTCGAGGCTCAGCGCCAACTGCGCCGCCATGTCATCGGCATGTTGGGGCTTGCCGTCGCCGCTCATCGCGGTCTGCCCGGAGACGTACAGGGTCCGGGTGTGCCCGGAGACGATCTCACCCTGGTTGTACCCCAGCTCCGTCGACCACGCCCACGGGTTGACCGCCGTTCGCTCCATTGCCACATCAGCTCCATTCGATTCGTCGACATGACGTACGCCACCGGCTTTGACGTCGTGTCGACAAGCCTCCCGGCAAATCACGACATCCTGTGTCGTGTATCCCGGTAGAGTTTTCGTGTGCGCGCCGACCGGTTGGTCTCGCTGGTGCTGCTGCTGCGACAGCACGGTCGGCTGTCCGCGGTCACGCTGGCCCGCGAGCTGGAGGTATCCACCCGCACCGTGCTGCGCGACATCGAGGCGCTGTCCGCAGCCGGCGTCCCGGTCTACGCCGAACGCGGCCGGCACGGCGGCTTCGCGTTGTTGCCCGGTTTCCGGACCGAGCTCACCGGACTGAACCACGACGAGGCCCTTGCCCTGCTGATCGCCGGATCGCGGCGCGGCGCGCAGGCATTCGGCCTCGGCTCGGCGCTCGCTTCGGCGATGCTCAAGGTGGTTGACGCGCTGCCCGAAAGCTATCGGGACACCGCGGCCGGCGCGTCCGAGCGATTGCTCATCGACCCGGAGACCGACCTCCTCTCGCGCCGGCTGGTCGCTGAGGAGGTGCCCGACACCGTGGTGGCCGAGGTCCGGCGCGCGGTGCTCGCCGGACACAAGCTGCGCATCCACTACGCGGCTGTGGACCAGACCCCGAAGTGGCGCACGGTGGACCCGATCGGCCTGGTCACCGTACGCGACCAGGGCTACTTGCTGGCCACGAGGTCTGGCGCGGACCGCACCTACCGGCTGTCCCGGGTCTTGGCCGCCAAAGAACTCGCCGAACCCGCACAGCGACCAGACCGGGTCGATCTGGACCGGGCCTGGCAGGAGCGCAGCACGCGGTTTCGGACCGGCGGCGACCAAGTCAGCGTGCTGGTCCGGGTGGACCCGGCGCGGCGGGAGGACCTGGTGGGCACCGCGCTGGCCGTCCGCACCGAAGAAGCCGACTCAGACGGCTGGCTGCGGCTGGAGGTGACCTTCCAAGACTCGAGACACGCCGAATGGGCGCTGTGGCAGCTCGCCACGGACGCGGAAGCCCTGGCCCCGCAGTGGTTGCGCACCTCCCTGCGCAACCGCGCCGCCGCGATCGCCACCCGTTACGGAGTGTCGTCCTGAGAGTTGTCGCCTTCCGCGGGCCGCCGCCGAGTCGCAGTGCTGGTCGCCCTGCCGGTTGTAGCGCACGGAGGCCTCAGTGACGGCCCGCTCCGCGGCCGGCGCGTCGATCACCGAGCCGCCCGTGTCAGCCACGCTGGGCGGCGCGGTGACATGCAGGCTGTGACCCTGTCCGCGGCGCCCGGTCCGGTCAGTGTCTGGGGCACGCCGGGGACGGACGCCACGGACGCGCCCTGGCCAGAGCTGGGCGAGGTGGCGTGGGCGCTGTCTCCGATGAGCACCACCGAGCCGTTGTGCCAGATCGGGGTCGAGGGCAGGTCGTTGGCGTTGCCGGGCCCGTACTGCAGGTCGCCGGCCTCGACAGGTGCGGCGACCGGCGACGACCCGCGTGAGCAGGGTGGCGAGGTCGGAGCGCTGGATGGTACGGGCGGCGGTGCCGTCGGGCAGTACACCGTTGGAGACCTTTGCGAGAAGGGGCCGAACTCGCCCGACCGGATGCCGAGGAGGTCAGCGCCGCCCTCGGCCCGGTCCGTCCGGAGCTCCCGTCAGATGGCGGTCGCGGAACCGTTCGCGGACGCGGTGGTGGGAGCGCTCGGTGGTTGCCAGCCGTGGGTGAGGATGTCGAAGCAGGTCTGGATGGCGGCTGTGAGGTCGCGTCGTCCGCGGACGAGGGCGGGGATGTCCAGGACGTAGCGGGCGAGGGTGGCACAGGCGAGGTCGTCGTGGTCGACGCCGAACTCCTCGGCGATGACCGCGGCGAGGGCGCTGGTGTGCCTGGTCCACATGCGTTCGGAGTAGGCCCGCAGCTCCGGGGTGGAGTCCACGAGGCGGGTGAACGCGGCCCGCTGGGGATGGGTCTCGATCGGCGGCAGGGTGTCCAGGGCGTGCTCGCGGAGGGCGTCCAGGATGCTCTGGCCCGCGGGACGTTGCCGTACCACGGTGATCAGTTCGGCTTCCTGGTCCTGGTCCTGGTCGAAGACGAGCGCCTCTTTGCCGGTGAAGTGCTTGAACACCGTGGTCTTCGACACGTCGGCGGCGTCGGCGATGTCGCTGATGCTCACCTGGTCGTAGCCGCGCTCCAGGAAGAGCTCCAGGGCGGCGTCGGCGATCGCTTGCCGGGTGGCCGCCTTCTTGCGTTCGCGGCGGCTGACAGGGGACACGGTCATGGGGCAAGCCTATACGATTGCAGCCTCAGCCAACTTGTGGCTTGAGTTCATTAGTTGACTCAGTTCACTTTACTACTTAGTCTTCGTTGCGAGGGGCGGCGAGCACCTCGCGCGGCACACCTCCCAGGCATGTCCGCCGCTTGGCCGGGCTGCCAGTCGCGCCCCCGCCATCACGGGCATGCGCGAGCGCCGAGGTCGACAGCGCCGCGCTCACCCCTTGAGCCCGTGTCCCGTTCTTCGAAAGGAATTTCCGCGATGACCTCTCCCGCACCCGCGAAGGCCCGTATCAGCGTCATCGGCGCCGGCCCCGGTGGCCTGGCCTGTGCCCGCATTCTGCAGAGACACGGCCTGGCGGTGACCGTCTATGACCGTGACGCGGACCGGAACGCCCGCGACCAGGGCGGCACGCTGGACCTGCACGCCGATGACGGCCAGATCGCGCTGCGCGAGGCCGGCCTGCTGAAGGAGTTCTTCGCGCTGGCGCGTCCGGAAGGGCAGGAGATGCGGCAGATGACCTCCGCCGGCGAGATGGTGATGCATCACGTGCCCGAGGAGGGAGAGCGCTTCAAGCCGGAGATCGACCGCGGCCAGCTCCGCGACCTGCTGCTGGACTCGCTGGAGCCGGGCACCGTGCGGTGGGGCCGCGCTCTCGACAGGGTCGGCGGGCCCGCCGACGGGCCGCGGCTGCTGCACTTCACCGACGGCACAGCCGTCGAGACCGACCTCGTCATCGGCGCTGACGGCGCCTTCTCCCAGGTCCGGCCGGCCGTCTCGCCCGCCGTCCCCGCATACACCGGGGTCAGCTTCCTGGAGGCGTGGTTCAACGACGTCGACGCCCGTCATCCCGAGATCGCCGACCTGGTCGGCCATGGCGGCGCGGCCGCGGGCGACGGCGACAGAGGCCTGTTCGCCCAGCGCAACAGCGGCGACCACACCCGCGTCTACATCATCCGGCGCGTCCCGATCGACTGGATCAGCCAGAGCGGCCTTACCGTCGCCGACACCGAAGGCATCCGCGTCAAGCTCCTGAAGGAATACGCCGACTGGTCTCCCCGCCTGCAGCGGCTGATCAGCGACAACGACGGCCCCTACGTCGACCGCCCCATCTTCGCCCTCCCGGTCCCGCACACCTGGGAGCACAACCCCACCGTCACCCTGATCGGTGACGCCGCCCACCTCATGCCCCCGCTCGGCGTCGGCGTCAACCACGCCCTGCTCGACGCCAGCGAACTCGCTCTCGCCCTGGCCGGCTCCGCCACCCTCGACGAGGCCATCCGCACCTACGAGGCGACCATGCTGCCCCGCTCGACTCAGACCGCCAAGCTGCTGGAAGGCGGCGCCGAGCAGTTGCTGTCTCCTGAGGTCCCCGACTTCAGTGACGACGAGCACTGAGGAGGACTCGACCGCGCGACATCACGCTGAGCGGGCCTGCCTGGCCACCGCCGGCCGGCGACCGTGCCGGAGATCCGTGGAGACGTGAGGCTTGGCGGGTGTTGCGCGGCTGGGCCATGCGATGTCGTCAACGGCGAGAAACGGCTCGCCGGCCACGGTCGCGGGGGTCGCCCCGGTGAACGCCACGACGTCCCGATGCAGGTGGGACTGGTCGGCGTAGCCGGCGTCGGCCGCGACTCGGGCCGCGCCTTCACCCGCGACCAGGCGGTGGGCGGCATGGTCGAAGCGGACCAGCTTCACGGCGCGCTTGGGCGGCAGGCCGAGCTGCGACCGGAACCGGGACCACAGCCGCTTGCGGCTCCACCCGACCTCGGCCGCGAGTCCGTCGACCCGGGCCAGGCCACGGCTGCCGACGATCCGGTGCCAGGCCCAGGCCACCTCCGGATCCACTGGCGGCCCCGCCTCATGCCGGCGGGCGAGCAGCGCGTCCATCAACGCGAAGCGATCCTGCCACGACGAGACCTCGCCCAGTTGCTCACGGATCCGGGACACCTTCCGGCCCCACAGATCCTCGAGGGCCACCACGGCGCCGTCCAACTCGGCCGGAGAAACGCCCAGAACCGCGCGTGCGATCACCGGGGACAGGCGCACCTGCACGCACTCGACGTTCTCACCCCACACCCGGACCGCGCCGCCGGACCCGAGCCCGGGCCCGGCGACCATGCTTCCCCGCTGCTGCCGCCCGGCGGCACAGTCAAGGACGGGCGAACCGGCGCCGAACTCCAGAAGCAGCGTCACGGCCGGGTGCGGGACCATCCGGAGCGCGTCCAGGTCACGGACACGGAACCCGGCCATGGTGACACCGGCCACCCGGCTGGGCCGCCGCGGGCACGCGACGCCCCACACAGCCGTATCGTGCACGAACGTCCGCACCGTCCCATGCTAGTGCCGCACCATCTTGGGTCTGCCTCGTTTCGTGGGGACACGACGATCAAGATCCCACCGTGGTCGGCGTGATCGCCTCAGACTCTGTTCGCGGCTGAGCGGGTTCGCGTACGCGAGATCGATGACGACGAGGGGAACCGGCTGCTGCGCATCGTACGGCGTGGCACTGGCTCGGTGGTGACCTGGCGGCGAGCGCAGATGGTGCTGCTGTCGGCCCAGGGCATGACCACCACGCAGATTGCCAAAGTGGCCTTCACCAGCGAAGACCGGGTCCGTGATGTGATCCACAACTTCAACACCGATGGATTCGACTCGCTCTACCCCAAGTACAAGGGCGGCCGGAAGCCGACGTTCACGCTCCCGCAGCGCGTGGAGATCAAGAAGATCGCCAAGTCTCGTCCTGCCGAGCACGGGTTGCCGTTCTCCCGGTGGAGCCTTGCCAAGCTGGCCGATTTCGTGGTCGCGGAGGGGGTGATCGAGGACATCAGCCATGAGGGCCTGCGCGAGCTTCTACGTGCTGAAAATGTCTCATTTCAAGCCATAAAGACCTGGAAGGGCTCCCGCGATCCCGACTACGCGACCACGAAGGCCCGCATCGAGCACCTGTACGCCATCGCCGGCGGCGAGGTCGTACCCGAGCCCGGCGAACCCGCCGTGATCTTCTGCATGGACGAGTTCGGGCCGCTCAACCTGCAGCCCCGCCCTGGCCGCCAGTGGACCGACGTCGGCGGCAAGGGCAAGGATCCCGATCGCGAACCTCGGCCCAGGATGCGCGCCACCTACACCCGCGCCCAGGGGATACGGCACCTGTTCGCCGCGCTAGACCTGGGCAAGGACAAGATGTACGGGCACGTCAAGAAGCGCAAGCGGCGCGGAGAGTTCCTGGAGTTCTGCCGCCACCTGCGCAGCCTCTACCCGCCCGAGGTGCGCATCGCGATCATCTGTGACAACTTCAGCCCGCATCTGACGACCAAGAAGGACAAGCGGGTGGGAGAGTGGGCGGAGGCGTGAGATCGCCTACACGCCCACCAACTCCTCGTGGCTGAACCGCATCGAGGCGCAGTTCACCGCGTTGCGCGAGTTCACCCTCAACGGCACCGACCACGCCAGCCACCGAGAGCAGGGCAGCATGATCCGCCGCTACATCGCCTGGCGAAACCGCAACACCGACAACCCTCGCCTACGCCGCATCGTGAAGAGGGCAAACGCGGCCTGACCCTCTGTGATGGGGCTTAGCTTAGCTGGTCAAGGTGGCGACCAGCCGTGCGACCAGCGTGCGCGTCTCCTCAAAAGAGGCGTCGCGCAGGGCGGGGCTGTCGAGGAGCGAGCGCATCACGCCCATGCCGAGCAGTAGCGCGCCCACCAACTCGGCCCGCAAGGCGGGATTTTCGCCGCCCATCCGCTGGGCGAAGTCAGGTAGGTAGCCCTCGCAGATCTGCGTACGCAACTGGTCGCGGATGGCCGGGCGTCCCGCGGAGCGCAGCATCACCAGAAGCGGGTGCTCGCCGTCGAACTGCTCCCAGTCGGCGAAGACGACATCGTGCAGCAATGTGTCGGTGATGTGGGTGAGCGGACGCGTCGGATCGTCCGTGAGGCCGGTCGGGATCTCCTTGCGCACGGCTTCCTCGTGGAGTTGGTCCTTGGAGCCGAAGTAGCGGAAGACCAGAGCTGGGTCGACACCTACATCAGCCGCGATGTCACGCACGCCTGTGCCGTCGAAGCCCTGTCGGGCGAAGCGCAGGCGTGCGGCGTCGAGCAGCGCGGCGCGGGTAGCAGCTTTGTCGCGGCGTTTTGGCTGGTTCATGAAGTCATCATAAGTCATCGAACGTTGACTTAGCTCACCCGCCAGCCCTAGCATTCTTGTCATCGGTCGATGACTAAGGGGGAGCTTAGGAATGCGCACATATGTGGTTACTGGCGGCACGGATGGCATGGGCAAGGGCCTGGGGCTGCATTTCCTGCAGCGTGGAGACAGGGTGATCGCTGTGGCCAGCGGGGAAGCCAAGGGACGTGCCTTCCTGGCCGAGGCGCACCGGCTCGGCGCCGAGGGCAGGGCCGTGTTCCTCCGGGCCGATCTGAGCACCGTCGCAGGAATGCGGCAGGTGGTCGAGGAGGTGATGGCGACCACTGAGGCCGTGGACGGGCTGGTATTCGGAGCCCAGCGCTTCCGCCCCAAGCGCGAAGAGACGGCGGACGGGCTGGAATTCACGTTCGCACTCGCTTACCTGAGCCGCTTCGTGATCGGCCACGGCCTGATGGGACACCTGGAACGCGCCGAGGCGCCCGTCGTGATGAACATCGCCGGACCCGGCGGCTTGCCGGGTCGCATCAACTGGGACGATCTCCAGTGGCGCGAAGGCTACACGGGGATGCGCGCGGCGATGCAGTCCTCTCGCTGCAACGACCTGCTGGGAGCTGCTTTCCCCGCCCGCTACCCGGCCGCCCGCACGCGCTATGTCCTCTACAACCCCGGCTTCGTGAACACGGGCATGGCCGATCCGCTGCCGCAGCCCAAGCGTGCCGTTACCAAGGCGCTCGCCCGGCTCTTCGCGATGCCGGTCGACAAGGCGATTGTGCCGATCGCCGCACTGCTGGATGCCGCGCCGGGACCCGCCGTCACCGCCTACATGCGCGGCACGCCATTGTCGCTGACCGGCAAGGATTTCGACCTGGCCACTGCAGCGCGTCTCGACCGCATGACGACGGACCTACTTGAACAGATCACCGCAACTCGGTAACGCACTGTGGCGATCCCATAGATAAGCGCGAGGAGCGAGTTCCCCGCACAGCTTTCCACGGCGGAGAGCTTACGCAAGCGGATGATCCTCAGCAGCCTGCGACCCTCATTGTCACTAATCCTACGGACCCGCACTCGTGCAGCCGTGCCCGCAGTGTGAGGCGATCACACAGTGCCCCAGCCGACCAGGGGCTGATGCGGCATGTCCCAACAAGGCAAACGTGACCTGTCACGGCACTAGCGAGCCGACGGAGGGGAACATTTGTCCAATCCGCCGGCGCGTACCGGCGGCGACAGTGGGCTCATGACTGTTTCTGACGGCGGACCGCACGTGAACGGCGGCGCCGAGGCCACCGAGAGTTCGACCCTGCCTATGGACGACGGCGACATCTACGTGTGCCAGGACGGCCCCCGCGACGCCCCCGCACTCCTGCTCCTCCACGGGTCCGCATCCTCGACCCGATCGTGGGACCCGATGGTTCCCCTGCTGACCGGATCTCACCGCGTCATCCGGATCGACCTGCTCGGGCACGGCCGCTCGGCCAAACCGGCCGACCGCAGCTACGCGCTCCCGGACCAGGCACGCAGGGTCGGCGCGGCCATGGACCGGCTCGGTGTCGAGCACGCCGTAGTCGTCGGCCATTCCAGCGGCGGCGCGGTCGCCACCGCCCTCGCCGAACAGCGCCACGACCTGGTGACCGCGCTCGCGTTCATCAACACCGGCCCCAGCCTGGACGCCTTCATCGCACCGGAGTCCGCCGCATTCGGACCGTCGCAGTGGCCGCCGACCGACGAGCAGCTCCGCCAGTTCGCGAGCACCGGTTTCAGCCGCGCGGGCTACCGGATCCCACAAGAGCTCCTGGACGAGGTGCGCGCCATGACCTACCACACGCTCACCACGACGATGCAGGCCACCCGCCACTACATGGAACAGCAGGCGCTCCCGGACCGGCTGACGGTCCTGGGCAAGCCGCTACTGGTGATCTTCGGCGAGGACGATCGCAGATGGCGATCCTCATCCGCCTCCGACTACCGCGCGGTTCCGGGCGCGCAGGTCGTGTTGCTGCCCGGTCTCGGGCACTCGCCCCTGCTCGAGGATCCGCCGCGGACCGCCACTCCCCTGCTGGCCTTCACCGCGAGCCACGCCGTACGGGTGGACTGAATGACAAGGAGGGACCCCGTGCGGATTCTCGTCTCCGGCGCCAGCATCGCCGGTCCGGTGCTGGCGTACTGGCTCACCAGGCACGGCTTCGCCGTCACCGTCGTCGAGCGCGCGCCGACTCTGCGCAAGACCGGCGGCCACGCGGTCGACCTGTTCCGGCCCGCGATGAACATCTCGGAGAAGATGGGCGTGCTCCCGCGCGTCGAGGAGCGGTCCACCGGCACCGACCGGATGACCGTCCATCAGGAGGACGCGCGGCGTCCCGTCCGGGTGGACCTCTCCAAGATCTTCAGCGCCACCTCCAACCGGCACGTCGAGATCATGCGCGACGACCTGAGCGAGATCTACTACGACGCCACGCGCGACGACGTCGAGTACATCTTCGGCGACTCGATCACCGCGATCTCGCCCGACGGCGAGGTACGGTTCGAGAACACCGCGCCGCGCCGTTTCGACCTCGTCGTCGGCGCGGACGGGCTGCACTCCAACGTGCGCCGCCTGGTCTTCGGCGACGAGTCCCGCTTCAGCGCCTTCACCGGCGCCTACCTCGGGGTGCTGACCCTGCCGAACGTCTCCGGGCTCGACGGCGAGCTCCTCATGCACGTCGGTGTCGGCCGCACCGCCGGCATGTACGGCGCGCGGCACCTCGACGACGCGCGGGCGTTGTTCCTGTTCCGGAGCGAGCGCGAGCTCGACTACCACCACCACGACGTGCCCCGGCAGAAGGAGCTGCTGCGCGGTGCGTTCGACGGCATGCATCCCGACGTGGACCGCTGGCTGGACGAGCTCGACCGCACCTCGGCGTTCTACTTCGACTCGATCACCCAGCTCCGCATGGACACGTGGTCACGAGGGAGGGTGACGCTCGTCGGCGACGCGGGCTACTGCCCCGGCCCGGCCGTCGGCGGCAGCACCAGCCTGGCCGTCGTCGGCGCATACGTCCTCGCCGGGGAGCTGGCGCGGGCGGGCAGTGACCACGAGCGTGCCTTCCCCGCCTACGAGCGCGCGATGGCGCAGCACGTGCGCGGCAGCCGCGCGGCCGCGCTCAGCGCGACGAAGACCCTGATCCCCGCCTCACGCCTCGGCGTGCGGGGACTGGCCCGGGGCGCCCGCCTGATCTCCGCCCTGCCCGCGGGGCTCAGCCGCGCCTTCCTTCGCCTCACCACCAAGAGCGCACGCCTCCACGACTCCATGACCGTCGACGACTACCCGCCGTCGCCCACCGCATCACGAGGCCTGGTCGGCCTCGCGGGCGACCCCGGAGGCGGCCTCGGGAGCGGGCTCGGGGTGGAGTGAGGAGTGCTCGCCCGCCTCCGCCGACTCGCCCTGCCGGACCGGCAAAGGCAAGCTGGCCGTCCAGTACCACACCGCCCGCTTCCGGCTCGTTCCCTCCCTCGCCAAGGCGCTCACCGTGGCGACCCCGCCCCTCCACAAGCCGGGCACGCTCTGGATCGAGCTGCCCCGTCCCGCCGCGGCCAGAGCCGGACCGGCAGGGCACATACGGGATCGGCCTCCACGGTCCGCCAGTCCCTGGACACCCAACTCGACGCGCTCAACGCCGCCCGCATCTTCTCCGAGAAGATCTCCACCCGCCCCGAACTCGACAAGGCCGACACCCCTCCCCGGCCACGGTCCTGCGCATGTTCCGCGACCATGACGAAGCCGCAACAACGGCCACCGCCTCGAGCATGACCAGGAGTCCGAGAGCTGCACAGAATGACGGACCTGGCCTCTATGGTCCCAACATGAAATCCGCTTCGCGAACATTTCGAGCTCGTGGCTGGAACAGCTGACCGGCGCCTTTGAGATCCTGCTCGGCCGTCCGCTGACGAGTTTCGACGCCGACGCCGTCTACGCGACGTTCTTCGGCGGCAACCTCATCAACGAGCTCGGCTTCGCGCAGGACACCGTCTGGGTGAACCCTGCTGCCCTCCGCGGTGCCGAGCCGGTCGTCTGGGACTGCCCGATCTTCGACCTGGAGGAGCCACTACTGGAGTTCGACGCGAGCCGGTCGGTCTTCGGGTTCGACAAAGCCGGGCTGCCGCCGGAGTTCGAGGCGGATCTCGCGGCGGGTGCTTCGCGGGCCGGCTCGTCCTGGGCGGCGACCTGGCTCCCCTGCTGGCGCGGTACGACCTCGCCGCGTCCGATCTGCGCGACACCTGGACCGTCTGCCACCCGCGGCTGGTCTCAGACGGCACTCTCTTCGACGCGATGCGGGTCGCCACCGCGCTCGGCACGAGCCCCGAAAGCCTCCTTCCCCTCGAGGCGGAGGCGACCGAGAAGTGGCAGGAGGCGCTGGCCGACCTCACGCCGCCTGAGCTGTTCGCCCACCTGAGTTTCTTCTGCACCGGAGGCGAGGAGGGGCTGATGTACCTGCGAACCGAGCGGTCGGGCGGCGACCTGCTCGCCGACGAGGGCTGTACGCTGATCGCCAACTGGGAGGAGGGGCAGAGCCAGGTCGAGTTCGCGGTCGTCCAGGTCGGCGAGCTCTTGGCAGGGCCGTGCCCGTCCTGAGAACACACGGCGGGCCGGGAGCGCCAGACCTGTCAGGGCTCGACGGCCGACGGAGCGAGGCCCCCTGCCGTCGCCGCAGCGGGCGTGATCGAGCTTGGCCGTCGCCCACGGCAGATCTGGAAGGGCCTCGCTGGCCGGGCTCGAACCGGCGTCCACCCGGTCCCGAGCCGGGCGCTCTACCTCTGAGCTACAACGAGGCCACCTCCAGGCACCGCCGACCGGGCTCGAACCGGCGACCACCTGGAAGAAGAGCCAGGCGTTCTACCACTGAACTACGGCGCGCCCAGCCCAGTCTGCTCGGTCCCTCCCCGGCAGTGCCACCGGTTATCGGCGGGCGTTTCCCGCCGCGAGGGCGACACCACTCCCCTACTCTGTGGGACGGCCTGTCGTGGGCAGCTCGCTTACCACGATCCCGGAGGCCAGCCCGTGGCCGGCGTCTGCGGCGAGTTCTGGCTTGACGTGCTTGCCGCTGAACACTCCCGCCCGCCGAAGCAGGGACGCCCAGACCGGATCGGCGATGCTCACGCCGTGCACCAGCTCGGGCGTCGGCCGGAACACGGCCACAACGCGCCGGGCGGCAGGCGCCGTCCAACCGGATCCCTCCGGGTCGAGCCCGGCCGTACGGCAGGCGGCCTCGACGTCGGCGCGGGTGCAGGCGCTGCTTCCGTCCAGGACCTCCCAGGGCGGCGGCAACGCGGCCCACACCGCGGTGTTGGGGTCGACGCCGTCCCCTGCGCTGTGGTGCCAGGCCGCCAGGTCGGCCGCCATCAGCCGCATGACCTTGCCGGGGCAGGCCACGTCCAGCAGGTCCAGCGCGTCCAGCGAGGCCAGGCAGGCCAGCCACCCCGCTCGGGCGGCGTTGTAGGCGACCGCCAGGTTGTTTCACGTAGTGGAGTCGTCGCCCGGCCGCACGATCATCGAGATGCGGTCGGTGCCGGGATTCCAGCGGTCGCGGAGCATGCCTGCGCTGTGCCGCATGACCGCCGACCACTGGCCGAGAAGGCGTCCCCGCTCCTCCTCGGTCAGGCGCTCCAGGACGTCAGGTGTCGCCCGCACCTGGGCGATCATCCACCAGTCGCTGGAGTCCGTGCACCGGTCGAGCAGGACGGAGGCGATCTCATCGAACGGGTTGTCCCGCCCCGACAGGGTGAACTCCCGGCGCAGCTTGCGCCGCGCGGTGTAGTAGGCGACGTAGCACGCGGCGTCGACGTCGGCCAGGAAACGCTCGCGCGGGATGTCGGCGCCGAACCCTGTCACGCCCAGCATGAGCAGCCGCCGCTTGTCCTGTTCGACGCCCAGGGTGTCCGCCTTGGCCGCGAGCCTGCGCAGCGTGCGAAAGCGGCGGTTGTACTGTCGCTTGGACAGCTCTATCCCGGCCGCGTCCCGGGACTCGCGGTTGAGCCGGTCGGCAAGGAAGTCGGTACGGTCCGGCGCCCACCGGATGGCGCTCCCTATGGTCGTCGCGAACTCCAGCAGCGACCTCGGGTCGTCGGGGTCGACCTCCACGGAGCGTTCAAACAGCCGGGTTGCTGCCGTGACTTGCCGCGCACCGCCGACCGGCCGGGCGTAGTCCGTGGACATCGAGGAGAACCATGCTGCGTTGCGCGAGGAGTGCCTGGCCGCGCGCTGGAGCATCACCCGCTCGCGCCTGGACAGGTTCCCCTCCAGCGCCTGCAGCACCAGATCGGCGACATCCTCGGGCCGATAGCGTCGATCCAGCGAGTCGTACAGCTCGAGCAGGATCTCGCGGCATGAGCGGTCTCGGTCCTTGCGGAACTTCATGGCGGCCATCATCGCCGCCGATCGCCAACGACCGCGATCGGATTTCTTCCGTTGCCGAGCCGTGCCCGTCGATCTCCGTACCGGTTCCTTCGCGTCGCTTCTGCCCGGCGAAGCAGCTCGGCGGGACGCCGCAGCACCGCTCCCCAGCCGATGCCGAGTGCCGCCGCCACGTGGCGACCTCACCGACAAAGAGCTGTCGGTGAGACCTGCGTCAAACGCCTCAGACGAGAGGCGTTCGACCTGCTCATCGCGTTGTCCGCGCCGAACCAAGGATGGCGTGCGCCGTAGCGGCACCGGCCGGTGATCGCGTGGCATGCGAAGCACCCGCCTCATATAAATAGGTTCGGCATTGGCGCGGGCCTGGGTTAGTCTGCGGCAATGCCACAGGGGGACATCGACAAGATCGCTAAGGAAACCGGCTTCTCCGGTGTGGTCTGGGTCGACCGGGCCGGCCAGGTCGAGTTCGCGAAGGCCTACGGGCTGGCCAACCGCACCTACCACGTTCCCAACACCCTGGACACCAGATTCGGCATCGCCAGCGGCAGCAAGGGGTTCACCGCCCTGGCCGTGCTCTCGCTGGTCCAGGACGGCGTGCTGGAGCTGAGCACCACCGCCCGATCCCTGCTCGGCAGGGATCTACCGCTGATCGCGGACGACGTGACCGTCGAACATCTGCTCACACACACCTCTGGCATCGGTGACTACCTGGACGAAGAGGCCGACACCGAGATCACCGACTACGTCATCGGCGCGGCGCACGAGCTGACTACCACCGAGGCTTTCCTGCCCCTGCTGGACGGGTATCCCACCAAGTTCCGGGCCGGTGAGCGGTTCGGCTACTGCAACGGCGGTTTCGTGGTCCTCGCCCTGCTGGCGGAGCGGGCGGGCGGCGTCGGCTACCACGACCTGGTCCGGGAACGGGTGCTCCGCCCGGCCGGCATGACCAGAACCGACTTCCTCCGCTCCGACGAGCTGCCCGCTGACGCGGCCGTGGGTTACCTGCCACTGAACGGGGCGGACCGCTCCAACATCTTCCACCTGCCGGTGCTGGCCACCGGCGATGGCGGCATCCACACCACCGCCGCCGACATCTCCACCTTCTGGCGCGCGTTCTTCGCCGGCGACATAGTGGATTCCGTCGACGAGATAGTACGGCCACGCTGCGACGTACCCGAAGAATCCATGCGCTACGGTCTCGGCTTCTGGCTGCACAAGAGCACCGACACGGCCATCCTGGTCGGGTACGACGCCGGCGCGTCGTTCAAGTCCACCCACGACCCACACACCGGCACCACCTGCACCGTGCTCTCCAACACCTCCCCGGGCGTCTGGCCCATCGCCCGCGTTCTCGCACTTTGAGGACCGACACGTCGTACCGGTGAATGGCATCGTCCTGGATCCCCTCCATCCGGGGACGCGGTCTTATCCCGAACGATGCCACAGCCGCCAACGAGCGGCCCCACCATGACGACGGCCCCGACTGGCGCGATCGATTCCGCCGACGCCCAGCTCGCCGCGCACCCGAGAGGCAGTGGGCAACCCCCGACGACGTCATGGACGTCGCCCCATCGCCCTAGCCAGCTGGCTGATGCGCGCGGCCGCGGAACCGCACTTCCGTGGCGTTCCCTCGCCACCCCCGTGCCCCCCATCCGTTCGCTATACCAGGGAAGGGCAAGGCTCGGCGGCTGACGAGCGTTGACCTGGGAGTCCCTATCGGGGAGGCTGATCCGTCCAGCCGGTGGTCACCCCGATGGATCTCAGGCCCCACGACACGCTTCCGTCGTCGCCGTAGAGATAGTTGGTACGAGTCACCCGAGCGGTCTCGGGATCGACGACCAGCTTGATCTCCGGCCCGCCGTCAGGATTGGGGAACCGCAGTCCCTGCCCATCCTCGACCGCGCCCGTGCTCTCGACACCCGGCGTCGCGGCGAGCGCCCGGAACGCCGCGGAACGGACCTCCGACGGCGTCGGCAGTTCCGAGATCAGCGCGACGAGGGAGAACAGCGGGTCGCCGCGCTGCTCAGACGCGGTCATGCCACCGTCACGCCCCTGCAGCCCGGCGATCCGCGCCGTCAACTCCGCCGGCTCCGTCGGCAGCCTTTCGAGATCCTCGATGCTCACCTCGGCACCCTTGAGCCGGAGCGGGGACGGGTCTGGCACGATGACGCCGGGAGGGTCGTCCGGCTCGCCCTTGGACCAACGCCGGCCGTCACGCGTGGTCCAGCTCTCCGTCCGAGGAATGTCCACGTCCCGGTACTCACGGGTGACGTGCCAGTACGTCCCGGAACCTTGGGGCGTGCGTTCGGCACTGGCGGCGGCCATGAGCAACACCTCCCTGCCCGAGACCGGTATGCCGTCGGGCGTGGTCCCGCCCGTGACGAGCACGGCGACGACCGCCGCAGCGGCGGTGGCCAGGGCGAGCGTGGGCATCAGCCACCCGATCCGCCGCCGCACGCGGCCTCGCATCCGGTCATGGAGTCGGCCTCTGCTGCGAGTGATCGCCTCGGTGGGCGGCTCGGGCTTGGTCAGCAGGGTGGCGAGCGCGTTCAGGTCGTCCATGGGCTGTCTCCTTGTCGATGAGGGCGTGGATCTTCGCGCGCGCTCGGCTGAGCCTGGAGCCCACCGTGCCGGCGGCGATGCCGAGCGCCTGGGCCACTTCGTCGTAGCTGAGCTGGCCCAGGGCCACGAGCAGCAGAACGTCGCGCTCGCCGCCGGACAACGCGGCCATCGCCTTGGCCAGGTGCGGCTGCATGCGTTGGGCGGCGACGGAGGCGACGACCCGGTTCTCGTGGCCTTCCAGGGCGGGTTCCGGACCAAGCCGGGCCAGGGCCCTGTAGTGGCGGGTCTCCTTGCGCCGGTGCCTGGCGATCAGGTTGGTGGCGAAGCCGAACAGCCAGGGCCGCAGTCCCCCGCGCTCCGGGTCGAATCGGTCGCGCTGGTCGAAGGCCAGCAGGAACGTCTCGGCCGTGATGTCTTCGGCGATCTGCGTGTCCAGTCGGCCGGCCACGTACAGGTAGATGTCGCGGAAGTAGCGGTCGTGCACGACGGTGAACAGGTCGGGGTCCCGCCGGTACCGGGCGACGAGTTCGGCGTCGGTCATCTGTTCGCCCGCTTCGGCGATCAAATTCTTGTCTCCGTCATCAGGCTGCCTTCATGTGTGGTGCACGGTCACTCATCCTTCGCCGCACGCCGGAATCGTCTTCCCGTGGGCCCCACCGCCCTTTGAGGAGGCCTCACCGTCCCTGCAAGGTCGTACGGGCCGGATCGCCCTGATGCGGGGTTGAGGAACGAGCGGACAGCCGTTGGCGCCTCGTCGTTCCCCTGCGTCGCGACTCGGACGGACCGCTGGTCAGGCTCCGTCGCAGTCACCCGCGGCGTCGCAGGATGACCCTCGTCATGTTCGCGCAGCATGCGCGGGACGGTGGCCAGAGAGGAGCGTCGGCCCGATACCGTGGCCTCGCGAACCCCGCAGCCTGGGCCACCACGCGGATCCCGCCATGGTTCATCACGCGGCACGTCGACGACTACGAGTGGCAGCCTCTCCTCCCGGAGCTTGACTTATCGGAGGGCGGACTGGGAATACTGCCGACGCCGCCCTCACGAGGCCGCGCAGCGGCTGCTTGAAGGGCTCGTGCAGCGAGGTCGCCACGTACACGGGGTTGTACAGCACGTACCTCGTGCGTTTCGAGACGTGGGCCGCCCCCAGCAGCTCGCTGGCCCTGGCTCCCTGCATGGTCGCGGCGAGCGACCGGGTACTTGTCCTGCAGTTGGAGGTCGTCCCAGTGGATTCGGCCGCCCCGCCCAGCGCTCGAAGCCCTCCTCGGTCCCCACTCGGGTCGGGTTGAACCGGAACGCGGCGAGGATCAGAGCGTCGATCGCCGGGTGCTCGGCGTTGAGCCGTTCCACCAGGTCGCGGGTCTGGTGGAGAGAGCTGAGGTCAGACCAACGGACGGCCTGCCCCTCCGCCCTCCCCCGCGGATATGCCGCCGGAACCCGAATCCGCTTGCGCCTTACGACGCCTTCCCCTGTCGAGATCATGTTGAAGTTCGCCGCCGAGTGTCCATGTTCGGCGCGCCTCCTGTCACATTGCCTGACCGGGATGGCGATCTTGGCCCACCGCACGCCGGTGATGGAATCCTCGATGCGGGTCCGAGCGAGCATGAACGCCAGGCGACAGCACCATCGGCGGCATGGTGAGCGCCTGCGGCTCATCACGGTTTGCGTACGGCCGTCCGCGGCGGCAACCGCGACTGGCTGTGATGGCGGCGCCAGACGTGTAGTCCTCCCCTGCGAACCCGATCGTCATCGCGATCCCGAGGGGGATGCTGAAGTAGTGGTGGCTGATGTCGGTGATCTTCGCGTTGATGACGTAATCGGGCTGCTCCGGGTCATAGAAGACATCCAGTGAGCTACCAACGGGACTGTCGCGCGCATCGACCGAATCCGACAGAGCGGCGCTGACCTCTTCTCCGCGGCTCGTCGTGAACTCCACGACCACACGATCTGGGGACTTTCGGTGATGCTGGGATTCGACGACGGTCGCCGTGGTCCGCACTCCGCGTGCGAGGACCTGCCGCGTCTGCCGCATCTCGTAGAACGAGAAAACGGTGACCACGACCATGGCGAGCGCGCACACGGCGAGCACCAGCGCCTGGAACGGCGCACGCTGCTCGCGGAGCTTGAAGGGGCGTGGCGACGCTCCCTTCGTGGCGAGCTGGTGGTGACGCCGCCGCCGCTGCCTGAGCCGTCGCTGACGCTGCTTCACTGGCCTCCGCTGATATGTCGCTTTTGTTGAAATACGGGCGATGATCAGCTGGAGTTCCACCCGAGTTCTGAATGGGGGTCGACGCAGAACCATCGGACGCGGTACACGACCTCGGGCCCGACGACGGCTTGGCCGGCAGGCACCGGCAAGCACTGAGCACGACCGAGACGAAGGTGCGGCCGCCGACGCGCCACCCGGACGAGCGAGCAACCCGTGCTCGAGGCGGCCGCGACACGCCTCACCGTGCATGCCGCAGGCATGGCCGACCTCGTGGGGAAGGGCGAGCTCGCCCGCCCTCTACTCCGCGCCTGGACAGGCGGGCGCGACTGGGCGCCGCTGGACGGTCACAGCGGATCGCAGGTGGGGTCGTGTGTCTCATAGAGCCGGGCGAGCAGACGGTTGAGCTGCCGTTGTTCGGCCGCGCTGAGCGGCGACAGGAACTCGGCCTCCGCCTTGGCCAGCCGATCGAGCGCCTCATCCACCACCGTCGTGCCGGCATCGGTCAGCCTGACCAGGTACTTCCTCCGATCAGCGAGGTCGCGTTCACGGTGCGCGTAGCCCAGCCGCTCCAGCTTGTCCACGACCGCCACCATGGTCGTCCGGTCCATGCCGGTGAGCCGGCCCAGTTCGCGCTGGGACAGCCCCTCACCGTGGGCGACGCTCAGGACGCGCAGGTCACGGCCGGTGAGAGACCAGCTGTCCAGCGCGTCACCGATCACTGCGCGGGCGGCGTCGCCGAGGCGCAGCATCATGTGGCTGGTCGCCGAGGTGACCAACTGCGCGGCCGAGGTCGGTTCTCCCATGAGGGCAACATACGCCATGGCGCCAATCATCAGTTACTATGATCGTCAGCACAGCTGATGAATTGGAGTGTGCCGTGAGCTCAGTGACCACTCGTGAGACCGCCCTTCGCGTCGCCCTCGTGGCGATGGGGCTGGTCACCACCCTCCCCGCCCTCGCACTGATCACCTCGTACGCGCTGGAATGGACCTACGGGGTGATCGACCCCGAACCGATGACGCTGGCGCTGCTTCAGCACCGGGGCATGCTCCAACTGCTGCTGGGCGCGGCCCTGGTCTGGGCGGCCTTCTTCCCGCCGGCGCGGCGGGCTGCCGCGATCGCCGCGGTGGCCGGCAAGTCGACCTTCCTCCTGCTGATCCTGCCGGACCCCGACCTGCGTGCCGACCTCGCGCCCCTTCAGCACGGTGGTCGATCTGACCTGCATCGTCGTGCTGTCGGCCCACATCGTCTGGAGCACCTCGGTCAGAGTCGAAGGCAGTCGACGCGCCTGACGAGACGGGCATCCACGCCCACAGGTCCTCCATGTGCTCGGAGTCGTCGCGCCGCGCGGCCCATTCAGCGCCTGCCGGACCAGCAGAACGCCGATGGGCCCTACGGTCGGTCAAGTGGCGTCCATCGAGTGATCAGCACCCCGCCGGTGAGGGCGACCAGGTGACGTCCCGCGCACGTAGGCGGAGGAGTGGACGCGGTAGCCGGTGCGCGGGTCGCGCCGGGGCACGATCGGCCCGGCCCGCCGTCCTCACCCGCAGGGCGAACCCGAGCCGGTGCGAGCGCGTACGCCGCAACGCGTTCATGTCTCGGGCTCGTTCCTCGCCGCGCGGTACGCACTCAGGCGGAGATCACCTCGTGCAGGCGCCGCGCCTCGTGGATCAGCAGGCTCGAGCCCTTGCGCGTGGCCAGCTCCGCCAGCCCAGGTATGTCGCCCCGCGCCCCCGCGCACACCGCCGTCCGCACGGCGACCTTGAGCAACTCGCCCAGCCCCGCCCTGGCCTTCTCACCCGGCCCCGGCAGCAGCAGCGGCAGCGCCTGCGCCAGGGCCGTCCACACCTCGGCGTGCGCCCCGGCCGCCGTGACCTCGTCGAGGATGCCGGTGATCCGGTTGAGCTTGACCTGCTCGTTGCGGACCATGTGGCCCACGGCGCGGCCGAGGTCGGCCGCGGGCAACTCCCCGTACGCGGCCAGCGTGATGATGGCGTCGGCGGCCAGGGCACGCTCGGCAGGGAGCTGATGCCCCATGCCGATGACGATCGTGCTTGCGGTCGCGATGCCCACAGGGCCGTCGCCGTGCGCCAGGGCGGCCACGACCTCCACCTGGCCGTCGGTGCTGTCCATGACCCACGGCAGGCACTCGAGTACGTGCGCGGCCACGACCTCCCGATGGGACGGCATGATGGGCGGCCACCACCCCATGTTCCGGGAGAAGGCGGGATAGCCGGTCTTGGGCGCCAGCGTCCAGAGCTCGGCGAGCCGCCCGGACACGCCCTCGGGCGGCGCGAGCCTGGCATGCGCCTCCCGCAGCGACTCGTGGTAGCTCTCCGGGCGGTCGAACGCCTCCAGCTCCCAGGTCACCACGGGGTCGGGCAGCCCGCCGTCACGCAGGCAGGCCGCCAGCCGCCGGCCCGCCTCCGACGGCAATCTCTCCGCCCGCACGACCAGCTCTGGATCGATCTGGCGCGGCAACCGCAGCAACGCCTGCAGGAAGTCGGACTCGAGCGGCTCGGTGTCGTTCAGCCACTCCATGCGCGCGAGGAGGGTGGCGGCGTCGACGTGCCCTGTGGGCGAGGTCGGCGTGGCCAGCAGTAGGGGGATCGTCTCGCCCCGTTCGAACAGGGACATGACCTCACGGAAACGCCGCTGGACGAAGCGCTGCGGGGCGGGCTCGGAGCTCGGCCAGCGGCTACTGTCGTCGTTCAACATCGCGGTCAGCTCGCGGCCGTCCGCGGGCGACACGATGGCCAGCGCGCAGCGCGACAGCAGGCAACCGATGTCCTCGTCGAAGCCGGCGACGCCGTACACGTAGGTTCTCGCCTCGAACGGGTGCTGCCAGTTCGTCCGCCACCAGGACTGCAACCCCGCCGCGACGGCGTCACGGTCCTGGTGGGTCAGCTCGACCAGGGCGGCGAGGATGCGCTCGAACCGCGCGGGATCCACCGGCCAGAGCGGCTTGTCCAGCTCGGCGGCCAGCTCCGCCACCGAGCCGATGGGCGGGGCCAAGGCCGGCAGTGGCGTCGCGGTCAGCGCGGGAGCCGCCACGGGCTCCGGCTGAACCTTGTCCACCGCGCCGAAGGCAGCGGCCACCCGCTCCCGCAGGTCCGCGGGCAGCCGCGTGGCCGCCGCACGGATCGCCTCCCTGTCGGGTTCGGCGGTGTGCGGGGCGAGCCTGACCGCGACCCGTACCGCACGTTCGCGCAGGCTGGGTGTGTCCACGTCGAACACGGGCGCCAACGCGGCCACCGCGATGCCGCCCTTGGACAGGGGCGCCTCGCCGATCCACTTCACCGCGGCCGCCATGTTCTTCTTCTCCGGCCGGTACGCCAGCGCCTGGACCGCCTCGGCGAACAACTCATCGTCGAGCACTCCCGCGGACTCCGCCCGATGCAGCTCATCCAGCGCGAGCTGCACGACGGGCGAGGACGCTGACGGCAGCAGCCGTACGAAGTCGACCACCGGGATCTCGGCCACCTCCGGCTTCAGCTCCCGCCACAACGCGACGAAGGGACCGGCCTCGGCCGCATCGCCTCCGGCCAGGAACCGGCTTGCGCAGCCGTCGAGCAGCGCCTGGCGCGGCACGCGGCCCGCCCCGGCCAGCGCGACCAGCTCCCCGATGATGGTGTGGCTGTCCGCCCAACCTCGGTTCCAGCCCAGCCCGTCCGCCACGCCCTCTGCCCGGAACAGGCGCGGCAGCATGTGATCGAGCAGCCGGTCATCGGCGAGCACGGGGACTCCTCCGTTCATCCGCTGCCGCTCGGCCGTCCGCAACACCCACCCGGACACGAACGCGTCGTTCTCCGGCGGCTCGGCGTCCGTCTCGATCGCCAGCGCCGCTGCCAGGTCCCAGTTCGCCAGCGCCTGCACGCGCCGCCACGTCGAACCGGTGGTCGGCCGCAGCCGCCGCACCAGGCGGACGGCCAGGTCGCGACGCCACTTCTCCGGCCGGTTCCCGAGCACGGACATGACCCGTGCGGCGTCGACTTCCGGCTCCACCCAGCGCAGCTCCCGCCGGTTGAGCCAGGTCGCCACCTGCTCCGCCCCGCTCAAGCAGGCCGCCCCGGCCAGACGGTAGAGGGGCGCCAGCTCCCGGACCCGCCGTTCGGCCTCGAACCCGGCGCGCCCGCGTTCGCTCAGGTGAGCGGGCAAGTGCCGGGCCACCGCGCGCTTGTCGTCGTCGCCGAGGCCGTCAAGGAACGACACAAGGCTCGCGACGGAGCCGGCCTCGATGCGGTCGAGCACCTCCTGCACGGGGTTCATACGGGTGCCTCGATTCGGGCCGGGCATACCCTGTTCTCGATCACGGGCCGCAGCCTATTGATCCGCACCGACAATCGGAGAGGCGCGTTTCCGGAGGAGCTGGGCCGCCGGCGTCAGCACCGCGAGGCGAGGGTGGCCACGACCCGGGACGCAGCAGGGCGAGCTGTGGGCCGGCGCGATCATCGCAATGACGACCGCCAGGCTGATTGCCAAAAGGGATCGCGGCGCGGGCAGCTGTGGGCGGCCTGCGAAGCGGTGGGGGTGGAACGCCTGTTCCCGCAACCCCTGGTCACGGCGTCGTTTGCGCCAGTCCTTCAAGCTGCTGGACGACCTTGTCGATCGGCGCAGAAGCGTCAATCTCGACAGTGGAGGTGGCCCTGAGCAGTGGCTCCACGTTGGCCAGGTCGCGCAGGACGGCAGCACGTTCCTCAGGGCGCTTGCCGAAGGGGTTGTTGGTTCGCGTCGCGATGCGGGCAAGCATGATCTCAGCGGGAGCGCTGAGCAGTACGACGTGGTCGAATTGCGGGTAGAACCGACCCTGATTGGACTTGCAACCGGCCACGAAGAGGGCGCCCTCACTGTGGTTGGCGAGCAGGTCGCTGATGGCCGACTCCCGCCACACCCAATCAGTGGATCCGTCGGGCAGGGTCACCCAGTGGCTCCACTGGTCGGTGTCGGTGTCGACGGCGCGATGACCCCGGGCCGCCAGCATCGCTGACGCCGTGGACTTGCCGGTGCCCGACATCCCTGTGACCAAGATCTTCGCCATCGGCCGAGACTACCGGACCGCCCGCCCCTGAGGCTGGCTTGACCTTGTCACCAGCGTCAACGTTTACCGTCGCAACATGAGCAGCTTCGATCGGGTCACCCTCCTCAAGCACGACCAGAGCTTCTTCGACGCCCTCGTGGCAAGCGATCTCGCCGTTCTGGAGGAACTGCTGGCGGACGACTTCGTCCTGGTCGGGGTCGAAGACGGGGCCGTCGCCGACAGGGGGATCCTGCTCGACCTGATGGCCTCCGGATCCCTCCGGTTTCCGCGGATCCACTCGTTCCCGGACGAGGCGATCGTCCGGGTCATCGGCACGGTAGGCATCGTCGTCGGGCGTACCGGCATGAACTTCACCAACCCCGACGGCACCACGTTCAGCGCCGGAAGCCGCTACACCCACGTCTACGCCGCCGACGCCCACGATACCTGGCGCCTCGTCTCCGCCCAGGGCACCGCGATCAGGGCTTGATCCCCCACTCGGGTGTGGAGGATGGGTTCGGGGGGTCTTGCCGGATAGCGGTCAGAGGGAAGCGGCCCGCGCGGGTAGCCGTTCCACTGCGCGGGACGCCACGGACGTCGCCTTCCTGCTGTGCATGACAGAGGGATCAGAACAGGCAGGCACGGCGGAAGGGCGACCTCGATGTCACCATCCACTCGGGGCATGTTGTTCTGGGCAGCCGCGATGCGGCCGATGGCACACGGTCTCTGTCCACACGCGTCGATCGTCTCCGCGGCTGTCGCCGCTGGGCGAGTTCACCCGGCAGGTCGCCGGTGGCCTCGCCGATTCCGGGTGTCCGCCGGAGTTCATTGGTGGCTCCGCGAGCGCCGATCGCGTGGACGCGGAGCTGGTCACTGCCAGTGGAGACGTCGACTGGGCCGTGCCGGTGAGGGGGCTGGAGTTCAGATTCAAGATGACCGAGGCCGCGCTGAGGCGCCGACCGAGACGGTCGAGGACGTCATTCATCCTCGGTGCCCGGCGGCTACAAGACTTTGGTGATGCTGCTGCACGAGTTGAAGGCCGCGGGATCTTCGTACCGGCAGCACAAGCAGCGCGTGTTCAGCGCCTGCTACACCAACCACCACCGCACGGGCTTGATTCAGATCATCGAGGCGCTGGAGTCCGGGTCGACCCACACCGTGCATGCGCCGATGATGCAGGCGCTGGCGCTGATCAAGGGCTAAAGGCCGGGTCGACGGGTGTTACTTCTCGGCCGTGCCGGGTTTCCCGCTGATGGACTCCTGATAGATGTCCGCGTAGGTGCGCGAGTCCTTGATCAGGTCGTCGGCGAAGGCAGCGACATCGTTGCCGATGAGTGCCAGGACTCCCCTGTTGGCCGCGACGCCCTCCTCGAAGAAATCGAGGATCCCTGAGAGCAGGGGCCCGTCAAGCAAGTCGATCGGTCCAACCTTGAAGAGGTACCTCTGAATCTCCTTGTAGACGATCTGATAGTCCGGCGGGAGCGCCTTGACCCGCGCCACGTGCGCCCGCCACTGCTTCTTGCCCTCGATGATGTCCTGGATGCCCACGTCAGCCTCCTAGCCGGCCCAATTTCCTTGCGACGTTCCTGTTCAACTGCTCGCGCCACCGGTCGCGATAGGTCCGGGCCCCTTCTCCGCCGGCCAGCGCCGCGCAGAAGCCCTCGATGTCGTCACCCAGCACGTCGTGAATGCTCTGCCCATCGGCCGCTGTCTCCTCGAGCAGCCCCAGAGCACCGTCGAGAATCGGCATCAGGTTCCGGCCTGTGAAGTCTGCGTAGGGAGAAAGATGACCCTTGATCTCTTCCCACGCCGCCCGGTAGTCGGCCGGCAATGCCGCGGCTCGGGCTTCGAACACCTTCCATTCCCTGGTGAGATCGCTGCCTGTCATGGTCTCCCAGAAGTTCATCTCCCGCCCTCCTTGAGCTTGTCGATTCGTGATGAGACGTACTCCCATTTCGCCCAGAACGTCGCGAGTTCTTTGCGCCCCGCGTCGTTGAGTGCATAGAACTTGCGCGGCGGGCCCAGCCCGGACGGTCGTTTCGTCACCTGGACGAGCCCGTTCTTCTCCAGCCGCAGCAGGATGGTGTACACCGTCCCCTCGACGACGTCGGCGAAGCCGAGTTCGTTCAGCCGACGCGTGATGGCGTACCCGTAGGTCTCCTCGCTGCCGATGATTTCAAGCACGCAGCCCTCAAGCGTGCCCTTCAGCATCTCCGTCAGGTCGTCCATCGTGGGTCCTTTTCGGTCCTCCTGGTACCTTGTAGTACCGAGTACCACTACACAGTACCACAGAGTAGTGAACGAATGCGAAGCGAGCGGCGAGCGCAGACCGGCGGAAGCGATTCGAATCATCGACCCGCGACTGGATGCTCGACATCACCACCTGGCCCGGCGACGTCGACTCCTTCGTTGACGCCACGATCTGGCTGGTCGGCCGCATGCCGGCCGACCCTGAGCACTTCTGCCGCAGTTACACCAGCGCCGAACTGGACAGGATCACGACCGCACGCCCGCGCAGCTCCTCGGGCGTGGGCGCCCGCGAGATGGGTTACCGAGTCCGCTACACACTCGCCACCGAGCTCGTGAACGAGCTCGTCGAGGCCGCCGACGGGAAGGTCCTCGCCAGGCCTGCTTGTTGGGCAGGTCCAGGTCCTCAAGGTCAGCGCGAGCACGGCGCTGGCACGGGAGGCGGATTCGTAGAGCATCCGCCACAGTGTCTTCTCCTGCAGCGGCACGTCCCGCCGCCGTTCCGTCGCGGCCGGCGGGGCGGGGGGCCGGGCCAGCGCTGTTTGTAGCAACTGTTGCAGTCGCACAACAGCCGGGCGGGCACGGCCTTGAGATGGTTCTACGAGCGATACAGACTTCTCAACCAAGACCCCTTCTGGGTTCTCATCTCCCCAGGTCCGGAGCCTAGGTCGTAGGCTGAAACGGCTTTCCAGGACGGGCGTCGCCGGCTTCATCGGTTGCATGGAGCCGGCGACGCTGGCCTCAGCTCCGCGGCGGGCGACCCATGAAGTGGGCGAACTCGGTATCGCTCATTCCTGGTACCGGGGCTGGCGACAGTGAATCCCGCACCGGGCGAATCCGGCCTTTCGGCATCCGCTGGAAAGCTGGCGCCCGCGATTCGTTCCATCAGGGTGACGCAGGCGTACTCGTGCCGGGTCGACCAAAGCGCCCTGCCCCTCCGAGGGGGCAGGGCGCCTTGGCGTGTCCGGGGTCAGCCGCGGATGAAGCCGTTCACGAGCATCGGCAGGGACGCGTCCAACCCGGCGATGTTGAGCACGCCCTCGTCGGCCGGGTCGCCGATCGTGTGTCCGGTCGCGGTCATCGACGCCACCACGAGGCGGGTGGCCAGGGAGACGGCGCGCCGGTAGGAGTCGAGCGCCTGCGAGGCGTGCGAGCGGCCGGCCCACGTCTCGTTGTCGGTGAAGACGACGACCCCGTCGAACGCCAGCTGCTCGTGCTCGGCCCACGTGAACGGCAGGCTCAGGTCGGTGCCGCCGCCCGAGGGGTGCCACGAGGCGATCTCTCGCAGGTTCGTGCGGGGGGTCACCCTCGACGCGTGCACGCTCGTGTCGACGTCGATGACGTGGACGTTGCCCTTCTCGATGCGGGCCAGCATGACGGCCATCGCGCAGCCCACCTCATAGGCGGTGCCGAGCGGCGACCCGCCCGAGGTGATCCGGGACCAGCTCATCGACCCGGAGGAGTCGACCGCGACGAGCAGCCGCTTTCCGGTCGGCTCGACCGTGCCGAACGACAGCTCGTACGTCTCCTCCAGCGCGTCAAGGATCGCCGGAACCGGCGCCCACTGCTGGACGCTGGCGCGCGGATTCGGCTGGGAACGGCCGGAGGCGTAGACGCGCATGGCCAGCCAGGCGTCCATCGGGTGGATGCGTGCCTTGAGCAGCTGGTCGCGGTCAGCCAGGCGCGCGGCCGCGCGCTTGGTCGCCGAGCCCATCGGCTTGAGCGTGCCGATGCGCGTCATCCGCGCGAGGTTCCGCAGCAGCGCGGTCACGCCGACCGTGTCCACCAGGGCGTCCCACACCTCCGGCTCGCGCAGCATCGCGTCGGGCAGGAACTCCCACGGCACGCGTGCCTCGGTGACCACCCGGACCGCCTGCGCCGTGGTGGTGACGGCCTTGGCGGTCAGGAACCGGTCGACCGACTCCAGCACGTCGCGCGCCTCGTCGTCGGAGACGTTGCCCGCGATCCAACCGAGCAACACCGCCCGCTCCGGGCTGTCCGTCTTCGGGTGGGCGATGCGCAGGACGTCGCGCAGGTCGAACGCCTCGCCCTGCGGCGTCTTGCGCTGCCGGGCCTTGACCGCGCGGAACGCGACGTCGTCCGGGGCGCCGGCGAGGAACCACGAGCCGAGCGCCGTGCGCAGGCTGCGGCCGACGCGCGGCGCGGTGCCACGGGCGGTCGGCTTCCCGCCGAGGTTTTTGTAGTAGCCGAAGAACTGCGCGAGGTGGTCCGTGGTGCGCGCCACCTTGGGCAAGGCGAGCTTCGCGGCCTGCCGGGTGTCGGCGTCGCCGCGGGCGTACGCCGCCGCGAGCGCGAACAGCGCGGGCCGCTGCTTGGGGGCGCGCGGCGGCCGCACGGTGGAGATCGCGGTGAGCAGCTCGACGACGCGCGCGCCGTCCTCGGCGATGGCCTGGAACAGTACGCCGGCGTTGTCGGCGGTCAGCTTGTCCTCGCCGACGTAGTAGGTGCCGCCCGTGGTGCCCAGGATGAGGAAGTCCTCGAGCCGGGCCCACAGGTCCTTGGTGAAGACGTAGCCGCCCGCGTTGTTGCGCACCTGGTCGGTACGGCCGGGCAGCCGCTGAGTCTGCGGGGTCGCGATGGTGGAAATGCCGGCGAGGGGGTCGCGGGACATGGGGCACCTCCTGGAGAGGGAGTCGACCCGCCCGGGCGGGCGGATGTGAGGGATAAGGAGGGCGGACGAGGGCGATGAAAGGCACGAATGTGTTGCGCCCGCCGGGCTTCCGGGAAGTCAGCCCGGATCAGGATTCGAACCTGTGGTGACCAGATAACCGGCGAGACTTCGACTCGTGCCTTCACCGCCCTCCCCGAGATCGTCAGCCCTGCCGATGGCACGGATGTGAGGCTCCTGCCGGGTGCCCAGCCGACCTGGGCCCGACGGTTCCGCCAGGAGCCGTCGCAGGACTCGAACCTGTACCTGGTTGCGGTAACCGGCGTGGATTCGACCCGTGCCCACCGGCACGGCTGACGAGTTGATGGTGAGGTCTGGTGAGGGCACGGATGTGGGATGTCCACCGGCGTTTAGGTGCTCTCCCAACTGAGCTACCGGAGCCGCAGCCCCGGGCAGGACTCGAACCTGCGACCACCCCGTTAATAGCGGATAACCGACGAACTTCGACCCGTACCTTCACCACACCCCACCGGGCTGTTCGCGGAGCCGGGGGCAGGAGCGGATGTGTGAAGCGACACCGGAGTGATCTTATTTGGAGTAAGAGATAACCGACGTCATTCGACCCGCGCCCACTCCGAGCCCGACGAACAGTCGAACGGAGCGATCTACGTGAAACGTTACATGTGGTCATGTCGCGGATGCATCCGAGTTTCGAGTGGAGGCGGACCGCTCACGTCCGACGAGGAGAAGAACCTCTCCTTGGCCGACGACTCGGGTGGCATGGGTGCGGGTGCTGGGATGGTGGCGGGGGATCCGGCCGGACGCCGATCACTTCGACGAGGTCGGCAAGATCGACTTAGCGTTCAACCTGGGCGGTGTCGAAGCAGTCCGCGACCCAGAACCTGTTCTTGCCGACCAAATGGTCGATGCGGGACTGACGGCGGCCGTCAAGAACGACGGCCACGATCTCGAGCGTGGTAGCCCTGCAGCTCGCCGGTGAGGAGCTCCAGGCCGTCGTCGGCGGCACGGAGCTGCTCGGCGAGCTCGGCCAGGTCCGAACCGCGGCCGAGGCGCTTGTGCACGTGGACCAGAGGTCCCCGCAGTACTCGGGAAGGGTCGGGCGGATTGACGAGCACCGAACTCGGTAGCAGAGGATGCCTGGTGGTCTCGCGGCGTGACCCCACTTGACCTTGACACGGTGGCAAGGCCTTCACTGTCGCCGAGGAGGTGGTCCCGATGGCCATGCCGAAACAGGACGTGGTGGCGGTGCCCGCGGCCCGCTTGGACGAGCGGTTCTTCTCGCTGGGCACCCCGTTTCCCGGGCGAGCTCATGCAGAAGTTCGTGCTGAAGCTTGCGGTCGTCGGCGACATCCCCTCATGTCTGGCGGCCGGTTCTGCTCCACGCGCTCGTCGGCGAGTCGAACAGGTCCGACCATGTGTGGTTTGGTTCCAGATCTCGATGCGCTCGACGCGCGGCTGGCGGTACAGGTGTCATGACCATGATCTACAAGTCCGAGGCCGGTGGACGCGAGCTCCTCGACCGCTACCGGCAGGTGCTGGACGCCTGGCCGGTTCCCGCCGAGCACGTGCGGGTGCCGACTCGCGAGGGCGAGACCTTCGTCCTCGTCTCCGGCCCGCAGGACGCGCCGCCCCTGGTGCTGCTGCACGGCTCGGGGGCGAACGCGTCGATGTGGCGAGGAGATATCGCCACCTGGTCTCAGCCCTTCCGCACATACGCCGTGGACCTCGTCGGCGAGCCGGGCCTGAGCGCGCCCTCGCGTCCCGCCCTCGGCTCCGACGCCGTATCACTCTGGCTGGACGACGTACTGGAAGGGCTCGGGATCACCAACGCCGCGTTCGTCGCCACGTCCCTCGGCGGCTGGACGGCCCTGGACTACGCCATCCGCCGTCCAGAACGAGTGACGCGCCTGGCCCTGATGTGCCCCGGCGGCGTGGGACGGCAGAAGGTCGGCTGGATCTTCAAGGCCCTGCTGACCCGCCCGTTCCGACGCGGCGGACTACGCGAGTCGGCGATGTCCGTTGCAGGACTGGACGCGGAGAAGGACCGGCAGGCGCTCGACGCCGTCGTCCTGACGTTCACGCACTTCAACCCGCGCAGGGAGAAGCTCCCAGTGTTCTCCGACGACGCGTTGCGCGGCCTCACCATGCCCGTACTCGTCATCGTCGGTGACCGTGACGTCATGTTCGACTCCCACCAGACCGCGCGGCGCGTCCGTGAGTGCATCTCGCACTCGACGGTGAACCTGCTCTCCGGGGTCGGTCACGCCGTCTTCGGCCAGGCCGAGCCAATCGCCGAGTTCCTCCGGGCCTGAGGTAGTCGTCGTCGGTCAAGGCGATGGCGATCACCCTGCGGCCGGCATCTGGATGTCGGGGAAGGCCTGTCCTGTTGCCAGCCGTTCGATGAGGGTTCGTACGGCCTCTTTCCCGCCGCTCGTTCCCGCCCAACGACTCACCTGACAGGCGGCTTTGGCGTACAACCGGGCATCCGCTGACGCCGCTCGCAGCCAGTCGTCCAGTGTGGCCGGCAGGGGCTGGCGGGAGTCGAGCAGGCAGCGGTCGCCGGTCGGGGCGAGATATCGGGGGTCGTCGCTCACCAGGACGGCCAGGCCCTCGTCGAACCACTGCGGGACGTCGGCCCCCTTGAGACGGGCGTGAAGTTCCACGTGGGACAGTTCGTGCGAGGCGATCACGGGATCGACGCCGCGCGGGGACAGCATCACCGACCGGTCGAGCACGGCGATGCCGCGTTCGCGACCGCCGCCGATCCTGCGGTAGCAGTCGTCGGACAGGCACACGAGGATGTCCGGAGCGCTTTTCCTTCCTCCGAAGAAGTCACCTACCCGCTTGTTCGCCTGCTCGATGACCTCAGTCACGTGCCGGCGTCGGTCCGATGGCAGGCCGGGTTCGGTGTACACGCCGGGCTGGAGGCGCACCAGGCCGTAACAGCCGGGGCAGGTGGTGGCCGCGGCGGACCGGAAAGGCGATCGCTGTCAGCGCCACGGCGGCGGTGAGAAGGACCGCGGCGACGGCGCCCGCGATCCACCAGCGTCCGGAGCGCCGCCGGCGTCGCGGCCGGACCGGATGGCCCGTCTCCCAGGGTCGCGCCGAGCGTCCAGTCAATGTGGACCCCAGCCATTACCAGCGCTACCCGCGTCGGGGCGAACCGCTCGGGACCGATGCATGAGACATACTCTGGCGGCTGAGCCGCGCAGTTGCACCTCGAAGCAGGCGCCACCTGCCCGAGATCACAGGTCCCAGATGCTCCACGTCATCCGTAGCCGGTCACGCGATCAGTGGCGGTGCGGTTGTTGATGATCACCGGACGAGGCGCCGAGGTCGTCGTCGCGTCCGGCCCGGATCCGCGACCACTGGGCGGTCGGGCGGCCGTCCAGCCGGAACTGGCCACCCTTGGAACCCCAACGCTGCGGCCAGCCCTCCGGCGAGTCCTCCCAGAACTCCTGCCGGCCGTAGACGGTCAGATCCAGCAGTCCGTACGACGGTGCCATCGGTTCGTTGCCGCGGCCGGTGGTCCAGTAGGTCTCGTAAACCTTGTCATCGTCACGGAGATATGCCACCAGGATGCCGAAGTGCCGGTTTGCGACCAACCGGCCCACGGCGTCCTGCGGCACCGAGTACCAGGGAACCGTCCAGCCCATGAAGTCGCGATAGCGCGAGCTCTCCTCGTACGGTCCCTGACAGAAGGTTGCGTAGCTGACGTCCCGCGAGTGCAGGTAGGACAACTCGTTGATGTGGGTCGTGGAGAAGGTGCAGCCCTCGCACTGCTCCGCGGCGGGCCTGCCGGTGTGCCACATGTGGAAGTAGGCGATCAGCTGGGACCGCCCGTCGAAGATGTCGATCAACGGCACCGGACCGTCGGCTCCGATCAGCGGAGTCTGCGGATCGACTTCGACCATCGGCAGCCGACGTCGTTCGGCGGCCAGCGCGTCCCCGACCCTGGTGTGGGCCTTCTCCTTGACCCGGAGTTCGTCGATCTTCGCTTGCCAGGTCTGCCGATCGACGATCTGCGGAAGTGGGTGCTCAGCTGCTGGCGTCTCTGTCATGCGACCTGTCTAGCCAGTTGGAGAGCGCGACACAACACCTTCGACTGGTCACGATCAGATACTGATCTTGGAAGCGCAGGAGGCCCGGCGCCGAGCGGCCTCGCCGACGCGACATCAATCTGCAGATCCTGTCCGGCAGTGCCTGACTTGGGACACGTCGCGGGTTCCGTCCTGTGGTCAGCTCGTTGAGCTGCGTGGTTTCGTCGTCGTGGGCTGGAGTTCGCGCACTGATCCGAGGTTGCCGTTGGCCGGTGGCGTACGTGCGCATCGTGAAGACCGGCCGGGCCGAGCCACGTCGTGAGGGCGGTCCGGAGAGCGTCCAGGTCCGGCCGCTCTCCGGCGCGGGTGACCCAGGCGACATGTCCGTCGGGACGAACATCGGGGTGACGCGTTCGGCGATCGCCACCGGACGTGTCACCAGCCGCGCCACACCCTCGCCAGCCCGCGCCCGGGCCGGCTCCGTCCCGCCGCATCCGCAGCGGCAAAGACGTGGGGCGCCGGCCCCGACCCGCTTGTGACAGACATGCGCGATTGCTACTTCGCTGCGGCGCCGACTCCTACTACCGGCCGATCTGACGCGGAACCGCCACCGCGAGAAGCTTGTCCGGGTTGCGAATGGCGTAGAAGTTGGTGATCTTCCCATCGGCGATCTCGATCAGGAAGACGCCTTCCAGGCGCTCGCCACTGAGTACCAGCGCGGGCGTGTTGTTGCAGTTGACCATCTCGGTCCGCAGGTCCCCCAGCCGCTCCAGGCGGAACATGCTCATGAGGACCGCGGCCACCTTCTCCGCGCCCACCACCGGCCGGCGCGCCGCGGTGGCCTTGCCGCCGCTGTCGGCGGTCCAGGTGACGTCCGGCGCGAGCAGCGAGAGCAGCCCTTCCAGGTCACCGGTGGCCGCCGCGGTCATGAACTGCTCGGTGATCCGCGTGGTCGTCGCGGCGTCGACGGGCTCGAAGCGCTTACGCCGCGCCTGTATGTGCTCGCGGGCGCGGTGCGCCACCTGGCGCACCGTCTCCACGGATTTGCCCACCGCTGTGGCGATGCCGCGGTAGTCGAAGCCGAACACCTCGCGCAGCACGAACACCGCACGCTCATCGGGGGTCAGCGTTTCGAGCAGCACGAGCATCGCCATCGACACCGACTCGGCGAGCAGTACATCGGCCGAGGCGTCGTTCGCGTCGAGCAGCAGCGGCTCGGGCAGCCACGAGCCGATGTAGTCCTCGCGACGGCGCGCGCTCGCCCGCAAGGCGTTGAGCGCCTGGCGGGTCACCAGCTGTGCCAGATACGACTTGGTGTCCCGCACCGTCGCGAGGTCCACGTCGGCCCACCGCAGAAAGCTGTCCTGCAGCACGTCGTCGGACTCGGTTACCGAGCCGAGTATCTCGTAGACGATCGTGAACAGCAGCGGCCGCAACAGAGTGAATCGCTCGGCATGCTCGTCGGTGGTCACGGGGAGGTGACCACCCGCGCAGCGGAGGCCGACTGCCCCGGACGCGGGCCGCCCTTGGGCCAGCCCATGGAACCCGGCTCGCGGGCCTCACGGCGGATCCTCTTCGCCACCACGAACTTGCAGGTCACCTCCTTGATCGCCGCGCCCATGCGGCCGCCGATGTAGAGGTTCACCGCGGTGTCGTCCCTGCGGGCGACCTGTCGTATACCGGCGCGCCGGCCGAGGCTGACGCACGCCCCCGTGAAGGCCAGGGTGATCACCGCCGGTTCGGTCCCCGCGATGCGGCTCAGCACGGTGTCGGCCGCCTGTGCCCCGAGCGGCCCTGCGGCGTAGCCGCTCATCCGCAGCGGCCGGCCCGACGGTGCGGCGGCGTCGCCCGCCGCGACGCTGCGGTCGTCGTCGACGCTGGTCAGCGTCTCGTCGGTGAGCAGCCGGCCGAGCGTGTCGGTGCGCAGCCCGCTCGCGGCCGCCAGCTCCGGCACGCCGAAACCGGCCGTCCAGATGGTCAGCGCGCTCGGACGCACCGCAGCGTCGGCAGAGCCGTCGACAAGGACGACCGCATCCGGCCGGACCTCGGTCACCAGGCCGGCCTCGAGCACGGCGACACCGTGCCGGATCAGCCACTTGGCGACGTATCGGCGCCCCGGCGCACTCAGATACGGTGCCAGGGTCCGGCCGCATGCCAGCGTGACCGCGCGTCCTTGTTCGGCCAGTTCGGCGGCCGTCTCGATGCCGGTCAATCCGCCGCCGACCACGGTGACCGGAGCATCGAGGGGCAACTCGTCCAGTCTTGCGCGCAGCCGCCGCGCGGACTCGAACTCGGCGATGTCGAACGCGAATTCGGCCGCGCCAGGCACCGATGACGGTGTCGCTGCGGTGCTGCCGACCGCGTAGATGACGTAGTCGTAGTCAAGGGCGCGGCCCGACGCCAGCTGCACGACGCCGGCGGCGGTGTCGATGCGCGTGGCGCTGTCGACGACGAGCCGGATGCCCTCGCCGAGCAGCGTGCCGTAGTCAATCGTGGCGTCGCCGGTACGGGCCACGAACTGGTGCAGCCGGATGCGTTCGACGAACTCCGGGCGCGGATTGACCAGAGTGATGTCGACGTCGGCGCGCATCCGCAGACGGTTGGCCGCGAGCGTTCCGGCGTAACCGCCACCGATGACCACGACCTGGTGGGGTGTGTTGTGTTCGGTCATGCCCTCAGGACACCGCGGATCGCTGAGACGTGACATGACGCGACGTGACACGCGTCACTCCGCTCAAGAGCGCGGGAACATCGCGGCCGAAGCCTTCGGCCCATCCCCAGCTGTGACACAGAACCGGGATTAGCTGTCGCGCTGCCGGCCCTGCGGACGCCCAGCTCGCCGCTCGGCCAGGTCATGTGTCACATCGACCGAAAGAGGCCGTCGTCGTGGCGTCCTCTCCCCTCCCCCAGGCTCAGCCCGCGGCTGGAAGCGCGAACCGCACGGCGGTCAGCCGTTCCGACAACTCCCACAGCCGGCGTCCGGTCCCGGCGTCGGTGGCGGCCGAGGCCAGTCGCACCCGTTTCGGCGCGCCACGCAACTCCCCCATGCCGTCCGGCCCGAAGAACTGCCCGCCGTCCGCATCGGGAGCGGTCGCCGCGTACAGCTGGGGCAGCGCACCCCGGTCCGGGGACTGGGCGAGAGGGGCGAGGATGCGGCCGTACAGCATCTTCACCATGCCGACCGGCGCACTTGTCTGCAGGTCGGTGGCGGCGTAGCCGGGGTGGGCGAGCATGCTGCGCACGGGACTGCCGGCTGCGGTCAGCCGTCGGTGGAGTTCCCAGCCGAAGACGGCGTTGGCGAACTTCGACTGGTTGTAGAACCGCATGGGCGCGTACGCGCGTTCTCCGGACAGGTCGTCGAAGAACAGGCGCCCCTGCCGGTGGTTGGTCGAGCTGATGGTGACCACGCGGGGGTCGTCGCCGTCGGCCAGGAGGTCGAGCAGCAGGCCGGTGAGGGCGAAGTGGGCGAGGTGGTTGACGGCGAACTGCAGCTCGTGGCCCTGCGCGCTGAGCGTCCGGGGCGGGGCCATCACGCCGGCGTTGTTGATGAGCACGTCGAGCCGCGCGTGGTCGGAACGAAACCCGTCGACGAAGGCGCGGACGGAGTCCAGGTCGGCCAGATCGAGGCGGCGCACCTCCAGGTGGGCCCCCGGCTGCTCGGCGGTGACCTGCTCGACCGCCCGGCGGGCCTTGTGCTTGTCGCGTACGGCGAGGACGACGTGCCCGCCCCTGCGGGCGAGCGCTCGAGTGGTCGCCAAACCGAGGCCACTGGTGGCTCCGGTGACGACGAACGTCCGTTCCGTCTGATCCGGAATGTGCTCGGCGGTCCAGTGTTTGGGCATGCGGCACACATTGCCGTCTATGGCATTGAGTGTCAAGGAGGACCCTAAGTGCCTCCAGTGGCATGGCATGTAGGCTGGGCCGGTGACCATCCGCCCTGAAGTGAGCCTGACCCAACGCAAACGTCAGCTCGTCTCGGACGAGCTGACGCAGGCGGCGCTGAATCTGCTGACCCGGAAAGGGTTCGACGCGGTCACGGTTGACGAGATCGTGGCCGCGGCGGGCGTCTCCAGGCGGACCTTCTTCCGATATTTCGCCTCAAAGGAGGACGTGGTCGTTCAGTTCCTGGCCGAGATGGGCGCGGGCATGCGCGCGGAGCTTGCGGCCCGCCCCTCCGAGGAGCCACCCTCGGCGGCGCTGCGACACACCGTCCGGGTCTCCGTCAACGCCTGCGCCGGCCATGCCGACCGGGCGCTGCGCGTGGTGCAGCTCATCCTGGGCACACCGACCCTGCTCGCCCGGTTCCTGGAGCGCCAGACGCAGTGGCGCGAGGAGCTGACGGTGGAGTTGGCCCGGCGGCTGGAGCTCGACCCCGCGACCGACATGTACCCGCAACTGGCGGCCGGGATGGCGTTGAACGCCTTCGACACCGTGTTGCAGCGGTGGAGCGACAGCGGCGGTTCCGAGGACCCCACCATCCTGATCGACCGGGCCTTCGCCGTGATCGCGCCGGCACTGGACACCGCGACGGGCCGCCGGTGACCAACTACGTCAACAGGCCGGCCGAGACCGAGATCGATCGGCCTCCGGCCTCCTGAGGTTCCCGGCCCAGCCGCCTGACCGGCTTGATCAACAGCAGCGCCGCAACCACGCCGACCGCCACCAGGGCCGACCCCAGCAGGAAGGCGCGCGGTTCGACCAGCGCGGTGACCGGACCGGCCAGCGCCTGCCCGACTGCCATGCCCGCGACCGACCCGGCCACCTGGTAGGCGTTGACCCGGTTCAGCACGTCCGGCGCGACCTGCGTCTGCACGCTGGTCGACCACATCACTGACCAGAACGCCCACGCGCACCCCCCGAGCAGGTGCCCGGCCATCAGCAGCGGCAACGGCAGCGCGAGCGCGACCGTCAGCGGCACCGCCACGTACCCGCTCAGCGCCACCGCCCCGGCCGCCAGCGGCCTGCGCGGCCTGAGCCTGATCGCCACCAGCCCACCCAGCACAGTGCCGAGGCCGAGCGCCGCCATCACCCAGCCGTAGTCGGCCCCGATGACCTGCGACGACAGCGGCACGTACGGCCCGACCACCAGAACGCCCCAGAACACCCAGACCAGGATGACCGACCACATCCAGCTCCTGGCCTTGAACTCCTCCCAGCCCCTGCGCAGGTCGCTCAGCACGTCGGAGGGCTCCGGCCTGGGTACGGTGACCCGGACCAGCAGCAGGCACACCCCGCTGACCAGGAAGGTCGCGGCGTCCACCGTGTAGACGACGACCGGCCCGGCGACGACGATGAGGACTCCGGCCAGCGCGGGACCCGCCAGTTGGGTGACCGCCTCGGCGATCTTCAGCGTCGCGTTGGCCCGCTGCGGATCCTTGGCGACCAGGGGGACCATGCCGTTGACTCCCGGTTCGAACATCCCGGCGGCCGTGCCCGACAAGAACGCCATCACCAGCAACAGGGCGTACGGCGGAGCACCATCCAGGAAGGCGACAGCCACGACCCCCTGGGTGACGACCCTGACCACGTCCGCGCCGATCATCAAGCGCCGGGCGCCGATCCGGTCGGCGACAACCCCGCCGAACAGCATGACCAGCACAGCCGACGCGGTCCAGAGCGCGAGCACGTAGCCGACGCCTGCGATCCCGTAGACTCTCCCGATCGCCAGCGCCGAGGCGACGGGCATCATCGCGTCACCGAGCAGCGAGATCGTGCGGGCCCCGAAGTAGAGGGTGAAACTCCTCGTCCACATGAGCCCCAATTCTGGATTTTTCCAGATCAGAGCACCGGTGTCCCAAATGACATCATTGGGTACATTTGCGCCATGCCCCTGGATTGCCCTGAAACGCCGCCGACGCCCCCCAACCCGCATCGCGTGGTCGCCTTGGTCGCACCAAACCAGGAGCTCTACCCGGTCACCTCCGCCTCAGCCGTCTTCGGCTACCACGGCCCCGACATCCCCCAGCACTACAGCTTCAGCCTGTGCGCCGAACACCCCGGCTCCCTCCCCACCACCCTCGGCGTCCCCATCCAGGTGGACAGCGGCCTCGAAGCCCTCGACGACGCCGACACCGTGGTCATCGCGGGCTGGACCGTCATCCCCTCGCCCGCCGTACTCCATGCGGTGTCCCAAGCCCATACCCGAGGCGCCCGCATCGTCGCCGTCTGCGCCGGAATCTTCATCCCCGCCGCTCTGGGCCTCCTGGACGGCCGCCGCGCCTCCGTCCACTGGGAACTCTCCGCCGAACTCGCCGCCCTCCACCCCCGCGTCATCCCCGACGACACCGTCATCTACGTCGATCACGGCGACGTCGCCACGGCCGGAGCCTCGGCCGCCACCCTCGACCTCTGCCTTCACCAGGTCCTCCAGGAGTACGGCGCGGCCCACGCCATGCGCATCGGCCGCCAGCTCGCCGCCGGACCGCACCGCGGGGGCTGCCAGCGCCAGTACCCTCCCCTCCCCACCACCGGCCCCATGCCAGACTCCCTGGCCCCCCTGCTCGAATGGCTCCTCTCGCGCCTGCCCGACCAGATCACCGTCGAGGACATGGCCGCCTACTCGGGCGTCTCCCCCCGCACCCTCACCCGCCAGTTTGCCGACCAGCTCGGCGTCCCGCCCGCCCGCTGGCTGCTGGAACGCCGGCTGGCCGCGACCCGCGCCCTGCTGGAGGAGACCGACCTGCCCGTCGAGACCATCGCCACCCGCGTCGGCCTCTCCTCGGCGGTCAACCTCCGCCGCCGCTTCCACACCGCCCTGCGTACCACCCCGGCCGCCTACCGCCGCTCCTTCCGCTGAAAGTCCCGGGCGGTTCGCCGCGACCACGAGCAATGGACGGGACCCGACCGCTGCGTCATCAAACCTGTCCGCCGACAAACCCGCCGTGTCCGCTGAGACCTACCGGATGGTCAAGAGCGGCGGAAGGCCTGCCACGCCTCGATCCACCCTGCCGGCCCCTGCGGTCCCGGCCGTCCTGCAATTTCCCAGCCCGTTGCCACAGGGACGCACACCATGGTGATGCCTCAGCAGCCCACACGAAAGGCGGAAAACTATAGCCACCACGACATCTTGGATCGTTCCATGGCGCCGGGAGAGCCTGGGGGACGTTTGTTTCCGTCACTCAACGAGGCCAGCGGGAGTACGACTTCAACGAGATCCTGCCCGGCGGGAAGAAGACGCTCACGCTGGCCGGCGTGCTCGACGAGCTGGCCAAGCCCGACTGGACGGGCAACGCGCCCTGCATGAACTACGTGGGCGGCCAGGTCCAGGACTTCCTCGCTGAGCTGGCCGCCCGCCCGAAGCAGTAGCGAGACGGCTCCACCCGCGACCGGTTCCGGACCCGCTCCCCCGCGGGCTGGAACCGGTCGCCTGCCCCGGCCGCTCAGCCGCCGTCCCGCTCCCGCAGGCTCTCGGTGGCCCGATCAGCTCGGTGACTCCATGACGGTGTTGATCAGGTTGTCGATCGCTTCACGCTGCGGCATGCCGGCGCCCCGGCGGTAGGCCCTGGCATAGCCGGTGCGGCCGAGCCGGCCCACCAGGGCGTCCACGAGCGAGCTCAGCTCCAGATCACCGCGGTCGAAGGCGCCGCGGATGACCTCGCTCATACCGAGCGCGGTGGCCGCACCCGCCGGATCGCCCTCGAGGGAGAGCAGCCGGGCCAGGAGCTGGGCGGCCAGCGGAAGGTCCATGTTCACCTGTGCCGCCTGGACGGCGCCGGGCAACATCTCGCGCGCCCGTGTGGCGTCACCGGCAGTGAGGAGGTTCGCCGTCCTGGCAGGCAGCAGCAGGCTGTGGCTCGTCTCGGCGGGAAGGGACGACTCGCGGGCGACCCTCTCCAGCCGGTCGAGTTCGCGATCGGCTCGGTCGATCTCGCCGCGGCGGCGGTACAGCTCTGCCGAGCAGGCATGGACCTGGATCTCCAGCATGGGCTGACCGCGGTCCCAGGCCGCCTGTCGCGCGGTTTCGAGGTCGTGCCCGGCGCCCTTCAGGTCGCCTGCGCGCATGCGCTCCGTGGCGAGCCCGAGCCGGGATGAGATCTCCTCCTGCCAGGCGAGGCCGGTGCTGATCGAGATGCTGCGCTCGTAGTCGGCGACCGCTTCGTCGTGCCGGCCCTCGATGGCATGGATCTGCGCCGTGCCGTTCAGCGTCATCGCGGTCCACCACCGGTCGCCCACCTCCTCGAACGCGCGCAACGCCCTCGCCGCCGCGGTCGCGCCGCCCGTCCAGTCTCCACGGGTACGGCTGCGCAGCGCCTCGACCAGGTGGGTGTGAGCGATGGCCCAGCCGTCCGAGCCGTCCCGGACCCGGGTGATCTCCCGATCGACCAGGTCGTCCAGGCCGGCCATGATGGCCGCCGTCAGCGTCATGGTCAGCAGCATCGGATAGCGCAGCAGCGCGCCCGTCCGAGCACAGTCCTCGACCACCGCCCGCAACTGCTCGGCGTCTGCTCCACCGGCCAGCAGGTGGATCGTGGTGAACGCGGCCCTGGCCGCCGGAGGCAGCGCGTCGCCGTACGTCAGCACCCTCGCCACGTAGCCATCGGCCCGGCCGTCATAACGCAGCGTGTCCCAGTACCAGTACAGCGGGCCGAGGATCCGGGCCGCCGCCTCGGCGTCGCCGTCGTCGATGGCCGTCTGGAGGGCGTGCACGAGGTTGTCATACTCGAACTCCAACACCCGCAGCGACGTCACCTGCTGGTGCGAGCGCAGCAGCGGCTCGTGTCGCTCGGCCAGGCCGGCGTAGTGGCGCGTGAGCTTGTGCCGTACGGCTTCGCGCTCCTCGGCGCAGCGGAGTTCGCCGGCCGCGTAGGCCCGGATGGTCTCCAGCATCCGGTAGCCGTCACCGGCCCGCTCCACGATGGACTTGTCGACCAGGCAATCCAGCAGATAGGCGACATCCGCCACGGAGTCATCCGAACACACCGCCTCGATCGGGCCGAGACCGGCCTTGGCCGGAAACATCGACATCCGGCAGGCGAGTGTCCGCTCTTGATCGGTGAGGAGGTCCCAGCTCCAGTCGATGACCGCTCGTAGGGTCTGCTGCCGCGGCTGGGCCGTCCTGTTGCCGGTGCCGAGCAGCCGGAAGCGATCATCCAGCCGCCGGGAGAGCTCGCCCGCGTTCATCGTGCGCAGCCGCGCCGCGGCCAGTTCCAGGGCGAGCGGCAGGCCGTCCAGCCGGCGCACGATGTCCACCACCGGGCCCGCCGTCGATTCGTCCAGCGCGAAGCCGGGCCGTACAGCGACCGCCCGATCGAGGAACAGCCGTACCGCGCTCGCCTGCGCGGCACGAACGGGATCGGCGTGTGCCGGGGGCAGGCCGAGCGGAGCCAGCCGGCACAGCGCTTCACCCATGACCTCCAGCGGCTCCCTGCTGGTGGCCAGGATGGTCAGGTTCGGCAGCCGCTCGAGCAACTGCCAGGCGAACTCGGCCACCGCTTCCGAGATCTGTTCGCAGTTGTCCAGCACCAGCACGCCCTCGCCACCGGAGAGCAGGGTGACCGATCGATCAAGCGGCGTCCCCCGCGGCAGGGCCTCTGCCGCGGTGATCGTGCCCAGCACCGCCTCGGGCACCCCGGCCGGCGTGTCCACCCCGGCCAGAGGGATGAGCCAGACGCGGCCGCGCCGATGGGCCCGATGCCGGCTCGCCGCCTCCACAGCCAACCGGGTCTTGCCCACTCCTCCGGAACCCACCACCGTGACCAGCCGCGAGCTCTCCAACAGGCCGGCGAGCAGGTACAGCTCCTCCTGCCGGCCGACGAAGCCGGTCAGCGGGGCCGGCAGCCGGCCTGGGGCCGCCCGGGAGCGCTCCGGCAGCTCGCTCTCGCCGCGCAACACCGCCAGGTGCGTCCTGCGCAGCTCCTCGGAGGGGTCGACGCCCAGCTCCTCGGAGAGCGTGCGGCGCACCTTCTCGAACAGGGCCAGCGCCTCGAACTGACGGCCGGCCGCGTGCAACGCCCGCATCGTCAGTACGGCCAGCCGCTCGCGCAGCGGATGCGCCGCGGTCGCCGCCTGTAGATCTGCCAGGATCTCGACGTGGCTGCCCAGCAGCAGCTTCGCCTCGAACCAGTCCTCGGTGGCCGCAGCGCGCAGCTCCTGCAGGCGGGCGGCAGCCGTACCGGCGAAAGGAACGTCGAGCACATCGGCCAGTGCGTCGCCCCGCCACAGCGCCAGCGCCTCACCCAGCAGCTCGGCGGCCTTCCGACCTGCACCGGCGGCCAGTTCGCCGCGGCCCTGCTTGGCCAGTTCCTCAAAGCGGTAGGCGTCGACGTTCTCGGCGCGTACGTGCAGGCGGTATCCGCCGGAGGCCAGCTCGACGACCTCGCCCTCGCCCAACGCGCGCCGCAGCCGGTACACCAGCGCGTGAAGCGCTCTGACGCTCTCCCGCGGCGGGCGATCGCCCCACAACCCGTCGATGAGCGAATCGACCGGCACCACCTCGCCGCCCGCCAGCGTCAGCCTGGCCAGCAGCCCACGAACCCTGATCCCGCCGACGTCGATCGACGCCCCGCCCTCGCCGTAGGCCCGGACCGGCCCCAGCACCTCAATCCGCATGGCCACCAGGCTATGAGGACCCGCTTACAGGGACCGCGCCGCCTGTCGTAGCGCTGTAAGAGCGCTGTCATCGCCGATGGGCATCGTCGAGACCGTCAACGAAGGCTCTGCGAAAGGCATGACATGACAGGCAAGGGGCACGACAAGACGCAGCGGCTGCTGGAGTGGGCGGTGGCCGAGCTCGAGATCCCCGGCATCGTCGCCGAGGTCAAGGACGCGGACGGCACCTGGTTCGGCACCGCCGGAGTGGCCGACCTCACCACCGGGGCCCGGCGCGGGCCGGGGGAATCCCTGCCCGTCGGCAGCGCAGGCAAGGCCTTCACCGCCGCCGCGATACTCACCCTGGAGGCCGAAGGCCGGCTGGACATCGAGGACCCGGTGAACAGGTGGCTGCCCGGTGTGCTGGACGCGGGCGGCTACGACGGCGACAGGATCACCATCAGGCACCTGCTCAGCAACACCGGCGGCCTGTTCGCCACGGGCCTCGCGCCGGAACTGGTGGCCGGCTACGCCAACCGATCCCGTTTCGCCGAGCACCGCTTCGACGTCTGGACTCTCGAGGACCTGCTGCAGCTGACGGTGTCCCAGCCGCCGGTGGGTCAGCCCGGCGAGCGCTTCGTCTACGCCAACGGCGGTTTCTCCATCGCCCATGCGATCATCGAGAAGGTCACCGGCAACACCTATGCCGGCGAGGTCGAGCGCACGGTCATCCGGCCGCTCGGCCTGACGGCCACCTACGTGCGTCCCGGAGGGGACACGGGATACCGCGGTCCGTACCCCCGCGCGTACTCGACCCAGTTCTACAAGGACGGCGTCGACCCGGCAGCCGTCACCCCGGAGAACTGGGAGTCGATGATGGAGGAACCCGGGCTCGAACCACTCGACGTCACCGAGTTCGACACCTCCTGGGAGCCAGGGAACATCGTCTCGACCACCGGCGACATGATCCGATTCATCGACGCCGTGGCCGGCGGCGGCCTGCTGCCACCCGCGCAGCACCGCAAGATGTGGACCACGGTCTCCACCGAGGGCGGCGGCTGGCTGCCGCACACCCGCTACGGCCTCGGCCTGTTCGAGCTCGACAAGGCGATGACGGGCGGGCGTACCGCGCGCGGTGTGGCCGGCAGCTACTGGGGACACATGTTCTGCGCGCTGGGCACCCCCGACGGCGAGCACACCGTCGCCTTCCACACCAACACCGAGGTGAAGAGCTGGGACCTCCTCTTCAAGATCGCTGAAGCGGAGCTCGGCGTCACGATCGGCGCGTAAGCACGAGGCTCGGGCAGCAGGGCATATGCCCGCCCGGCTGCCCCTCCAGGTGCGGCAACGCTCTCAGGCAGGCCGGCCGGCGCGCTCAGCCGTCGGCCGGCGCCCGACAGACGCCGCGTTGGCCGGCCTGCTTCGACCTGGCACGAAACCCCGTGCCACCGGCTACATCGGTTCCGCCGTCGTGCGGCGACTGGAAGAGGACGGCCATGACGTCGTCGCGCTCGTCAAGGGCGGCACCGAGGTGCCGCCGGGCACTCCGACGCGGGTGGGTGATCTGACGGACCCGGACTCGCTGCGCGCCGCGGTGACCGACGAGATCGACGCGGTGCTGAACATCGCCACCCCTACCGGCGACTCGCCCCCGCATCGAGGAGCGGGTGCTGGCCGCCGCGGCCGTAGGCGAATCCTGTTCATCCGTCCTGACGTGGCCGCCGTCAACGTGCACCAGCGACCGATGGACCTCAAGGGCAACGTCCTCACCGATCTGCCCGAGGGCCGGCCGTTCTACGTCCTGGCCAAGGACGACGGCGACTGGAAGATCGCCGCTGCCCAGAACACCCAGGTCATGAAGGCCTGACAGTTCAGCCGTCCAGGTCACGGGCCCGCGCTCGGCGTCGGCCGGCGTCCTTCACCCCTTCAGACCGGTGTGGGCCAGGCCCTCGACGAACTGCTTCTGGGCCAGGACGAAGACCACCAGCACCGGCAGCGCCGTCATGGAGGCCGCCGCGAGCTGGACGTTCCACATGGGACCGCCGTAGGCGTCGACGAACTGCGTCAGCGCCTGGGGCAAGGTGAACTTCTCCGGGCTGGAGAGGAACACGATCGGTTCCAGGTAGAGGTTCCAGCTGTGCAGGAAGGTGAAGATGGCCACGGCCCCGAGGGCGGGGCGGGCCAGCGGGAGGCCGATGCGCCGGAACGTGGCGAACCGCCCCAGGCCGTCGACGGCCGCGGCCTCTTCGAGCTCGTGGGGCAGCACGAGGAAGAACTGCCGCATGATGAAGGTGGCGAGCACGCTCGGCGCGCCCAGTACCGGCACCAGGATGAGCGGCCAGTGCGTGTCGGTCAGCCCCCAGCCGTGGAAGAGCTGGAACAGCGGCACGATCGTGACCTCGCTCGGGATCAGCAGGCCGGTCAGCACGATCACGAACAGCACGTTCGAGCCGCGGAAGCGGATCCGCGCGAAGGCGTAGCCGGCCAGCGCGGAGACCGCCAGCGTGCCGACGGTGACGACGGCGGCGATGTGGAGGCTGTTCCAGTACTGCTGCGCGAACGGCTGCAACTCGAAGACCTGTCGGTAGGCCTCCAGAGTCGGCCGCTCGGGCCACGGCGAGGGCGGGAAGGCGAAGATCTCGCTCACCGGCTTCAGCGAGGAGGTGGCCATCCACCAGGTCGGGAAGACGAACGGCACGCAGAGCACGCACAGCAGGCCGTACAGCAGCGTCTTACGCCTCATGGAACACCCACCTCCTGCGCATGCGCCACTGCAGCAGGGTGAGGGCGAGCACGATCACGAACAGCAGCACCGACAGTGTGGCCCCGTAGCCGAAGTGGTGGAACTGGAAGGCCTGCTGGTACAGGTAGTAGACGAGCACGGTGGTCGAGGTGCCTGGACCGCCCTGGGTGAGCACCGCGATCTGGGCGAATACCTGCAATGACCCGGCCACCGTGATGATCGAGGTGAGCAGCACGGTCGGGCTGATCATCGGCAGTGTGATCCGCCGGAACCGGGTCCACGCCGAAGCGCCGTCCAGCCGGGCCGCCTCGAACAGTTCCTTCGGCACGCCCTGCAGCGCCGCCAGGAAGAGCACCATGTTGAGCCCGACGTTCTTGAAGACCTGGACCACGATCACCGAGACCATCGCCCACGAGCCGGTGCGCAACCAGTTGGGCCCCTCGATGCCGACGACCTGCAGGATCGCGTTGATCCCGCCGTTCTTCTGCAGGAGGAACCCCCACACGATCGTCCACGCCACGAGCGAGACGACCACCGGGGAGAAGAACAACGTCCTGAACACCGTGGTGCCGCGCAGCCGCTGGTTCAGCAGGACGGCCAGCAGCAGCGCCAGTGACAGGTTGAAGACGACCAGCCCCACGGAGAAGAGCCCCGTGGCCGTCAGCACCGACGGCACGTTGGGGTCGCTCAGCAGCCGCTGGTAGTTGTCGGCGCCGACGAAGCTGAAGGTGTCGGCCAGGACGTTCCACTCGTTGAGGCTGTAGGAGAAGACCAGCGCCAGCGGCAGGAAGACGAAGAGCAGGCTGCCCACCAGCTGCGGCCCGATGAAGAGGTACCCGAGCAGGTGGTCGCGCCGCCGGGTGGTCCACCAGCCCGCACGGCTGGTGGTCTGCACCCTGCGAGCCAGAGACAGCGCCATCACTTGGCCAGCATCGGCTGGATGGCGGTGCAGACGCCGTTCATCACCGTCGCGACGTCGGCGTTCGGCTGCCACAGCTGGTCCAGCCCTGCGCGCACGGCCTGGCTGAGCTCCGCCTGCCCGGCGTGGCTGGGCTTGACGCGACCGGCGGCGATGCCGTCGACCACGACCTCCTGGAGCTGCTCCGGCTTGAGCAGGGGGTTGCTCTTGGCCAGCGAGTCGGCGGTCAGCAGCGGCTGCCGGGGCGGCGGGAAGAACTGGGCGAGCTTGGCGGAGTTGTCGGGGTTGGTGAAGAAGGACAGGAAGTCCGCGGCGGCCTGGGCGTTCTTGGACTTCTTGATCACTCCGACGCCCGCTTGGCCGATCACGCTGTACTGGCCCTTCGGGCCGGTGGGCAGCGTCACCAGGTCCCAGCCGAAGGCGCCGTCCTTGAGCAGCGAGGCGCGGGAGATCTGGGTGATCGTCATGCCGGCCTCACCGGCGAAGAAGTCGGCGGTGGTGCCGGGGGCAGGCATGGCCTTGTCGGTGAAGATCGCCTTGTGCAGGAAGCGCATCGCGTCGATCATCTCGGGCTTGTTGAAGCCGCAGGCCCTGCCGTCCTCGCTCCAGGCCTCGGCTCCCCAACCGCCCCAGACGGAGGCCAGGTTGTCCCAGCCCTTGTAGTCGAAGTCGCGCACGACCAGGCCGGCCTTGCCGGTCTTCTCCTGTACGGCTGACGCGATCTTGACGGCCTCCTCCCACGTCCACCCCTTCGCCGGCACGCTCTGCCCGGCCTGTTTGAGCAGGTCGGCGTTGACGAAGACACCGAAAGGCGAGGTGGAGAAGGGATAGGCGTGAAGCGTGCCGTCCTTCTGCCACAGCCTGGTGGTGCTGGGCGCGAACTCCTCGGGCTTGACCAGGTTGTCCAGGGGGGCCAGCGCGCCGGAGCTGACGAAGTCGGGGGCCGAACTCTCGAAGACCCACGCCAGGTCCGGCGCGTTCCCGCCGGCGATCTGGGTGGTCAGCGTGGTCGTGTAGGTCTCCACCGGAAGGGTGTCGTACTTCACCGAGACGTTCGGATGGGTCTTCTTGTACTCGGTCGCGATGTCGTTGAACAGCTTGAGGTGGGCCTCGTTGCCGGTCCAGATCGTCATTCGCAGCGAGACGGGGCCGTCCTGCGGCTCCGCGGAAGTTCCGCAGGCCGCGAGGGCCAGCGCACCCGCCAGCCCGAGCGCGGTCACCTTGATGCGCATGTCGCTACTCCTAGGGGGTTAATATCCGGAGATCTCCGGCCAGCGGAGCTCGATTCCCTGCGCTTCCAGACGATCCTGGAAGCAAGCCAGAAGGTCTGGATCGTTCCGGACGGCGCGCGGGAGCACCGACCGGTCCAGACAGAAGGCGGCCAGCGCGCCCGCGGCCTCGCCGATGTTCCACTCGACGGGGTGCAGCCGGTAGCAGCCGTTGGTGATGTGCGTGGTGCCGAGGTTCTTGCCGGCGGGCAGGAGGTTGTCCACCCGCCGCGGGATGAGCGCGCCCAGCGGGATCTCGAAAGGAGCGCTCGGCACGTCGATGTAGTTGTCACCGCCGGTCGAGGGGTGCAGGTCGATGCGGTACATGCCGATGCCGACCGAATCGCCGTAGCGGGCCCCCTTGACCACGTCCTGCTCGATGACGGTGTGCTCAGCCAGGATGCGGCGTGACTCGCGGATGTAGGGCGCCTGGGCCAGGCCGTCGGCCGAGCCGGTCACGTCACCGCGGAGCCTGAGTCCCGGCCAGCCGGTGCCGCCGTCGGGCCGCGGGGCCTCGGTCTGCAGCCAGTACAGGACGGACCGGGACAGCTCGCGCGCGGCGGCCACGTGCTCGGCGGCGTCGGGCACGTCGAAGGCCGGGCCGAGCACGTAGTCGATCATCGGCCAGTTGACGAGGCAGATGTCGCTGGCGTAGGCGCCCGGAGTGAACAGGCGGCGGGCGGCGATCCGGCGGAAGGTCCACAGGTTACCGTCGCCGGGGTTGCGCCGCTGGTCGGCGCGGACCAGCAGCGGGTCGTCGTCCGGGTTGGGAGTGAAGCCGCGCTCGCCGATCTCCAGCGTGCGCGGGTTCGGGCTGCGCCAGCCCAGCAGCTTGCCGCCCCAGAAGGGCAGCTCGAAGTCGCGCCAGAAGTCGTACGACGCCGGCTTGTCGATGGTGTGGTCGCCGTCGACGTGGTCGATCGCGAAGCAGACCGAGACCGCCTGCATGTTGAGCGGTTGCGCCTCGGCGGGAGCGCTCGGCTCGCCGGTGTCGGTCTGCGACTCGAAGCCGGTGACGTACTCCGTGCCGGTGAGCGGCAGCAGCTCACCCGTCTCGGTGGCGTCCAGGATGTAGGGCGCGGTGACCACGACCTCGTCCGAGCCGTGGCGCAGCCGTACCGAAAGAACACGGTCCCCGTCGGTTTCGGCGGCCACCGGCTTGTACGGCTGCAGCACGGACAGCCGCCCGCTCCCGCGATAGGGAGCCAGCATGGACTCGATGACCGCCAGCGCCACCCGGGGCTCGTGGCAGATCGGGCTCACCCAGCCGGCCCCGGGGTTGAGCTCGCGCCATCCCCGCGCGGCCTCGGTGAGGGGGAGGTGCCGGCGGTAGTAGTCGCGGATGCCGTCGCGCAGCGCGCGGTAGCTCACCGTGACGCCGAACTGCTCGACCCAGGTGTGCTCGTCCGGCGGCACCCCCTGGCTGGTCAGCTGCCCGCCCAGCCAGTCGTACTCTTCGGTCAGAACCACTTGTCTTCCGGCTCTGAGCGCCGCGAGCGCCGCTGCCACTCCCCCGAGGCCGCCTCCGACGACCAGCACCTCGGTGCTCAGCTCACGCAACGTCATTCCTTCCCAGGGTCGAGCCCTTGACGAGTTCGCACGGGAGCAGCCGCTGGACCGGGCCGCTGCCCTCGATGAGTTCGGTGAGGACTTCCACCGCCTGCCGCCCCATCTCTGCACGGGGGATGCGGAAGCCGGTGAAGTCGATATCGGTCGGAGCGGGCCTGGTGGGATCGCCGAGCGTGACGATCGACAGGTCTCCCGGTACGGCCAGGCCGCGCCTCTTGGCTGCCTGGAGGATGACCGCGCCGTCGGCGTACTCCTCCACGAAGATCGCGGTGGCGCCGGTGAGCAGCACGCCTTCGGCATCGGCCGGGGGAAGGGTGACGGCCTGCAGCCCCGCCGTCCCCTCCCTGAATCCGCGATGGCGGTCGGCGAACGACTCGGGGCCGGCGCCGTGCCCGACATACGCGAATTTTTCGTGACCTAGGCTGCGGGCCTGCTCCACCAGCTCACGCACCGCGCTGCCGTAGTCGGCGCCGACGTAGGAGATCGGGCCCCCGGCGTCATCGCGGCGGCCCACCGAGACGAAGGGATAGCCCTCGGCGACCAGCCGGGCCAGCTCCTCGCGGTCGAGCTCCCGGCCCAGCAGGACGCAGCCGTCGGCCAGGCGCAGGCGGTGGTCCTGGTGATAGATGCGCTTGCGGCCGTCCACCAGCGGGGCGCTGGTCAGCAACAGCAGATCGCAGCCCACCTGCTCGGCGGACTCCTCGATGCCGACGAGGAACGGGTGGTAGAAGTCCCCCGTCGCACTCGGGAAGACCGGCTCGTAGGTGAAAACGCCGAGGATCCGGTTCCTGCCTGCCGCCAGCCGCCGCGCCAGCGGATCGGCCACGTAACCCGTCTCCCTGATGACGCGCAGCACCCGATCCCTGGTCTCCGCGGGGATCCTCGTCTCGGCTCCTGGACGGTTGTTCAGCACCAGCGAGACCGTGGTCTGGCTGACGCCGGCGAGCCGGGCGATGTCGCGCTGCGTGATGCGTCCCATCTCACCTTCCCTGAGGTAATGCGCATTAGCGGTGGAAGAGAGTGTTAAGCATGCGTTTCGTCACCGTCAATAGGCGGTGCGGGAGTAATACGAATTAGCACATGCTCAGAAGTCGAACGTGATCGTGACCTCGATGGCGCCTTCGTGCGGCACCCGAAGCACGTGCAGGCGCCGCTCGCCGTCCCTGAGGTAGGACACCGAGGTGACGGCGAAGGTGGCCGGCCGTGCCGTACCCCAGCTGAAGCGGACCACTCCCCCGGCACGGCGCAGCTCGAGCCCGTCCGCGGTCGCGGTCACCGAGCCGCCGTACGGCGCGGCCGTACCGTCGGCGAACGTGACCCGATCGGTGGGGTGCACGACGATCGGTATCTGTTCGGTGGCCGCCGAGACCGCCTGGACCGAGCGGCGGATCTGGCCGCCGGTGATCCGGACGTCGGTGACCACCGAGGAGTCCGGCGTGTGGAAGCGCAGCCGGTAGGGGTCGCCGCCCAGGAACTCCACGGGCATGGGGCCGTTGGCGTCCGGCCGCTGGCCGGGGAAGACCGTCGCCCAGCAGGCGTGGTTGTTGTCGTTCAGTGACTGGATGAGCGTCCCGGCGACCGGATGCCACAGGAAGCTCAGCCCGGTGCGGGAGAGAGTGGAGGCCCGCCTGGTGCCGAAATAGCCGCCCAGGTAAAGGTTGGGTCGCCGGATGAAGAAGAACTCCTGCCCGTCGTCGCTGCGGATCTCCTCGAACCGATGGGAGCGAAGGTACGGCAGGCCGGCGATGGCCGCGTCCTTGCCCGCGCGAAGCGGGTAGCGCTCGCCGTAGATGGCGTGCGTGAGGATGCGCGGCGAGGTGTCCTGCTTGGCCAGCACGGGAACCGGTGAGGGATCCGCGGCCCAGGCGGCGCGGGCGGCGGTCAGGTCCTCCCGGGCGGACAGGAAAGCGGCCAGCGCGGGCACCTCCGGCACGAACTGGTTGGCGAGCGCGGTCCGCTCCGGGTCGGGCCGGACATCGTCGTAGAAGCGGGAACTGGTCCGCGAGGACGACGCGATGTTGGTCAACCAGCCGGACCCGTCGGGCTCGCGAAGCAGGTTGTAGCCGAGCCAATCGGCGTACCTGGCGGCCATCTGCACCATGTGCGGATCGCCCGACTGGCGCCAGGCATCGGCCATCTCCGGGAGCATGACCTCGAAGTTGTAGTTCTGGTCCGGCCCCGACTTCTCGTAGAAGAAGCCGGCAGGGCTCTGGCCGGTCTGGGCCATGCGGGCGAAGGCGTCGGCGAGCTGCCGCTGCAGCGGCGGATCGGGGTCCAGGCGCAGGGTCAGGGCCGCACCCGCGACTCCGGCCATGGTCTGGTTGGCGAAGGCCAACCTGCTCTGCCAGGCTGACTGGTTCGCCCCGTCGAGCAGCCAGGAAGCCGCCTTGTTGAGGGCCGCGCTCAACTGGGCCTGGCGGCTGGGCAGGATGTTGGCTCGGCGCAGCAGGGCGAGGGTCTTGCTGAGATACCCCAGCGCGAAGCCGGTGGGTGCGAGGCCGTGCTCGCCCCTGGAGTACTCGGGGAACGAGCCGTCGGCGTGTTGCAGGCTCAGGTAGTGGCCGAGTCCCGCGTCGAGGGCGGTCTGCAGCGCCGGTTCTCCCGAGTACGGGTTCCAGGCCCGCTGCTGGGTGAGGAACCAGGCCAGCGTGTAGACGTGCTCCTGCACGCGGGCGTTGTACGGCGCTGCCGGGTTGCGCCACCAGCCGCCGGCGAGGAATCCGGAGGCGTCCATGTCGTGGACCATCGGGGCGAGGGTGGTCAGGTAGGTCGCGAAGCGCTGCTCGGCGGGTGCGAAGAGGCGGCGGTCGGGGGCTCCGGGAGGCAGCGTCGCGAGCGCGAGGGCCTCGGCGCGGCCGGTCGGCAGGGCGGCGAACAAGGCGGCCGCCCCGGCGCCGGTCAGGAGGGTTCGGCGATTGAGCATGGCGCTCACGGTCACTCAACGGGGTTGTGCGTGTCAATAAGCTAATACGAATTAGCGGCCTGGCTCGCGGGAGCCGGTCGACCGGTACGGCCGGGCCGCTCAGCAGTGCGTGCGCGCCGTGGCGGCCCCGGGCCGCCGGACCGATCAGCAGCGCGGCCGGGGAGCGCCCACCATCACATCGACCAGGGCGGCCGCTGTCCGGGCGGACGGGCAGAGGGCGCAGAAGATCGCCGGATAACAGCCATTCCACCCCGACGCCCCACCACTACCGAGGCGAATGATCAACTTGTGATCGGAGGTCGGGGCTCATCGCACCGACCCGAGCGGAGGGCCCGCAGGTGGCAGCCTCACGATCCTGAGCACAGGGCTACCGGTGGCAGACCACTTCCAGCATGACGCCGTCGGGGTCCTCCCAGAACGTGGCGTAGTAGGCGGGGCCGTACTGCGGGAACTCCTGAGGCGCGTGCAGTACGGTCGCGCCCTGGGCAGCCGCCCACTCGTGTAGGCGGTCTACCTCCTGGCGTGTCTTCACCATGAAGGCCAGATGCTGCAGGCCGGGACGGTGACGTGAATAACCGCCGTCCTCCGCTGCGGGGTAGAAGAACAGATAGGTGCCCGCTTTGCCGTCCGCCGGGCGGTAGGAGAACTCGTCGGCGGCGGCGAAGAAGCTCTCGAAGCCGACCTGGGGCAGGAACTCGTCGTAGTACGCCTTGGCGCGGACGAGATCGCTGACGTTCATGCCGATATGACCGAGGGGCATCTACCGATCATAGGAGGCCTTTGAGTCGGGTGGTGCTCTCAGAATCCTTCGCTCTGCTCGTCGTAGGAGCAGGAGGTCAGGCCGGCGTCCCGCGCTCAAGACCCCGATCAGGCGAGTGCCTGCCGGAAGACGTCGGCCCGGATGACCAGCCGGTTCCGTCCCTCCGAAAGCCCAGCGCAGACCCACCTTGGCGGCTGGCGCGTTTCTTGACGCCACCCCGCCCCGCTGTTGTGATCACTTTCTTGATCGGACGTCGGTGCCCCGCCGTATGGTGTCGTGGCATGACGATCAAGCCGGAACCCCCAGACCTGACCGCCCAACGTCGCCTGCTGGCCTCCGCCTCCCCCACCCGCGCGTGGAAAGCCGTCCGCACGCTCGTGCTCGACGGCCGGGACGAGGCCCTCGCGCTGGCCGTCGAGTTCGCCGAGATCGCCGAACCGTCCATGGACATGCTGCTCGCACTCTGGTTCCAGGCGCCGTCCCCGGACGGCTTCGCCGAGCGCATCCTCGCCCCCGCCCTCGCCGCCGAAGGCCGTACCGCATTACAGCTGCGCAAGCGCGACTCCATCACCGGCCTGCGCCACCTGACCATGCTGCGGTCCCTGCACCTGGACCACTGCAAGAACCTGGCCGACCTTTCCGAACTCGCCGCGCTCACCGGACTGACCAACCTCGACCTGGACGGCTGCGCGGCCATCACCGACCTCACACCGCTGGCCGGACTCACCGCGCTGAAGAACCTCAGCCTCACGAGCTGCCGCGGGGTATCCGACCTCTCCCCTCTGCTCGGCCTGTCCGGCCTGCGCCGACTCGATCTGCGCAGCAGCGGCGTGAAAAGCGTCGAAGGAGTCGGCGACGCCTTCCCGGAGTTGGAATACCTCAGTCTCGACAACTGCCGGTTCATCGAGGACGTGCAGCCTCTGTCCGGACTACGCCGCCTGACCGAACTGGAGCTGTCCCGCACCAAGATCCGAACCATCGCCGGACTGCGCGACCTCGGCTCCCTGACCGAGCTGGCCATGCACTGTCCCCGCCTGACCAGCCTCGACGGCATCGCCGCCATGCCCGCCCTGCGCAGGCTGTGGCTCAGCGGGTGCACCAACCTGAAGAGCCTGGACGGCCTCGGTCACCATCCCCACCTCACGAGCCTCGGCCTGCCGAGCGCGCCGCTCCCTGACCTGCGCCCGCTCTCGCGCCTGCCCGCCCTGAGCAAAGTCGCCATCGACAAATTCCAGAAGCTCGCCTCACTCGACGGGCTCGAGGGGCACCCCTCGATCACGGAGGTCGAGCTGTGCTACGCGGACGACCTGCGAGACTTCTCCGCCCTCGCCCACATGCCCGCCCTGCGTGAACTGACCCTTCAAGGCCTGAACCAGCTCAGCGACCTCACACCGTTCTCCGGACTCTGGCAGTTGGAGCGCCTCGATGTGGTTTTCACCGACCTGCGCACCCTCGGCGAACCCATGAACCTGCCTGCCCTGCGCACGCTGGACCTCTACGGCTGCCCCGCGCTGACCGACCTGGGAACCCTCGTCGACCTGCCCTCCCTCAAGGAGGTCATCGTGCAGGATTGTCCCGCGCTGTCGCCCACCCTCATCTCGGACCTGCGAGCCCGCAACCTCCTTGTCAGCTGAGCCCCTCAAGACCTCCTGGGAAGGTTCAGAATTCCCACGGCGCGGCATGAGCCACGATCGGCACCGGCGCGATCGGACTCACCGAGGCTTTCCGGCCGACCGTCGGCTCGATGACGGGCATGGGCGGCCGTGGTGTCCGGCTGTCGCCGCCCTGCACACGCCCGAGGACGAGAACCATCGTCGAGAGGTCACGACTCCAAGCGCGGCGTCCGCTCACAACATCCCGTGGGGAACCTGCGCCGCTTCCGGCACCGGCTGGACGACATCCCAGTGCTCGACGATCTGCCCGTCGACCAGCCGCCAGATGTCGACGACGGCGATGCCGCGCGGGTCGTCGGCCGTGGCCATGCGGTAATGCATCACCACGTGATCGTCGTCGGCGATGACCCGCTTGAGATCGAGCCGGGCGCGAGCCACCGGAGCCTCGGCGATGAACGCGATGAACGCCTCCCGCCCGGAGGGGTTTCCCGGGCTGTGCTCGATGAAGTCCTCGTGCAGGAGGGTGCGGAGCACATCGATGTTGCCCGCCGCGAACTCGGTGAAGCCATGAAGGGCGAGTTGCTTGTTGCGCGCGGCCTTGCTGCTTTCGCTCATGCAGCGACCGTCCCAGCCGCCGCCCGGCCCTGTCGATTACATGGCATGTAATCGTGGTGATCGACGAGGCGGGGCCATAATCGCCGCATGATGCAGGACCGGCCGGTCGGTGAGCTGCTGCGCGAGTGGCGGCACCGCAGAGGACTCACCCAGCTCGATCTCGCGATCCAGGCGGAGGTGTCCGCCCGGCACGTCAGCTTCGTGGAAACGGGACGGACCATTCCCAGCAGCGCGATGGTGTTACGGCTGGCCGAGCATCTGGGCGTGCCGTTGCGGGAACGCAACCGCCTGCTGGTCGCGGCCGGGCACGCGCCCGTCGTGCGGGAGCGGCCGCTCGACGATCCGCAGTTGGCCTCGGCGCGAGAGGTCCTGGAACAGATCCTGCGGGGGCACCAGCCGTATCCGGCGCTGGTCGTAGACCGTCGCTGGAACCTGCTGTTGGCCAACACGGCGATCGACGTCTTCCTGGAGGACGTCGATGCGTCGTTGCTGCGGCCCCCGGTCAACATGATGCGGCTCGGCCTGCATCCCGGTGGGTTCGCATCACGGCTGTGCAACCTCGGGCAGGTCCGTGCCTACCTGCTGCCCCGGCTCGCCCGCCAGGTGGCGCACACCGGTGATGCGGAGCTGAGCGCACTGTATGAGGAACTGCTGTCCTACGGCCCCGAAGGTGATCCGGCACCGCCCGATCCCGCCGACATCGCGCTGCCCATCCGCATCCGCCATCGCGGAGCGGAGCTGTGTTTCATCAACACCGTCACGACGTTCGGCGCCGCCTTCGACGTCACGCTGGAAGAGATCGCCGTCGAGGCGTACTTTCCCGCCGATGACGACACCACCCGCTTCTTTCGAACAGGAGCCGGAAGGCCCTCGGGATGAGGGCTGCGCACGATACCGTCCGGCTTCAGCAGCCCGGCCCGGTGCCCGTACGTGACGCTGGCCGGCAGCATCACACCGAATGGGGCTCTGGTGGTGCACGGCCTCGACCACCGGCGTGTGCAACTCCAGGACCAGCAGTGTCATGGCGATGGCGAACACACCGTCGCTCAGCCCTGCGAGCCTTCCGATGCTGCTACCGGAGAAAGTGGGAGTAGAGGGCGGACATCAGTTGGGCTGGCCGGTCGGGCGCACGACGACTGTGTTCACGTCCACGCCCGCGGGCTGGGCCAGCGCCCAGGCGATGGCGTCGGCGATGTTGTCCGCGGTGAGCAGCGGCCCGGCGGGGCGGCCGTCCGGCCAGAACGAGGTGTCCACGCGGCCGGGCGCGATCAGCGTCACGCCGACGCCGTCGCCGGTCACGAGCATGCGGGTGTTCTCGGCGAGCGCGGTCACCGCCCACTTCGTCACCGAGTACATGTTGCCCGGCGAGTGGATGAATCCGGCGACGCTGCCGACCAGCACGATCCGCCCGCGGGTCTCGCGCAGCGCGGGCAACGCGGCCTTCACGAGCAGGGCGGGGCCGAGCACGTTGGTGAGGACCATGTCGCGCAGCCGGTCCGGGTCGGTCTCGGTGAGCGGGCCGTGGGTGGAGAAGCCGGCGTTGGCGACGACGTGGTCGAGTCTGCCGTACTCCTTGACGGTCGCAGCCACGGCGTCCTGTACGGCGTCGTAGTCGGTGGCGTCCCCCGGCAGGCGCAACACGCCGGGCACCCCAGCGAGCCTGGCCTCGTCCCGGCCGGTGACGGCGACCGCCTGCCCGTCCGCGACCAGCCGCTTGGCGAGGGCTAACCCGATGCCGCTCGCTCCCCCTGTGATCAACGTTGACTTCACGCGCCACACAGTAGGGGGCACAGCACACGAGCGGCCAATAAATCGGCTTATGGCAGATCCCTCGGAAACCGATCAGTCATGGCGAACCCAAGTCTCCAGCATGCCCACGAGCGCCGAAGGCTCATGGGTTCCCTCCAGCAGGTTGCGGCCGAGGCGATCGACCTCCTGGACGGTCGGCATGTCCCGGGGCTTGAGCAGCAACCGAACGGCCGGTGGCGTCAGCCCGGGGTGAGGACGCAGAACTCGTTGCCCTCCGGGTCGGCGAGGCACATCCATGACACATCGCCCTGGCCGACGTCGGCGTCGGTGGCGCCCAGAGCCCGCAGCCGGGCCACCTCCGCCGCTTGATCGTCACCGCGGTACGGCATCAGGTCGAGATGGACACGGTTCCACACGGTCTTCACGCCGGGCGTGCGAAGGAGCTCCAGATATGGCCCGACGCCCTTGGCCGAACGTAGCACCGCATGATCGTCGGTCACCTCGTGCACGGTCCAGTCCATCGCCTCGCCCCAGAACCGGGCCATGGCTCGCGGATCAGCGCAGTCGACCACCACACGGGCGATCGGCCCGGTGTCCCGGTAGATCGATCGGGGCTCCAGCACGCAGAACACGTTGCCCTCCGGGTCGGCCAGGACCGTCCACGGGACGTCGCCCTGGCCCACATCGGCGGACGTCGCACCGAGCTCCTTCAGGCGCGCGACCAACTCCGCCTGATGGGCCGCCGAGGTGGTGGCGAGATCGATGTGCACGCGGTACTTCACCGTTTCGGGGTCCGGGACGGTGACGACATCGACGCAGACGGCGACGGGGTCCGGCCAGACGAAGCCCACGGGTTCGACGTTGGTCACACCGGGTCCCTCGCTGGAAACACCCCAGCCGAGCGCCTGCGCCCAGAACCGGCCGAGCGCCGAGTCATCCCGAGCCTTGAAGTTCACCTGAACAAGTCGCAGCGCCATGCCGCCCAACCCTATGTCCAGGCAGATGAGTGTGATGAATCAGGATCAGCACGCTGACCCAGCTGGTGGCGCGCGAACGGGAACGGGCCACGCGGGAGCCGCATGACACCTTGGTCGCGCTGCTCAGGGCGCAGCAGCCCCCGGCCCCCGCACACCGCCGGGAACGTCACTCCAGCCGGGCCGCGGCCTCCAGCGGCGCGGACGAACGGAGGAAGCGCAGGTCCTCCATGACCAGGGCGACATCGGTGGCGCCGCCACGGCGGAGGGCCGGGGCCAGCGCGTCCAGGTCGGACCAGCGGGACGGGCGGAGGTGGACGCGGTAGCCGTCTCCGGCGGGCTCCAGGGTGAGGGCTTCGCCGATGGCGAGCCTGCTCTCCGGGAGGTGGGCCGCGGTCGCTCCGGCGGCTCGTTCCAGGGCGGCGACCGAGGTGACACCGGCGGCGATGGGCAGGGTCGTGTCCGGGCTGGTGACGTGTTCGCGCAGGTCACGCAGGCGAGCGGCGGCGGTCGTACGGGCGGGGCGGTCCTTGGGCAGGCGGTCGGCCAGGAGCCTCACAGCGCGGGCGATGTGACCCAGCGGCGGCACGGACGGACGCTCGCCGAGCAGGGCGATCAGCGCCTCCAGGGCGTCCTCGGCACCGGAGGCGAGGGTGACCCACTGCTCCGTGCTGAGCGGGGTGAGCCTCGGGTGGCGTTCCGTCCAGTACGCGACCGCCCGGTCCAGGTCGGGGCCCGTACGCCAGAGGTCTGCGGGGTCGTCGGGCATGAGCAGCTCGACGACTTCGACGGCCTCGTCGGTGGTGGTGAGCGCCTCCAGGGAGAGCGCGGCGATGCGCAGCTCGATCTCGGTCAGGTCGAGTTCGCGGGCGCGGGCGGCGTCGCCCTTGCGGAAGGCGGCGACGCGGCCGCGCGCCCAGCCGTCCGGCCAGGAGAGCGTGCGGGCCGAGGTGGACAGCAGGATCAGGCACTGGGCCGGTGACAGGCCGGTGGCCTCGGCGAACGCCCGTACGGTCGCCTCCCGGTCCACGGGCGGCGGACCGTTCTCGGCGATCAGGTCGAGCGCCCGCCGGAGCCGGTCCTGGTCGCCCCAGCCGCGGCAGGTCCGCAGCTCGACGGCGCGGTTGCGGGTGAACAGGAGTGGGTTGGGGCCGTCCGGGGTGTAGAGGAGCGCCGTGACGGCGTACCCGTGCCCCACCCGCTCGTAGTCGGCGACGGCGGCGATCATGATGGGGCCGCTGCCCGAGCGGATCTGCCCGAGGTCGTACTCCGGGCGCAGCCGGGCGACGTGCCAGGTGCCGTCGGTACGGAGGAGCTCGGGGACGGCGGCCAACTCCAGAAGTTGCGGGCGCCCGCCGCCGTTGCCCCACGCGGCCTCCAGGACGGCGGCGCCGAGGCGGCCCAGCGTGTTCTCGACCCCCTTGACGGCGGGGGCGTTGAATATCGCGATCTTCTTGTCGTACGGCACATCGACGGCGGCACGGGTGAAGTGGACGATCCTCTCGTACGCGGACTCAGGCCCCGGATCGTCCGGCTCGGGGGACTTCTCGGACCGGACGGTGGGGGCCGCGGAGGCGGGCGCCGGGCGCAGGTGGGGCGGAGGGGCTTGCGCCAGGCGTTCCAGCAGGGCGAACGCGCGCTCGCGGCATTCGACGGCCGTCCACACCAGGAACGTGACGCCCTTCCAGAGCGACTCGTCGGTGATCTCCGGCAGGAGCGGGTGGAGCCGTCCCGCCAGCTCGTCGCGGGCGGCGTCCTTCTCCTGGTACCCGCTCTCGGGGTCCAGCACCCGCATGAGGTCGGCGCCGAGCGCGGCGTCCGCGACGTCGATCAGGGCCTGCGCCTTCTTCTCGTCGACGGCGCGCAGCGCCCTGGATCCTTGGGGGTCGCGCGGCCGCATCGCCGACCACCGGCCGGGAGGCGCGACCAGGCGGGTCCCGGATGCGTAGCGGTGGTGCTCGACCGTGCTGATGTTCTCGGCACCGTCGTGCTCGGGCACCCTGCCCCAGCCGCGGACGTAGCGGCCGATGGTCCGCCCGGCCGGGTCCCGCAGCTCGATGATCCGGCCCTGGCCGCGCCACACGGTGGCCTCGGCGCCACCGGGAAAGGCGACCCGTTCGCCGTCGGCCGGTACGACACGGCGGGCGGCGGGGTGCGCGCTGCCGTGCGGGCAGTGCGGGCCGCCGTGGTTCAGTACGGTCACCCGGCCGTTCACCGCGATCAGGCAGCGGTCGTAGAGGTCGCGCGCCTCGGTCCGTTCGTGGGACCGGCTGGAGATGTGCTCGTACGTGCCGAAGCCGTGGGACGGGCCGACTGCATCCGGTGTGACGACGGAGGCGCGGAACTTGTGCTCCCAGAGCCGGCCGGACTCGATCAGGAGCAGGTCGGTGCCGCTCTCTTCCAGGTAGTCGGTGATGGTGTTGACGTGGCCGGGGACGAAGGCGGGCAACTCCAGTTCGTCGAGGACGCCGCCGCCCAGCGTGGTGGCGAGGGCGCGGGCCGGGTCCGTCCCTGTCGCGATCGTCCGGACGCTGTCCAGGAGGAAGCCGGGGACTCCGGCGATGGTGAACCGTTCGGCGTCGCACAGGGCGGCGTGCGCGTCCGGAAGCCCTTGACCTGGGACCCGCTCGGCATGCTCGGCCAGGATGGCGGCGACAATCTGCGCCGTTCCCTGTGTCGCGGTCAGGGCCCGTACGGTCTCGGGGGCGGTCTGCTTCGGGACGGCGGGCTCGGTGACGTTGAGCTGGTTGGTCACGTTGCCCACGATCGCGTCGCGCAGCAGCGGAGCCCAGTCCGGGTCGGCGGCAACGGCGGCCAGGTCGGTGCCCGCTCCGGAGGCGAGCCGGTCGTACAGCTTGAACGTGTGCAGCAGCCGGGGCCGCGCGAGCGGGACGCCGCGGTCCAGGAGGAGATCGAGGAGCGGGAGGTCGGCGGCGGTCTCCTCCCAGCGGTTGACCTCGTCCTCGTCCACTCCCAGTACCGCCTCATGGTCGTCGCAGGTGAGGCCCTCCGCGCGCAGCCGCGTACCGGCGTCGTGCAGGAGGTCGCCGAGACCGGCGACGGGGAGTGCGAGCCCCGCGTACAGCTTCAGGAAGCGGCCGAGCCAGTCCTTCGCCGCCGCTCCTGCCAGCCCGGGGGACGTGGTGAACGGGGCGGTCAGGCCCGCGCCCGCGAGGTTGGCGAGGAGGACCGACACTGCCGCGCTCTTCGCCTCGGGGATGTCCTTGGCGGGCAGCGGCAGGATGCCGAGGAGCGCGCGGCCGATGCCCGCGTCCGCCCGTGCCATCGGGCCGAGCAATGGAAGGACGAACTTCCAGAGGGCCTGCGGTGCCGAGTCCATGCAGCCGCTCTCCAGCACTGCCCGTACGGCGCGTTCGTCCTCGAGCCCGCCGAGCGCGTGCCCGGCGGCCTTCGCCAGCGCCGCCCAGCCGTCGGCCAGTGCCAGCGCGCCGTCCGCGCCGTCCGGGACTTCCTCGCACCACTCGGTGAGCAGGCTGCGGTGCCAGCGGTACGCGCCGGGGGCGGGATGGCGGGCGGCGAGCCGCTTGCCGTGCTTCTTGAGCGTGGCCGTTCCTGCGGCGTCCGGTCCCGCGGCGAGGTGCGCCGCGACGAGCGCGGCCTCGTCGACCGGCAGCGCGTGCGCGTCCTCGGCGGCGCGGGCCTTCTCGAAGAAGGCTGCGGCGAAGCGGGCGCTGCCCGCGGCGGCCAGGATCCGCGCGCACTCCTCGTAGAACGGCGGCAGCAGCTCGGGCGCGTGCGTCTCCAGGTCGTCGCCGGTACGGGTGAGCGCGGTGCGCGCGAGGCCGGGCTTGCGGGCGGCCAGGCCGCGGGCCGCCCGCAGGTCGGTGTGCGCGGCCAGGATGCGGGCGCGGTGCGCCGGGTACCGGTGCAGGGCGGACGCGAGGAAGCCGAGTGGGCCCGCGTGCACGGTGCCGACGCCGGTCTCCGCCACCGGGTCCAGGTCGTACAGCGACTTCTCGGCCTTGTCGCCGTCGACGGCCGCGCGCCGGACGAGTTCGACGACCGGCTCGTCCAGGACGGAGTGCTCGTAGCGGACGGCGACGCACATGTCCTCGTCGGAGCCGGCGGGCGCGCCCGGCAGCACCGCCCCGGCGCGCAGCAGCACGTCGCGCGTCGGGCCGGTGATGCCGGAGGGCACCACGGTGCCGGGCTCACCTTGGTGGGCGTCGCAGTAGTGGGAGTACGCCTCGGCCGCCTCCACCACCGGCTCCGTCTCGTCCACGGTGCGGTCCGCGTACAGAGCCATGAGAATGCGCACGCCCTCGGACCAGGCGATGTCGCCGATCTCCCGGCCGCCCGCGGCGAAGCTCAGCCACGCCATGGAGGCCGGGCTCATCGGCCCGCTCCAGTCCAGGTCGATCTCGATGCCGAGCGGCTCGGGCGCGTGCACGGTGAACCGCGCCCTGTCTCCCTTGATGCGCCCGCCCAGCTCGTGCACGCGGCGCTCGAACGCGGCGCCGCTCTCGTACCGGGCGTCCATGTATCCGAAGGTGTCGACCACGCCGAACGTACGGTCCATGCTCGCGGGACGCGTCCACACCTCGCGGCGTACCTGCTCAACGACCTGCGCGAGGTTCCGTCCCCGCCAGGGGGGCAGCTCGTCGCCGAGCGTCAGCGGGTGCGGGATCGCGAAGGCGTCCGCGCCCGTCCACGCGCCCTCGCGCAGGAGCGCGCAGCGGCCGAGGTCCGGCGCGCCGTCGACGATCGGGGCGATGACCAGGTCGGTGAGCGTCTCGCGCCACACCGGATCGTCCCACACGGCCGCGAACACCGCGGCCGGGACGGGCAGCGACCGCACCATCCAGGACTCGACCCGGTCGTGCACCGCCCGCGCGTGCTCGCCGAGCCGGTCGCAGAGGGCGGCGAGCCGTACCGCGGTCGGATCCTTCCTGACGTTGGCGGGCACCTTGGCCAGCACGCGGCCCGCGGCCGTCCGGCAGGCGAGCACCGGCCGCCGCGTCCCCTCGACGGTCAGCTCGTGGCCCGTCGCGATTGCGATCCATCTCATGGCACGCCATTCTTGATCACCCCTAGGACATTCGGCGGGAAACGGATGATTTACCCGCAGTGACAGGGGCGTCGAGGTCAGCGGCCCCTGAGGTGCCCAGGAGGTAGCCCTTGGAGAGGACCGGGCGCTGGTAGGGCAGGTGGGGCTCGTCGCCGACGAGCGTGATCGGCCCGTCGTAGCCGTGCTCGAGGCGCAGGGCCTGGGCGGCCTTCGTGCCGGCGAGGCTCGCTCCGATGATGACGATCCCCGGATCGGCAGGCATGGCAGATGGCTCCTAGATGATCTCGAGGTTGGCCATCATGGCCATGTCCTCGTGTTCGGCGTTGTGACAGTGGAAGAGGTAACGGCCGCGGTAGCCGTCGAAACGGGTGATGATCTCCACTGCTTCGCCCGGCCGTAGGGAGACGGTGTCCTTGAGTCCCGCGTCGTGTGGCAGCGGCGGGCGACCGCTGCGCGACAGCACCCGGAACCCGACCAGGTGCAAGTGGACGGGATGGTGGACGTCGGCGACCAGGCGCCACACTTCGACATCGCCGAGTCGGGCGGTGACATCGGTGCGGGCGGGGTCGAACGGCAGCCCGCCGATCAGCCATCCGTGATCGCCACGCATCTGCCCGGCGCGGAAGGAGAAGTCGCGCACCTGGACGGCGTCCGACCGCCGCCAGGTCGGCAGATCGGTGGAGAGCGTGCGGGGGATGCGGCTGTCGTCGGTGGCGTGGCGTGCGATGCGGAAGGCCATCACGTCGCGGGTACGGCCCGAGCCGAGCCGATTGATGAGTCTGACGCGGCTGCCGACCGGGACACCGGAGAAGTCGACGATCACGTCGTAGCGTTCGGCGGATGCGATCGGCAGCAGCCGATGGGTGACCGGCGTCGCGAGCAGTCCCTGATCGGCGCCGATCTGGACGAGGTCCAGCCGGCGGCCGTCGTCGGTGACCGCTTCCAGTTCGTAGTGGCGGGCGTTGGAGGCGTTGAGGATGCGTAGCCGGTAGCGGGCCGTGTCGACCTCGTGTACGGGCCACGGGGCGCCGTTGACCAGGATCACGTCGCCCAGGACGCCGGCGAGGTACGACTCGTGCACGCCCGGCCGCTCCCGCAGGGTGGGGTCGAGTGCGGGATAGTCGAGGCTGCCGTCGGCGGCGAACGCGCGGTCGGCGATCATGAGAGGCAGTTCGCGGAGCCCCTCGGGCAGGCCGAGATTGTCTTCTGCGTCGTCGCGGACGATGTGCAGCCCGGCCAGGCCCCGCCAGATGGCGGGGGCGGTGAAGTCCATCCGGTGGTCGTGGTACCACAGCAGCGTCGCCCGCTGGTCCAGCGGGAAGGTGTAGTCCCTCGTCAGCTTGCTCACCACGGCCCGCGGATCGTGCATACCGTGCGAACCATGCTCGGAGCCATGCCCGGTGGGCATGGCGGCGTCGTGCCAGCCTTCGGGCAGGACGAGGTCGGTCGGGTATCCGTCGGAGGCTGCCGGGGTGTGTCCGCCGTGCAGGTGCACGACGGTCGGCACGGGCAGTTCGTTGCGGTGCGTCACGGTGATGGGCCGGCCGCGGCGCGACTCGATCGTCGGCCCTGGGAAGGTGCCCTCGTACGTCCACAGCGGCGTCTTGACGCCGGGCAGGATCTCCGCACTCGCTTCGCGCTGGGTGATCTCGTAACGGTCGGTGCCACCCGCTGTGCTGACCGGCGCCAGCACAGCGGGAAGCGGCAACGGTACCTGGAAGGCGGGCGGCAACGGCACAGCGCTGCGCAGCTCGGCACCGGTGATCGACGGGCGGCGGGCCAGCGCGGCCGAGGTCGACAGCCCGGTGGCCGCCATCAGCCCGAGCGCCCCGCCGATGCCCAGCACCCGGCGCCTGGTCAGGCCACGGGCACGGACGGACCGGCCCTCATCGTGCTCACGCATCGAGGCCCTCCCCCTGCGCACGCGTACTCCGCTGGAGCGGCCGGCGCCAGACCGCGATGAACTGCACGACGAGCGCGGCGACGGTCATCACGCCCAGCGGGATGTGCAGCCACAGCGCGCCGTCCAAGCCGGCGAAGTACTGCACCGTCTCGGCCTCCACCACCGCCATCGTGGCCAGGAACGGCCAGGCCTGACGCAGCCGGACCCAGACGATGATCGCCACGATCGCCTGCAGGTAGCCGATGGAGGTGACCACGTCGGCGCCGACCGCGTGCCGGCGCAGGCTGTCGAAGTCACCGGTCAGATACACCCCGGCGAACACCGGCTGGCCGACGATCGCCACCACGTGCGCGCTGACAACGGCCCGGAAAGCCCACCCGGTCGGCCTCGTCCGATGCGCGGCAGCGGATCCCAGGCTGCTGGTGACCATGAAGGGTCCTCCTCACTCTGATCTCCGTACGCGAACCCATCCGAAGCTATGACCCATGAGCTATCTTGTCTAAGATCAATATTGCTATGGCGTTATGTGTGTGGAGGCATGATGGAGCTGAACACGCTCAAGCAGTTCCTGGTGGTGGCGCGGCTGGAGCACCTCAGCCGGGCAGCCGACGAGCTTCACATCGCCCAGCCGTCGCTGAGCCGTACCATCGCCCGGTTGGAGAGCGAGCTGGGCGTACCGCTGTTCGAGCGCAGCGGCCGGCTCCGGCTGAACGACACGGGCAAACTCTTCCGCGACCACGTCGAACGCTCCCTCGGCGAACTCGATGCGGGACGACGCGCCGTCGCCGAGGCCACCAGCCAAGGCTTGGGCACCGTGAGACTGGCGTCAGAAACCTTCCTCACGCTCACCGGGCCGCTGGCGGCCTACAAGCGCGCCCATCCCTCCGTCGAGATCGAGCTCCACTGGTCGTCGGCCGAGGACATGGCCCGCCGCCTGCGGGCCCAAGACGTTGATCTGTGTGTCGCCTCGCAGCCGATCCATGCCGAGGGCCTGGAGGCCACGCAGCTGTTCGATGAGGCGGTGGGGGTGGCCGTGCCACTCGATCACCCGCTGGCGGGCCGCGCTTCCGTACGCATCGACGAACTCGCCGGCCAGCCTTTCATCACCGCCCGCAAAGGGCACTGGCTACGCCGGCTGCTCGATCGGCTCTTCGCAGCACGAGACCTCACACCGAAGATCGTCTGCGAAGGTGACGAGCCCGCCGCCATCGCGGACCTGATCAGCGCAGGACTCGGCATCGGTCTCGTCCCCGCCTTCGCCCGCCGCAGCGCCACGCGGGCCCCCGCCGCCTGGATCGCCGTCGACAGTCCCGACTGCCGTCGCGCGGTCACCCTCTATTGGGGCGTCGACAGCCACCTGTCGACCGCCGCCCGCCTGATGCGCACCACGATCACCAGCTGGAACTGGATCGCCGGCGAACCTCAAGACAATCGCCGGTGATCGCGCTCAGGACCGGCGAGCAAACCATCCAGGAATCTCAGGCGAGACATGAAGGAGACCGATGAGCGACCTGGAGGCCATCGCCGACCGGATCGAGATCGAGACGCTGCTCGGCGAGTTCACCGATGCCGTGATGATGCGACTTCGACGGCCGTGCGTCTCCGTTCGCACCCGACGACGTGTTGGCGGGCTCAGGTTCGTCGCTCGACGCGGCAGGAGCGTCCTGACCGTAAATGCCGTGAGCCTGACATCCCCGGGTGCTGTGTCGTCGTACCTGTGAGAAGCCAAGATTCCACACCGCATGGAAGGGACGGGCAGCGATGCCTACTCAACGCGAGATAGATGAAGCCAAGATTCGGCAGCAGGTCGACAAGATGATCGAAGGGCTCCGAGCCAAGGATCTCGAGGGCCTGAAGCAGCTTTACGCAACGGATGTCGTGTCCTTCGACGTCGAGCCGCCGCTGCAGCATGTAGGGATAGCGGCGAAATTGAAGAACTGGGCGAACGTGTTCACGTTCTTCCATGATGTGACTTACGAGGTCCGCGACCTGACGCTCACCGTGGGCGATGATGTGGCATTCGGGCACTGCTTCGGCCGGCTGAGCGGCACGCTGAAGAACGGGACGGCGACGAGCGGTATGTGGGTCCGGGTCACTTTCTGCTTCCGGAAGATCGACGGCAGTTGGTTGATCACGCACGACCAGGTTTCTGTGCCGCTCGATATTCCGAGCGGCAAAGGAGTGACCGACCTCGAGCCCTGACGGGCGGTTCTGCCCGTTGAGCCACTGACCTGGTTTCGCAGGCCGGGGGCGCGGCGGTGCTACTGCCGATGGTTCGTGCTGCCCGGGCATTACCGGCCGAGCAGGTCCGCGCAGATGCGGCTGACGATCGTCGTCAGCCAGGCGCTGGGAGCTCGACGGCGTCCTGCTGTTGCCGGCACAAGCCGCGGGCGTAGGTCTCGTGGACGAGTTCCTCAGCGTCGACCAGCGAGTTGGAGGAGCCGCACCCCCGGGCTGTCCCGTCATGCCGCGACAACCTGACCGATCGAGGCCCGGACGGCGCCGCCTACGACATCGACCGCGCCGGCAGGCGCCAGCCAGGGCTGGGTTTCAAGGACTTCCCCGGACGGCCGTGGATGATGACGCGGGGAGACGCGGAATCGGCCAGGGACAGCACGCCAAATATTGATGAGAAGTCCTTAGATGTCGCTTGAGGGAGTCCGGGGGAGGAAACGAGACGCCCAGGAAAAGAGGGCGAAACAAGCACAGCGCGCGATCTGATGAGAGCGGTCAGCGAGTCCGTGAGCGAGGACGACACAGTCCTCGACTCCGCCGCAAGCTTCGGAACGTCCACGTGGAGGCGCTTCCGGTGGTCCGGAGGGACGGTCAGCTTGAGGCGATCCCTGCCTACCGTGACGCGGCTCGGTACGAGCTCATCGACCGCGGGGGCCGATCTGCTCGCCGACCGCGACCACCAGGTGCTCGTCGGCGCCTGGGGCTAGCCCTGCCGGGATGCGGGCGCGAATAACCGGGGCCGCCTGGTGGATCCACTTCCCGACCTAAAGAGAGACACCACATGGACCTCAAACTCGAATTCATCGTACTGCCCGTCTCCGACGTCGATCGGGCCAGGAGCTTCTACGAGGCTGCGGGATTCCGGTTGGACGTCGACCAGACATTCAGTGAGGACTACCGGCTCGTGCACCTCACGCCACCCGGCTCAGAGTGCTCGATCATGTTCGGCAAGGGCCTCACCTCCGCCGCCCCCGGCTCCGCCCAGGGCCTGTATCTCGTCGTCGACGACATCGAAAAGGCCCGCGCGGAGCTCGTCGGCCGGGGCGTCGAGGTGAGCGAGATCTTTCACGACGGCGGAGGGCTCCTTCACCACGGTCACGACGCCGACGGGGTCGTCCACCGTGGCCAGGGCCAGGAGCGGCTGGCCGGCCCGCACCCCGACCGTGCCTCCTACGCCTCCTATGTCACCTTCCGTGACCCGGACGGCAACGGCTGGGGACTGCAGGAGGTGAAGCAGCGGGCCCCCGGACGGTGACAGCACGTTGATCGCACCTCCACTCAGACACTCAGCTACTCAGCTACTCAGGAGAGCGACCGATGGTTGCCGGCAACCTTGTTCTCATCGCTGGCGCCGGTGGCACGGGCCGTACGGTGCTCGACCAATTGCGCGCGCAGGACGTGCCGGTGCGCGCGATGGTCCGCCGTGATGACGAGCGTGCGGCCGAGTTGCGCGCCCTCGGCGCGGAGGTCGTCGTCGGCGATCTGACCCGACCCGAGAACGTCGCGGCCGCGCTGGAGGGTGTCGGGCGGATGTACTTCGCGATGCCCGTGTCGCCTGACCATCTGCTGGCGGCGACCGTGGTGGCCACCGTGGCGCGGGAACGCGGGGAGCTGGAGGCTCTGGTGGGCATGTCACAGATGGCGGTGTCGGAGATGGCCGCCACCGGCACCGGCACCGCGGAGTCGCACCAGCACCGGCTGCACTGGCTGGCGGAGCAGGTACTCGACTGGTCGGGCCTGCCAGTGGTCCACATCCGGCCGACGGTCTTCCTGGAAAATCCGCTGTTCACCACGCTGGCGGCCCGGTCGATCCGGGAGAACGGCACGATCGCGCTGCCGTTCGGCACCGGGCGCACGGCGCCGGTCGCCGTGGACGACGTTGCCCGGGTGGTCGCCACCGTGCTCCGCGACCCGGCTCCGCACATCGGGCACGCCTACGAGCCGGCCGGGCCACGCATGCTCGACATGACCGAGATGGCCGAGGAGTTCTCACGGGCATTGGAGCGCCCGGTGTCCTATGTGGACGTGCCGCTGGACCGGTGGCGGGCCGAGGTGCTCGCCAAGGCGGGTCTGCCGCCGCACGTTGAACAGCACCTCGCCACCATCTTGGTCCGACTGCACCAAGAGAACCGTTACGACGCCGCGTCCGACGACGTCGAACGCGTGACGGGCGTACCCGTCCAAACGATCGAGGCGTTCGTGGCCGCTCGCAGGGACTTCTACCTGGGCTGAGCCGGGTGTGAGACGCCTCGGCCGCGCACTGGCCGCGGCGATCGCTTGTGCTCTCACCCCGGCCACGGGCGTCTCATGGCCGGCTGCTCTGCTCAGCGGCGGAGCGGCGGCGCCTGCCACCGGGTGTCGAGCCGGCCGTGCCGCATTCGGCCTACCAAGCGGACGTGCAGCGTCTCCGGCGTGCTGTCGCCCCCGTCCCTGCTGATCGCCAGCGTGCTGTGCCGCACCGACAGCTCGTTGGCGTCCACCACCATGCCCGGCGCGAGGACCAACTCCACGGTGCCGCCGTTCACCCGCAGCTCGATGACCAGCTCGGGCGCGCTTTGCACCGCGCTGGTCAGGTCCAGCACCACCTCGCACCACGCGGTGCGCAGCGCCAGCCGGTGTGGCAGCGTCCACCGGCCCTCACGACGCACCGAGCCGTGACGCTCCTTGATCGTGAGCCGTTCGGCGGCCGGCGTCCCAGCGTGCGGAAGCGTGAGTGCGACGTCGCCGCCTGGCACCGCGACCAGATCGGTGATGAGCGGGGCCAGCGCGTCGATGGTGCGGGCGGTCAGCGCCGCGTCCAGCCGCTCGTCGAACTCGACGGGGTCGAGCCGGCCGTCGGCGACGGCGATGCGCAGCAGTTCGGTGACGCGGTCGCGGTCCGCATCGGACGCGCGCAGCGCGGGTGAGCTGGACTTCTCCAGACCCTGCGCGTGGGTCGCCTGTCTCGTCATCGGGTTCTCCCTTCGTTAGCCCGTGGCGGTGTCACTCGCGGGACACCCGCACCTCGGTGCCGGACTCGTCGACGTCGACGATGGCCTCGCCAAGCTCCTCGATGTGCTGTGCTGACGCCTACCGGCGCCTCCTGGACGCTGATCTCCCCCGCCGCAGGCGGTCGACGACGCCGACGCCGGGGATGGCGTGCCGGTCTGCCGGCTCCCGCAGGGTCTCCTGGGGGTCCGTCACGCGAGGGCTGTCGTCATCCGAGGCAGGACCGGACGGCCCTGGCCAGGTTCGACGCCCGCGGGTCGTCGGGCCGGAAGTTCCAGAGGTTCGTGACGTAGCCGAAGCCGACACCGGCATCGGGGTCGGCGAAGCCGATCGATCCGCCGGAGCCCGGGTGGCCGAACGACCCCGACCCGGCCATCGGCAGCGGCGGGCAGGCCCGCCAGAACCCGAGCGACATGTAGAAGGAGCGGTCAGCCGGGATGTTCAGCCCCGGCGGCAGCCCGTGCATCGGCGTCTTGTCCGTCTGGACGGCTGTCATCTTCTCGACTGTCGAGGGATCGAGCAACCGCACCCCGTCGACGTCGCTGACCGTGGCGGCATACATCCGCGCCAACGATCGCGCGTCCGCGAGCATGTTCGCGGCTGGGAACTCAGCCGCGCGCCAGGCACGCGTGGTGTGATAGTCGGACGTGTTGTCCAGGGCGCCGCCGAGCTCGCCGGCGCGGGCCTGGACCGAGCCCGGACCCCACACGGCCTTCACCCATGCGGTGACCGTGTCCGCATCGAGCCCGGTGGTCGCGATCAGCCCGGCCGTCAGCTCCTCCACGCTGAACGGAGCGGCGTAGTGGATCCGGGCCACCCGTTTCTCCTGCTTCTCAGGCAGCCCGATCCAGGCGCTCAGTCCGAGCGGGGCGGCCACCTCCTCGGCGAAGAACCTGCCCAGTGACTGGCCGGAGATCCGGCGCACGACCTCCCCGACCAGGAACCCGAACGTGACGCTGTGGTAGACGTGCTCGGTGCCCGGCTGCCAGAGCGGCTTCTGCGCCTCGAGCGCGCGGATGACCGGGTGCCATGCGCACGCCTGCTCGAACGTCAGCGGCCCGTCGACAATCGGCAGACCTGCCTGGTGTGACAGCAACCAGCGCACCGGGATCTGCTCCTTGCCGGCAGCGCCGAACTCCGGCCAGTACTGGGCCACCGGGGCGTCCAGATCCAGTTCACCGCGCTGTGCCAGCATGTGGGCGCAGATCGCGGTGGCGCCTTTCGTCGTGGATGCGACCTGGACGATGGTGTTCTTGCGCCATGGGCGGCTCGCCTCGCGATCGGCGAGGCCGCCCCACAGGTTGACGACGGGGCGGCCGCCCACGTAGACGCTGCACGCCGCGCCGACCTCACCGGGGTGTCTGAAGTTCGCGCGGAACACGTCGGCGACCTTCCCCCAGCCGTGCTCGACACCGTGCTCGGCATCGTCACCGCCACCGCGTACGGAGGCGTTGCCGCGGCCGGTGAGGGCGGCGTGTGCGCCGGCGAGCGCGCCGGCACCCACCACGCCCTTCAACACGGTTCTGCGCCCGACATGTCCCTGTTCGGGTGTCCCGCTTGTCGTATCTTCCATACCGTATTCCTTTCTCAAGACCTGAAATGTAGGAATTTGCACTTCGATCGACCGGGACGGTCCGTGTCACTGGATCGGTGCGTTGCGGCGTGCCAGGAGTGCGAGCAGCCTTCGTCGAAGGCGCACACGGGCGGCCGCCGGTTCCATGCCGTCGTGTCGCTCCGGCTCGCCCTTGGTGGTCCTGCCGCGGAACGCGAGCCGCCCCCGTCAGGGGGCGACCGGAATACGGGCACAAACGGGCCGCGGACGCGATCGCCGCAGGCGAGCAGCCACAGCGGCCGTGGGCGACCTCACCGGTCACCGGCTCGCGATCACGCGTCCCAGGTGACCGGGAGGCTCTTCACCCCGTAGATGTCGGCGGCCTCCGGGCGCAGGGCGACCTCTTCGGCCGGTACGGCCAGGCGCAGCGTGGGGAAGCGGTTGAGGAGTGCGGGGAAGGCGACGCGCATCTCGACGCGGGCGAGTTGCTGGCCCAGGCACTGGTGGACGCCGTGGCCGAAGGACATGTGGCCGCCGTCCTGCCGGTGGAGGTCGAGCGTGTGAGGGTCGGAGAAGCGCTCGGGGTCGCGGTTGGCGGTGTTGAGGGACAGGATGACGGTCGTGCCGGCCTTGATGGTGTGGCCGCCCAGCTCGATGTCCTCCAGCGCCACCCGGTAGAACTGCTTGGCGACGCTCAGGTACCGCAGCAGCTCCTCCACCGCCTGGTCGGTGAGCGTGGGGTCGGCGCGTAGCGCGGCGAGCTGCGCGGGGTTCCGCAGCAGGGCGAAGGTGCCCAGGGCCAGCATGTTCGCGGTGGTGTCGAACCCGGCCGCCAGCAGGATCAGGGCCATGCCCTTCAGTTCCTCGTCGGTCAGGTCGCTGTCGGTGAGTTCGCTGAGTATGTCGTCGGTGGGGTTGGCGCGCTTGGCGGCCACCAGTTCGGCGAGGTACTGCTGCACCGAGGTGTAGGCCGCGATCAGGTCCTCGTCGTCGGTCTCCCCGTTCATGAACTTGTCGATGTTCTCCTGGAAGGAGCCCCGGTCCTCGTACGGCACGCCCAGCAGCTCACAGATCATGATGGCGGGGATGGGCTTGGCGAACGCGGTCACCAGGTCCACCGTCGGCCCGGCCTGCTCCATGGCGTCCAGATGCTCGGCGGTGATCTGCTCGACGCGCTCGGTGAGCAGCCGCATCCGCCGTACGGTGAACTTGCCCACCAGCGGCTTGCGGTAGCGGCTGTGCTGTGGCTCGTCCATGAGGAGGAACTCCCCGGGCGGCGCCGGAGGGACCTCGATGTCGCCGTAGTCGATCAGCGGGTGGTGGCTCATGAGCTCCTTGCGCGAGCTGAACCGCGAGTCGGCCAGCACCGACCGGACCAGGTTGTAGCCGGTGACCAGCCACCCCTCGTGCCCGTCGGGGAAGGGGAAGCGGCTGATCGGGCTGTGCTCACGGGCCTCAATCAGCTCCTTGGGCGGGTCGAAGGGACAGCCGGACTGACGCGCCGTCGGCATCGTCGTGACGGTGTGGAGGGATTCAGTCATGATCTTCCTTGTCTCGCGATAGGACGTGTTGTGTGAAGCTCGAAGGGTGCGTTGCAAGGGATATGCCGATCCGCGTCGGCGGCGGCGTGCGTCGCCCCGGTCCACCACGACATCGGGGTGACATCAGTACCTGGTGGGGGGATCGGCCCACCCACGATGGAGGCCGTTCGTCACTCGCACCGGCAAGGGTCAGCGGCTGCCGCATGCGCTCTGGGTGGTCCGCTCACAGCCCGGTGCTCATCCCGCGCCAACTCCTGGAAGCCTCCGCCCGGCAGCGGAGACAAGCCGAGGAGGGGCTGGGCTTGTTCAGGGCAACCGCGCCGCGATCCGCCTGTCCGCCACGCTCATCGAGATCAAGCCGAGCCCGGCGATACGGCCTAGGAGATCTTGCGCCGGTAGGTGTTCATGGCGAAGACGTACGCGACGATGAGGATGCCGACACACCAGGCCAGGGCGATCCAGATGTCGGTGCCGACCGGCTGCTGGGTGAACAGGTCGCGAAGGGCGTTGACGATAGAGGTCACCGGCTGGTGCTCGGCGAAGAAGCGCACCGGGCCGGGCATGGTGTCGGTGGGCACGAACGCCGAGCTGAGGAACGGCAGGAAGATGAGCGGGTAGGAGAACGCGCTCGCGCCGTCCACGGACTTCGCGGTGAGACCGGGGATGACGGCGATCCAGGTCAACGCCAGGGTGAACAGGATCAGGATGCCGGCGACCGAGAGCCACGCCAGCACTCCCGCCCCCGAGCGGAAGCCCATGAGCAGGGCGACGAGCACGACCACCACGAGCGAGATCAGATTGGCGACCAGCGAGGTCAGCACGTGCGCCCACAGCACCGACGACCGCGCGATCGGCATGGACTGAAAGCGCTCGAAGATGCCGCCCTTCATGTCCATGAACAGCCGGAACGCGGTGTAGGCGATGCCCGAGGCGACCGTGATCAACAGAATGCCGGGCAGGAGGTAGTTCACATACGAAACCGACCCTGTGTTGATGGCGCCGCCGAACACGTAGACGAACATCAGCATCATGGCGATCGGCATGAGCGCGGTCGTGACGATGGTGTCCACGCTGCGCGTGATGTGGCGCAGGGAGCGTCCCAGCAGGACGGCGGTGTCGCCGAAGAAATGCTTGCTCATCGTTGCTCCTTACTTGCGTACCGAGATGCGGTGTTCGCCGGTGTCGCCGTCCTTGCCGTCGGCGCCGACGAGCGCGAGGAAGACGTCCTCAAGCGTCGGCTGCTTCTCGACGTACTCGACCTTCGCGGGCGGGAGCAGCTGCTTGAGCTCGGACAGGGTGCCGTTCACGATGATCCGGCCCTCGTGGAGGATCGCGATCCGGTCGGCGAGTTGTTCGGCCTCGTCCAGGTACTGCGTCGTGAGCAGCACCGTCGTGCCCTGGGCGGCGAGTTCCTTGACCGCCTGCCACACCTCGATGCGCGCCTGGGGATCGAGCCCGGTCGTCGGCTCGTCGAGGAAGACGACCGGCGGGTTCCCGATGAGGCTCATCGCGATGTCGAGGCGGCGGCGCATGCCACCCGAGTACGTCGACACCTTCCGCGTGCCGGCGTCGGTCAGCGAGAAACGCTCGAGCAGGTCATCGGCGATCTTGCCGGGATTCTTGAGATGCCGTAACCGGGCGACCAGCACGAGGTTCTCCCGCCCGCTGAGGATCTCGTCGACGGCGGCGAACTGTCCGGTGAGGCTGATGGACTCCCGCACGTCCGCAGCCTGCGTGGCCACGTCGAAACCGTTGATGCGGGCCGTGCCCGCATCGGCCTTGAGCAGCGTGGACAGGATCTTCACGGCCGTGGTCTTGCCCGCCCCGTTCGAGCCGAGCAGGGCGAAGATGCTGCCCCGCGCCACGGAGAAGTCCACGCCGCGCAGCACCCGCAGTTCCTTGTACGACTTCTCCAGGCCTTGCACCTGTATCGCCTGGGCTTGCTGTGTCGTCATCACTCTGTCCTGTCTTGTCGTGTGGTGTCTTCGCCGGCGGCGCGTTCGATGGCGCTGGTGAAGCGGTTCCGCTCCCGGCTTCTCCACTGTCCGGCCGGATAGTTGGCCACGAACGCCTCGACGAACTCCACGGGGTCTTCGCCGAAGATGTCGCGGATCGGGGTTCCGTCCGCCGCGCTCTGTTCGAACAGATCGACGAGGTCCTCGTACATCGCCATCGCGCCGGCGCCGTCCGCCGGTCCGAGGAGCATCAGGTAGCGCTCCAGCGCCTCGGCCGCCGTGCGGTAGTTCTGGGGAAGCTGCTTGATGCGCGCTTTGTACTGCCGGTAGCGCCGCTTGTCCTCCAGCGGCCCGGTGACCATCTCCAGGTACTGCAAATAGCGGCTCTTCGGCTCGTTCGACTGTGCGGCCATGTCTACTTCCCTCCTGTGCGGAGCTGTTCGAGCCTCTCGGCCAGGAAGCTCCAGGTCCTCCAGAACTCTTCGAGGTACTCCCGTCCCTGAGCGTTCAGGGAGTACACCTTGCGCGGGGGCCCCTTCTCGGACGGGACCTTCTCCACGTCGACCAGTCCGCGCTGCTCGATCCTGACCAGCAGCGCGTAGATGGTGCCCTCGGCGATATCGGAGAAGCCCTGATCGCGCAGCCACGCCGTGATCTCGTAGCCGTACGCGGGCCGGCCGGACAGGATCGCCAGGACGATGCCCTCCAGCGTTCCCTTGAGCATCTCGGTCACGAGCTTGCCCATGGACCACCTCCTTTCAGCTACCTCGTACCGCTAACTACCGGTATAAAGTAACACTGACTACTGGTACTTAGCAACGCCGAATAGCTGAGGCGCAAGCCGAGACTGCAGGCGTGTGGATGGAGGCGACCTGATCGTTGCTCGTGAGCGAGCCCGCCACCGCCCCCCTTAGGGGAAGACGTACTGCGTCAACGCACCGGAGAGTTCGATCCTCGGCTTCGCCGTCGCGGACGCGGCGGGAGCGCCTGCGGCGACGGGTGCGGCCGCGAGCGCCGCAATCGCTGACCTGTTCATGGCATCCACCATCGCCGGCCACGCTGATACCGGGCCGCCACCGTGCTGACACGGCCGCTGACACGACACCGAGGCAGACCTGATCGCCGCCGGGACCTTGGCCGGCCTTGCGTGCCTCCCGATGCGGCAGCGCGCAGCACCTGCAGCGTCTTGTCTGACTTCTCCGGGCCCCTGCACGTGAATCGCGGACCCGTCGTCACGGCTCGTCACCCGTGACGCGATCGATGGTGGTGGTCAGCCGTTCACGCTTGCGGCTGATCCGCTGACCTTCGGGGTGGTTCGGCGAACTTCGCAGGGGCCTCCCCGACGACTTCGCGGATCGGGGTTCCGTTCGCCGCGCCCTGCTACGGCAGGTGCGGCCTCGGGAGGGTGTTCCAGCACCCCCTCGGGGGTCCGCTCCACTGGACGACGCTTACTCGCAGAAGACACGCAGGTGGCCATCGGGCTGCTCGAGCTCCACGATCGTCTCGTCGAGGTGCTCTACGAGCGCCTCGAGGTGCTCGGGCTTGAGCTGCGTCAGGTCGAACGGCACACCCGACTTGCTCAGCTCGGCGTTGGCCCGATCCAGTGCCTGCGGCGGGATCAGGGCCGCCAGCTGTACGCCGGCCCGCAGCAGTTGCAGCGGTATCCGCACGTTGAGCCGCCCCGACTCGCCGTCATCGAGGAACTCCATCACCACCCGCAGGTACTTCGCCTTGCCTTTCGGCCGGGCGGCCGGACCGGCCGCCGTCGGCGGCTGGTCCCGTTCGAGCGCGGTGATGAGCCGCTCCGCCTCCTCTGCGGTGATCTTGCCTTCGGCCAGCATGTCGAGGATGTCCTTGCGATGTTCGTTCATCGAAGACCCTTCCTATCGGATGGCTACGAGCACGGCCGTACGGCTGTACTCCATGTCGACCCGGGTGCCGGGCAACGCGCAGACCACGCGCCAACCGGTGCCGAACGCCCGCACCACGCTGACGCCGAACATGAGGCAGGCCACGACGGCCCCCAGGACAGCCAGGACCACGACCGGTGTAAGTACGAGCACCGCGGGAAGTACCGGCACCCAGATCCGGATGGCACGATGGTCCGGGCGTTTGACCCGTACGGTCAGCAACTGCGGCATCACGTGCGCCCCTCCAGTTCGGACAATGCCTGCTGGGCGGTGATCTCGCCGCGGCGCAACCGATCGAGGACCTCGGTCGGCGGCGGTGCCGGATCGGTTTCGACGAAGTCGAGCATCTGCGTGATCCGGTTCAGTCGAGCTTTGATCGTCGGGTAGCTCACCCCGAAGATCCGTTCCATCTGCTTGATGGAACCGTGGCACTGCACGAACGCCGTGACGAAGACCTGATCCTCGACATTGAGCTGAGCCAGTTGCGGAAGCTCGAACTCGCCCTCGATCGCGACGCCGTTGTCTGCCAGGCGCACCCGCTCGACGACGAACGGCCGGCCCCGGGTCAGGTTCGTGAGTTCCTGCCAGTCCATCGCCTGATCTGTCATACCTTAAGTTATACCCGGCGAGATATTAATTTTGAAGAGATCCGCCTTAATTTTCTTAATCATCTGCGCCTTCTTCGGGTTCCATGCTGGTCCGCCGCCCTGCGTGGCGGAGTGTCAGCCTCGCCGCAACTGCCGACGCCTTCCTCGCCACCCCGCGCACGGCCAACCCCAACACCCATCCGCGCCTGCGCCTCGGCCATCGACCGCACCATCGACCGCCTCGGACGCGACCGGCCGTCGGCCGAGGTCACAGACGCGGCGCCCCCCTGGGGACGCGTGGGCCCGGGATGCTGATCGAACCAGCCTGGCGGGTCGTTGAGGAGCATCAGCAGCCGCACGCGGATGGGGATCAGCCTGTCGATGAGTTCCACGTACAGCTGCTGGGTCTCCGGCTCCGGAGCGCCCGCCCTCGGAGAGACTCCAGATCATGAACATGATCGGCTCGTGGCCGCTTCTGGCCGGATCTCGGCCGGACCCGGAGGAGGCCACGAAGACGGCTCGGCGGCAGGACCTCGGCGGCGAGGGATATGCGCGACGCTGGAACGGTTGGGACCGATCTCAGCCTTCCGCCAACCCATGCCGGTAGGCGTAGCGCGTCGCGTCGCTGCGGCTACGAGCTCCAATCTTGGCGAAGGCGTTGTTGATGTGCGTCTTGACCGTCGACTCGCCGATGAACAGCGACGTGGCGATCTGCTGGTTGGTCATGCCTTGCGCGATGAGCTTCAGAATCTCGATCTCCCGGGGGGTGAGCCCGCCGGGGTTGCCCCAGCGATCCGGCGGGACGGGGTGGAGCGGGCCCAGCCGTAGCATGGCCGCCACAAGGCGCCGGGAGACGGCGGTGTCGAAGGTGGACTGACCGGACGCGGTGGCACGGAGAGCCGCTGCGATCTCGGCTCGGCCGGCGTCCTTGGTCAGATAGCCGCGGGCGCCTGAACGAAGGGCCGCCGCGATCGAGTCATCGTCGGCGTACGTGGTCAGGACCAAGACCGCGACCTGTGAATGCTGCCGGGTGATGCGCTGTGTGGCTTCCACCCCGTCCATCACCGGCATCCGCAGGTCCATCAGCACGACGTCGGCAGAGGTTTCCGCCAGCAGCCGAAGCGCGCCCTCGCCATCGCCCGCCGCACCGACGACCTCGACGTCGTCCAGCAGCCCGAGCAGTGCCACCAGGCCCTCCCGGACGATCTGCTGGTCATCGACAACGATCACGCGGATCACCGTGGTGTCACTCATGCCGGTACCTCCGCGACCACCTGCCAGCCACCCCGCTTTTCCGCAGCGGTGAGTCGACCGCCCACGAGGGCGAGTCGTTCGCGCATGCCGGTCAATCCGTACCCCACAGGGCCCGCGCTGCGGTGGCCCTCAGCCGGGTCGGGAACGGACTCGTTACGGACCACGAGGTTCACGGTGTCGACGCGGTACTCGAGCCGAACCGTGATCGCGGCGTGCGGGGCGTGCTTGGCGGCATTGGTGAGCGCCTCCCGCGCGGTGCGCACCCGATTTCAGTGAGCATGCCCGAACGGGCCGTCAGCGGGGCGGCCACCATCATGATCGTGCCGACCAGTCGCTCAACCCGCCATCCCGGTGACAGGTAGACCCGCCAGGACGGCCGTTTCGCCTGGCGCGGCGTGTCGATCATGTGGCCGACGTCCCCGCTCAGACCATGGCCAGGTAGCCGGCGAGCTCGCTGGATGAGTCGGTGGCGATCCCGATATATCCGTCCGGCCGGATGAGGGTGTGACGCAGGTCGCCGTACGGCTCGGCGGTGGCGTACGCCCGCACCTGCGGGCCGTTCGGCACCCTGGGCGCGGGTTCCGGCGAGAGCAGCGTGAAGTGCGGGCCCCGCAGCAGGTCGAACATGCGCGCCCGACTGCCGTCGGCCAGGCGCAGCGGCCCGTCGGGCACCCGATCCCCGCCCTTGCGGGCCAGCGAAGCGCCCCGGTAGCCGACCTGCAACTGGTAGGTCTCCTCGTCGCGCTTGTAGGTCTTCTTGTCGTGCAGGTCGGTGCTGAGGCCCAGCACCCGAGCCGCGATCGGGCGGCGTTCCTCCTCGTAGGTGTCCAGCAGCGACCGCGGCGCTCCGGCGAGCACACGCGCGAGTTTCCAGCCCAGGTTGTAGGCGTCCTGCACACCGGTGTTGAGGCCCTGCCCGCCTGCGGGCGAGTGCACGTGGACGGCGTCTCCGGCCAGGAAGACACGACCGTCCCGATACCTGTCGGCCAGCCGGATGTTGACCCGGTAGAGGGAGGACCACAGCAACTCGGTGATGCGCACCCCGCGCAGCATCGACCGCTCGGCAAAGACCCTCTGAAAGCCGGACAGCGTCAGATCCGGCGTCATGCCCGGCTTGAGCGGCGCGAGCACCTGAAAGGTGTCGGTGCCGGCCATCGGATACAGCGCCACCATGCCCCTGCCCGGCCGGACCCAGACGTGGATATGGTCACGGTCGAGCCCCTCGACACGTACGTCGCCAAGCGCCATCCGCTCCTCCTCGCGGGTCTCGCCGACGAAGCCGACACCGAGCGCCTTGCGCACGAAGCTCCTGCCGCCATCGGCCGCGACCAGGTAGTCGGCCAGCACCGTCACCCCTGTGCCCAGCCTGGCCGTCACACCTTGCGCGTCCTGCTCGAAGCCGGTCAGCTCCGCGCCGTACTCCACCTTCCCCCCCAGCTCTGCCAGCCGTTCACGCAGGACCTCCTCCGTGCGCCACTGTGGATGCATCACCACCATCGGGTACGGCACGGCGTCCGTCGCCGCGGCAGGCTTGTGCATGCGCCCCTGATACACCGCCACCCTGCCGATCCTCACCCGCAACGGCGGATAGACCGTCGCGGACGCCAGCACGCGGTCGATCACTCCGAGGTCGTCGAAGATCTCCTGCGTGCGGGGCTGCAACCCCTTGCCCTTCGAACCCAGTGACGGCTCCGGCGCCCGTTCCACGATGCGATGGTCGATCCCGCGCCTGGCCAGTTCTGCCGCGAGCGTGAGCCCCGTGGGCCCGCTACCGACGATGAGCACGTTCGTCTTCTCAGCCATGGCCCGACCGTGCCAGGCCGCGCTGCCATATCTCTGTCACCGCTCTGCCGGAACCGTCACGGGCGAACGTCGGCACGCCCTGAGGGTTGGTGAAGGCGTTGTCGTTCCACACCTCGCCCCCCGTGTACAGGTTGACCAGCGCGGCGCCGGTGGTCTTGCCACGGCCTCGTGCGGTCGGTCGAGACCTGATGCCTACTCCCTACGGTGTAGTGCGTACGGCGAACGGTGCAAGGTCACGTGACGATCAACGGACGACGCGCTCCCGCTGCGGCCCGGCCTAGCGTTTCTCGACGAGATGGCTGGATGAGAACTGGAGGAATCGCCATGAGCAAGAGAGCGATGACTGCGATCGCCGGGCTGAGCTTGACGGCCGGTTTGCTGGGATCGACCGGCGCGCCGGCTGGTGCCCAGGCCGGCACGGCCGGCGAGGCCACCGCCGCGATGGCCGCGCCGAAGCCGCCGAAGGGCGCCAGGGCGGTGGTTCAGGTCAGCCCCAATCCCACCACCAAGCGCCGTCAGGAGGTGACGATCACCGGCCACTGCGGCGGCGGCAAAGGGCTCAAGGCCGTGCTCGCCGGGCTCGACAGAGAGCACCCGGTGCTAGAGAACATCCGCATCATTGAGGACAACCCGCAGGGATTCGTGGCGAAGGCGACCCTCGCCCCCACGATCGGTAACGGCGTCGGTCCTGTTTTCGTCGACTGTGGCGGCGAGGCAGGCGTGACCCTCCTGGTCACCCACGTCTGATCCGAACCTTCCCACCCGGGCTGGTAAACAGATCCCGAGCTTCCGCGGTCCTCGAGCCCGCCGGTCCACGCGGCCACGGAAGCCGAACACGCCGGCGGCGTCGCCCATGTGACCACCTGGGCGACGCGGTCCGGTACGCCCCGGCCCGGCGTCACCCGTCACCCCTCGAGAAAGGGGCTCCGCATGGCCGAACCGCCCCCACGACGCGAACCCGCTCCTGTCCGGCATTTTGCCCGGATCGCCGACATCACGCTCGCCGCCCTCACTCTGGTCTTCTTCGTCGCCGTAGCCCTCGCCACCGGGGTGCACAGCCCCTGGCGGGGCACGATCCCCCTCGCCCTGCTTCTCGGGGTGCTCCTGCTGGTCAGACGCCGCTGGCCGATGACCGTGCTGCTGCTGTCGATCGGCGGGATCTTCGTCTATCACCTCACCGGACATTGGTCTCCCGCCGGCTGGATCTGGCCGGCCGCGGTCGCCTACTTCACCGCCGCCACCACGCCACGCGTGCGCTGGGTGGCCGCCATCGGCCTGGCCCAACTGGTCTACTCCGCGGTCGACTTCCGCGTGGTCCTGGACAGTAACCCGACCCGCTACCTGTTCCACGTCGCGGGGGAAGGACTGCTCCTGGCGATCCTCATCGCCGCGGGCCTCACCTACGCCGCCGCGATCCGCTGGCGCGAACAGCTGCGCGGAACCGACAGCCGTGCCCGCGCCGCCGAGGAACGGCTGCGCGTCTCGCACGAAGTACACGACATCATCGCGCACACCCTTGCCGTCGTCGGCGTGCAGCTCAATGTCGCCGCCGACACCCTCCAGGAGGACCCGGCCGCGGCCGCCGCCGCGCTACGCCTGGCAAAGGACGTCAGGAACCGGGCGATGACCGACCTCCGCTCCCTCATCACGATCCTGCGCGACGACCCAGCTGACACCGCACCCCAGGCGGATCTGGCCTCCTTGGACACGCTCATCGCCGATGCCCACGCCGCCGGGCTTGAGGTGACCCTCGACGAACACGGCGACCCCTCGGCCGTCCCCGCCATTCCCGCCATCGCCACCTACCGCGTCGTACAGGAGTCCCTCGCCAACACGCTCAAGCACGCGGGAGCGAGCAAAGCCAAGGTGACGATCGGCTACCAGCCGCGCTCGATCACCGTCGAGATCACCGACAACGGCCGCAGCGTGCCAGGCGGCGCCGAGGTCACCGAAGGCCATGGCCTGGCCGGCATGCGCGAGCGAGTGAGCGCGCTCGGGGGCGCGCTCACCGCAGGACCCGTCCCCGGCGGCGGCTTCGCCGTGCGGGCCGACATCCCTGTGGCAGGCTCGACGGCATGACGATCAAGGTGCTCCTCGCCGACGACCAGGCACTCGTACGGGCCGGCTTCCGCAGCCTGCTGGCCCGTTCCCGGGACATCACGGTCGTCGGCGAAGCACAGGACGGCGACGAAGCCGTACGGCTGGCCGCGAGCGCAAGCCCCGACGTGATCCTCATGGACATCCGCATGCCGGGCACCGATGGGATCACCGCCACGCGCCGCATCGTCACCAACCCGACCACTCTGGGCTGTCGCGTCATCATCCTCACCACGTTCGATACCGACGAACACGTCTTCGCCGCCCTGCGCGCCGGAGCCAGCGGCTTCCTCACCAAAGAGGTCGAACCCGCCGACCTTCGCCGGGCGGTTGCCGCCGTCGCCGGCGGAGATGCGCTCCTGTCGCCGGGCGTGACCCGCCGCGTCATCGAGCAGTTCGCCCACCGGCAGGACCTCGCGCCCAGTGCGGGGCAGCGGCTGGCCGCCCTTACCTCCCGGGAACGGGAGACGGTCAAGCTCGTGGCGCTCGGACTCTCCAATAACGAGATCGCCGAGCGCCTCGTCATCAGTCCGCTCACTGCCAAGACCCACATCACCAGGGCCATCGCCAAGCTGAACGTGCGCGACAGGGTCCAGTTGGTCATCCTGGCCTACGAGAGCGGCCTGATACGGCCCGGCGCGTGACATCGGAATCAAAGCTCAGCCACCGACCGGGCCCGGCGGCTGGAGCGCCGCAAGAGCGCCCGCTCCAGCCCGCGCGCCCGGCTGGAGACGCTGTTCACCGACAATCGGCACGCCCTGCGAGAACGCGCGCTCTGGAGGCTGCTGTATGAGAAGGCCGCCCGCGCCGAGGAGATCCCCACCCTGAACGTCGAAGACCTCGACCCCGAGTTCCGCCGTGCCCGCGTCACCTCCAAGGGCGTTGCGATCGAGTACGTGCACCGGGCCACAGGCCGGGCGGCTCCTTCGACCTCAACCCTGCGCGCGTTGCGGGGTCGTTGCCCCGGTGGAGTGTGTCGTGATGCGGCGGCCGGAGATGTGCTCGGCCTCGATCACGATGTAATGGTCCCTGCTGCCCGGTGCCCAGGTTGTCAGCGGCAGCGCCGCCAACCAGGCGATCTCGTCGGGATCGGTCACCTCCCGCGCCTGTCCCACCGCGGTGACCGACCAGCCGGTGCGAAGCTCGGGATCGAACTCGTCGGCTTCGAAGGCCACCACGGCACGTCGGGTGGCGGCTGCCAGCTTCGACCCGATCGAGGTACGGATCACGATGGACTGACCGTCGAGATAGAAGTTCACCGGCTGGACGGCAGGCAGGGCGCGATCGGTGAACACGATCCGCCCGATCGGGGTTGAGGACAGCAGGTCGAGGCACTCCTCGCGAGTGAGCACCTGAAGTCCGGACGCATCGAGCTGCATACTCTTCAGAATCCTTCGTCGAATCCCCTCCGCGGCAGGGGCGAAGGTCCCGACTTCCTTGCCGATCGGCTTGCGATCGCGAGCGCGCCTTGGAGAACACTCCACTATCCGGCCCGTCGCCTGGCCCGGTAGGACCAAAGTCCCGACCGGAGAAGATCTTGTGTCCTGTTAGGGACTTTCGACCCTGCAAGTGCGGACGTTCGCCCGGTGAACGGCCTGCTTCGGACTCTTAGCCTGGTTCGGGCCCGCAGTCGCGGGCTCCCCTCCCCTGCTCTCTGGAGACTTCATGCTGTCCGCTGAATCAGCCGCGATCGTCCGTGCCACGCTGCCGATTGTCGGAGCCTCCCTTGAGGCCATCACGACGCGGTTCTACGACACGATGTTCAGCGAGCGACCGGAGCTGCTGGACGGCCTGTTCAATCGCGGTAACCAGGCCAACGGCGAGCAGCGCAGGGCGCTGGCCGGCTCCATCGCCTCGTTCGCCACCATGCTCCTGGACCACCCTGACGAGCGGCCCGACGCCCTGCTCGCCCGCATCGCGCACAAGCACACCGCGGTCGGCGTCACCGACGACCAGTACGTGATCGTCCACAAGTACCTGTTCGGCGCCATCGCCGAGGTGCTGGGCGATGCCGTCACCGCGGAGGTCGCCGCGGCCTGGGACGAGGTGTATTGGCTGATGGCAGGCGCACTGATCGCGCTGGAGGCTCGCATCTACGCCGAGGCCGGCGCCCGCAACGGCGACACATGGCGGCAGTGGCGGGTCATGGCCCGCCAGGACGAGACCTCGAACGCGGTCTCGTTCCTGCTGCGCCCCGCCGACGACGCCCCGGTGCCGCCCGCGCGCCCCGGTCAGTACGTCAGCGTCCGCGTCCGCATGCCCGACGGCGTGCACCAGCTGCGCCAGTACACGCTGTCGAACGGGGGCGAAGACCGGTTCCGCAGGATCACGGTCAAGCGCGTGGACGGCGACCCCGCCGGCGAGGTGTCCACGCTGCTGCACACCACCGTGCGGCCGGGCGACGAGCTGACCCTGTCGGCTCCCTTCGGCGACGTGACGCTGCAGGACGGGGACGCGCCTTTGGTGCTCGTGTCCGCGGGCATCGGCTGCACGCCCATCACGGCGATGCTCGACCACCTGGCCGCCACCGGCTCGCGCCGACGCGTTCTCGTCCTGCACGCCGACCGCTCTCCGGCCGAGCACGCGCTACGCGAGGACATGCTGCGGCTGGCCACCGAGCGGGTCTTCTGGTACGAGAGCGGCGCGGCCGCCCCCGACCGCGACGGCCTGATGGACCTGGACGGCATCAAGATCCCGGCCGGCGCGGTCGCCTATCTGTGCGGTCCTGTGCCGTTCATGCGTGACATGCGCGCCCGGCTCCTGACGGCGGGGGTGGCGGCCTCCGACATCCACTACGAGGTGTTCGGCCCCGACCTGTGGCTGGGGACCAACTGAGGGTCCATCGGACCGGCGACGAGGGACTTTGGTCCCTGCCGTGCCAGGGCGGCGAGCCCGAATCTTGATCTGTGTCCGCTGTTCCCCCTGTAGCGAGGAAGATCCTGTGACTGATGTCGACTCCACCCCTGGCATGGGGCCGTTGCTCGCTGCCCGTGCGTTCTTCACCAGGTCCGAGGTGTCGGCGGACGGCCGCACCCTGCACCAGATAGACCCGAGCAGTTGGGACCGCTTCTACCGGGACCGGTGGGCGCACGACAAGGTGGTGCGCTCCACCCATGGCGTGAACTGCACGGGCTCGTGCTCATGGCAGGTGTTCGTCAAGGACGGGCTGATCACGTGGGAGCACCAGGCGACCGACTACCCGTCGGTCGGGCCGGAGTCGCCGGAGTACGAGCCGCGCGGCTGCCCCCGCGGCGCGTCCTTCTCCTGGTACACCTACTCGCCGTCACGAGTGCGGTACCCGTACGTGCGGGGCGTGCTTCTGGAGATGTGGCGCGAGGCCAAGGCCAGGCTGGGCGATCCGGTGCTGGCGTGGGAGGAACTGACCGGCGACCCCGAGCGGGCGCGAGCCTACAAGCGGGCGCGCGGCAAAGGTGGATTCGTCCGCTCCAGTTGGGAAGAGGTCCTGGAGCTGATGGCCGCGGCGCATGTGCACACGGTCAAGGAGTACGGCCCCGACCGAGTCGTGGGGTTCTCGCCGATTCCGGCCATGTCGATGGCGTCGTTCGCGGCCGGGACGCGGTTCCTGTCGATGATCGGCGGCACGCTGCTGTCCTTCTACGACTGGTACGCCGACCTGCCGATCGCCTCCCCGCAGGTGTGGGGCGACCAGACGGACGTCCCCGAGGCTGCCGACTGGTGGAACTCCCGCTACCTCATCATGTGGGGCTCCAACATCCCGGTCACCCGCACACCGGACGCCCACTTCATGACCGAGGCCCGCTACCAGGGCACCAAAGTCGTCGCGATCAGCCCCGACTACGCCGACAACGTCAAGTTCGCCGACGACTGGCTGGCGCCGCACCCGGGGACGGACGGCGCGCTGGCGATGGCGATGGGCCACGTGACGCTGACGGAGTTCTTCCGCGACCGGCAGGTCCCCTACTTCACCGACTACATCCGCAAATACACTGACCTGCCGTTCCTGGTGACGCTGGAGCGGCGCGGCGACGCTTACGTGCCGCGCCGCTTCCTGACCGCCGCGGATCTCGGCGCGGAGAGCGAGCACGCCGCGTTCAAGACCGTCTTCCTGGACGAGGAGACCGGTGAAGCGGTCGTGCCGAACGGCTCGCTGGGCTTTCGCTGGGGCCAGGAGGGCGAAGGCCGCTGGAACCTCGACCTGGACGGCGCCAACCCGGCGCTGACGCTTCTCGGGCGCCGCGCGGTCGAAGTCGATCTGCCGCGCTTCGACGAAGGCGCCACCGAGGGCGGCTCGGTCATGCGCCGCGGCGTGCCGGTGGCCGAGGTGGCGGGACAGCTCGTCACGACGGTGTTCGACCTGCTCATGGCTCAGTACGGGGTGGCCCGCGACCTGCCAGGAGACTGGCCGGCGAGCTACGAGGACGCCTCGCAGCCGTACACCCCGGCCTGGGCGGAAGAGATCACCTCGGTCCCGGCCGCCACGATCGCCAGGATCGCCCGCGAATTCGCCCGCAACGCCGAGCGCACCGAGGGCCGGTCGATGATCGCGATGGGCGCGGGCACCAACCACTGGTTCCACTCCGACCAGATCTACCGCGCCTTCCTCACGCTGGTGCTGCTGACCGGCTGCCAGGGCGTCAACGGCGGCGGCTGGGGCCACTACGTCGGCCAGGAGAAGGTCCGCCCGATCACCGGCTTCCAGCACCTGGCCTTCGCCTTCGACTGGCAGCGGCCGACCCGGCACATGGCCGGCACCGCGTTCTGGTACCTGGCCACCGACCAGTGGCGTTACGAGCAGATCCAGGCCGACGAGCTGGCCAGCCCGCTGGGCGAGGGCATGTTCGCGGGCCGGTCGTTCGCCGACTGCAACGCGCAGGCCGCGCGGCTGGGCTGGCTTCCCTCGCATCCGACGTTCAACCGCAACCCGCTCGCGCTCGCCGACGAGGCCGCCGCGAAGGGCATCCCGGTCGCCGAGCACGTGGTGAACGAGCTGACCTCCGGCCGGCTGCGCTTCGCCGCCGAGGACCCAGGCGACCCCGCCAACTTCCCCCGTGTGCTGACCGTGTGGCGGGCCAACCTGCTCGGCTCCTCCGGCAAGGGCAACGAGTACTTCCTGCGCCACCTGCTCGGCACCGACGCCGAGACCCGCAACGAGGAAGGCGTCCACCCCGTCGAGGTGACCTGGCGCGAGGGGGCCGCCGAGGGCAAGCTCGACCTGCTGACCACGATCGACTTCCGGATGACATCCACGGCGCTGTTCTCCGACGTCGTGCTGCCGGCCGCCACCTGGTACGAGAAGCATGACCTGTCCAGCACCGACATGCACCCGTTCGTGCACGCCTTCAACCCGGCCATCGCCCCGCCCTGGCAGACCCGCGCCGACTACGACGTCTTCCTCGGCCTCGCCGACACGTTCTCCGAGCTGGCCGCGGAGCACCTCGGCAGGCGCACCGACGTGCTGGCCGTCCCTCTCACCCACGACACCCCCGACGAGCTGGCCCAGCCCGGCGGCCGGGTGCGCGACTGGAAGCACGGCGAGTGCGAGCCGATCCCTGGCAGGACCATGCCGAAGATCATCACCATCGAGCGCGACTACGCGGCCGTCGGCAAGCGCGTACGCGGCATCGGGCCGCTCTTCGCCGACCTCGGGCTGACCACCAAGGGCATCACCTACCGGGTCGAACCCGAGCTGGAGTATCTGGGCGGCAAGAACGGCGTCACCCCCGAGGGCCGCATCTCGCTGGACACCGCCGACCGGATGTGCGAGGCCATCCTCGCGTTGTCCGGCACCACCAACGGCCGGCTGTCCACGCAGGGCTTCGAGACACTGGAGAAGCGCACCGGCACCAAGCTCGCCGACCTGGCAGCCGAGCACGAGGGCAAGCGCATCACGTTCGCCGACACGCAGTCCAGGCCGCAACCGGTGATCACCTCACCGGAGTGGTCCGGATCGGAGACCGGCGGGCGCCGCTACTCCGCCTTCGTGATCAACGTCGAGCGGGACAAACCGTGGCACACGCTGACCGGCCGCCAGCAGTTCTTCCTCGACCACGACTGGATCATCGAGCTGGGCGAGCAGCTGCCGGCGTACCGGCCGCCGCTCAACATGCACCGCCACTACGGCGAGCAGGCCGACGGTGGGGCGGCCGAGGTCACCGTGCGCTACCTGACCCCGCACTCCAAGTGGTCCATCCACTCCGAATACCAGGACAACGCCTACATGCTCGCCCTCTCGCGCGGCGGGCCCACGATCTGGATGAGCGTCGAAGACGCCGCCACGATCGGAGTCGCCGACAACGACTGGATCGAGGCGTACAACCGTAACGGCGTGGTCGTGGCCAGGGCGGTCGTCTCGCACCGCATGCCGGCCGGGACCGTGTACATGTACCACGCGAAGGACCGCAACGTGAACGTGCCGCTCACCGAGAGGTCAGGCCGGCGCGGCGGCGTGCACAACTCCCTCACCCGGCTGCTGCTCAAGCCGAGCCACCTCATCGGCGGGTACGCGCAGTTCACCTATGCCTTCAACTACTACGGGCCGACCGGCAACCAGCGTGACGAGGTCACGGTGATCCGCCGCCGCGACCAGGAGGTGACCTACTGATGCGGGTGCTCGCTCAGGTAGCCATGGTGATGAACCTGGACAAGTGCATCGGTTGCCACACGTGCTCCGTCACGTGCAAGCAGACCTGGACCAACAGGGACGGCGTCGAGTACGTCTGGTTCAACAACGTCGAGACCAAGCCCGGCGTCGGCTACCCCAAACGCTACGAGGACCAAGAGCGCTGGCACGGCGGCTGGACGCTGGATGGGCGCGGCCGGCTCAAGCTCCGCGCCGGCGGCCGCATCAAGCGCCTGCTCAGCCTGTTCGCCAATCCGGATCTGCCGGACCTGGACGACTACTACGAGCCGGCCACCTACGACTACGACACCCTCATCAACGCTCCCGCGGGGCCGCACGTCCCGGTCATTCGCCCCAAGTCCGCCATCACCGGCAAGGACATGGCGATCACCTGGGGCGCGAACTGGGAGGACGACCTGGGCGGCGCCCCCGAGTACGCCGGCGCCGACCCCAACCTCGCGGCCATGGTGGAGAAGGTGAAGATGGAGTTCGACAAGACCTTCATGTTCCACCTGCCGCGCATCTGCGAGCACTGCCTCAACCCGGCCTGCGTCGCCGCCTGCCCGTCCGGCGCGATGTACAAGCGCGAGGAGGACGGCATCGTCCTGGTGGACCAGGACCGCTGCCGCGGCTGGCGCATGTGCGTGTCGTCCTGCCCGTACAAGAAGGTGTACGTCAACCACAAGACCGGCAAGGCCGAGAAGTGCACGTTCTGCTTCCCCCGCATCGAGGCGGGACAGCCGACCGTGTGCGCCGAGACCTGCGTCGGGCGGCTGCGCTACATCGGCCTCGTCCTGTACGACGCCGACGCCGTCCTGAACGCCGCCCGCGTCGCCGACCCGAGCGACCTGCTGGAGGCGCAGCGCCAGGTGTTCCTCGACCCGGAGGATCCCGAGGTGGCCGCGGCCGCCCGGGCGAGCGGGATCAGCGAGGACTGGATCCAGGCGGCGCGCCGCTCGCCGATCTACCGGCTGGCCATGCGGTACCGGGTGGCGCTGCCGCTGCACCCCGAATACCGCACGCTGCCCATGGTCTGGTACATCCCGCCGCTGTCACCCGTGCTCGACGCCGTCACCAGCGTGGGCGCCGACGCCGACGACCCCGACAACGTCTTTCACGCCATCACCGACCTGCGCATCCCGCTGGAGTACCTGGCGAGCCTGTTCTCGGCCGGGGATATCGAGGTCGTGGCCGGGGTGCTGATGAGACTGTCGGCCATGCGCGCCTACATGCGGGCCCGCACCGTTGACGGCAGTGTGGCCACGCACCTGCTGGAGGCGGCCGGGATGACGGCGGCCGACATGGAGGAGATGTACCGGCTGCTGGCCGTCGCCAAGTACGACGAGCGCTATGTCGTGCCCGCCGCACACCGCGAGGACGCCGCCGCGCTGTCCGCCCAAGCGGACGGGTGCAGCCTGGACGGCGACGGCGGGCCCGGAATGAGCGAGTTCCACCCGGCCGGCGTGACCGGGCGCCGCGGCGACGGGCGCGTGGGGCTCAAGCTCTTCGTCGGCAAGGGAGACGCGGCATGAAGCTCCGCACCTGGCCCCGCCGCCTCGCGCCCGCAGGGCCGCGCTGGCACAGCGAGCCCGGCCGGCGCGCACTGCCCGAGCTCGCCCCGCCGGACCGGGCGATGCTGTTTCGACTGGTGTCGCTGCTGCTTCAGTATCCCGACCCCGAGCTGATCGCCGCCCGGGAGGAGCTGGGCGAGGCGGTGCGCCGGCTGCCGGAGTCGGCGGCGCGCGAGTCGCTGACGCGGTTCGTCGGGTGGTTTCGCACCACCGAGCCGATGGCGCTGGCGCGCGCCTACGTCGAGACGTTCGACCTGCGCCGCAAGTCCAGCCTCTACCTCACCTACTACCTGCACGGCGACACCCGCCGCCGCGGCATGGCCCTGCTGACGCTCAAGCAACGCTACCGGGTGGCCGGGCTCACCCCGCCGGACGGCGAGCTGCCGGACTTTCTCCCCGTGGTCTGCGAATTCGCCGCCCTGTCAGGTCCTGCCACCGGCGAGGCGCCGCTGCGCCAGCACCGCAAGGGTCTGGAGCTGATCCGCACCGCGCTGCACGACGGCGGCTCGCCGTACGCGTGGGTCCTCGACGCGCTCTGCGCCGAGCTGCCCGGCCTGTCGGAGGCCGAGCGGGCCGCGGTGGCCGATCTCGCGCTGGCGGGCCCGCCCGCCGAGGAGGTTGGTCAGGCCCCCTTCGGTCCGCCCCTGAACGCATTGGAGGTGCGGCCGTGAGCGTCGCGCTCTGGGTGGTCGTACCCTACGTCGCCCTGACGATCTTCGTCGTCGGTCATGTCTGGCGCTGGCGCGTCGACCAGTTCGGCTGGACCACCCGCACCACGCAGGTGCTGGAGAGCCGGCTGCTGCGGCTCGGCTCCCCGCTGTTCCACCTCGGCGCGTTCGCCGCCATCGGCGGTCACGTGCTCGGCCTGCTCGTCCCGAAGAGCCTGACCGAGGCGGTCGGCGTCGACGAGCACCTCTACCACCTGGTGTCGGTGAGCGCCGGCACCGTAGCGGGGCTCATGGTGGTCGCGGGGCTGGGACTGCTGCTGGCCCGCCGCTTCACCAGCGCGCGGGTGCGCCGCACCACCACCCGCGCCGACAAGGTCCTGTTCGCCGTGCTGGCGGCGGTGATCGTGCTCGGCATGACCGCGACCGTGGGCAAGAACCTGGTCGGCGGCGGCTACGACTACCGCGCCACCATCGCCGTCTGGTTCCGCGGCGTCCTGACCTTCCGCCCCGACCCCGCCCTGATGGCGGACGTGCCGCTGGTCTTCCAGCTGCACGTGCTGTCGGCCTGGCTGCTGGCCGCGATCTGGCCGTTCACCAGGCTCGTCCACGTGTGGTCGGCGCCGATCGCGTACCTGTGGCGGCCATACGTCGTCTACCGGCGGCGCACCCCGCTCGACGTGCGCCGATGACCGGCATCCAGCGTGACACGGGCGCTTTCGTCACTACACGGGTGCCCACCCCGAAGTTGGAGGACTGTGTGCTGTCCATCGCCGATCACTTCGCCGAGGCGTTCCACGCCGAGCATCGCGAGCACATGCTGGCGATCCGCGACCTGGCCAGAGAGACGAACGCCGACGTGCTGACGTGGGCGCGGACGATGCGGGCGTGTCGTGTCTGAGGCCGCGCTCCCCGTCCTGATCCAGGGTGGCATGGGCGTCGCGGTGTCCGGGTGGCGGCTGGCGCGCGCCGTCGCCCGGACCGGGCAGCTCGGCGTGGTGTCGGGCACCGCGCTGGACGTCACTCTGGCCCGCCGGCTGCAGCGCGGCGACCCTGGAGGGCACCTGCGGCGGGCGCTGGCCTGCTTCCCGGTGCCGGCGATCGCCGAGCGGGTGCTGGGCCGCTACTTCGTGCCCGGCGGGACGGCGCCAGGGCAGCCGTACCGGCCGGTGCCCCGGCTCGGGCTGCGGCCCAATCCCGCCCGCGACGAGTTGATCGTGGTCGCGAACTTCGCCGAGGTCTTCCTCGCCCGGCAGGGGCACGACGGCCCGATCGGCGTCAACTACCTGGAGAAGATCCAGCTGGCCACGCCGGCCGCCGTCTACGGGGCAATGCTGGCCGGCGCCGACTATGTGCTGATGGGCGCCGGCATTCCGGCGGAGATACCGCACGTGCTCGACGAGTTCGCCGCGCACCGCCCGGCTGAGATCACGGTCGCCGTGGCCGGCACCGACGGCACGCGGCACGCGATCGGCCTCGACCCGGCCGCGCTGCTGCCTCGCCCCGCCGAGCCGCTGCGGCGGCCGAAGTTGCTGGCGATCGTCTCCTCCCACGTGTTGGCCGCCTACCTGGCCCGGTCCCCGCAGGCTCGGCCCGACGGGTTCGTCCTGGAGACGCCGGTGGCCGGTGGGCACAGCGCGCCGCCGCGCGGCCGCCTGTCACTGGACGCGGCCGGCGAACCTGTGTACGGCCCGCGCGACGAGGTCGACGTCGGCAAGGTCGCGGCGCTCGGATTGCCGTTCTGGCTGGCCGGAGGCTACGGCACGCCCGAAGGGCTGGCCCGGGCGCTGGCCGCTGGGGCCACCGGCGTCCAGGTCGGCTCGGCGTTCGCGCTGTGCCGTGAGTCCGGGTTCGACGACGAGCTCAGGCGCCGCCTGCTGCGCGAGGCCACCGCCGGCGCTCTGGAGGTCCGCAACGACCCGCGCGCGTCGCCTACCGGCTTCCCGTTCAAGGTCGCGCGGGTGCCCGGGACCCTGTCCGACCCCAGCGTCTACGAGGAGCGGCCCCGGCTGTGCGACCTGGGATACCTGCGCACCCCGTACGTCAAACCCGACGGCGCGATCGGCTACCGCTGCTCCGCCGAACCCGTCGATACCTACGTACGTAAGGGCGGACCTGCCGAGGAGGCCACAGCTCGCCAATGCCTGTGTAACGGGCTGACCGCCGCCATCGGGCTCGGCCAGACCCGCGGCGACGGCTACCGTGAGCCCGCCCTGCTCACGCTGGGCCAGAACGCCGCCTTTCTCGACGGGCTGCCCGAGAACCACTCGGCCGCTGACGTCGTGCACCGCATTCTGCTGGGAGCACCCGCATGACCGGCGCGCCACCCCACGCCCGGCCGCTGGGCAGGGTCCGGCGCGACGTAGCCGTCAGCCCGTTCATCGTGATCTGGGAGGCCGGACGGGCCTCCCCGCCGGATCGCCTGTATCGCCGCGCCGAAGCCGTGCCGGCGCCGCTCTCGGGACGGACCGGAGGTCCTCCACAGTGAGGACCTTGGTCAGTACCCCGGGCCGGGCCCCTGAGCTGGGATGTAAAAGACAGCACGCGTTGGTGCGTGATGACAGCGATGAGGAAGGATGGCGATGACCGACAAGAAGGACCCGTCCGCTTTCGGGGGCAGACCCGCGCTGATGCTCGGCTTGGCGACCCTCGGTTTCGCACTGAACTTCTGGGCCTGGGCGCTACTCAGCCCGCTGGGACCGCGATTCAAGGATCTGCTCGGCCTGTCGTCGGCCCAGCAAGCGCTGCTGGTCGCCGTCCCGGTGATCGTCGGCTCGCTGGGCCGCATCCCGGTAGGCGCGCTCACCGACCGCTTCGGCGGCCGGTCGATGTTCCCGCTGATCTCGGCTGCCACCATCGTGCCCGTCGTGTTCATCGGTGTAGCCGGACAGAGCTCGCTGCCGATGCTGCTGGTCGGCGGCTTCTTCCTGGGCATCGCAGGAACGGTGTTCGCCGTCGGCGTGCCGTTCGTCAGCGCCTGGTTCCCGCCGCACCGTCGTGGCCTGGCCATCGGCATCTTCGGCGCCGGCATGGGCGGCACCGCGATCAGCGCCCTGACCACGGTCAAGCTCGTCAAGGGCGGCGGCTCGGCCACCCCGTTCCTCATCACCGCGATCGCGCTGGCGCTGTACGCCGCAGTCGCCTGGCTGGTCATGCGCGACGCGCCAGGCCGCACCGTCGCGGCGCAACCGCTGCCAGGACGGCTCGCGGCCACCGCCAAACTGGCGATCACATGGCAGGCCTGCATCCTGTACGCGGTGGCCTTCGGCGGCTATGTCGCCTTCTCCGTCTACCTGCCGGCCTATCTGCAGACCGGGTACGGGCTCGAGCAGGCCGACGCCGCCAACCGGATGGCCGGGTTCGTCATCCTCGCGGTCATCATGCGGCCGATCGGGGGCTGGCTCTCCGACCGCATCGGGCCGATTCCCGTGCTGACCGGCGTGTTCGCCGTCGTCGCCGTCATGGCCGCGATCCAGGCCATCACACCCGGCCTGATGCCGATGGGCACGGTCGCCTTCCTGACCATGGCCGCCGCCCTCGGCGCAGGCAGTGGCGCCACCTTCGCCCTGGTCGCCCAGGTCGCCCCCGCCGACAAAGTCGGCGCGGTCACCGGGCTGGTCGGCGCGGCCGGCGGGCTGGGCGGGTTCGTACCACCGCTGCTGATGGGCTTCCTCTACGGCGAACTCGGCTCCTACGGCCTGGGCCTCGGCCTGCTGGCCGCCACCTCGGCGCTGACCGTGGTGCTGACGACGACGGTGGTCCGGCTGACAGCCTCGCGGCGCCTCGCCGTGGTGGCCAGCCCGGGCACGTGATGGGCTGTGTGCTGTGAACATGGTGCTCTCTCCAGGGAGTGAGCGATGACCTGGTGGTCGGTCGTCCGCTTCCTCCACGTGCTGTCCGCCGCGCTGTGGGTCGGCGGGCAGCTCACGGTTTCGCTGGTCGTGCTGCCTCTGGCCCGCCGCCTCCTGGATGAGCGGCAGCGGGCGGCCGTGCTGAGCGCGGTCGGCCGCCGTTTCGGACTCATCACCGCGGCGGTGTTCCTGCCCGTCCAGCTCGGCACCGGGGTGGCCCTCGCCTGGCGTAAGGGCGTCACCTGGGCCTCGCTCGCAGATCCCGGCTACGGCCGGATCCTGGCCGCCAAACTGCTGCTGTTCTGCGCCGTCATGGCCGCCGCCGGCCTGCACGGCTGGGCCAGCGGCGCGGCCCGACCCAGGCTCGCTCGCGCAATGGCGGTGACCGCACTCATGGGATCGCTCGGCGTCGTCCTGCTCGCCGCTGCTCTGCCCGCGACGTGAACCGCGGCTCAAGTCGCCGGCGTTCGCATCACGACGGCCTTGTGACGGACGCATGACGCCCTGCGGCAGCCCTGCGGGTGAGGTACCGAACTGCTCCAATGGGACACTGTGCGGCATGGGGAGCGAGCATCGTCCGTTGCTGCCGCAGATGCGGCTCGATGAGCTGCTGGCCGAGCTACAGGTGCGGCTGGACGCCGTGCTGGCCACCCGGGACCGGGTGCACGCACTGCTCGAGGCGGTCGTGTCGGTGGGCAGCGATCTGGACTTGGAGACGGTGCTGCGTCGCATCGTGGAGACCGCGACCACGCTGGTGGACGCCAGTTACGGAGCGTTGGGTGTGGTCGGGCAGGACAACACGCTGATTCAGTTCATCCCTGTGGGGTTGAGCGATGAGGAGATCGCCAAGGTCGAGCACTGGCCGCACGGGCTTGGTCTGCTCGGCTTGCTGATCAAAGACGCGCGGCCGCTCAGATTGGGCCGCATCTCCGATCACCCGGAGTCCTACGGCTTCCCACCTGGTCACCCGCCGATGGGCACCTTCCTGGGCGTGCCCATCCGGGTGCGCGAAGAGGTGTTCGGCAACCTCTATCTCACCGAGAAGCGCGGCGGCGGCGAGTTCGACGAAGAGGACGAGGCCGTGGTGATCGCGCTGGCCACCGCAGCCGGCGTCGCGGTGGAGAACGCGCGCCTGTACGAGGAGTCGCGGCGGCGCGAGACATGGCTACAGGCGTCCTCAGAGGTGACCACCACGTTGCTGTCCGGCGCGGACCCGCGCCAGGTGCTGACCGTGGTGGCCGAGCGTGCCCGGCAGATGAGCGATGCGGACCTGGCCCAGGTACTGCTGCCGGACCCGCGCGAGCAGTCGCTCACCGTGGCGGCCGTAGAGGGCGAAGGCGCCGAGGAACTGGCGGAGGCCCTCTTCGAGGTGTCGGCCACGCTCGCGGGCGAGGTGTTCGCCCAAGGCGAGCCGATGATCGTCCCGGATGCGGACGTGCCGTTGCGGCGGCTGGGTTACGGGCCTGAACTGATGGTGCCCCTGGGCGCCATGCCGAACGTGCGCGGGGTGCTGGCGCTGGCCAGATACAGCGGGCGGTTGCCGTTCAGCGACGCGGACCAGCAGATGCTGCATGCGTTCGCCGACCAGGCGGCGATCGCGTTGGAGTTGGCCGAGGCACGGCGGGACGCCGAGCGGCTCGGCCTGCTGGAAGATCGGGATCGGATCGCCAAGGACCTGCACGACGTCGTCATCCAGCGGCTGTTCGCCACCGCGATGACGTTGATGAGCACCGTCCGGCTGGTGGAGCAGCCGGAGGCGGCCAAGCGGGTGCATCACGCGATCGACGAACTCGACGAGACGATCCGGCAGATCCGCTCGACCATCTTCGCGCTGCAAGGGCCGCCTGAGGAAGCAGCGCCCAGCCTGCGAAGCAGGATCGTGGAGTTGGTGGAGGGCGCTGGGGCGCATCTGGGGTTCATGCCCGGCCTTCGCATGGAGGGACAGATCGACACGCTGGTGCCCGAGCCCGCCGCTGAGCACCTGCTGGCGGTGCTGCGCGAGGCGCTCTCGAACGTGGTGCGCCACTCGCATGCGAGCCAGGCCGACGTCGCCGTCGAGGTCGCCGGCGGCGAGCTGACCCTGACGGTCGCCGACAGGGGCGTCGGCGTGGGCGAGGTGAAACGCCGCAGCGGCCTGCGCAACATCGAAGACCGCGCCGCCCGGTTGGGCGGCACCGCAGAGCTGGAGACACCCCACGGCGGAGGGACGCGGCTGCGCTGGCACGTCCCCTTGTGAGCTCGGGATGATGAGCCGCGCGTCGTATCGTCTGACCCGATGATGACCGCCACTCTGAGGTCATGGTCGACCTCGGGACTTGGCCAGAGCCGACAGGTGGGTCAGACGATGAACGACGCGCGGCCGGAGTCGATCATGTGACGCGATCAGGGGCTCAGTCGAGGACTTCGGACAGCGGCCGGCGGACGCCGTGCGTCGAGTCGAACGTGAATCCGAGGCGCATGATCATCTGGGGGTACTCCCCCGAGCACACCTCCTCGCGCGCGAACTCGCGCAGGTGCGGCAGTTCCAGCGCCTGGGTGTGGAAGGCCGCGCTCAGGCCGAAGGCGCAGGCGTACAGCAGGACCCGCTGCAGCGCCTGGCCGGTCGCGATCCACTCCTCCTTCGAGTCCCGGCGCGTCGTCATGACCGCCACCACGCCGGTCGCCGTGGCCGTACTCTGATCGGCCTCGATCCCCCACGCGTAGTCGCGCTGGGGAAACCCGGTGTCAGCGGGCTCGCTCGGGTAGGCGTCGGCCGGCACCCCGTCCTTACGCGAACTGCCCGGAGCCCTCCCCCACCGGCGCACCTCGGCGTCCTCCGGCCGCGCCGCCTGAGCCGCCTGGGTGAGGGCGGCGAGCACCCGTACCGCCGCCTCGTCGCCGACGGGCATCAGTCTGCCGTTCTCGGCGGCCGCCTGCCGTACCAGGGCCTCGATCAGCTTGTCGGGAACGGGCAGGTTGGTGAATCCGGCGCGGTGCGTGCGCCTGCGCTCGATCTCACCGCCGAACAGGCGGGTGGTCTCGTCGGGTGTCACGACCTCGCCGAGGCGTACGGTCGCCAGCAGGTTCGGCCTGTCGGGGTCGGGCAGGATCCGGGTCACGGGCGCCCAGCCCTTACCGCGGAGCACGGTACGCACGTTGAACAGCGCGGCGCCGCAGCCGATCAGCATCTCCCTGCCCTCGGGGTCGCCCACTCGCAACTTGCGGTCGGCGTCGGCACGAACAGAGATCTCCTCGCCCGACACGGCGAACGTCCACGGCTGGCTGTTGTGCACGGACGGAGCCCAGGTCGCGGCCTCCAGCGCCGCGCGGATCGCCTCGGCCTGCATGGCCATCACCCCCATGGTGTCCACTCCAGCCCATCAGCCGGCGCGCTCCTCGGTCAGGGCCGAAAGTCCCAGGCCGTCAGGTCCTTAGCCTTCGACTGCTGTCGCCCATGGCCGGGAAGACTGCGCGCGAGAGCACCCGCTCAGCGGGTACATGTGCGCAGCGTGACGCCGGTCCGGGGCGATGGTGAGGGAAATCCGGGAACGTGCTTCCCGAAGATCGGGGAGATGCTCACGAACCCGCCATGCCAGAGCGGGCACCATGCCCATCACAGCAAGGCGCGGCCGGGCCGCTGCCGTGTCGCTTCTCACCGTAGTGTCCGCCCTCATCCTGGCGCTGCCGGCCAGCGCCTCCTCGGCGGACATTTCCACCTACACGCACGCCGACGACACCGGTGACTGGAACTCCAACGACAAGGGCGCCGCGGCCACCTGCCCCACCGGGACGCGCGTACTCAGCGGGGAGGTGGGCCGTAAGCGTTCGAGGCGAACGAGTCCAGTTCGTCTGCTCGCCGGAGGTCCTTGGGGCGGCCTATGGCGCGGCGCATCCCGATCAGGTCTTCTCGAGAGACATAGCGAACCTCCAGGCCGCCAGGGCCGACCGCGGTGATCGCGCGGTCGAGGAGCTCTCGGACGTGAAGGTCACCCCAGGGGAGCGCCGGGGTGCAGCAGTCGCCGCCGGCTCCGGGCGAGGTGAACTGCACTTTGGGGCGGAGGAAGGAAGCCGCGTGAGTCGCCAAGGGTTCACCCTGTTCGTCGGCGAGCTGGGCGTTGACGGAGGTGAACGCGTCCGCCAGGGCCGGGGCGTGAGCCGGGACGCCATCCCAGAGCAGGTCCAGATCGCCGGTCAACTCGGTGGATCCATGCATGATGCCGGCGACCTGCCCGATCACTACGACTCGGACGCCGTTGCGGTGGAGGGCTTCGAGCAGGGGGAACGGGTCGAACCCGAGGGCATCGTCCGTGCCGATCGTGCCGACGTCGTCGTCGGCGTCCTGATGGCCCAGACCGGTGATCGCCCGGTTTCGGGCCAGCTCACGAGCGCGTCGGGCGGCAGAGCGGAGTCGCTCCAGCGGTTCGTCGATCATCTGATCAATGCAACACCTGCCCGCACTCTTGCCGCACTCGAATTTCTTACGATCATCGAAGGGTATGAAGACAGCTCCTCCGCCGATCACTGGCCGCGCTCCCGTCACCACGCGTTGCCGACGGGCGGATCGTGCTGGCCGCCGACGTCAGTCCATGGCTGCGGCCGGACGCCGCGACCAGCCCGGACCGGTCGTTCTGTCACGCCTACGGTCGCAGTGAGAAGACCAAGCATCAGATGATCCCCGGCTGGCCGTACTCCATCGTCGCCGCCCTGGAGACCGGCCGCACCCCCTGGACCACTCTGCTGGACGCCGTCCGGCTGGAGCCAGGCGCCGACCTCGCGCAGGTCAGCGCCGCCCGGCTCCTTCCGCGAGGAGTTCGACTACAAACGCCCGGCTCATCACCGCAAAGGCGCCGAACCCCGCCACGCCACCCGGCCAGCTACACCTGCCCACAGCCCGGCATGTTCACGAAGTCCCGAACGCGAAGATCAGAGGTAGGCCTTCGAGGCCGGCTTCCAGTCCTGGGCTAGGAGCCCGAGCAGCACCTGGTCCAGGAACTCGCCCATCACCCAGGCCGAGGAGCGCAGCACGCCCTCGCGGACGAAACCGTTGCGCTCGGCGGAGCGCAGCATCGCGGCGTTGTCCGACAGCGTCTCGATCTGCAGCCGCTGCAGGCCGCGCACGACGAAACCGTAGTTGCACAGCACCGCGACCACATCGGTGCCGTAGCCCTTGCCGCGGGCCGACGGCAGCAGCCCCAGCCCGATGTGCGCGGACCGGTTGTGGTTGTCGATGCCCCACAGCGTCGCGGTGCCGACCAGCGTGCCACCGTCCAGCTCCACGACCGAGAACGGGACGTGCCCTTGCTCCTTGTCGTCCACCACGAGCCGCGGATCCTTCGAGCCGGGTGTGATCGGCCGCCACGGCCGGCCTTCGGCCCGCGAGGCGTTGACCACGTCGTCGTAGAGCTCGGCCAGCAAGATCGGGATGTCGTCCTCGTGCCGGGCCCTGAGCCCGACCTTGTTACCTCTTAGCACGCAAGGTTCCTATCCGACCGGGCTGTCCAGTGGCAACTCAAGCCCATCCCGACTGGTGCTCTCTACCGAGCTCGCAGACAGACACGCCATGCCCCATTCGCCGCAATCCGCTATGCGGTGATACATCATCCGAGCCGTCGGATGCGGTAGTGGTGGCGCCATGCCGGTCCGCCAGACGAGAGGCGAGCGGTGATGGGTCAGCGGAACTCGACCTCGACCTTGCGCTCGGAGAAGATCTTCAGGAGGTCGTCCAGTGCGATGCTCGGCCCCCAGTCGCGCAGGCGGTGCGCTGGCCGGTCATACCCTGCGACGAGGTGGCGGCGGGCCACGTCGGAGTGGTGCCAGATCAGCTGGAATGGACGGGCGGCACCCCATCCGCCGCCGAGGCAGTCGTGCAGAGCGTCGAGGTTCCAGCCGAAGTAGCCGCCTGGACCGTTGACCGCCTCTCCGATGGCGCAGTAGAAGGCGTCGATGTCGGTGACGAAACGGCCGTCGAGGTGGTATGTGGTTCCAGCTGATTTGTCCGGCAGTCCGCCCTGAAGACAGTGACGACTGACCGCCAATCCGAGCCATTCGCGCTGTAGCAGCCGGTCGTAGTGTGCCCACAGGCCGGGTTCGGCCGGGCCGCCGTCGTACCACATCTGGAAGATCTCGCGGGCGGCGCTCGGCGTCGGCTCCTCGATCCCGCCGTCGAGGGTGATGTCCAGCAGGCCGTCGCCCAATCTCGACGGTCGGGCGGAGACAACGGTGGCCGACAGCAGCGCGACCTGTCCGGCGATCCGGCCGTCGTGTTGAAGGGTCATGATGGACGCCGTGATCTTGCGTCCCTCGATGCTTTTCAGCAGCGGCGGCGCTTCGGGGCGAAAGCCGATCAGGGTCACCGGCCGGATGGACGGGGAGGGCCGCTCGCGGAAGACTCCGGCCACGTCCAGGCACTCGCCGAGAGTCGCGTCATCGAGCGCGGCCAGGCGGAACCCTGTCACGTCCGGTTTCTCTTCCGGGAGCCCGTATTCCGGAAGCAGCCGGACATATCCTCTCAGGTCGAGGTCCACCATGCCTTCTCGTGCTGCCGACGGGCGCCGGCCGACCACGGTGACATCGATGAGCTCCTCCACGCAGGTGCACCCGCGCTCGTCCCACAGGCACCCGGCAGGCCGCTTCCGGTGGACGGGAAACAGGGCGACGCTGGGCAACCACGCCCGGCGGGTACCCAGATGCCCCAGCGCGTCCCGCAACGGCCCCGCCGGGTCGCAGCCGAGCAGGGTGAACGTCTCGGGCGGAGGGATGGGCTCGGGGTCGACGAAGAGCCCGTCGATGTCGTGACACACGCCCACGGTGACGTCGGGCTCACCGACCTCACCGGTGTACTCGTCCAGCAGCAGCCACCGCGCGCCCGGCACAGCACGAGTTTTCATCGCGACTGACTCTAACCGCTGATCTTCTCCTTCGCCCCGGCCGGCATGGTGATCTTTCACGCATAGCGGGCTGTGACGGTGGGGCCACGTCTATTCGCCAGACGGCGGCGGCCACCGGCTCATCGTCGAGGTGTGAAAGCTCGAGGAGAGGCGGTGGCCGTGACCTTCATGCCGGCACATGCTCTGCCCGATGAGGGCAGGCCATCCGGCGATAGCGGCGGCAGCGCTGTGCGGGCTACGCTCGTCAGCTTCCGAACCGAGTGGTTCGCCTGCCTGACCCGTCGCCGCAGGAGTTGTTCGAGCTGACCGACGCGGTGCTGAGCGCGGATGGACCGGTCAAGACCCTGGTCGGGCCGGCGCTGGCCCCGGAGGCATCGGCGCGGCACGGCGCGTTGTACGACGGGTTGGATCACGGTCGCATCGACATGGCGCGGCTGCGGATGCCCCTGGCCACGTCGCCACTGCCGCGGGCCGCTGACGGGCGGCCGGCGCTGGCGGTCAGCGGCTGCATGACGGGGATCTGCCGATTCATCGTCGCCGACGCCGGTTACGACCTGCGCTGGTTGCCTTCCTGCTGGCTGAGCTGCCCGTCGGGGTGCTGGGCAGGGTGCGCTCCGATCGGGTGATGTGCCGTTCGGCGCCCTCGCGCGAGGAGTTCTTCCTAGCCAACTCCGAGGGAGGCCGGCCGCCCAAACGCGGCGGCGAGTTCGTCCCCGCACTCGCCGCAGTCCACACGACCGCGGAGCCACAGTGGCACGAGCTCCTGGCCCGTGCCCACCATGCCGGATGGGATGCCTTCACCAGCCTGCCTCTGCGGCTTCGCCTACACGCGGATCCGGATCCGCCGACCTCATGGATGCATCGTCGATTGAAGGTTCATCACGGTGGCGGCGGGGCGTTTCGCGAAAAGTTTCTACCGAAAGTTCAACGATACCGTTGAAGTCATGGATATCAAGGACACAGCCCGTGCGCTCGACGGCGCGGGCGTCTCGGCGTTCCTGCGGTCGCTGCCCGCCAAGCCCCTGCTGCTCGGCCTGGGCGAGGCCAGGCACTTCGTCGGGGAGCTGGGCGAGTTGCGCAACGAGATCTTCCGGCATCTGGTCGAGCACGAGGGCTACCGGTCGTTCGCCATCGAGAGCGACTGTCTCATGGGCCTCGTGGTGGACGACTACATCACGACGGGCACGGGCACGCTCGATGACGTCATGGAACGCGGCTTCAGCCACAACTTCGGCGCCTCACCGGCCAACCGCGACCTCGTACGCTGGATGCGGGCGTACAACGAGGAGCATGACGAAAAGCTCCGGTTCTTCGGGTTCGACGGCCCTCTGGAGTATTGGGCGGCGAGCCCGCGCCAGGCGCTCACCGCCCTCTACGACCTCCTCGACGGCCCGCTCCCCCGCACCGTGGTAACCAGGGAAACCCTCGACACGCTGCTGGGTCCGGACGATCGGTGGGCGAACGAGGCCTCGGCCATGGATCCGTCCCAGTCGATCGGCCAGTCCGCCGACGCCCAGCGGCTGCGGCTGATCGCCGACGACCTGGTGGCGCTGCTCGACACGCAGGCGCCGCAGCTGAGCGCGGAGGACAGGGAGCGGGCGGCACTGTACGGGCGCACCGCCACCGGCCTGCTCCGCTACCACTACTGGATGGCCGACGCGTCCCCGGCACGGTGGGCCCGGCTGTCGAGCCTGCGGGACGCGATGATGGCCGCCAATCTGCTTGCCGTCGCCGAGCACGGCCCGACCCTGGTCTTCGCGCACAACCTCCACCTGCAGCGGAACAAGAGCTTCATGCGGCTCGGCGACCAGCTGCTGGAGTGGTGGGGCGCGGGAGCGATCATCGGTACGCACCTGGGCGACCGATACGCCTTCCTGGCCTCGGCCCTCGGCACGGTCGGCACCGACGTCCCGGGCCCGGACACCGTGGAGGGCACCCTGTCCGCACTTCCCTGGGACCACTCACTCGTCGACGCCCGCCACCTGGCCGAAACCGTCACTCAGCCGAGCTCGCGCGTCCCGCAGGACCACGCCTACATCCCGCTGGACCCGGCCCACCTCGACGTGATCGACGGCATCGTCTTCCTCAAGGAGGCTGTCAACCGGGATTGACAGCGCATGGCTGTCGGCCTGGCCTGACAGCCATGCGCGCCTGGCTGGTCACCGGCCTGCTGCCGGTGGCCTTCGCCGGGTGCTCAAGGCGCTCTGGGGGCCGATCCCGGTGGGGTCTGGGCATCACCCGCCTCGAACGGCGCGGCCAGGGAATCTGGTCACCGGCGTGCACCTGGGAGCCGCCGCCACCGGCATGATGGCCCGCTACGAAGGTGACGTGAACGATCCCGCGACGTGGCCCGCGCCACGCTCGACGGCGCGGAAGCGGGCGCGATCAAGGTTGTCCAGATGACTGGAGCGGCTATGTCAAGGCGTCCCTGACCGGCGACTCGAGCCTGTTGTGGCAGGCCCCCTGAGCCTCCAGCAGGGAGGCGCCACACAACCGTGGGTGATCTAGCCTTCCGGGTAGAACAGGAACAGCGTGCAGCCCGTCGTGGTCTGCGGGACGTGCGAGGAACCTGCGGGGGCGTGGATGAAGGAGCCGGCCGGGTAGTCCCGGTCGCCGTCGTTGAAGACGCCAGAGATCACGAAGACCTCCTCGGGACCCGGCTCGTGGACGTCGACCCCCTGCCAACAGGTGTTCGCGTCCATCTCCAGCACATAGGCCTTCGCCCCATTGCCCCCGGTCCACAGCGGGCGCGCACGGATGCCGGGGAACAGTTCGCGGACCGGGGCATCCTGGACAGCGGACCACACATAGTCAGGCGTGTTCTGTTCTGTCGTCATGGGGCCAGCGGGACGCGCTCGACCGGGCGGACACCGTGGTCATCCCGGGCTGGCTGCCCGCCAAGCAACCACCCTCACCTGCGGTCGTACGGGCACTGCGCCGCGCGCACTCCCAAGGAGCGCGGGTGGTCAGCATCTGCTCCGGCGCCTTCGCGCTGGCGCACGCCGGTCTGCTGGACGGACGACGGGCGACCACCCACTGGGCGCTGGCGGACGGGCTCGCCGCGCGCTTCCCGCACGTCCGGGTCGACCCGGACGTGCTGTACGTGGACCACGGTGACGTAGCACGGGCAGATGCAGTTAGCGGATCGCCACAGCCCGGGAGGGGTACGGGCTGTGGGCGGCTGTCGTGGGATGGGAACGTCAACACGCTCCCATCCCGGTCTCGAATGAGAAGAAGCGGGCCCGGCATCCCGGCTGTGACCGACGACGTGGTCACTGTGCCAGTAGGTCGTTCAGCTCGTCGGCGATCAACAGGTTGGGGTCGAACTTCATTCCGGTGAAGTGGCCGGCGAGTTCGAGTGAGAGTACGCCATGCAGGCGGGTCCAGAAGGACAGGGCGCGATGCAGGGTCGCGGCTTCCGCCGGGTGGTCGTTCGCCCATTCGCGGTGGTTTTCCAGGTGGGCGTCGAACGGCGTCGCCGGCCTGTCTACCGCCTGCGCGCGACAGGCTTCGAGCAGCACCGTCATGACCTCGAACGAGATCGCGGTGATGTCGTCGGGTGCGTGGTAGCCAGGCACGGGCGTGCCGTAGATGAGGAAGTACCGCTGCGGGTCGCTCCGGGCCCATTCCCGGATGACGTGGGCCAGTCCGGCCAGGTCGGCACCGGAGTCGAACGCCGCCCGGACGGTATCGGCGAGGCTTCGGTAGGCGTCGCGGATGAGCGCGGTGATCAACTCGTCGCGACTGGCGAAGTACCGGTAGAGGGCAGGGCCGCTCATGCCCATCTGTTTGGCGATCGCGTTGAGAGACAGCGCGGGCACTCCCGCCGCGGCGATTTGCTCCCACGCGTGCCGCTTGATCTCCGCGTGCACCTGAGCCCGGTAGCGCTCCCGTGGGCTCTGCCCTCCTGGGTCCGTCATCAGCCGCTCCTTCCTGGTCCGCGCGACAACGTCGAAGTCTAGTTAGAGCTTCTCACTTTTGCTATTGACGCTGAAGCCCACGGCGTTATAGCTTCTAACTATAGCGAGAGATACTAACAAGCAAAGAGGAGAACAGCCATGATCGACACCAACGCGTCCGCATCGCCCACCCCGCGGACCCCCACCAGCACCCCACGATCCCCCCGCCGGCGAGCTCGGCTGCGCTCCGCTCTGCTCGCGATCCCGCTGGTCGCCCCCGGGCTCCTCGGCGGCATCGCCGCCGCACCGGCCCATGCCGCAAGCCCCAGCCCGAGCGCCACGTCCGGCCACGCCACTCCTCCGAATTCGCTGACCTGCCGGGGCAAGGGCATCGATCCCACTGCCAAGCTCCACCACCGGGCCGAGACCTTCGTCAAGGCGCCACTGAGCACCATCTGGAATCTGCACACCGACGTGGAAGGCTGGCCGTCCTGGCAGGCACCCGTCACCAGCATGAAGCGACTGGACCCGGGACCGTTGCGGAAGGGTTCGCGGTTCCGGTGGACCACACCGGCGCCCGCCACACCCATGACCCCCGCCACCACCCTCGTCATCACCTCCTCCGTCCAGCAGGTCAAGCACAACCAGTGCATCCGTTGGACCGGGCCCGCGATCGGCAAGGGACTGCGCATCGACCAGGGCATCCACGTCTGGAACTTCATCAAGGTCAAGGGCGGCGTCCTCGTCCGCACAGAGGAGAGCTGGACCGGCGACCAGATCGAGGCCGACCCGGCCACCTCCATCACCTACCTCGCACCAGGTCTCGACGCCTGGCTGGCCGACCTCAAAGCCGCCGCCGAAACCCGCTCCCGCCACCACTGAGCCAACCGTCGTCGCCCCGGCCCTTGCCGCCGACGTCCACCGCGGGTACATCCGCCCCGCCGAACAGCGAGGCGGCGGCCGCGGCCGCCGCCTTTCCCCATACCCGGCAGCTGATTCGCACGGCGAGCAGCTCCTCCCCCACCGAGAGACCTGGGAGAAGACGATGACCATCACCATCCCGCAACGCGACCGCACGAACCGCACCGCCAACCGCACCTCGCTGCCTGTCCTCATCGCGGCCTGGGCCGTCCCGGTCCTCGTCCTTGGCCAGTTCGCGCTGATCGCCGGCATTCCCGTCGCCGTCGTGGTGATCGGCACTCTGCGCGACCCCCGCTTGCGCGCACTCCGCTGGTGGGCCGGCGCCCTCACCGCGGTCTACGCCGTCCCGCTGGCGCTCTGGGTATTCGGGCCGACCAGCGCGCCGAGCCTGTCGAAGTTCATGAGCCCCGCCGCTACCGCGCTCTTCGTGGCGACCGGCGTCGCTGTCGCCATCGCGCACCACGTCCTGCGCAGGCGCTCCGGAGCACCGGCGCACGAACAGGCCGTCTGAACCCGCCCGGGAAGGGGCCGGCCGCCTCGTCTCCGCCGGAGCCGATCGCCGGTTCGACAGCAGGTCTAGGCCGGCCCTGCACTGTCGGCGAAGTACAGCAGAACCATCTCGATCAGCGCGGCGACGTCGCCGTCGACCATCGGTTCGCCGGTCATGCCCATGCGGTGGAGCAGGGTTGCGACGACGACGTCGATGAAGAACAGGACCCGGTTCTCCGGCTCGTCGAGCGCGTCCTGGAGTGCGAGCCGGTACGGGTCCTGCAAGCGCGTGGACAGGACTTCGCGCAGGGCCGGATCGCTGACGGCGTCGCTGAACACGCCTGCGAACGCGTCGCCTACCCCGGGCTCGCTGATCTTCGCCGCGATCCAGCGGATGGCCGAGGACATGAGCTCGGCTCGACTGGCGCCCTCCAGCGGCACCGGGCCGAACGCGTCAAGGAGGCAGTCCACGATCAGCGCGCCCTTCGACGGCCAGCGACGGTAGATCGTCGTCTTCGCGACCCCGGCCGCGGCGGCGATGCGGTCGACGGTGGCACGCGCGTAGCCGAGTTCGTGGACCGTGCTCAGTGTCGCGGCGAAGACCACGGCGTTGACGCCGGAGCGCGGGCGACCGGGCGGTCTGGCGGATGTGGTCGCTCGGGTCATGCCCACACGATAACGGATTGCGCTACTGTTGGTATCGATGCTTTCGGTAGCGAAACTCGTGGGCTGAGGAGGACATATGAGCGAGGTCACCGGTACGGAGCGGCCGCCGCTGGGCATCCGGTTGCTGCACGCCCTGGGAAAGCAGCCGGACTGGTCGGCGATGACGGCCGAGGAACTGGTCGCCTACCGCGACGCGGAGAACCGCAAGCGAGCGTCCCGCGCGGCGAGGGTGATCACCGGAATTCCGGATCGTGGCGCCGCGATCCAGTGGCAGGAGGTGGCGCTGCCCGGCCGCAGGCTCCCGGTCCGGGTGTACCGGCCCTCATCCGGACCCGGCGGCGGGCAAGGCGACCTGCCGCTCGTGCTCCACGTGCACGGAGGCGGGTTCGTGGGCACGGCGGTGCAGAGCGACTGGGTGAACAGCCATCTCGCCGTGCGACTGCCCGCGATCGTCGTCTCGGTCGAGCACCGCCTCCTCGCCCCGGGGACTCCGCTGTCGGCGGCCGTCGACGACGGCTGGGACGTACTCGGGCAGGTGGTGCGGCACGCCGCGCAGTGGGGAATCGACCCGACACGGACCGCCGTCTTCGGTGAGAGCACCGGCGCGATGATCACCGCCATGGCCGCTATCCGGGCCAAGGAGTCCGGCCTGCTCCTGCGGGCGCAGGTGCTGGTCAACCCCGCTGTCGACCTGACCTCGACAGCGTTCGACCACGCCTCGATCACCCAGTACGCCGACAGCCCGACTCTCACCCTGACGCAGATGCGGCTGCTCCAGCGGCTCGCCGTTCCGCCGGGAACGGATCCCCGTGCGGTGTCGCCGCTGTATGCCGACGATCTGAGCGGGCTGGCTCCAGCGCTCGTGGTGGTGCCCACCCTCGACCCGCTGGCGGATCACGGCCGCGGCTACGCCGAACGGCTGCGGGCGGCAGGGACGCCCGCGCGGCTCACCGAACATCCCGGAGCGACGCACGCGTTCCTCAGCATGCCGGGCGTGGTGCCGCAGGCGAAGGCCGCGCGGGCGGAGATCGTCGAGTTCCTCCGAGAATCCTTCGCCGGGTGACGGGTTCCGGCCCGCCGGTTCCTGTTCCACATCGTCGCCCCCATGCCCGGCGAGCGCACCGCAGCCCGAACCTGGGCTGCGGTCGCCAGGCCGGCCGCGCATCACGCGGTGCTCGAGGTCGCCGCGCTGCTCGACCTGCCATGCGCATCGTTGTAGCCGAAGACCTCTACCTGCTGCGTGATGGGATGGTCCGCCTCCTCCAGGCGTACGGACACGAGGTGGTGGCGACGGCGACCACCGGACCGGAGACGCTGGACGCGCTGCTGAGGTGGCGGCCGGATGTGTCCGTCGTCGACGTCCGCATGCCGCCGACCCAGTCGGATGAGGGCCTGCGGGCGGCTCTCGCCGCCCGCAGCGAGGTTCCCGGACTGCCGATCTTGGTCCTTTCTCAGCACGTCGAACAGCTGTATGCCCGCGAGCTCCTGGCCGACGGCTCCGGTCCTCAGTGAGAGCGCCATCAGCAAGTACACCACCTCCTTGTTCGGCAAACTCGGCATCACCGATGACGACAACAACAACCGCCGCGTCCTCGCCGTCCTCACCTACCTGAACAAGTCCTGATGCGCGTCTCGGCCCCAGAGACGGAACAGATCGCTCAATCGGTGCTCTCGAACTTCTCCGCCGGCACGTCCTGAACCCGGGCCTCTGCTTCCGGCGTGGTGGCCCTCAGGGTGAGCCGCTCCCCCGCGGCCGCCGTACGAGAAGCATCAGAGGGACGTGACGTGTCGACGGTGACGGTTCCGCCCTCGCCGACCTCGCCGGTCAGCACCATGGTCGAGAGCCGGTTGTCGAGCTCTCTTTGCACGGTACGGCGTAGCGGCCGGGCCCCGAACTCCGGCTGGTAGCCCTTCTCGGCCAGCCAGTCCTTGGCCGCGTCGGTGACCTTCAGCGCGATGTCCTGGCTGCGCAGCCGCTGGCGGGTCTTCTCCAGCAGCAGGTCGACGATCTGGCGCAGCTGTCCCTTCTCCAGCCGCTTGAAGACGATGGTCTCGTCGATGCGATTGAGCAGTTCGGGCCGCAGCGAGTGGCGCAGCAGGTCCATGAGCTGGTCCTGCAGCTCGGTGGAGTCGGGGTCGGCGTTCAGGATGAGCTGGGCGCCGATGTTGCTGGTCATGATGACGATCGTGTTGGTGAAGTCGACGGTGCGGCCCTGCCCGTCGGTCAGGCGGCCGTCGTCGAGCATCTGGAGCAGGATGTTCATCACGTCGGGGTGGGCCTTCTCGATCTCGTCGAGCAGCACGACCCCGTGCGGGCGGCGGCGCACCGCCTCCGTCAGCTGACCCGCCTCCTCGTAGCCGACGTATCCGGGCGGAGCGCCGATCAGCCGCGCGACTGTGTGGCGCTCCTGGAACTCGCTCATGTCGATGCGGACCATGTGGTCCTCACCGCCGAACAGCGCCCCGGCCAGGGCCCGGGCCAGCTCGGTCTTGCCCACGCCGGTGGGCCCGAGGAACAGGAAGCTGCCGATGGGCCGGTTCGGGTCGGACAGCCCGGCCCTGGCCCTGCGCACCGCCTCGGCGATGGCCACCACGGCCTCGTCTTGGCCGATGACCCGCCGGTGCAGGTGCTCCTCCAGTCGCATGAGGCGGTCGCGCTCCTGCTCGGTGAGCTGGGTGACCGGGATCCCGGTGCGGCGCGAGACCACCTCGGCGATGTCGGCCACCGCCACCTTGGGCGCGTCCGCGTCGTGGCCACGGCGGGCGCTCTCCAGCTCGGGGCGGAGCTTGTCGATCTCCTTGGTCAGCTGCTTGGCCCGGTCGAAGTCGTCGGAGGAGACGGCCTGGTCCTTCTCGCGGTGCAGGCTGTCGAGACGGTCCTCGAGCTCGCGCACGTCGGCGGCGGGCGTCCGGGCGCGCAGCCGTACTCTGGCGGCGGCCTGGTCCATCAGGTCGATGGCCTTGTCCGGCAGGAACCGGTCGGCGATGTACCTGGCCGACAGGGTCGCGGCGGCGTCGAGTGCCTCGTCGGTGATGCGCACCTGGTGGTGGGCCTCGTAGGCGTCGCGGAGTCCTGCGAGGATCTCGACGGTCTGAGCGACAGTGGGCTCGGGCACCAGGATCGGCTGGAAGCGGCGTTCGAGCGCGGCGTCCTTCTCGATGTTCTTGCGGTACTCGTCGATGGTGGTGGCCGCGATGACATGCAGCTCGCCGCGGGCGAGGGCGGGTTTGAGGATGTTGGCGGCGTCCATGCCGCCCTCTGCCGAGCCCGCGCCGACCAGGGTGTGCACCTCGTCGATGAAGACGATGGTCTCGTCGGCGTGCGCGCGGACCTCGTCGATGACCTTCTTGATCCGCTCCTCGAACTCGCCGCGGTATTTCGAGCCCGCGACCATGCCGGTCAGGTCGAGCGCGATGACGCGGCGGTCCTTGAGCGTGTCGGGCACGCTGCCGTTGACGATGCGCTGGGCGATGCCCTCGACGATGGCGGTCTTGCCGACGCCGGGTTCGCCGATGAGCACCGGGTTGTTCTTGGTGCGGCGTGAGAGCACCTCGATGGCCTGCTCGATCTCGTCCTCGCGGCCGACGACCGGGTCGATGTCGCCCTGCCTGGCCTCCTCGGTCAGGTCACGGCCGTACTCGTCGAGTGCGGGAGTCTCTGCCCTGCCCCTGGTGACTCCGTCGGCGCGGCGGCCGCGCTGGGCGGCTCCGGCGGCGATCGCCTGTTGCAGCTCATTGGCCGAGATCCCCTGTTCGGCGAGCAGCCTGGCGGCGCTGGAGTCGGGGTTGGCGGCCAGCGCGAGCAGCAGGTGCTCGGGGCCGATATAGCTGGACTCGAGGGCGCGCGACAGCCGCTGGGCGTCCAGTATCGCCCGCTTGGCTGCCGGCGACAGCGTGGTCGGCGGTTCGCCAGGCCGGCTCTTGGGGAAGAGGGCGTCGATCCGGTCATGCAGGCGGGAGACGTCCACGCCCACCGTCTGCAGGAGCCCGCGGGTGGGCTCGTTCCGGGTGGCGGCATCGAGGAGGTCGAGCACGTCGAGGTCGGCCGCGCCTCGGCCGGCGGCGATCTCCAGGCCGTCGGTGAGGAGTTCGCGACCGGACTCGCTCAGCAGCTTGCCCACGTCGACCCGATGGACGCTCGGGCGCGACGGCGGCCAGGGGTCCATGCCGCCGAACACTCGGCCGGTGAGCTCTTCGAAGCCTCGGAACGGATCACTGCCGAAGAACGACATGTTCGACATCGCCTTAGTCCCCTTTCTGGCGCTATAGGGCCTTTGTCCCCAGGGACTCAAAGGGAAAGTCGGGTGATGGTAAAACCCGATAAAGGAGGGCGCCCTTGCGCTGCGGAACGCTGACCCGACAGGAAGGAGCCGACTCGGAGCTTCTCTTCTGAGGGCCGGGAGCGAGAGGGATGTGGGGTTGGTCAAGGAGGGGAAAACATCCGTTGATGGTGTGATTTGCGGCATTCGAGGGTCCCTAGAGTCGGAATGGATCCCGACGCAAGGAGAGGACCGCCGTGGTATTCGACCAGACCTTCCTCCGCGAGCTCGTGTCCATGAAGGACGAGGTGGGCGTCGTGTCGTTGTACACGACCGCCGACCCGAGGGAAGAGCCGTCGACCAGGCCCGCCTGGGGCATTCGTCTGCGCAACGAGCTCAGCGCCATGCGCGATCGAGTCGCCTCCTGGCCGGACAGGGATCGGCGCGCCGCCGTACTCTCCCGGCTGGAGGAGTTGGAGCCGGACATCCGCGAGCTGGTCGACGCCGCGGCGACGGGGATCGGGCGGGCGCTGTTCGCCGCCGTGACCGGCGGGGAGGTACGCAAGATCTCGCTCCAGGTGCCCATCCAGGACAGCGCGGTGCTGGAGTCGACGGCATACGTGCGACCGCTCGTCACCGCGATGGCCACCAGCGCGCCCGCCGGGCTCGTGCTGGTCTCGCGTGACGGGGTGCGCCTCATCGACTACAGGTTCGGCGTGGCAGAGGACGTCGCCCGGACCGCCTTCGACCTGGACACCGAGAACTGGCGTCAGATGCGCGGCCCCGGTCCAGGCGGAACGACGCAGACGGACTCCACGCAAGTCGACAGGTACCAGCGGCGGATCGACGATCATCTCAGGCGGTTCCTGCAAGGGGTCGCGCCCGAGGTGAGCCATCGAGCCACGGCGCTGTCGTGGACGGACGTGCTGCTGATCGGCGACGCGGCCCTTACCGAGATCCTCGCCTCAGCGCTTCATCCGATGAAGGTCGTGCAGGTGGACACAATTGTGGACGCGCTGCCGGCGCCGGAGGTGGCCGAGCACGTGGCCGCGGAGCTGGTCGCGACCCGCGAACGACGGGACGCGGCACTGGTCGCTCGAGTGCAGGATGAGGCGCTGTCCGGCGGGAAGGGCGTGCTCGGGCTCAACCAGACGCTCTCCCTGCTGAACGATGGCCGGGTGGACCATCTCCTCCTCGACGAGAACGGCCGCTGGAGCGGCACACGCGGGGCCGACGGCTACCTCTACTTCGACCAGACCCCGCAGTCCATGGCCGTGGAACACGAGCCCGATCTCGGCGAACGCATGATCGAGGCCGCCCTGGACAGCAGCGCCCTCGTCACCGTCCTGGGCGCGGAAGCCGCCCAGCCGCTGGCTCCACACAACGGTGTCGCCGCCCTGCTCCGCTGGTAACGCCGCGACGTCCCGCGAGGCTCACGCGCTGCGGGCCCGGCTATGGCCCTCAAGCGTGACGGTGTCGGGCGCTCTACCTCCGGCGAGCTTCGAGGGCATCCAGGATCAGGTCCAGACCGTAGCCGAACTCGCTCGTGTGGTCGTAGCCCGGCCGCAGGGCGTGGTCGACGATCATCTCTGTGAGGTACGGCAACTCCTCCGCCGGCAGGCGCTCGAGGATGCTGCCTGCCACGTCCTCGACGTCGTCCGGTGTCGTCATCGGCAGGTTCGCCTCCTGGAGGACGAACCCGGCGATGTAGCTGTCGATGAGCGAGACGGCGTGCGCGGCCATCGGCAGTGTGAACCCCGCCTTCCGGAGGACGCCGAGGACGGCGTCGTGGTGGCGTAGCGTCGCCGGTCCCGGGTCGCGACGGGAGTCCATGAGGCTGAGAGCCCAGCTGTGCTGCGACAGGACCGCACGCGCGGAGAAAGCGCGCGCACGGATCGCGTCGCGCCAATCGTCACACTCGGCACTGGGCAGTTTGATCGCCGCGAACACCATGTCGACCACGCCGTCGAGGATGGCGTCCTTGTTCGGTAGGTGGTGGTAGAGCGACATCGCCTCGACGCCCAGTTCCTGCGCCACGCGTCGCATCGTGATCGCCTCCACGCCGCCGCGATCCGCGACCCGGATCGCGGCTTCCAGCACGCGACCTCTGCTGAGCGGTTGTGGTGGTGACACGACGGCTCCCGGAGGTATGGACGAGTTGACAACCTTACAAGCGTAAGCCAGCCTTACATGCGTAAGCCGCCTTACTAGTGTAAGTCCCCCCGGGGCTCGCATCAGCTGGGGGCTCGGTGAAACGACGCGCCCCACCGGGGCGGGAGAAGGGGATCCCGATGCCGATGCCGAGGTGGTGGGGACACGTGAACAAGAGGGTGTTCAACCCCCGCGCGATCGCGGGCGGGGCATGGCCGGTGCTGATTCACGTCGGTCGCATGTCTGGCGCGACGTACCGCACGCCGCTCGACGCGCATCCTGTCGACGGCGGCTACCTGTTCGTTCTGGTGTACGGATCACGCTCGGACTGGGTGCAGAACGTCCTGGCAGCCGACGGTGCGCGGCTCCGGGTCGGCGGGAAGGAGATGGAACTCGCCGCACCACGCCTCGTCGGAGAGGACGAGGCGTTCCGGATCCTCCCCGATGAGGTGGCACGCCCACCGAGGCTGCTGCGCATCACCGAGTTCCTGCGTATGGACCTGGTACGGATGCCGTGACAAACATGTCATGAGTCGGCGGCCGCGGGACGGCGGGCCGGGACGGGGCGCCGTTCGGACAGGATAAGCGCGGTGGGTGCCGGGGTTGGCCGTGCGCGGGGTGGCCAGGAAGGCGTCGGCGGCTGCGGCGAGCGTGACATGCCCACCGCGCGCAGAGCGGCGGCGGCAGGCAGTTGGCGTCAGCACCGGCCCCGCCGCCCCAACGTGGCGCGCCCGGTCGGCCGCCTCAGCGTCATCCGGAGATGGCCTGTGGCACAGGGCCGGCCCGGCCTCGCGCTCGCCCACCTGGCGGCGAAGCCTGCGGCGGCCCTCGCGTCCCCGGCCGCCGGCAGGTGCCGCCTATCCGTCAGGCCGACGCCGCGCCGAAGGCGTCGGCGTGGTCGGCGACCCACTGCGCGTAGGTGAGGGGCGGTCGGCCGGTGACCTGTTCGACCGTCGGCAGGACCTCCGCGGTCTTGCCGACTCTTGCGGTGAGCGCGTCGACGTAATCGTCGATCCCCGGGGCGGGCATGCCGAGGCGGGCCATCTCGTCCCGGAACCAGTCCTCGGACTGCTCCTCCCACCGCAACGGCCGCCCGATGGTCTCCGCGATGACGCGCAGGCGGTCGATCTGGGTCAGCGACTGCGGTCCTGTCACCGAGTACCCCTCGCCGGCACGCCCATCGAGGAGGCTGCGGACGGCGACCGCGGCGATGTCGCGCGGGTCGACCGGAGCCGTCGCGGCGTTGCCGTACCGCCCGCGTACGACACCGCCGTCGATGATCTGGGGCGCCCAGGTCAGGTCGTTGGTCGTGAGCGCGTCGGGCCGCACGAAGGTCCACGGCAACCCGGACGCTTCGACGGATCGTTCGAGCCGCAGGTGCACGTCGCCGACCCAGCTGGGCGTGGACCACGTGACGGACACCGAGGACAGCATCACGACATGCCGCAGGCCGGCTCGCTTGGCCGCGTCGAGGAATCCGTCGACCCCCTGGAGAACGGGGAACAGGAAGGCCCGCTCGACGCCGGACAGTGCCCCCGGCAGTGCTTCCGACTGTGTCAGGTCGCCGGTCACGACTTCGACCTGGTCGGGGAACGCATGGCCGCTGGGGTTGCGGGTCATGACGCGGACCTTCTCACCCTCCTCCAGGAGTTGGCGGACGACGTGGGAACCGACGTTTCCGGTGGCACCGGTTACCAGGATCATGATTGAGATCTCCTTGGTTTCTTTCATTCATGTGAGCCGAGGTCAGTCGGTGACGATCTCGTCACTCGACCGGTCGCCCGGTGAATTCGAGGTCGGCCGTGAGTTCCACGAGGCGTGCCGGCTCCGGGTCGGGCGCGACAGGGCGGCCTCGACGAAGTCGCGGCCCAGGCCGCGGGTCGAACCGGTGACGAACCAGACCTTGCCCATGATGTCTTCCGTTCTTTGTGCGGCGGGGCGGGTGCTCGGCGGTCACCACGCAACGGGCCAAGGCGATCACTCGCGGAGTCGTGTGCCGCGCGGATCGTTCGCGCGGCGTCCTGACGGCAATGAGGCGCCGGCGCCCCGAACTTTGTGACAGCGCCGTCATGTGACGTACGCCACCGATCATGAGGTGTCACACAGCGGTGCGGGCCGGCGTCTTGTGCGTTGAGCAGGAGTTGAAGGTGAACAGGAGCCAGGTATGAACGAGCTCAGGAATGCAACGACGGGCACAACTGAGCCGATGGCTGGTGACGGCCGGATGGACTGCGCCACCGAGGCGACCGAGACATTCCTCGCCCACCGGAACCTGCTGTTCACCGTCGCCTACGAGATGCTCGGCTCGGCGGCCGACGCCGAGGACGTCCTGCAGGAAACCTGGCTGCGCTGGGTCAAGGTCGACGTGGAGCAGGTGCGCGACCAGCGCGCCTACCTGGTCCGGATCACCACCCGGCGCTCGCTCGACCGGCTGCGCACCATGAAACGCCGCAAGGAGGCCTACGTCGGCCCCTGGCTGCCCGAGCCGCTGCTCACCACGCCGGACGTGGCCGAGGACGTCGAACTCGCCGAGAGCGTGTCGATGGCGCTGATGCTCGTGCTGGAGACGTTGTCGCCGACCGAGCGCGCCGTCTTCGTGCTGCGCGAGGTCTTCGACGTCGGCTACGACGAGATCGCGGCCGCCGTCGGCAAGACCCCGGCGACCGTGCGCCAGATCGCCCACCGCGCCCGCCGGCACGTCGATGCCCGCCGCCCTCGCGAGACGGTCTCCCCAGGTCAGGCCCGGGCGGCTGTTGAGTCCTTCCAGCGCGCGCTCGAAACCAGGGACCTGCAGGGTCTCCTTGATGTGCTCGCCCCTGAGGTCGTGCTGGTGAGCGACGGCGGCGGCGTCAAGCAGGCCGCGCCGCGGCCGATCATCGGCGCCGACAGGGTGGCCCGCATGATCGTCAGCGGGCTCGGCAAGGCACAAGTCGCGCTCACCGGCGAGCCCACTGTGGTCAACGGCAACCCCGCGCTCGTTCTCCGCGTGGACGGCGAGATCGACGGCGTCATAGCAGCCCGTGTCGAGGACGCCCGCATCACCGGCCTCTACTACGTCCGCAACCCGCAGAAGCTGACCCGCATCGCATCCGAGACCCCCCTCACGCTGAAGTGATCCTTCGGCCGCCGCGCCGTGATCACGACATCGCCCGAGCGCGGAGCGTACCGAGCGAAGGCATCCGCTCATCGGCACAAGAGCGTGCCGGCCCGCTCCGTCACCACGTAAGCACGCAAACGTTCCCTTCGAGGAGTAGACATGGCCGTTCAGGCCTCAATGGCAGCCGACACACCACCGTCACCCTGGTCGACGGTGGCGAGGGCAGTCATCCTGCTCACGGCGATCACCGGTGTGCTGCTCACCGCCTTCGCCTGGCCGTCGGTGCGCTCATCGGTACACGATGTGCCGATCGCCGTCGCCGGGCCGGCCGCCGCAGTCAAGGAGGTCAGCGCCGCCCTCGGCAAACGTCTGCCGGGCGGCTTCGAGACCACCGAGGTAGCCGACACCGCGGCCGCCGAACGGTTGATCCGCGACCGGGAGGTGTACGGGGCGATCGACGTCAGCTCCGGCGCCCCGCAGGTCATCATCGCCTCCGCCGCCAGCGGAGCGATCGCCCAGACCCTGCACGGCGTCGCGACCGCGCTCAGTCAGGCGCAGGCACAGACCGCCGGCGCCGCAGTCGCGATCCGCGACCTCGCCGCCCTACCAGCCGACGACACGCGCGGCGCCGGCCTGGCCGCCGGAGCCCTTCCCCTGGTCATGGCCGGCCTGCTCGCTGCGCTACTGCTGACCAGACTCGTCCGCGGCACCGCCCGCCGAGTCACAGGAGCACTCGCCTTCGCCATCACCGGCGGCCTGGCCGCGGCAGCGATCCTGCAGTTCTGGCTCGGCTCGCTCAACGGCACTTACTGGGCCAACAGCAGCGCCATCGCCCTGACCATCGCAGCCACCTCCCTGAGCATCCTCGGGCTGGAGGCACTGCTCGGGTCCGTCGGCTTAGGTCTCGGCGCCGTCGCCATGATGCTCATCGGCAACCCCCTGTCAGGCATTTCGACCGCACCCGAGATGCTGCCCGGCTGGTCCGGCACACTCGGCCAGCTGCTGCCACCGGGAGCGGGTGGCCAGTTGTTGCGCTCCACCGCCTTCTTCGAAGGTCACGGCGGCACCCGCCCCACTGTCGTCCTGGTGATCTGGCTCGCGCTCGGTCTCCTGCTGTGCCTGGCCAGCACCCTGCGCGCACGCCGTGCCGCCACTGTCACGGCAGGACTTTCTGAAGACGGCCGCATCACCGGGCTCGCCTACGCATCCGCAACCCGGAAAAGCTGACGGCCGACCCCAGCCTGCGCAGGACGGTCCGTCAGGTCGTGAAGCCAGTGCCAACAGTGTCGATCACGCCACCGAAGGCCGCCACAAGCACAACAAACTCCGCCAGATCTATTACTGGGAGGTCATCCATGACGAAGAACGTCGCCGGCGAACTCGCCGGCCTGGAACTACCGGTCGAGCGTGGCTGCCCGTTCGCCCCGCCCGCCGCCTACGAACGGCTGCGCGAGCAGGCACCGATCAACAAGGTCAACCTGACCAGCGGCGGCGAAGCGTGGTGGGTGTCCGGGCACGAGGAGGCCCGTGCCATCCTCGCCGACGGCCGCTTCTCCTCCGACAAGCGCAAGGACGGCTTCCCGCTCTTCACCCTCGATGCGGTGACCCTGCAGCAGCTCCGCAGCCAGCCGCCGTTGATGCTCGGCATGGACGGCGCGGAACACTCCGCGGCCCGCCGTCCGGTGATCGGCGAGTTCACCGTCAAGCGGCTGGCCGCGCTGCGCCCGCGGATCCAGGACATCGTCGACCACTTCATCGACGACATGCTCGCCACCGACCAGCAGCCAGTCGACCTGGTGCAGGCGCTGTCCCTGCCGGTGCCCTCACTGGTGATCTGCGAACTGCTCGGCGTCCCCTACACCGACCACGACTTCTTCCAAAGCCGCACCACCATGATGGTGCGCCGGACCTCGCTGGAAGACCGCCAGCGAGCCTTCGCCGAACTGCGCGCCTACATCGACGACCTGGTCACCCGCAAGGAGTCCGACCCCGGCGACGACCTGTTCGGCCGGCAGATCGCCCGGCAACGCCAGGAGGGCGCCGTCGACCACGCGGGCCTGGTGAGCCTGGCCTTCCTGCTGCTGACCGCCGGACACGAGACCACGGCGAACATGATCTCGCTCGGGGTGGTCGGGCTGCTCACCCACCCGGAGCAACTGGCCCTGATCAAGGCCGACCCGGGCAGGACGCCCATGGCCGTGGAGGAGCTGCTGCGCTACTTCACCATCGCCGACGGGGTCACCTCCCGGCTGGCCACCGAAGACGTGCAGATCGGCGGGGCGAGCATCAAGGCCGGCGACGGCGTCATCGTCTCCGGCCTGTCGGCCAACTGGGACCCGGCGGCGTTCAAGGACCCGGCCGAACTGGATGTCGAGCGCGGGGCCCGCCACCACCTCGCCTTCGGCTTCGGCCCGCACCAGTGCCTCGGCCAGAACCTGGCCCGGATGGAACTGCAGATCGTCTTCGACACGCTCTTCCGCCGCATCCCCACCCTGCGGCTCGCCGCACCGGCCGAGGACCTGCCGTTCAAGAACGACGCCGTCATCTACGGCGTTCACGAGCTCCCGGTCACCTGGTGAGCAGGACCATGATGCGGATCAAAGCCGACACCGACCTCTGCGTCGGCTCCGGCCAATGCGTCCTGACCGAGCCGGCCGTCTTCGACCAAGACGACGACGGCATTGTGGTCCTGCTGACCGATCACCCCGAAGACCGGAGCGCCGCACAGGCACGCCACGCCGTCACCCTGTGCCCATCCCGAGCCCTGTCCGTCCTGCAGGAGTAAGCACATCCCCGGCGACGACGCGTCCGCGTCTGTGGAGGGCGACTAGTCCTGTGGGTTAGCTCAGACCTTGCCTCCAGCGCATCCGCGCTGGTGGCAAGGCGAGCGAGTCGGGATCTGGGGGCACAGCAACCCCCCTGTCGCCCTTCCGCTTCGACGGAGGCGACGGAGTAGACCCGGTCCTCATCTGACAGCGCGGCCGCGACCACTCGCCACAATCATCCCACACCCCTGTTGATCTGCTGGAATGTCGCAGATGGCGGCTGGTGGGGCCGGCCTTACCGACAGGCCTGTATCCGCGGGCGGATCTGCATGGACATCTCGGTGACAGCCAGCAGAACTCCGGCGAATGCGGGCAGGAGCGCGCTCATCGGGGGTTCGACCGACGTCATCGCACGCGCCTCCAGGCTCACCCCGCCAGAATGTGGATTCTGGGCTGATGTGGGCTGACCACCGGTACGGGCGGATCTCGCGCAGATGCTTGAGCCGACAACACGCTTACTTGCGCAGTGGGCACAGCGCCTGGCCCCAGGCGACGACCTGGTCCAGCATGGCGGTGGCCGCGTCCTCCTGCTGGGCCGACGGATTGAGGACGCTGAAGTTCTCGAAGTCGGTGAACAGCGACAGCGCGACTTGGGCGCGCACGTCCGCGACCTGGAGTTCGCCCATCACCAGCCGCAGGTGCTCCACCGCGCGGGTCCCGCCGTTGCTGCCGTAGCTGACGAACCCGGCCGCCTTGTTGTTCCACTCGGCGTACAGGAAGTCGATGGCGTTCTTCAACGCCCCGGAGGTCGAGTGGTTGTACTCGGGCGTCACGAACACGTAGGCGTCAAAGGAAGCGATCTTCGCGGCCCATGCGCGGGTATGTGGATGGCTGTACCGACCCATCGCCGCCGGCATCACCTCATCCAGATGCGGCAGGTCGAAGTCCTTGAGGTCTACCAGTTCGAACTCGGCGTCGTCGCGCTTGACCGCGAGGTCGTAAACCCACCGAGCGACGGCCTCCCCGTTGCGTCCCGGGCGCGTGCTGCCGATGATGATCGCTACCTTGATCACGGGTTCCTTCTCTTTCGATGCTCGGTCGGGTCAGGACTGGATGGCGTTCGCGGCCTCGTCGGCCGGGGCGGCCTGCGGCGGCCGTGCGGGTTCGGAGCGCAGCATGATGAGACCGACGATGACGGCGGTGACGAGGAGGCCCGCACCGACGCCGAACGCCAGGTGATAGCCGGCGTTCAGCCCGGAGACGGCGCTGTGTCCGCCGGCGGTCAGCCCGGCGGTGCGTCCGGACGCCAGCGCGGCCAGGGCCGCCAGGCCGATCGCGCCGCCCACCTGCGCTCCCGTCCCGGCCAGCCCGGAGGCGAGCCCGGCGTCGCTGGGCCGTACACCTGTCATGGCCAGCGTCATCACCGCGGGCATCGCCAGGCCCGCGCCCACGCCGAGCAGCACCATGGACGGCAGGACGTCCACCACGTATCCGCCGTCCACCGGGGCACGGATGAACAGCGCCAGCGCGGCCGTGAGGAGCGTGAGACCCGCCGACAGTACGGCACGCGGGCCGAACCGCGTGTTCAACCGTGCGGACAGGCCGAGCGAGACGACCGCAAGCGCCAGCGCGACGGGCAGTCCCGCCAGGCTCGTCTCGGCCGCGCCGTACCCCAGGACCCGCTGCATGTACAAGACGGACAGGAACTGAAATCCGGACATGGCGCCCACCATCAGCACTTGGACGAGGTTGGCGCCCGTGAGGTCGCGTGAGCGGAAGACCCGCAGCGGCATCAGCGGGCTCCTGGCACTGGCCTGGCGCGCGGCGAACGCCGCGAGCAGGACGATGGACAGTGCGCCGAGGCCGAGCGTGTGCGCCGATCCCCAGCCATGCTCCTCGACCTTGACGATGGTGTAGACGCCGACCATCAGGCCCGCGGTGACCAGGAAGGCGCCCGCGACGTCGGCTCCCGCGGCGAGGCCGAGCCCGCGGTCAGCGGTCAGCAGGCGAACGGCCAGCACCGCGGCCACGACCCCGATGGGAACGTTGACGAAGAAGATCCAGGACCAGCCGGCGGCCTGGGTGAGGAGCCCCCCGGCGGTGCCGCCGACCGCCCCGCCGGCGGCCGCGACGAACCCGATCGCGCCGATCGCCTTGGCCAGTTCCCGCGGTTCCTGGAAGATCGTCACGATGATGCCCATGACCACTGCGGAGGCCATCGCCCCGCCGGCCCCTTGGACGAACCGGGCGGCGACGAGCATCTCCTGGCTCACTGCCAGGCCGCACAGCAGCGAGGCGGCGGTGAAGGTACTCAGGCCGATGACGAACATGCGCTTGCGGCCGATCAGGTCGCCCAGCCGCCCGGACAGCAGCAGCAGGCCACCGAAGGCGATCATGTAGGCGTTCACGACCCAAGCCAAACCCGCGGGAGAGAAGCCGAGGTGGGTCTGGATGGCGGGCAGCGCCACATACACGATGCTGGAATCAATGATGATCATCAGTTGCACGGCGCTGAGCACGGCGAACGCGCGCCAGCGCGAGCTCTGGGGCATATGTGTTGTCTCCTGGTGCGGCAGAGGGAACGCATACGACCCTAGGGAGGCTGCTGAGGTACGCTCAATGCTTGAGCATCCTCTATTCATGCGCCATCGTCCCGATAGCTGCACGATGGCGATAGGTTGTCGTCATGGATGTGCTCAGTGACGTGATCGCGGTCATGCGCGTCGGTCGCCCCGTTTCCGCGCGCGTGCGACGACACGCCCCGTGGGGGCGGCGCTATCCGCCCTCCCCGGGGGCCGCCTTCCACGTGGTCCTCCAGGGAACGTGCTGGCTGCTCCCCTCCGACGGCGCACCGATCGCGCTCAGCCCAGGGGACGTGGTGTTCCTTCCCCGGGCGATCGATCATGCGCTGGCCGACAGTCCTTCCAGCCCTCTGACCGAACCCTTCTGCATCCCCAGCGAGGACGGCCTCTACTTCGGGCAACGCGAGGAGTTCCCGCCAGACGCGGCAGGGCAGGACTCAGGCACGCCCAGCGTGACCCTGTGCGGCGCGTACCAGTTCGACGCCGCGCTCGCGCATCCGCTTCTGAACGACCTTCCCGAGATCGTTCACCTGCCGGCCCGGGTTGGTCACCGTCCCGAGCTCCGCGCCGCCGTCGACCTCCTCGGCGCCGAGCTGGAGGACGCCCGCATCGGCGCGGACGCCGCCGTGCCGGCTCTTCTCGACGTACTCTTGCTGTACATTCTGCGGGCCTGGTTCTCCGACCAGCCCGAGCAGGGCACGAGCACCGGCTGGGCCGCGGCGCTGGGCGACCCGGCGATCATCGCGGCGCTGAGCGGCATCCACCGCCACCCAGCCCGGCACTGGACGGTCGAGGAGTTGGGAACGCGAGGTGGGTTGTCCCGGACGGCGTTCGCCCGCCGGTTCACCGCCCTGGTCGGCCGGCCACCGCTCACCTACCTGACCTGGTGGCGGATGATCATCGCGCAACGACTGCTGCGCGACTCCGACGCGCCCCTGAGCACGGTGGCCCGGCAGGTCGGCTACGCCTCGGAGTTCGCCTTCGCCAACGCCTTCAAGCGTGAGTACGGCATCGCACCCGGCAAGTACCGACGACAAGGGGGTCCTCTCCCGAACGCGTCCCCAGCAGCCAGATAGCTCCGCGTAGTTCGACTGAACCCTTCGCCTGCCGGGTCGTAGCGCTTGGCGGCCTGTTTGAAGAGGTACTCGGCCCGCCCGTACGACAGCAGGGCACGCCCGGCGTCAGGACAGGTCCGCCGCGGCGGGTGCGGCCTCGGTGGCGGTCAGGCCGAGCAGCAGGCCGAGTGCGGGCACGACGGCGAACCCGCCGCCGACGCCGAGCACTCCGGTCATGAGTCCTACTCCGGCGCCCGCTGCGAGCGTGCGCGGCAGGCAGTGGCGGCGGTTGATCCGGCCCGTTTCGGTACGGCAGGCGCCGCCGCCGGACTCCGGACCGCGCAGCATGCGTACGGCCACCACGACCATGATGACGGCGAAGGCGGGCAGCAGCAGCGCGTCTGACAGGCCGCGGTCGAGCAAGCCGAGGCTGACGCCCACGACCAGTGCGCCGATCAGCACCAGGGCGAGCGTCCCCGTCGTCATCGGCGACAGGCCTGCGCGAGCGCGGCGGCAGGGTCGCTCGCGGCGGCCCGGTTGTACGGCAGCCGGGCCAGCAGCAGCCCCATCATGCAGGTGTCGCTCGCCCCGGCGTAGGCCAGTCCGGCCCCGACGAACGCGGTGACGAGCAAGCTCCACGGCGTCAGGACGCTCAGCAGGACCGAGACGAGGACCAGCAGACCGGCCACGAGACGAACCTGTCGTTCCAGACCCCAACGCTGCCGGCCGCGGACGACGGGCGCGCCGGCCGCGATCCAGGCGTTCATGCCGCCGGTCATGACCACTGACGTGGACAACTCTGCTCTGGACAGAGCGGCGTGCGCGGTGCTCGCCCGGGCTCCGGACTGGCAGATGAGCACGACCTGGCCGGGCGCGGCCTCAGTGAGCTGGGGCAGGTGGCTCTGCAGCCGGTCCAGGGGCACGTTGACGGCGCCGTCGATGTGCGCGGTCTCGAACTCGGCAGGGGTACGCACGTCCAGAAGCAGGACGCCGGTCGCGGTGGCGGTCATGGCACGGGTGGTGGCCACGTCGATGGTGGTCAAGAAGGTTCTCCGTTCGGACGATCAGGACAGTTCAGGCGGCCACCGCGGCGGCAACGTGAGGGGCTCCGGCTCCGGTGAGCACGACGGGCTCGTAGCCGTGGCGGGTCAGGATGGTGGCGGCGATGGCGGCGCGGCGGCCGGAGCCGCAGGTCACCAGGACCGGCCGGTCCGGATCCAGTTCGGCGGGGATGCCGTCGGTGAGCAGGTCGGGCAGGAAGCGCTCGATCGCGCCGGGCAGTGAGGCGGTGCGGCGTTCGCTGGGCATGCGCACGTCCAGGACCTGGGCGCCGGGCATCCGGCTCAGGAACGCCGGCAGTTCGGCCAGCTCGAAGCGGGCGGTGGCGGCCGTGCCGAGGTCGCCGATGACGCCGCGCACGTCGTCGAGGCCGATCCTGGTGAGCTGGGTGCGGGCGTCGGCGACGTCCTGGCCGGGCTCGGCCACCAGGACGATCGGCTCGCCGTACGGCAGTAGCCAGCCTGCCCAGCTGCCGAAGTCCTCAGCGAGCTCGATGCCGATGGAGCCAGGCAGGAACCCGGCGGCCTGCGCGGTCCGCGGCCGGATGTCGAGTACGTGCACCTCGTCGGTCAGGTCGGCCACCGTGATCTCGGGCAGGTCCAGGCCGGGCGCGGGCGGGACGCCGAGAGTGTTGGCGGGGCCCATGTACGCGTAGAAGGCGGGGATGGGCATGGGCTCGGCCAGTAGTTCGTCAGCGAGCGCGGCGGCGGTGGGCAGGGCGAGCAGCGGGTTGCCGTCCTGTTCGGCGCCGATGGTGGAGGTGTAGCGGCCGGCGCCGGTCGTGGTGCAGAACGATCCCTCGCCGTGGGTCGGGTACAGGCCGACGTCGCGCGGCAGCGCGGCCAGCCGGTGCAGCGAGCCGTACTGGAGCCGGGCCAAGGTGGGGGCTCGCTCGGGCCCAAGCAGGTCGGGACGGCCCGCGGAGGCCACCAGGAGGCTACCGCCGGAGAAGACCGCCACCGGCTCTTGGTCGATCAGCACCAGGTAGCTGGTGTGCTCGGGGGTGTGGCCGGGCGTGTGCACCGGCCGGATGCTCAGGCCGCCGCCGGCGGCCAGGTCCTCCAGATGGAAGGCGGGCGTGTACGGATAGGCAGCCGCTGCGGCGGCGGGCAGCACCAGCTCGGCGCCGGTACGCGATGCGGCCTGCTCGGCGCCGGAGACGTAGTCGTTGTGCAGGTGGGTCTCCAGCACGAACCGCAGCTCGAGATCCCGCTCGGTAGCGGCGGCCAGGAATCGGCCGATGTCGCGCTGCGGGTCCACGAGCACGCCCTTGCCTTCGTGGGCGAGCAGGTAACTCTGGTCGCCCAGCCCGGGCGTACGGAACGTGATGATCTCCATGTCAATCCTCTCACAGGTCAACTACCCCCGGGGGTATGCATCAGAGACAAGTACCCCTGGGGGTATAGCGGGGTCATGAGTATGTGCCTTGGGGCGCGCCAACGATCGGCGCGCCATGTCGAAGGAGCGGCCCTGGGGGCAGGCCGGAGTGCGAGCAGGGGTTCGGGAGAGGGGGTCAGGCCAGGGCGAGGAAGAGCTTTTCCAGCTCCTCCATCGCCATGGGCGGCTGCTCGCCCCGGTTCTGGGCGTCCTGGCAGTGCCGCAGTCCGCTGGCGACGATCTTGAATCCGGCCCGGTCCAGCGCCTTGGAAACGGCCGCCAGCTGCGTGAGCACCTTGACGCAGTCCTCGCCCGCCTCGATCATCGCAATCACTCCGGCGAGTTGCCCGTGAGCACGACGCAGCCGCACCGCGGCATCGCCAACCATTGATTCCGTCAGCTCCATACCCCCCAGGGTACCCATGCCCGGCTGTGGCTCCAAATCAGGGGAAGACATCGCACCAGGTCAAACAGGCACACTGGAGGCCCCATCGCCGGCCGCAGCCTCGGTCAGGATCCGGTAGACGTCGGCGATCGAGGGGTGGCGGTCCTTGTTCTTGGCCCTCCACTCGGGTCGCCGCGACCGGACGCGATGTAGTGGGCCCCGAATCTGTACCGCCATGCCCTCAGAACTGGTGGAGATGAAACGTCCCTCCGCTGACCGCGTGGGATGGCCGCCTACGCCTCGCGGGACGGGACGGCTCGCTGGACGACGAGAGCGGCGGCAAGGCACACGGCTCCAGCGACTGCCATGCCGGATGAGGGGCCGAGAGCTGCCATCATTCCGGTGGCAGTCGCCAGGATGAGTGTTTCCACACTCATCCGCGTCGTGCTGAACAGTGCGGCGCCCGCCCCTCCGCGCTGGGAGGGGACGTACTTGAGCGCCTGCCCGTCCGGGACGCCTTCGGTCAACCCAAGACACAGCCCGAGGACCCCGGCCGCGACGAGAAGAGCGGCACGATCGTGGGTCGCCTGGAGGACGACGGCGGTGACGGTGCAGGCGAACAGCGCGGTTGTCACCAACTGCCGTGCCAGCCGGCGCGCGAGCCGAGCGGCAAGAAGCGGAAGGAGCGTCGATGGCACGGTCAGCAGGCTGAGCATGACCGCTGCCTCGCCTGGGCCCATGCTCTGGGCGGAGCCGAGTTGCGGGAGCACCGTCAATCCCACCACGAGCATCCCCATGAAGGCGCCCGTCGCCAAGGCGTATGCCCGATAGGCGGGGATCCGCAACAGGTCCACCGGGATCGCGGGATCGGACGCACGCCGTTCCACGCGGACGAGCCAGGCGGCGCTGCCTGCCGCGACGAGGATGAGTGCGCCCGGCACCCACCACGGGACGCCGGTGCCAAGGCCCAGCCCGAAGGCGGTCACCGTGGCGGCGATGGTCACCCCGAAGAGGACAGCACCGGCGAAATCGAAGTTCTCGGGCACCTCGGCGCTGCGAAGGCCCGGAAGCCCGAGCGTGGCCAAGGCCGCGACGGCGGCGACAGCCCCCGGCGCGACGAAGACGAGGGGCCAGCCTCCGACGGCCATGAGGGCCTGGGCGACGACCGGCCCCAACGCCAGACTGCTGCCCAGTACGGCGCCCGCGTAGCCGTACACCCGACGCCGCTCTTCCGGCGGGTACACGGCCAGGACCATCGACGATCCACCGGCCGCGCACATGGCCGCCCCGACGCCGGCGACCACACGAAGGGCCACCAGAGACGACAGGTCCGGAGCGAGGGCGGACAAGAACCCGGTGGCAGCGACGATGATGTTGCCGACGGCGAAGAACCGGGTGCGGGCGGTACGATCCGCTGTCGCCCCGGCCAGCAGGAGGGCCGCGGCGAAGAGCCCGTTGTAGGCGAGGACGATCCACGGACCCAGGGCGTCCGCCCCGGGCAACTGCGCGGTCACATCGGGCACGGCTGCTGTCGCGCCGGTGATGGCGAGCGGGAACACCGCGGTGGAGATGAGGTCGGCGACAAGGACACGCCGACGTTGACGACGAGACAAGGCGAACAAGGCTGCGCTCCGGAACAAGGGGAATCCGAGCGCCACGAAGGCGCTCCTGGCCACGGGTCAGGAGCGACGGCGAGAACTGGGGTTTTGCGCCGCCGCTCTCAGCGACGGCGCACCTTGTCTGTTTTCGGCACGAGCACACGCTAGCAGCCACTTCGGGCGAGGCCTCGACGTGGTCGGATCACTCCTGGACTGATGACCCGGGACTTCGACCATGACGTCCCCGCGGTGGTGGCGATGGCGTGCTGGGTCAGGGCGACACCGGTCAGGTGGCTGACAGCGTGCTGTGTGCGGTTTGTGAGCGGCGGGTTGGAGGGTGAGGTCGTCCGCCTTACCTAGCATCCAGAGGAACGGGTCAATGTCCCAACGTGTTCTTTCGTCGGATCGTGCGGCGCGGCCACGGCTGCGCATGGTCACAGCTTCGGCGCTGGCCGTGAGTCTTGCCGCGGCCGCGGCGTTCCCGGCTGCCGCGGCCGCCACGCCGTACGCCGACAGCGGCGCCACGGCGCAGCGCGCTCAGCTACAGCAGTTGGCGCGGAAGCTGGTGGAGGCCGGGGCGCCCGGCGTGATCGTGCGGGTCGACGACGGCCGCGGCCGGCCGGTCGAGATCGCCGAGCAGGCCGCCTGGACCAGACGGGATCACCTGCTCACGGCAGGGGACGAGTTCCGGATGGGATCCAACACCAAGACCATGACGGCCACGCTCGTGCTGCAACTGGTCGCCGAGGGCAAGCTCGCCCTGACCGACCCGGTGGACAAGTGGCTGCCTGGCAAGGTGCCGGGCGGCAAGGCGATCACGTTGCGCATGCTGCTGAACCACACCAGCGGCCTGTTCGACTACACCGACGACGCCGCGCTCCGGCCGTCGATGCTCGGAAGGGATCGGCGGCGGTGGACCTCGGCGAAGCTGCTCGCCGTAGGGGTGAAGCACGATCCGCTGTTCGCGCCGGGCACGAAATGGTCGTACAGCAACACCAACTACGCCGCGCTCGGCGCCGTCCTGGAGCGGGTCACCGGGGCGAGCCTGGCCGATCTGGTCCGGGAGCGGATCGCCCGGCCGCTCAATCTCAAGCACACCTACTACGCCACGGACGCCGCCTGGCGTGGCCCCCACGCCCACGGCTACGAACCGGATGCCGCCCACATGCCGCCGGGTGTGCCGGCCGAGTTCGGGCGCCTCGCCGGGGCGCGCCACCACGGTCACGTGGACGTCTCCGACAACAGCCCGGGGTGGGGCGGGGCGGCCGGGGCGGTGGTGTCCACCACGCAGGACTGGTCCCGGTTCTCCACCGCGTTGATGTCCGGCAGGCTGCTGCCCGCAGCCCAGCTGGCACAGATGCGCGCCACCGTGCCGGTGGACTCACAGCACCCGGACGGGCCCGGCTACGGCCTGGGCATCCAGACCGGTACCCACCCGTGCGGCACGTTCTGGGGTCACGACGGCGGCATGCCCGGCTACCTCACCACCACCCTCACCGACCGCACCGGCGGCCGCTCGGCGACCGTCCTCATCTCGACGGAGCTCTGGGCCGAGTTCGAGGCCGACCCGAAGATCGCCAAGGCCGCCCAGGCGCTCCAGATGGCCGTGACCTGCACGATGTTCGGCAAGCCCGTGCCGAACGCGGCTCACGCCGGCTGACCGGCGCGGCCGGCCACGGGCGCGGTGATGATCGCGGACACCAGGTCTTCGGCCTCGGCACGCGACATCGCCGCACCCGTGGCGTGCGCGGTCGCGAACCCGGCGGCGCCCATGGCCGCCGTGGCCCGCTGTGTGATCGTCCGCACGTCGACGTCGCCGCGGTCGTCCCAGCCCCGCAGTACGGTGGCGACCCCGAGCAGCCGCCCCGCCCGCTCCGGCCGATCGCGGCACAGCTCGATCGCGGCGACCACGACCGCGATCGAGGCCGCGACCGGCGTATGCCAGGTCAGCGTCAGGTGCACCGCCGGGTGGTCGAGCCGGCGTACCGCCTTGTCCGGGCAACCCTCCGCGACGTCCACCTGGGCGAGCACGCCCAGCAGCAACGCGGCCAGGTGCGGGGTCGACCGGCCGGGCGGTGCCTCGGCCAGGCCGAGCCGGGCGTGTTCGCGGGCCGGCCCAAGCCGCCCGGCCCACCATTCCAGTCGCGCCAAGCCCAGGCACACCTGAGCCTGCGACTCCGCCGACCCGGTCCGCTCTACCTGGCCGAGCAACTCCGTCAGCTGCCGCCGCCCGCCATCCACGTCGCCGGCCTGGGCCAGGTGCAGTGCGGCCGCCACCTCGCTCTCCATCGTGTGCTCGGGCATGCCGAGCTCCTGGAAGTAGCGGCCGGCCCGCTCGGCCAGCGCAGGCGTGGCGGCCGGGTCGCCGGCCCGCTGCAACGCCGCACTCAGGGTGCTCAGCGTGGTCGCCAGGCCCCACCGCTCGCCGAGTCCCTCGAAGCCGGTCAGCGCGCGCGACAGCGAGCGCGTCGCCTCGGCGGCCTGCCCGCTGTTCATGGTCAGCACGCCTTGCGCCAGCAGAGCCAACGACCGGCTCCAGGGATCCGTCGGCTCGTCCGGGGACCTGAGCATCTCCGGTGCGACCCGATCGGGTCCTGAGCCCACGGCCAGCGCCAGCCGGGCCATCTGCAGGATGGGGTGGGTTCCGGGGTCGACGCACTCCAGCGCCTTCCTGATCCGGTCGAAGGCCGCTTCCGCCTCCTCCGGCCGGCTGATGGCCTCAGTGGCGGCGAGCGCGTGCGCGGCGACCACCAGCGCGCGTGCCTGCGGCTCGGTCGAGCCGCGAGCCTGGAGCACCCGGCCCAGCAGGTTCAGCGACTCCGGCGGGTAATCCCGCAGGAACCAGAACCAGCACAGCGCGACGCCGAGCCGTACCGCCAGGTCGGCGTCGCCGGACTCGACCGCCCAGCGGATCGCGGCCGACAGGTTGTCCCGTTCCGCGGACAGGCGGACCAGCCAGCGCAGTTGGTCGGACGTGCGCAGGTACGGGTCCGCGGTCTCGGCCAGCTGAAGGAAGAACCCGGCGTGCCGCCCTCGTACGACGTCGACCTCGTCACGCAGAGCCAGTCGCTCGAGGCCGTACTCCCGGATGGTCTCCAGCACGCGGTAGCGCGGCTCGAGCGGGTCGGCAGACTCCGCCAGGTGCAGCAGGGACTTGTCGACCAGCGCCGTCAGCAACTCCCGAATGTCGCCCGACCGGCCGATCGCCTCCGCCGCGTCCTCGGTGAAGGTGCCGGGCACGACCGACAGGCTCTCCAGCAGCGCTCGCTCGTCGGCGTCGAGCAGGTCCCAGCTCCAGGCCACCGCCGCGCGCAAGGTCCGGTGCCGCGGCAACGCGGTGCGGCTGCCCCCTGTGAGCAGCCGGAAGCGGTCGTCCAGCCGTGCCGCGACCGCCTCGACCGGCAGGGCGCGCAACCGTGCCGCGGCCAGCTCGATCGCCAGCGGCAGGCCGTCCAGGCGACGGCAGATCTCCACCGCCGCCGTCAGCGCGCTGCCATCCAGAGTGAAACCCGGCCGCACCGCGGCGGCCCGGTCATGGAACAGCCGGACCGCCGCGCAGGCGCGGGCCCGCTCGGCCGTCGACCCCGGTTCGGGCAGCTCCAGCGGGAGCACCGGGTGCGAGGTCTCGCCGTCGATCCGCAAGGGTTCCCTGCTGGTGGTCAGCACCCGCAGCCTCGGGCACCGGCCGAGCAGGGCCCCGGCGAGCGTCGCGGCGGCCTCGATCACGTGCTCGCAGTTGTCCAGCACCAGCACCAGCTCGTCGTCCGCGAGAGTTTCGACCAGGTGGTCCAGGACCTCGTCCGGGGTGACATGCCGCGGCGGCACGCCCTCCTCACGCCCCCGCAACAGGTCGAGCACCGCGCGGGGCACGTCGTCCGCGCCGACCGGGGCCAGCGGGACGAACCACACCCCGCCGGAGGGCGAAAGCCGGCGGCCGATGGTGTTGGCCAGCCGGGTCTTGCCCGCCCCTCCGGGACCGACCAGGGTGACCAGCCGAACTCGACCGAGCAGGTCGACCACGCGACGGACGTCGTCGTCGCGGCCCACGAAGCTGGTGAGCGGGACGTCCAGGCCGCCGTGCGATCGGCGGGACCGGGGCAGCTCACCGCGCAACACCGCCAGGTGGGCCTCCTGGAGCTGCGGGCCGGGGTCGCTGCCGAAACTGTCCGCCAGCAGGCCGCGGATGCGCTGGTAGGCGGCCAGCGCCTCGGTGCCGCGGCCGTTCAGCGCCAGAGCTCTGATCAGCTGGGCGTGCAGCCGCTCGCGCAACGGGTGCGCGAGCGTCAGCGACTCGAGCTCGGCGACCAGGTCACGGTCGGCGCCCAGCGCGAGCTCGGCTTCGACCCGGTCCTCCAGGGTGGCCAGCCGGGCCCGCTCGAGCCGTTCGGCCTCGGCGGCGGCGAACGGTGCCTCGCGCACGTCCGCCAAGGCGGGGCCGCGCCACAGGCTCAGGGCCTCGCGCAAGGTGGCGGCGGCCTCGGCGGGCCGGGACTGCGCGTGCGAGCGCCGACCCGCGCGGGCCAGCTGCTCGAACCGGACGGCGTCGACCGCGTCCGGCTCGACGGCCAGCCGATACCCGGCCGGGCCCGAGGTGATCAGCTCGGGGTCGCCCAGGACGCGGCGCAGCTGGGACACCAGCGATTGCAGCGCGTGCAGGTGGTCGGCCGGCGCCGCCTCGCCCCACAGCGCCTCGACCAAGGTCGCCGGCCGGACGGCACGCCCGGCGTCCAGCACCAGCCGGGCCAACAACGCCCGCAGCCGCGCGCCCCCGACCGGCGTCGGGCCGGTAGCGGTGTCCAGCGCCAGAGAACCGAGGATGCCGACGCGCACTCGTCCACTCGCGTTAGCCACGGCCAGAAGTCTGTCAGACAGCGACGGGTTGTCTGACGACGGAGTGGCGGTGATGCCGTCCTGCCCCTGCGGCGCGGCCAGGCCCGCTACCGGCCCAGTCTTCCCCTAGGCCCGTGGTGCGGGGGTCAGCCGAGGTTCCAGACGGAGGAGATGCGGTCGTTCCAGCCGCTGGGGACGAGGGTGGGAATGTCGGAGAAAGGCGTGACGAACAGGGAGCTGCCGCCGAAGTTGATGTGCTCGTAGTAGCGGACGGCGCAGTTCGTGCCGCCGATGGAGCTGATGACGTCGTTCCAGTCGTGCAGGTGGAGCGGGCCATGGTAGACGCTGGTCAGGTCGTTGTGCCCCTGCCGAGCCGCACACCAGAACCAGTCTCCGGCGTACTCCACGTGCTCGAACATCTGGACCTGGCCCTGCGTAGCGGGGCGCGGGTCGCGCTCGGCCGCGGCCGCGCGCAGTTGCGAGGCAGCCCACAGCGCGCCGTTGAGCGCGCTGTCGTCAGTGAGCGCGGTCAGTCGCTCTGGGCCGTAGATGTAGGTCAGCGGACGGCCGTCGAACCGCGACAGGTCATGGGGATCGTGCTCGACGCCGTCCACGACCACCGCCATGGCAGGAGCCGGGTGGGTGAGGGGCTGCGTGGTGGCAGCCCTGGGCCGGCTCAGCGCCTGGGCGGCGTCCATCTTGACGGACGGGGAGGAGCGGGGCGCGCCGACCGCCTTGCTGACCAGTGCCTCCAGCGTGGTGATGCCCTGCTCGCGGAGCAGAGCCAGTATGTCTGCCTCGGACAGACCTCCCACATGGTCGGAGAACTCCAGGAAGCTCTCGACTTGGCGGCGGGCGGGGGTTGAGATGCTTGTCACGGGTGTGCCTCTCCTGTGAGCGGTGCGAACTCCTTCATGGTCGAGTGAGGCCGGGGCCTGGACAGCCCCCCAGTGTTGGGGATGGCGTTCAGGTGGTGAACGCGGCCATGAGCTCGTCCCTGCCGGCCGCGCCGGTCTTGCGGAACACCGCCTTCAGGTGGTCGTTCACCGTGTGCGCGGACAGGCCGAGCAGCCGCGCGATCTGCTTCGGCGCGGCTCCCCTGCACAGCAGATCCAGTACGCGGCGCTCGCGCGGCGTGATCGCGTACCAGTCGCAGAACGAGGGCAGCATCAGCCCGCCCGCGGCCGACTGGATGACCACGGCCACGTCGCCCGTGCCTTCCTCGTCCAGGGCTTGGCCCTCGACGGCGAGCCAGCGGCCATAGCGGGCCGCGGGGGCGCAGATGAGCGGCCGGGCGCCGTCCGCGCTGCGGACGTGCTCGCCGGCGTCCATCGCCAGGGCCGTCACGAACGTGTCCGCCAGCCATGCATGCTTGCCGTGCCTGTCAGGGCAGCGCAGCCGGTCGAGCCACGCCTGTGCCTGCGGCGTCACGGTACGGATCGTGTGGTCGGGGCCGACGACGATCACCCCGGCGGGCAGCGCGTCCATGGTGGGCGCCAGCGGGCCCGCGGTGACGTACCGGCGCAACACGGTCACCAGAGCAGGGCCGAGCAGCGTCGCCCTGTGCAGGTCGTCGCCGGTGAAGGGGCGGGCGTCGTGGGCCCGTACCAGCCCGAGCAGACCCCACACGCCGCGGCTGTCGCGCAGGAGCAGCCGCAACTCGCAGGAAGCGCCGCAGGCCGCGAAGGCCCGCCGCGCCCCCTCGTCGGCGCCGGCGACCGCGACCGGCACCTGCCGCCGCGCCAGCGACGAAGGCCGGCAGGGGTCGCCGTGGGTACGGCGGTGCACGAGCAGGGTCGCGGCGAGTTCGCGTTCGTACTGGTGCCAGAAGCTGAACGAGCCCTGCCCGAGCCCCGTCGCCGGGCTGGTGCCCACCAGGCGCAGCGCGTCGTGACTCACCCAGGGCGCGATGGCCGCGGAAATCGCGGCGCCGAGGTGCTCGGCGGCGATGCCGCGATCCATCAGCGTGCGCAGCTCGTGGACCACCCGGTCCTGACATGAGGTCACGCCCCCACGTCAGCACAGCACGGAGGACACGTGCAAGCGGAAGGTAATGTTTGTACTACGCTAAGTGAATGTGACCTTGGAGCAGGTCACCGCTGCGGGACGCCGGCGGCGCTGGGCAACTCCGGCGCGACGTGGCACGATTTCGCAGGTGAGCAGTAAACCCGCCACGGCACAGCACCTGCGCGATCTCGCGCGGCTGCGCCGCGTCCGCGACCGGATCGACCGGGAGTACGCGCAGCCGCTGGACGTCGAGGCGCTCGCCCGCGGCGCGCACATGTCGGCCGGGCACCTCAGCCGCGAGTTCCGGCGCGCCTACGGCGAATCGCCCTACGGCTATCTGATGACGCGCCGCATCGAGCGCGCGATGGCGCTGCTGCGACGCGGCGACCTCAGCGTCACCGAGGTCTGTTTCGCGGTCGGCTGCTCGTCGCTGGGCACCTTCAGCACCCGCTTCACCGAGTTGGTCGGCGTGCCGCCCAGCGTCTACCGCCGTCAGGCGGCACGCACGACGGCGGGGATGCCGTCCTGCGTGGCGAAACAGGTGACCAGACCGGTCAGGAATCGAGAAGCGCCGGCCCCGAGCCGCGCCTAGCGTGATCGGCATGGACATCACCATTCACGCGAGCTTCCTGCCGCACGACGACCCGGACGCCTGCCTGGCCTTCTACCGCGACGCCCTCGGCTTCGAGGTCCGCAACGACGTCGGATACGACGGGATGCGCTGGATCACCGTCGGCCCCGCCGACCAGCCCGGCACCTCCATCGTCCTGGAGCCGCCGGCGGCCGATCCCGGCGTCACCGACGACGAGCGCCGCACCATCGTCGAGATGATGGCCAAGGGCACCTACGCCGGCATCGTCCTGGCCACACCCGACCTCGACGACACCTTCGCGCGGCTGCAGGCCGGCGGCGCCGAGATCGTCCAGGAACCGACCGACCAGCCGTACGGCGTTCGCGACTGCGCCGTCCGCGATCCCGCAGGCAACCTGATCCGCATCAACCAGGTGCGCTGACCTGCGCAGACGGCACCGTGCAGCACGATCGACGGCGACGTCCCCGCGTCACTTGACGAGCAGTGCGTGCCCCTCCTCGTCGCGATACCGGGCATCGGCTCAACCACGACCAAGGGGTCTGGACGGCCGATGCCTCGGCGCACGGTGGGCCGTACCGCCGGTTGCGCCGGAAGGGGCGCCGCGGCATCCCGGCCGGTGCCGCCGATCAGGTAGACAGGGGACCGTTGCCGTGACCGCGCCGATACCGGAAACCCAGACATGCTGCTGGAGCTGGTTAGATCGAGCGAGGCGACGCCGACAGAGACCGCGAAGGCGGCCCGCGTAACAGATGGAGACACGATGAGCATGGCCACGAGGACGGACACGCAGTCGCCTGCGCAGCACGTAGCCGACAGCCACGATCTGATCCGCGTGCACGGCGCGCGCGTGAACAACCTCAAGGACGTCAGCATCGAGCTCCCGAAGCGCCGGCTGACGGTGTTCACCGGCGTCTCCGGCTCGGGCAAGAGCTCTCTGGTGTTCAGCACGATCGCCGCGGAGTCGCAGCGGCTGATCAACGAGACCTACAGCGCCTTCGTGCAGGGCTTCATGCCGACGCTGGCGCGGCCCGAGGTCGACGTACTCGACGGGCTGACGACCGCGATCATCGTCGACCAGCAGCGGATGGGCGCCGACCCCCGCTCCACGGTCGGCACCGCCACCGACGCCAACGCGATGCTGCGCATCCTCTTCAGCCGCCTGGGGCAGCCGCACATCGGCTCGCCCCAGGCGTTCTCCTTCAACGTCGCCTCGATCAGTGGAGCGGGCGCGGTCACCCTGGAGCGCGGCGGACGGACCGTGAAGGAGCGTCGCGACTTCAGCATCACCGGAGGCATGTGTCTGCGCTGCGAGGGCCGGGGCAGGGTCTCCGATATCGACCTCGCCCAGCTCTACGACGACTCCAAGTCGCTCGCCGAGGGCGCGTTCACCATCCCCGGCTGGAAGTCCGACAGCTTCTGGACGGTGCGGGTCTACGCCGAGTCGGGATTCGTCGACCCGAACAAGCCGATCCGCGACTACACCAAGAGGGAGCTCAACGACTTCCTCTACAAGGAGCCGGTCAAGGTCAAGGTCGACGGCGTCAACCTCACCTACGAGGGGCTCATCCCGAAGATCCAGAAGTCGTTCCTCTCCAAGGACAAGGAGGCGATGCAGCCGCACATCCGGGCGTTCGTGGAACGGGCGGTCACCTTCGCCACCTGTCCCGAGTGCGACGGCAGCCGGCTCAGCGAGGAGTCCCGCTCGTCTCGGATCAAGGGCGTCAACATCGCCGACGCCTGCGCGATGCAGATCTCCGACCTCGCCGAATGGGTCCGCGGCCTCGACGAGCCGTCGGTGGCGCCGTTGCTCGCCAAGCTGCTGCACACCCTCGAATCGTTCGTGGAGATCGGGCTGGGCTACCTCTCGCTCGAGCGGCCCGCGGGCACGCTGTCGGGCGGCGAGGCGCAGCGCACCAAGATGATCCGCCACCTCGGCTCCGCGCTCACCGACGTGACCTACGTCTTCGACGAGCCCACCATCGGCCTGCACCCCCATGACATCCAGCGGATGAACGACCTGCTGCTGCGGCTGCGGGACAAGGGCAACACGGTGCTCGTCGTCGAGCACAAGCCAGAGGCGATCGCGATCGCCGACCACGTCGTCGACCTGGGCCCAGGAGCCGGTACGGCGGGCGGCACCATCTGCTACGAGGGGACCCTCGAGGGCCTGCGGGCCAGCGGCACCATCACCGGCCGCCACCTCGACGACCGGGCCGCCCTCAAGGAGACGGTGCGGACGCCCAAGGGCACGCTGGAGATCCGCGGCGCCGGCCGCCACAACCTCCAGGACGTCGACGTCGACATCCCGCTCGGCGTCCTTTGCGTCGTCACCGGCGTCGCAGGCTCCGGCAAGAGCTCGCTGATCCACGGCTCGATCCCCGCCTCCGCGGGTGTCGTCTCGGTCGACCAGGCGCCCATCCGCGGCTCGCGACGCAGCAACCCGGCGACGTACACCGGACTGCTCGATCCGATCCGCAAGGCGTTCGCCAAGGCCAACGGCGTGAAGCCGGCGCTGTTCAGCGCCAACTCCGAGGGCGCCTGCCCCAACTGCAACGGCGCCGGCGTCATCTACATGGACCTGGGGATGATGGCCGGTGTCGACACCCCCTGCGAGGAGTGCGAAGGCAAGCGGTTCCAGGCCTCGGTGCTGGACTACCACTTCGGCGGCCGCGACATCAGTGAGGTGCTCGCGATGTCGGTGACCGAGGCCCAGGAGTTCTTCGGCTCCGGCGAGGCGCGCACGCCGGCCGCGCACGCCATCCTCGGCCGGCTCGCCGACGTCGGGCTCGGCTACCTCAGCCTCGGTCAGCCGCTGACCACGCTGTCCGGCGGCGAGCGGCAGCGGCTCAAGCTGGCCACCCACATGGCCGACAAGGGCGGCGTCTACGTCCTCGACGAGCCGACCACCGGGCTGCACCTGGCCGACGTCGAGCAACTGCTCGGCCTGCTCGACCGGCTCGTCGACTCCGGCAAGTCCGTCATCGTCATCGAGCATCACCAGGCGGTCATGGCGCACGCCGACTGGATCATCGACCTCGGTCCCGGCGCGGGCCACGACGGCGGCCGGATCGTCTTCGAGGGCACACCGGCCGATCTGGTCGCCGCCCGCTCCACCCTCACCGGCGAGCACCTCGCGGCCTACGTCGGCACCTGACCACCGCGATCGGTGACCGGGTGACGGGTCGGCTGGCGGCGCGGTCATCACGACGATGTGCTGAGCGATGCTCGCGCCGACCCCAGCACGGCCGCGTCCGCCGTGCGGTTCGAGACCGGGTGGGCCTTCGAGGGTGTCGTCGACCGATTCGACGATCCGGCGGATGGGTTGGAGGTACTGCTCGCCTGGCCGGGTGTGCGGTTGCGACAGGAAGGACACGGCAGCCGCACGCCCCGTCGCCCCAGCTGTTTTCTGCGTGCATGTCACAGGAGGCCGGGCTGTCTCGTCTCGGGTTCGAAGGCAGGTTCTGAGAAGGACACCCCTCCTATGGCAAGGAGCTTGGTCATGAGCGGGCACACCACACAGCAGAAGGTCGCGCTGGTCACCGGGGCGAACAAGGGGATCGGCCGTGCGGCCGCCGCGCAACTCGCGGCCCTGGGCATGACGGTCCTGATCGGCGCCAGAGACCCGCGGCGCGGCGAGCAGGCCGCCGCGGACCTGCGCGCGGAAGGCGGTGACGTGCACGCGATCACCCTGGACGTCACCGACCCTGCCACCGCCCGGGCGGCCGCGAAGCAGATCGAGGAGCGCTTCGGCCACCTCGACGTGCTGATCAACAACGCCGGCATCACCGGCTCCGGTCAGGTATCGCCCGAGGACGCCCACGACCAGGTCCCCAGCTCCGTCGACCTGGACATGGTCCGGACGGTGTTCGAGACCAACGTCTTCGGGGTGATAGCGGTGACCAACGCCATGCTGCCGCTGCTGCGGCGCTCACCGGCGCCGCGCATCGTCAACGTCAGCAGTCACGCCGCCTCGCTGACCCTCACCAGCGACCAGGACGGCCCCTTCGCGGCACTGCTGCCGTCGGCCGCGTACACGCCCTCCAAGAGCGCGCTCAGCGCGCTGACCGTGCAGTACGCCAACGAGCTGCGGAAGGACGGCATCCTTGTCAACGCCGCCGCCCCCGGCTACGTCGACACGGACAGCAACAACCACAGCGGGCACCTCACCCCCGCGCAGGGCGCCGCGGTCTTGGTGCGCCTGGCCACGCTCGGCGCGGACGGGCCGACCGCCGGGTTCTTCAGCGAGGACGGCTCGGTCCCGTGGTGACGGCAACCACCGAGCCGCTGCAGGTCCCGGTCGTCAGGGGCGGCGCCGGGTACCGCTCGCGGGTGCACCTCGACGACGCGGCGAGCGCTACCTGGCCTGCCCGGCCGCCGGCCGGGCAGGTGGCGGTGACGACCGCGGGGCGCGGCTTCTCCGCCGCCAAGGCCGAACGGGATCCGCGCCACCCCTCGTGGCGCCAGGGCCGCAAGGAAGAGCCGGCATGACCCGCGCCGAGGAGTTCGAGGAGCTGCGGCCGCTGCTGTTCTCGATCGCCTACCGGATCCTGGGCAGCGTGAGCGAGGCCGAGGACGCGGTCCAGGAGACCTGGCTGCGCTATGAGGCCTCCCCGACACCACCCGCGTCGGCCAAGGCGTTCCTGTCGGCCGTGGTCACCCGGATCTCGATCGACGTGCTGCGCTCGGCTCGCGTCCGGCGGGAGGAGTACGTCGGGCCGTGGTTCCCCGAGCCGCTGCTGTCCGACCCCTATGAGGACCCGGAGCGCTCGGCGGAGCTGGCCGACTCGCTGTCGATGGCGGCCCTGCTCCTTCTCGAACGGCTCAGCCCGCTCGAACGGGCGGTCTTCGTGCTGCGGGAGGTGTTCGGGTTCGGCTTTCCGGAGATAGCGTCGGCGGTGGGGCGCTCGGAGGCGGCCTGCCGGCAGCTCGCGGTGCGGGCGCGCCGCCACATGGACGCGGGCCGACCCCGGTTCGAGGCCGACAGGAGGCGGCGCGAGGAACTCGCCGAGCGGTTCTTCGACGCCTTCAGGGAAGGCGACGTCGACGGGCTGCGGGCGCTCCTCGCCGCCGACGTTCAGCTGGTCGGCGACGGCGGCGGCAAGGCCCCGCAGTGGAAGCCCGTCTTCCTCGGCGCCGAGAACGTGGGCCGGGTGCTCGCCACGCTCGTCCCACTGTTCGTCAGACTCGGTGGTGTCGTGGAGCAGCACCAGGTGAACGGCCAGCCGGGCGCGATCTTCCGCGACCCGGACGGCAGGGTCCTCAGCACCTGGGCGCTCGACGTACTCGACGGACAGGTCCAAACGATCCGCACGGTGATCAACCCCGACAAGCTTCGGCACATGGGTCCCGTGGCGGATACGTGGGCGGCCCTGCGCGAGGCGAGCCAGATTCGCCGGCCGGCGGATTGACCGCAAGAGCCGACCGCGCTCCAGACTTGTGGCACCGGATGCGGCGGACGGGCCGGGGAGACCCACCGTGAGTGATCACGGCAGGGCGCCCCGGTCCGGCGTGGCGCCTCCTACGGCCCCGGGTAGAAGCCTGGAGAGCCCAGCTGCCCGAACCAGCTCGGTGGCTCAGGCGCGGTGAACGCGTTGGCCATCGCCTCCAGCCAGGCGCCGAACGTGGCGAAGTCTGGGGTGGCGTTGGCCAGGTCCTCCCAGTCCCCGCCCTCAACGTAGCGTGCGCGCCCTTCCTGATCGTCGTAGTGGTGGTAGTAGACCGGGTATTCGCCGTCTGCGTCCGGCTGGGTGACATCGAAGCACCAGACCGCCTCGTTGTCCGCGTCGGCGAGGGCGAAGCCGACCAGGTGGTTGGTGGACAGCCACCGGCCGTCACCGCGGTCCACATGCTCGGGCATATGCACGAGGTTGGAGTTCAGCTCGACGATGGCGTCGTCACCGACGACGACGAACTCGACGTACCCGTTGGATGAGACGTCCCAGCGCTTACAGGCAAAGGTGTTGTGCTCGGCGAGGAAAGCGCGGTAGCTGGGCGGAGCCGTCCAGTCGACGGTTCCGAAATGGGGCTTCAGCCCTGTCTCGCGGTCACGGACGGCTTCGGCGGAGGCGGGCTCCGACGCCGTGATGATGACCGTTCCGGATTCGGCGGCGCGGTGAAGGATCGCCAGGCTCTGGTATATCGACATCGCGGTCATCGGGTGATCGTACGGCTACGTGGGCGTGGCCCAACGTCGGGGTGTCGTCGAGGCTCCGCGTCAGGACAGGGCGAGGACGCAGAACTCGTGGCCCTCCGGGTCGGCCAGGCACGTCCACGGGACGTCGCCCTGACCGAGGTCGAGGTCGGTGGCGCCGAGGACCCGCAGCCGGGCCACCTCCGCTGCCTTGTCGCCACCGGGGTACGGCAGCAGGTCGAGATGGACGCGGTCTGGCACGGTCTTCACGCCAGGCGTGCGGAGGAACTCGAGGTACGGGCCGACACCCTTGGCGGAGCGCAACACTGCATGATCGTCGGTCACCTCGTGCAGGGTCCAGTCCATCGCCTCGCCCCAGAACCGGGCCATGACCTGCGGATCCGCGCAGTCGATGACCACCCGGGCGATCGGCCCTGTGTCCCGGTAGATCTCCCGAGGCTCCAGCACGCAGAACTCGTTGCCCTCCGGGTCGGCGAGGACCGTCCACGGCACTTCGCCCTGGCCCACGTGGGCGGGCGTCGCACCGAGAGCCTGGAGGCGCGCGACCAACTCCGCCTGATGGGCCGCAGAGGTGGTGGCGAGATCGAGGTGCACACGGTTCTTCGTTGCTGTCTTGGGTTCCGGGACGGCGACGACGTCGACGCAGACGGCGACCGGGTCCGGCCAGACGAAGCCGCCGACGGGTGCAACGTAGGTGCTCATGCCAGATCTCTCGCGGGAAACACTCCAGCCGAGCGCCTCCGCCCAGAACCGGCCGACCGCCGAGTGATCAAGAGCCTTGATGTTCACCTGAACAGGCCGCAGTGTCATACCGGCGATCCTATGAGCCCACTCTGCGACGACATCAGCAGGCCGACTCTCCTGAAATTCGCACAGATCCCGCGCCTCCGCAGGTGCGCGAGGTCATGAGGGAAGGGCAAGTGCCGCTTGTAAGGGTGGATCGCTGTCCAGGTGGTGGGCCTCGGGGAACATCGGTGCAGTCCTCGGCGCGCCGAAATCGGTCATGGTCGCCAGGCGGTCCCGCCGACTGCCTCCCGGATGGAGTCGGGCCTGGAGACAGGGTCGCAGGTCGATCTCCTCGGGGGCGGCCACACCTCTTGCGGACCTGCCGCGCCCGCAGCCATGCTCGATTTCCAGCACGAGTCGATCTCGGGAGGCGCGGTGCACGTCCACGATCCCGGCGTCTCCCGCCGGAGCAGGCCATGACGGTGACGGCGGTGCCTCCGGTCCGGCGCAAGAAGTCGGTCTCCAGGCGGGTGCGCACGCTGGCCGGGCTGTCCCTGACGACGCTGGTCCTGCTGCTGGCCGCGATCCTGGCCGGCGCGGCCAGTACCGGATCCAGCCTGCGCACCATCGGGCATGACGCAGGGCCGCAGGTGCTCGCCACCACGGGCCTGCATCGGCAGATGTCGGAGATGGACGCGCTGGTGGCCGAGACCCTGCTGCTGGGCAGGGAGTACGGCCCGCAGCAGCAGGCCGACCTGAGCGGCTATGACCAGCGGCGGCTGGAGATCTCCGAGAGCCTGCTGAAGGCCTACCGTCTGGCCCTGGACAACCCCGTCGAGCAACGCACGGTCGAGTCGCTGATCGAGGGGCTGGGCCGCTACGAACGGCTGGCGGCCCAGGCACGGCTGCTGGACATGCAGTCCGAGCACACCGCGGGACAGCCGCCCGACACCGTGGTCGAGGCCTATCAGAAGGCCACCGACCTCATGCACCGCGAACTGCTCCCCCAGGCCTACAACCTGACCCTGGAAACCGGGACGATCGTCAGGCGCGCGCACGACGCCGAGCGCTCGACCACCTCGCTGGCCCGCTCCGCGGTCATCGTCGCCGGGCTGCTCGCGCTGGCCTGCCTGCTGGGCCTGCAGGCCTACCTGACCAGCAGGTTCCGCCGGGTCTTCGCGCCGGTTCTGGTGGTCGCCACCGTGCTGACCGCGGCCGGTCTGGTGACCGGCACGGTCCTGCTCGACCGGCAGGGCCAGGCGCTGGAGGAGGCCAAACGACGCGGGTTCGACTCGGTGCTCACCCTGACCAGAGCACGGGCGATCAGCAAGAGCATGCACGGAGACCAGAGCCGCTACCTGCTCGACCGCTTCCGCAAGGACACCTACGAACACACCTTCCTGGACAAGTCCCGGACGATCGCGGCCGTCGAGTCCACCAGCCTGCCCGACTACCAGAGCAGGCTGCATGCGAACTTCCAGGGACTGCTCGGCCGGCTGACGGGCCAGGACAGGGAACGACTCTTCGCCGTCTACCAAAGGTTCCAGCAGGCCGACGCGCGGATGCGGACCATGCAGGCCGAAGCGGCGATCAAGTTCTGGGACGGCGAGCTCACCCAGGCCTACGAAAGCTACGACAAGGTGCTGGAGGAGCTGGTCCGGCGGCACGAGTCCGACTTCGAGCGCGCCATCGACAGCGGCGACGGCGCCCTGAAGACGCTCTGGCGGTCGATCCCCGCCGGGCTGGCCGCCGGCGCCCTGCTCGTCCTGGTCGGCGTCTGGCCACGACTCAGGGAGTACCGGTGAGACGAGTGCTGATCTGCCTGATCCTGTTGCTCACCGCCTGCGGCGCCGCGCGGCCGGAATCCCTCGTGGGCAAGGACGAGCTGATCGTCGCCATCCGCTCCGACGTCCCGCTGATCAGTTTCAAGGGGCAGGACGGCGCCTACGACGGCTTCAACATCGACGTGGCCAAGGATCTCGTCTCCCGGCTGGGCAAGCGGATCCGCTGGCTGGAGATCAAAGCAGGTGACCAGCTCACCGTCCTCACGGACGGGCGTGCCGACCTGGTCTTCGCCCACATGTCGGTCACTCCGGAGCGGAAGAAGGTGATCGACTTCGCCGGGCCGTACCACGTCGACTTCCAGGACATCGCGGTACGGCCGGCCGACAAGGGCGTCATCCGCGACGTCCGCGACCTGAAGGACCGCAAGATCTGCTGGGTGCGTGGCACGAACATCGCCCAGCGGATCGTCGACGAGCGCCGGGTCGAGGCGATCGCCGTCCCGGCACCCGACTACAACGTCTGCCTGGAGATGATCAAGGACGGCAGGATCGACGCCATCTCCACCAACAGCCAGATCCTGGCGGGGCTGCTCACCAAGCCGGGCGTCGACCTGCACCTGGTCGGCGCGACCTTCAACGAGCAACGGACGGCGATCGGCGTGCGCAAGGGCGACGTGGACGGCTGTGAGGAGCTCAACCGGGCCATCACCCAGATGTACCAGGACGGCACGGCGCACATGTTGCTGGACAAGTGGTTCGGCAGGTCGGGCATCGACCTGTCGGTGGTCTCCGTTCCGCAGTTCGAGGGCTGCTCCTAGGCAGGCGGCCGGGCGATCTCCGCACTGAACCTGTCGACGAGCGCCTGCTTGGCGCGTCCCGCGACCTCCACATCGTAGGAGACCAGCTTGACCGTCGCCGGGTCGGCCGCCTTGGAGTGCGCCGGCACCTTGGTGTTGGTGGGCAGGGCGTAGAAGTTCACCAGCGGCCCCAGTCGCTGGGATGCTCCGCTCAGCGCCCAGTCGACGTACTCGCGTGCGCTGTCGGGGTTGTGAGCCCCGGCCAGCACGGCCAGGCCACCGAGTTCGTAACCGGTGCCCTCCTGAGGGAAGGTCACCTGCAGGTTCGGATAGCCCTGTTCCTGGGCGGCGACGCAGTCATGCGAGAAGACCACGCCGACCGCCGCCTCCTGCTTGGCCGCCTGCAGGGCGGCGGCGCTGCCGGAGGAGTTGTATCTCAGCACGTTCGGATGGAGGCTGCGCAGGTAGCCGAGGGCCGCTTCGCGATCGCCGCCGCCGAGCTCCACACGCGTCCACAACGCGGTGTAGGCGGTTCCGGAGGTGGCAGGGTGGGCGATGGCGACGCCGCCGCGCAGCCGCTCGTCCAGCAGCTCCCGCCAGGAGCGGATCGGCCGCATGCCCCGCTTGGCCAGTTCCTTGGTGTTGTTGCAGAAGGCCAGCACGCCGGCGTAGATCCCGCTCCAGGTGTTGTCCCGATCAGCCCACCCCTGCCGAATTTCACCGGCCTTTTCAGATTTGTACGGCTCCAGCAGTCCCTGACTCTTGGCGGCCACATAGGAGTCGGCCGGACCGCCATGCCAGACGTCGAACTCCTGCCGTGCCCTGGCCGCCTTGATCCGCTCCAGCGCCTCTCCGCTGGACAGCCGGACGAAGTCGGCCTCCACGCCGGTGGCATCGGAGAACCGCTTGACCATCATCGCGCACCATCGCTCGCTCGCGCCGCACGCGACCGTGATCTTGTCCCGTCTCGGCGTCGAACAGCCCGCGGCCAGCAGGACCGCTACCAATGCGATGGCTAACGGCCTCATTGCCTCTCCAAGGGGTTCGCCGACGTCTCGCCCGTGTGCCCGATCCCATTCGACACTCCGCCACGAGAGTCACGCAACCGATCTCCGCTCGGCCGACCTGCCACGACGAGGTCATGTCTCCCGACGAGGAGCGGAGGGCGGCGCGTCGAGTGAGAGCACACCGCGGGATGGGGCCGCGAGCCGTCCCCGAACCCCTTCACTTCGCGACCATCTGACAGTCGGCGGATCCGGTCATCATCGGGCAGCTCTGCGGACTGGCCGCAGATGCCTGCGGGGACGGCTACCGTCGACCTCCCGCGAGTTCCCGCCGTCTCCTGCGGAGGAACGCGAACTGCAGCAGCAGAGCGGTGGCGCGCGGCAGCGGGGCATGGACGAAGGACGGCAGCGACCGCATGACGTCCTGGCCCTTCGCGACCATGAGCAGTCGCCCCGACTCCTGGTAGGCGGGAGGGCGGACGCCGAGTGATCTCAGCACCCGCGTGGCCTGCTTCCATGCCCCGGAGTAGTCGCGCGCGCCCTCCATGGTCGCGGGCATCACGAAGACGCACTTGTCCAGCAGCCGGTTCTCATGCAGCCACCTGATCTCCCAGACCGTCCCGGCGAAGGCCAGCGGGACGATCACGATCAGCTCGGCCTGCCTGGCCAGCAGCTTGACCTTGTCCTGCCAGTCGTCCTCCGTGCATGCCACCTTGCCGGTGCCGGGGATGTCCCAGGTGCGGTTGATCGGCCAGGTGTTCACACCTTCGGGCCGGGTGGGCAGCAGCGTGCCCGGCCGGCCGAGCGCGATCAGCGGCAGGTGGGCGGGAAAGGCGGCGGCCAGGATCGCCTCGAAGTCGGTCTGGATGTTTCCGGGCTGCTCGGTGGCGCTCGCCTGCACACCCACGGCGTTGCTGGCCAGGTGGCCGGTCGTCGCGAACGGCCGCAGGTAGAGCGAGAAGCGCGGCGGCGGCCCTCCGGCGGGATCTTCGAGGAGGGCCATGACGCGCCCGGCCCGCCTGTCGCGTGAGTACTGCCGGCCACGGCTCTCCAGTTCGATGAGCGCGAACAAGGGGCCGAGGATGAGTACGACCTGGAGAAATCCGGCCACGGTGGCGACGACCAGGAACAGGACGATGTAGAGGAGACGGCCGGGGACCCGCAGGAAGATCGAAGGAAACGTGCCGATGAACTCCCAGCCCTCGATGACCTTGGTCACCATCCATTCGTAGAGCTCGAGTGAGGCCGACCACAACGGCGACAGCACGGACACCACGATCACCGTTCGCAGGATCGGCCCCATGTGGATGGGCCGCAACGCCACGCAGGCCAGCGCCACCCCCGCCACCAGGAGGGGATGGTGGCCGAACGACAGACCCGAGACGACCGCCGCCGCACTCGGCAGCGCCCAGTGGACCACGAAGAACGCCCTCAGAAGGGAAGCAGGCCCCACACGCTCACTGTGCACCTTGAGCGCCACGAGACAAGCCCTGCCGGCGGAAGTCCTCGCTGGAGCCGCGTGAACGTCGCTATCGACCTGCGGCGGCCCCGTGAGCGCTGCGGTCCGCCCAGACCTGGCTGAGTTGAAGGACGCTCATGCCGAACAACAGCACACCCAAGGGGACGTGCAGGGTCTTCGCGCCCGCGATGCCCAGAGCTATCTGCGCCAGTGTGAGCCCGAAGAACCCGACCGCGTACAGCATGGGCCTGGTCGAGCCGCCGCCCGGCCGCCAGACCAAGATCGCGGCGACCAGGTGCAACAGCGCCACGAAGAACACCCCGTACGCCGAAACACTGTGCAAGGTCCGTCCGCCGGGCGAGGACAACAACAGTCCGGCGGTGATCGGGGCGGCGAAGAGAGCCAGGGTCTGCAGAGTGATCGCGACGCGTAAGAACATGAGTGACTCCTTGACGGCTGTGGGACGGGCGAAGACGGCGACGGGCTGCGTGCTGGATGGCGTCCCAGTAGTCCGACGACACAGCAGCCGGGAATGTGAGGCGACGCGCCGATCTCACCGTTCGGCGCTCGTCTCGTCGAACGGTGAGGTGCGATCCGAGCGCGTCCGGGCTGGACCTGGGACCTGTGCGAAGTTGAGATCAGAGAGATTCGCCTGCGTTGAGGTCGGAGGTCCTGGTAGGCCATCGCCATGGCGCGTGGAGACCTCACTGATTCGGAATGGTCTTTGATCGAGCCTCACCTGCCCTTTGGTGAGCGGGGCCCGGTTCCGGATCTGCGGCAGCAGTTCAATGCGGTGATGTGGCGGGTTCGCACCGGCAGTCCATGGCGGGATCTGCCCGCCGAGTACGGGCCATGGTCCACGGTCTACAACAGGTTCCGGTTGTGGGCGATAACGGGTGTCTTCGAGCAGTTGATACAGGCGATGATCGCTGAGGCGGCGGCTCGTGGGCAGGCCGATCTCGACTTGGTCAGCGTGGACTCCACGACCGCTCGAGCCCACCACCACGCCGCCGGGATGGCCCTTGATCCCGAACTGGTGCAGGCGTTGGAAGAAGCAGCCAAGCAGGAAAAGGGGCTGCGCTCGCGGAGGCCTCTCGGTCAGCCATGATCCAGACCTCTACAAGCAGCGCAACACGGCGGAACGCTGCATCAACCGGATCAAGCAGTGGCGCGGGCTCGACTCCGGTTCCTCAGGCCCGAGACCGGGCGGACGTACGCATGCGACCAGGTCAAGGTTGCGCGTGCCGGTTGAGGCCGAGCGTGGCGATGAGGTCTTCGTGGAGCTGGAACCAGACGCGATGGCAGGAGTCGACGTCGGTGCGGTCCACCCAGGCGCTTTCCCCGGCTCTGGCGCGCGCCAGGGCTGCGGTGAATCGGGTGTCGTATCCGCCCAACCGTGTCAGGACGCTCCCGAGCCGGTCGGCCAGTGGCGTGAGCGCGCGGGAGATGGCGGCGAGCTCGTGGAGGACCCTGGCGTCCCAGGCGGGATCGCAGTGGTCGTTGGCGGCGAGCCGGTCGCCGGAGGTGGGCCGGAGTTGCCAGTCGGTGCAGGCTCGTAGCAGGAGGGCGTTCAGCGGGAGGAACTCGCGGTAGACGTCCAGGACCTCGCCGGCGCCGCCGACGCGTGCGAGCTCGGCCGCGAGCTGGCGCTCGTTCTCGGCCCGGCCCGGTTCGGTCAGCGACCAGCCCGCGGTACCGGCGAAGGCGGCGTGCCCGGCCCAGCCACGCGCCTCGGCGTCGCGCAGCAGCTCTTCGGTCTGGGTCGCGTCGAGCCCGTACCGCTGCGCGATCATCGGGGTGTCCGCGAACCCGAGGATGCGCACCGCGTGCAGGACCAGCAGGCCGGGCGGAGAGTCGCGCGTCACGAGCCGGCGTCCTGTCGCGCTGTCAGGCGGGTGTAGTGCTGCTGGCACGCCTGGGGGGAGTTGAATCCCATCGCGTTCGCTATCTGCGCCCAGGTCAGTCCGGCGCTGCGGGCGGTGAACAGCAGGGCGGATTCGAGTCCTTCTACTTCGGCGCGTGCGGCGGGCAGGAGGGCCAGCGCACTCAGGACGTCCTCCGGGTCCAGGTCGGCGTTGCGCCAGACGGCGAACTGGACGAGGTCGACCGCCGACGGCGGGGCCGGCGAGGGGCGCCACGGACGGGCGTCGAGCTCGTCCGCGCCCAGGCGCAGAAGGCGTTCGCTCGCGTCGTGCTCGCGGTCGGCCTGGGCGTAGTCTGCGCGCCCGGTGTGAGTGATGTCCTGCTTGCGTGACATGCCCTTCATGATTCACAATCAAGAAATTGTTGTCAATCTTTCGTTGAAAGGCGGAGTGGATGATCGTACCCCTCATGTCGGCTGCCGCCGATACGTGCGGGGGCAAGGCCGGTGCGCTCGGCGCGCTGCTTCGCGCGGGACTGCCGGTTCCCGACGGCTTCGTCGTGTCGTTCGCCGCTTACCGCGCCGCCGTCCGCGACCTGGACCTCGATCGGTTCGCCGGCGAGCCGGACCATCTCGACGCCGTGCGGCGGGCGATCGAGGCCCGCCCGGTCCACGCCACCCTGATCGACGCGCTCGGACGCGCGCTCGACGAGCTCGGTGATCCGCCCGTCGCGGTGAGATCATCCGCCGCGCATGAGGACACCGGCCAGGCGTCGGCGGCCGGTCAGCACGACAGCTTTCTCGCCGTGCGCGGAATCGGCGCGGTCACCGACGCCATGCGCGCATGCTGGGCCTCACTGTTCACTTCGCGCGCCATCGACTACCGGGGCGCCTCCGACCGCGGTGGCCGGCCCTTCGACGATCTCGTCATGGCCGTCCTCGTGCAACGCCATCTGGACGCCGAGGTGTCCGGGGTCATGTTCACCCCCGCGGACCCGCACGACGCGATCCGCATCGAGGCGTCCTGGGGGCTCGGCCCCAGCATCGTCGGCGGCACGGTCACCCCTGACGCCTATCGCGTCGCCGAGGACGGGTCCGTCACTCGTACGGTCGCGCACAAACGGACCCGCCTTGACCGGCGCGGCAGGCAGCTCGTCATGTCCGACGTGCCCATCCGTGCCCGCGACCGGCCGGCAATCGACGACGCGACCGCCACATTGCTCGCCGAGCTGGGCAAGGAGATCGCCGCCGTACGCGGTGGAGCGCAGGACGTCGAGTGGGCGATCGCCGATGGACGTACCTGGATCCTGCAGGCACGGCCGGTCACCGCCGCACCCCCGGCGTGGCCTTCGCCTGCCGGTCGCACTTCGGCCGCCGCGCCCACGCTGACCGGAACACCGGGCAGCCGCGGGGTCGTGACCGGCCCTGCGAGGATCGTCCGCGGTCCCGGCGACTTCGCGAGCGTGCACCCGGGCGACATCCTCGTCTGCCCCTTCACCGACCCCGCCTGGACGCCGCTGCTGCGTATCGCGGCCGGCGTCATCACCGAAACCGGAGGCGTGCTCTCCCATGCCGCGATCGTCGCTCGCGAGCACGGCATCCCCGCGGTCCTCGGCATCCCGAACGCGACGAGCAGACTCCACGACGACAGCACCATCACCATCGACGGCACCACCGGCGCCGTCACGGCGGCCAATGCGTGACCGATCCTCTGCCTCTCCGGCCGGGGAGCCATCACCTGAGGGCCGCACCCCGCCGACGAAGCACAAGTACCGGCAGTCGCCACGGCGTGGACCCCACCTATCCGGCCAGCGATGATCGCGCCGCCCGGCCGCGCACAGCCTCCTCGCCCTCCGCCGCACCGAACAGCCCCCCAGACCCACGTCACCCACGGATCGAAAGGAGACGGGAAGCGGGCCCACGCGGGCATCGCGCCCCATCTGCTCATGACCACGCGACACCTCTACCTGGCACGCCACGGTGCGGCCGACGCATTCGGGAACCTCACCGACATCGGTCGTCGGCAGGCGGGCCTGCTGGGCGAACGGCTCGCCGGCCTACCAGTCGACGCCGTGTGGCACTCTCCGCTACCGCGCGCCGCAGCCAGCGCGCACGAACTCGCCCGGCACCTGCGGAACGCGCCCGTCGCCGAGGCCGCCGAACTTATCGACCATGTGCCCTACGTTCCCCAAGCGGCCGAAACACCCCCATCCTGGGCCGGATTCTTCGACGGCTACGACGACGCCGAGGCGGCCTCGGGCCACAAGCTCGCCGAGGCCCTGGTCGCCCGGTTCGCGAAGTCCCCCGACACAACCGCGGCAGGAACCCGGCGCGACACTCACGAGGTTCTGGTGACGCACGCCTACCAGGTCGCGTGGCTGGTGCGGCACGCCCTGGACGCGCCGCCATCTCGGTGGCTCGGCCTGAACAGCGCCAACGCCGCACTGACGGTCATCGACTACCGCACCGGCCTGCCGCCGACGCTCGTGATGTTCAACGACATGAGCCACCTCCCGGCCGACCTGCGCTGGACGGGGTTCCCCGACGGCATGAGGGCATGAGGCGGCCCCTCAAGGCCCGTACGCGTCTGCCGGCGAAGGCAAGGACGGGGGTGACGCCGGCGGTTACGGCTGCGGCGCAGGATCCGGCTGACGGCCGCCGCGCTCGGCCGCTCGCGGGGCGGGCTGACCAGCAAGGTGCACCTGTCGGCCGACCGGCGATGCCGTCCGCTGTCGTTCGTGCTCACTCCAGGCCAGGCAGGCGACAGCCCGCAGTTTCGCGCTGTGCTGTCTCGTCTCAAGGTGCGCCTGCCCATCGGCCGCCCGCGTACCCGCCCGGCAGCGGTGGCTGCCGACAAGGCGTACTCCTCCCGCGGCAACCGCGCTTACCTGCGCCGACGCGGTATCAAGGCCGTCATCCCGGGGAAGAGCGACCAGGCGGCCAACTGCAAGAAACGCGGCTCCCGCGGCGGCGGCCCGGTCAGGCATGATCCAGATCTCTACAAACAGCGCAACACGGCCGAACGCCGCATCAATCGGATCAAGGAGTGACGTGGGATGGCCTTCCGTTTCGACAAGGCTCCTGACAGCTACCTCGCCGGCCTTCATCTACGCGGAGCCATCTCGTGGATCCGAAGCCTTCAACCTGTCTAAAGATCCGAAGTCCGTACAGGCTCTAGTCCTCTGCCCCCGCCGTCCACGGCCGGAGCTTGTCCGGGTTGCGTACGGCCCAGATGTGCTTGATCCGGTCGCCTGCGACGTCGAAGGCCATCACCGTCACGGTGACGCCGTCCTGCTGCGCCACCAGACCGGGCTGACCGTTGACCGTACGCTCCAGGATCGTCATGTTGGGCACCATGCCGGCGATGTCGATGGCGTAGCGCGCGATCTGCTCGCCGCCTCCGATCGGGCGGAGCACGGCGTTGACCAGGCCGCCCCCGTCGCTGATCGCCGTGGCGTCGGGGTCGAGCAGGCCGATGAGGGCGTCGATGTCCTTGGCTTCCCATGCCAGCTTGAAATCCCTGACGATGCCCGCCTGCTGGGCCGTCGGAGTCGCGGGGGCCTGCGACTCGCGAATGCGACGGCGGGCCGAGGATGCCAGCTGGCGACATGCGGCGGGCGTACGCCCGACGATCTCGGCCACTTCGGCGAAGGAATAGCGGAAGACGTCGTGCAGGATGAACGCGACGCGCTCGGCCGGGGTCATCGACTCGAGTACGACGAGGAAGGCCATGTTGACCGACTCGTCGAGGGTGACCCGGTCGGCCGGGTCGACCGGGGTGCCGACCGCCCGTCCGCTGACCCACTCCGTACGCTCGGGCAGCGGCTCGGGGATCCACTCACCCACGTAGCGCTCGCGCCGGGCCCGCGCCGATCCGAGCAGGTCCAGGCAGATGCGGCCGGCGACCTTCGTCAGCCAGCCGCCGGGCGAATCGATGGCGTCCTGCTGCTCCCGGGACATGGCATACCAGCGGGCGTACGTCTCCTGTACGACATCCTCGGCATCGGCCAGAGAGCCGAGCAGCCGATAGGCGAGATTGAGCAGGTGACGTCGCTCGCTGACGATCGCGCTCAAGCTCGGATCGGGCCGGACTTGTCCTGGCTCGGATGGGGTGATCATGTGTCGTCGGCTCCCTTGGTCACATCTGCCCTCACCAGTTCGACGAGGCAGCGCATCGAACTGTGAGGTCGGCGCGTCGCCTCACATTCCCGGCGGCTGTGTCGTCGGACTACTGAGACACCATCCACCACGCAAGGAAGCGCGGCGACCCCGGGCCGGTACGCGGATCGCACGCCGAAAACCCGCGCCGGAACGTGTGATCGTCCCCCGCGGCCGGCCACGTCGTCTCGGACGGCCGACCCCACCGGGTCGCAGCCCTCGAAAGCACCGCTGAAAGTGAGAAAGGAAGACCTCGCGATGTCCACACCCACGACGGCCGAGCAGGACGGCCTTCAGTCGCGTCTGCCCGACCCCATCCAGTTCTTCCCCGAGGTGGCGACAATCGCCGGAGCCATGACCAAGGCCACCAGGAACGGTTCGATCCCGCACACCACCGTCAGCCTGGTGCAGCTCCGCGCCGGGCAGATCGCCGGCAGCACCTACCACACCGTCCGGCAAACCGACCTCCTCCGCAAAGCCGGGGAAACGGACGAGCGCATCACCGCCGTGGCGTCATGGCAGGACGCACCCTACTTCACCGACGCCGAACGGGTCGCGCTGGAGCTCGTGGAGGCCGTCCTCACCCCGAACCCGTCCGGGGAGCGCGTCCCCGACGCGTTGTACGCCAAGGCGTCCGCACACTACGACGACAAGGCGCTCTGGACGCTCACCCTGGCGATCGGCCAGATCTGCTTCTTCATCCCCGTCGCTCTCATCGCCAAGCCGATCCCCGGCAGGCCCCTGGGGAAGAACTACAGCAAGTAACGCCCTACAGGGTCAGGGTGGGGGCAGGCCGCCGTGCCTCACCCTGATCACGGCCGGCTCCGCGATACCCGCACCGCCGCCTGTCCGGTCACCTCGGAGACGGCCTCGACGAGCCCGCCGCCCGCCTGGGCGATCTGGTCGAGCGCGCCTTCCGGCGCCATCCGTGCGATGCCCTGGCCGCGGTGCTTCCTGTCGACGTCGAAGCAGGTGATCCGCCAGTCCGGACGCGGAGGGCCTCCTTCTCGTACTCACGCCTGTGCTTGCGTTCGGCCGGCGACGACCGCTCGGACGCTGGGTGCACCGCGGTGAACCCAGCGACGACAAACGTGTCCGTCCCCGGCTTCAGCGCGCGATCAGGCCTCGGCAGCCGCCGTGGCCAGGAGCCGGGCGAGTTCGATCGGCCTGGTGACCATGGGCCAATGACCCGAGTCGATGTCGACGAATTCGAGGTGCTTGGCCTTGGCGAGCTCGGGCACGTCACCGGCGTCGATCCACTCCTGCGCCTGGGCGGGGGTGAATTCGGGGCAGACGAGTACGACCGGGACGTCGAACCGTCGCTCGTCCGTCAGACGAACCACGCCCTTGGCCACTCCTTCGGGTACCGGGATCGCCGCAGACGCGATGGCCCGCTTGGCCTCCTCGTCCAGGTCGGCGGAGTCGGGCCCCTCGAACGGGCCCCAGCCGGGGAAGGGCATGACGCCGTCCTTCGATTCGAAGAAGTCGGCGTAGGACTCCCCGTCGGCGGAGGGGAAACCGCCGATGAGGGCGACTTTGGCGACCTGCTCCGGTCGCGCGTCGGCGGCCAGCCACGCCAGGGTGCAGGCGGCGGAGTGGCCCACCACCATGACCCTTCCCGACGCCGAGTCCATGGCGGCGAGCACGGCTGCCACCTGGTCGTCGAGCGTGGCCGAGGTGGATCCGTCGCCCTGACCGGGAAGGGTGAGCGGCACGGGGCGGTGGCCGAGCGTCTCGAGGGCGGGCGCGACGTCGTCCCATGCGGATCCGTCGAGCCACAGGCCGGCGATGAGCAGGATGTCCATGATCAGTACTCCTTCTCCAGTGACATCAGATCACGTTCGGCATAGAGCCGGTGTTCCCATTCCTCGTTGAGGACGATGCCGAGACACTCCTTGAAGGGGAAGTCCTCTTCCTGGGGCCACCCGGGCTCGGCGCGGGTCACCTCGGAGGCGAGTTGCTCGTCGGTGAGTGACTCCATGACGTGGCGGACCATCGCCTGGCGTTCACGTCGGACCGTGAGCACCTCGTCGAGCGAGGGCCGTGCCTCGCGGTCCCGCGGGATATCGTCCCATTCGGGCGCCTCCTCCCACGGCAGGTCCAACGAGTGCCACGGCGAGGCGTTGCCAAGGATCATCCGGCCCACCCAGGCGGCACCGGCGAAGTTGAGGTGCCGCAGGGTCTCGATGAACGACCACTCATCGTCGACGCTGCGGTGGAGCGCCGCCTCGGGCAACCTCCTCGCACGCGCGACGGTGCCCTCCCACAGCCGCTCCAGGATCGCCCACGCCTCACGGAACCCGTCAGGGTCGTCGGGGCGCATCCTCGCCCGCTCGGGCATGCGGCGGTTCAGTTCGGCATCGACGAGCGGCGCGATGTCGACGCCGTTCACGACGACGTTCTTCAGCTCGCCGCTGATCTCGACGTCGACCAGCTCGACGCCGCGCATGCGGCTCCCGCTGAACAGGGCGGCGCGGAACTGCGCCCCGGTGAAGTCGACTGCGCGCATACGCGCATCGTTGAGGAACACCCGGGTGAAGGAGGCGCCCCGCAGGTTCACGCGCTCGAAGCGTGCTCCCGCGAGGTCCTGCTGGTGGAACTCGGTCATGGGGCACACGCTAGGACTCATTCCGGACGTTCTGCTTCCGGTACATCCCTTGACCACCTAATCTGCTCGTGTGCCGACCGATCTCAGCCCCACCGCACGAGCTCTGCGCACCATGGAGATCCTCCAGACCCGCCCCGGCGTGACGGCCGACGAACTGGCCGCCTGTCTGGGTGTCACGGAGCGGGCCGCGCGCCGGTACGTCGGGATCCTCCGAGAGGCGGGCATCCCCGTCGAGTCAACCCGAGGCCCCTACGGCGGGTACCGGCTCGGACGCGGGACGAGGCTGCCACCGGTCGCCTTCACCGAGCCCGAGGCACTCGGTCTGGTCATGGCGGTACTGGACCGCCAGCCTGCGGCCACCGACGTCGACGACCTCGTCGGCTCCGCCCTGGCCAAGGTCATCAGGGCACTGCCCGAACGCGTCGGCCGGCAGGCGGCCGCACTGCGAGAGCATGCGTCGGCCGCGCCGGACCCGCGATCGGCCCGTCCTGACCCCGCCACCACCAGCGCCCTCGTCGCCGCCATCGCGAGCCGACGCCGCGTGCTGGTCACGTATCGCAGCGAGTCCGGCAACGAGTGGGAGGCCGACGTGGACCCCTGGGCGGTCGTCGTCCGCCACGGGCGCTGGTACCTCCTGTGCCACTCCCATCGCGCGGACGCGATCCGCACCTACCGGGTCGACCGGATCCGCGCGGTCCAGCAGACCACGCGCGCGTTCGAGCCGCCCGACGGCCTCGACCCCGTGGCGGCGCTGGAGGAGAACCTGGGCACCGGCTGGGAGTTCCCCACCCGCGTCGTGTTCGACGCTGCGCCGGGTGAGGTGGCGCCCTGGGTCCGGCCTCCCATGGGGCGGCTCGAACCGTTGGGAGACGGGTGCGTGCTCGTCGGCAGCACGAGCAATCCGGAGATGTACGCGCAGGAGTGGTTGGCGACGGTGCCGTTCGCCTTCCGCGTGGAAGGCGGGCAGGAACTCCGTGCGGCGGTCGCGAGGCTCGCCTCGCGTTTCGCCGCGGCCCTGGCGGACCGCCCCTGACAGGCCACCGCCGACGCCGCGCCGCACCGCCGAAACGGCCCCTTCCCGCTTGCGCGCGCGGCCCGTGGTAGCGGTCGACTCGCATGCCGTGTCACTCGGAGTCCAGGGTGTCGGCGAGGGCGTCGCGGAGGGCGGCGCGCGAGGTGATGCCGAGTTTCGGGAAGACCTGGTAGAGGTGGGTGGAAACCGTTCGCGGCGACAGAAAGAGGCGGGCGGCGATCTCTTTGTTGGTGTGGCCTGCCGCGGCGAGCCGAGCGATCTGGCGCTGTTGCGGGGTGAGGGAGGCCAGGCCGGTCGCCGGGCTGGAGCGGCTGATGCCGGTGGCGCGTAGTTCCCGGTCGGCTCGCTCTGCCCACGGGATGGCTCCGAGGCAGTGAAAGATCTGTGAGGCGCTCGCCAGGTGCCGGCGGGCATCGGTGGTGCGTTTGGCGCGGCGTAAGTGGGAGCCGTAGGCGAGCTGGATGCGGGCCAGGTCGAAGGGCCAGCGGTCGTTGCCCGGTTCGGCGATCGCCTGTTCCAGCGCGAAGGTGTCGGCCCGGGGGTCAGTGATGGCCGCGGCGGCCAGGACCACCAGGCGAAGGCGTGGGGACAGCCGGTCGAGGCGGGCCTCGCGGGCGGCGGCGACGTGAGCCGCGGCCTGCGCGCCGCGACCGGTGTGGACGGCGGCCTCGATGAGGTCGTGGAACACCCACAGGGCGTGCGGCGCGTAGGGGGCCAGGGTGCCGGGCGGGCTGATGGCGGCGGCGTTGTGGAAGGCGGTCTCGAAGTCACCCTGACCGAGGGCGGCGAGGCCGCGGATGTGAGAGGCGTAGGCGCCGATGATCCCGGCGCGGCGGGGAGCCGCCCATGCGTCCATGTCCCGGGCGGTGTCGGCGGCTTTCCTGAAGTCGCCGCGGGCCGCGGCCAGCAGGGCGCCGGTAAGGCGGCCCGGCCAGACCAGCAGGTCGTAGCCGTGGGTCCCGCACAGCTGGAGGCCCTCCTCGATCAGCCGCTGGGCTTCGTCCCACCGCCCGGTGTGGAAGGCGTCTTGGCCGAGGAGGAACAGCGCTTCGATCGCCGAGCTGATCGCACCGCCTTCACGGCCGTGCTGGATGACGCGATGGAGGGCTTCCCTGCAGCGGGAGAGCCGGTCGAGGTAGGCCACGGCGATGCCGGTACGGATGATGCGGGCGGAGCTGACCTCGTGGCTGAGCCTCGCGACGGCGGCGTCGGTGCGAGCCAGCATCCGCGAGGTGAGGCGGGCCGGATCGCCGAAGGCGTGGGAGAGGATCACCAGGAGTTCGGGCGGACGTGGCCGCAGGCGGTCGACGGTACTGTGCAGGGGCGGCCACAGGCCGGCCCTGCCGCCGAAGAAGCAGACCATGAGCAGGGTGTACAGCACCTCGAGGACGACGATGTCGCCCGCGTCGTAGGGATCGTCGTGCTCGTGGACGGCGGTGATCAGCAGCCGGTGGGCGGTGTCGACATCGCCGTCACCGTGCAGGAGGTGGAAGGCGCGGGCGCCGGCCACCGAGAGCAGGTCGCCGGGGCCGGGGCCGGCCAGGCGGGCCTGCTCCAGCAGGCGGGGGGCCTCACGCAGGTCACCGGTGACGAGGGAGCCCAGGTAGGCGGCTTCGGCCAGCCGTCCGCTGCGGCCCCTTCCCTTGGGACTGAGCTGGGCGGCGCGCAGCAGTTGGGTGACGGCGCCGACGGAGTCGCCGCGCCGCAAGTTGGCGATGGCGACCTCCTTGAGGAGGGCCGCGACCTTCTCGTCGGGTTCCTCGGTGGCCTCGGCCAGGTGCCAGGCGTGCCGTTCGGGCTGGTCGGCGAGGCGGGCGGCGATTTCGGCGTGGGCGCGGCGGCGTTGCTCGCTGGTCGACAGCTCCACGATCGCCGACTGGATGAGGGGGTGGCGGAAGGTCAGCCGTTCGCTGGGCTCGTCAGCGTGTACCAGGCCGGAGCGTTCGGCGGCCGACAGGCCCCCGCCGCCCCGGTCGGCGTCGACCGCCCGGACCAGGCGCAGGTCGCCGGTGCCGTCCAGGACGGCCAGGAGCAGCAGGTCGACGACGTGCGCCGGCAGTGCCCGGACGCGGGAGGCGAAGACGGTCTGCAGCCGGCGACTGAGAGGCAGCGCCGCGGGCAGAGCCCCGGCGACGGTGTGGGCCAGGTCGCCGAGGGAGACGGGCAGCTCCAGCAGGGCGAGCGGGTTGCCCAGCGCGGCGTCCAGCAGCCGCCGCCGCACGCGCGGGGTCATCACGGGATAGCGGCTGGTCAGCAGTTCGGTCGCCGCCTCCTCCGAGAGGGGTTCCACGTACACGACCGGCAGGTTGCTCTGGTCGAAGGAGCTGGGTTCACCGGTACGGCAGGCCGCGAGCAGGGCCACCGGCAAGCCGGCCAGACGGCGGGCCACCATGCCGAGCACGAGCGCGCTGGCCCGGTCCAGCCACGGCAGGTCGTCGACCACGAGTAGCAGCGGCTGCCGCTCGGCCGCCCGCTCCAGCAGCGCCAGCACCGCGCCGGCGACCAGCAGCTGCGCGGGCGCGGCTCCCTCACCCAGACCCAGCGCCACGCTCAGCGCCCCGGCGAGCAGCGGGCTCAACCGGGGCACCTCGCCAAGGCATGGGTGGAGGAGTTGGTGAAGGGCGGCATTGGAGATGTCCGCCTCGAACTGCGAGCCGGTCGCCCGCAGCAGCCTGATCCCCGAGTCGGCGGCGAGAGCGGCGGCGTGATCGAGCAGGGCCGTCTTTCCGACACCCGGGTCGCCCGCCAGAAGGAGCGCGTCCCCCACCCCTTCGGCGATCCGGCTGGTGAACAGCCGCAGTCGTCCGATCTCCGGTTCGCGGCCGATCAGCGTCGTCGGCGTGGCAGCCCCCTGATCGTGGCGTCCGCTGAACCCATGCATCTCCCGACCTTCCTTCCTCCGCTGGGCCGTGTCCAGCCCGCACGCTCCTCGTGTCCCCCTCGGACGGTCTCCCCTTGCGGCGCTCCCCCGTTCGACACGCTCGTCGTCACGGGCTGGAGGGCGGGAGGCCAGCGGATGGTCGGCGTGTGAGGGCCGGAAGGCGGCGGATCGGTGCGGCCCGCAGGGCCCCCGCCACCGTTTTCCCGTTCAGCCGCCTGCTTCGCGGCTCGCCGTAAGCGTCAGGGATGCCGGGCAAGACAGACGGGAGACAGACGTCTGGCCCGGCCACAGGTGCCGGGCCAGACGGTTCGCAGGCCGTTCAGCGGCGCGCCGTGGGAGCGCACCGCGTTCTCTACCGGCCGGTGCGGGCCGTGGCGGCCTGGGCGATGACAGCGGCCACGGCGGCCGGGTTGGACACGTAGACCGCGTGGCTGCCCGGCGTCTCGGTGACCGTCGCCCCGGCCCGCTCGGCCATGGCGCGCTGGGCGGGCGGCGGGATCATCCGGTCGTCGGCGGCGACCAGGTACCAGGACGGCGTGGTCCGCCAGGCCGGCTCGGAGACCGTGCCCCCGAGCGCGTCGACGCCCCACGGCACCTGAGAGTCGGCCATGAACCGCGCCTGCGCCTCGGGCAGGTCGCCGGCGAAGGAGGCGGGGAACTTGTCGCGGTCGAGGAACAGGAACCCGTCTTTGGGCGGCAGGATCGGGGGGACCGGCGCGCCCGGCGGCGGGTCGGCGATGAGGGTGTTGACCGACTCGCCTTTGTCGGGGGCGAACGCCGCGATGTAGGCCAGCGTGGCGACATTGGGATGGGTGCCGGCCTCGGTGATGACGACGCCGCCGTAGGAGTGCCCGGCCAGGACGGCGGGCCCGTCCAGGCCGTCGAGGATCTGGTGGGTCGCGGCGACGTCTCCGGCCAATGACAGGGTCGGATTCTGCACCACGGCCACCCGGTAGCCATAGGCGGTCAGGTGCTCGTAGACCCCCTGCCAGCCGGAGCCGTCGACGAACCCGCCGTGCACCAGCACGATGTTCTTCACTTGCGGACCTGCGTTCACGGCACTGCCTCCTTCGCCCGGGACTCGGCCCCGGGCTCGATCGGGGAGATGCCCGGAACGCTAGACGGCCGGGAAGAGGCGTCGATTGCGTCAAATGACGTAGTTTCGGCCTTCCCATAGTCGACGCCGAACGCAGGTTCGGAGTGGTGCTGGAAGTGGGGGTACCTGGGCCGGGATCACGCCGCCATCCCCGCGCCCGGAGCCGGTTCGACATCGCTCACGACGCCGAGCCCCTGGAACGCGGCCGCGTCGCGAGGGTCCGCACGCGTCCCTCGTCAGAAGGGCTGACGGTCGCAGCCACTCATGCCGGTGGCCTGGGCAGTCGAACCGGTACGGCTCGGCGACCATGCGCAGCGTCCGGCACGGGTAGTCAGCCGAACAGCACTCGCGGCAGCGCAGAACCGCCTGGGCGCGATGTCGAGGAGCGGCGAACTTCCGGTGAAGACGACCTCGGTGGGGCCGTGCCAGGCCATCAGGGCGGCGTCTTCGTCGGCGCGGTGCCCGGCGAACGCCGGGTCGCGGCGGCCGGCCCGGTGGCTGATGGCTTCGCTCAGCCGACGGGCGAACGCGGCCGGTGCATGCAGGGGGGTGAGACGGTTCGGCCTCGTCCCCGCTGCGGGAACTACCCGCGTGCCGCCGCGTCGAGCAGGATCCGCGCCAGCTCGCGTGGCCGGGAGAACATCGGCCAGTGGCCGGCGTCCATCTCGACCAGCCGCCAATGCTCGCTGGTCAGCAGCTTGACCACGTCGTCGCTCGGCTGGTCGCCGTCGAGCAGGCATTTGACGTACGTCGCCGGAAGCCGGCCGAGCGGGCGTGCCAGTACGGCCGGCTCGGTCAGCGTGGCGCCAGGGTGTGGTGTCGAACCGCGCACGATCCGGGCGATCTGCTCTCCGGTGAGGCCCTGACCATCGTAGTCGGCCGCGATCAGCGGCGGCCAGAAGCCCCCGTTCTCGGCGATCGAGGACTCCACCACCGTCCGGCCGTGAACCGACCAGCGGGACACGAACGACTCTCCGTCGCCCGGAACGTTGGAGTCGACGAAGACCACACGGGCCAGCCGGTCGCCGATCCGCTCGGCGGCCTGGCCGACCGGGATGCCGGAGTAGCTGTGCCCGACCAGGATGACGTTGCGCAGATCATGGCGTCCGACCTCGTCGACGATGTCCTGGACGTGGGTCTGCTGCCCAGCTGGAAGACCACGCCTGTCGGCGAGGCCGGACAGCGTCAACGGGTGGGCGCCGTGGCCGGCCGCACGCAGCTCCGGCACCACCTCGTCCCACGCCCACGATCCAAGCCACGCGCCCGCGACCAGTACGAATTCCGCCACGGTGCAAAGGTAGCGGAAGGGTCCGACAACCACCCACAACGCGGAGCATCGCACACGTGCTCGCCGTCGAACCGGCCGCACGCGCAGCAGGCGCGGTACACCTCACGGCCGTCCACCGCGGACGCGACCGGGTCGAGGTCTCGCCAAGGGCTGTAAGCCTGCTGGTCGACGGGCCGCGACGGCGCACCGTCGGCGTGTCAGCCTCTCGGCGACGGAGCCCTGGTTCCCAACTCGTGTCGGGCTCAAGCGCTGGGACCCCGGTCAAACATTTGTCGCGTCGCCTCGGCGGCGGCCAGGCCATCACTCGGGGCCGGTCCGGGACTCAGAAGATCGCACCCCGGGTTCTCGGGCGGCCCGGTTCTGCTTACCTATGTGCGTGACGCCATCAAGGATGAAGCGGTGTCGGCGCTGGTTCGCCGAACACTCGCTGGTGACGAGGTCGCTGGTGGGGATGGTTGCCGCCGCCGCGCTGGTGGGGACCGTTGTCCTGGTTCTGGGACCGTTGTCGTGGCTGGTCGCGGGTGAAGCCGTCAGCCGATTGGCGGGAAAGGAACAAGCGGATGCGATGAACGCGGTCCGGCAGACGGTGCTGGCCGCGCTCGGTGGAGCATCTGCTCTCATCGCTCTCGGTTTCACCGTGCGGACCTACTATCTTTCGCGGCGCGGCCAGGTGACGGATCGGTTCGGGAAGGCCGTCGGCCAGCTCGCCTCCGAAAAGCTCGAAGAACGGTTGGGCGGTGTTCACGCGCTGGAGCACGTGATGGCGGAGTCCGCGGTCGACCATACGGCGGTCATCGGCGTTCTTTGCTCCTTTGTTCGGGCTCGCACCATGCGCCCCAAGGACGAACAAGGAGAATACGTCTCCGAGGACGATCAGGAGCTCGGCTGGACCGAGCCGGCGGCTGACATCGATGCCGCGATGACCGCCTTGGCCCGCAGGCCCAGGCGAGACGAGCCCAACCGGCCGGATCTGCGGGCGGCGAAGCTCGTCGGCCTGTCCGTGAGAAGCATGGACTTCTCCGGTCCACCGCGGCTGACCCGGATGTTCCTCACGGCGGCGGATCTTCGTCGGGCGGACTTCCGGGGTGCGGACCTGCGGGGCACGATCGCCACCGCAGCGGACCTGAGGCACGCCCTGCTCCACCGGGCCGACCTGCGGCAGGCCTCGTTCGATGCCGCCGATCTTCGTGGGGCCTACCTGGATGGCGCTCGACTGGCGGGGGCGATGTTCGAAGGGAGTGATCTTCGTGGCGTGCACGGGCTCTCCGCCGCCCAGGTGGCGGAGGCCTATGTCGATGCGGAAACCCGCTTCTCGCCGGAGCTTGCCGACCATCCGTGGGTGCAGGCTCGGCTGGCGGACTGCGCCGCGTGGACCAAGACCCACCCGGACCCATGGGCCTGCCCACCTCCCACTCGATGGAAGTCCGTGCCCGAACCGACATCCGCATCCGGGCCGAAGCCCGCACCGGAGCCGGAATGAGCGTGATACTCCTGCGGGGGCGTGCGGTCACGCGTTGGCGAGACGCCGGGCGAGGGTGTGGCAACGCTGCTTGAGCTCGTTCGGTTCGAGTACCGTGAAGGCCCCGCCCACGAGGGTCGCGAGCATGGCCGCCCACTCCAGCGAGTCCACCCGAGCGGTCAGGATCACATGCGCCGGACCGTCCTGGACGACCTCGGGCTCCGCGTTGCGGAAGCGGTCGACGACAGCGGCGGCCTCGGCCTCGAACCTGATGCGCACCTGGATCCGCGGGTCAGGCAGGAGACGCTCGATCTCCTCTGCTTCCCGGCCGGGGGTGAAGGCGTAAGGAACGAAGGTGGTCTGCGCCAAGGCGCAGGACCGGACCCTGTCCAGCCGGTGGATCCCCCAGGAGTCGGAGGCCCGCGCGAGCAGGTACCACCGCCGGCGTCGAAGGAGCAGCCGGTACGGCTGCACCTCTGACGTCGTCCCGTCGCACAACTCCAGCACCGCGGTACGGCCTTGCTCGGCCCCCTGCGCCAAGGTGGCGAGGAGGCTCGCGTCGACGGAGATCGTCACTTCAGGTGACGTGGTCAGGGCCTCGGTGACGCGCCGGCACGTCGCCACCAGAGGACGCGGTATCGCCCGCAGCATCTTGCCCAACGCGGTCCTGGCTGGATCCTCGACCCGTGTGTCTTCTCCCGTGCCGACCAAACCTGACCTCGCCGTGGCCAGGGACATCCCCACCACGAGTGCCACGGCTTCCTCGTCCGACAGCATCAAGGGCGGCATGGTGGTGTTGGCACGCAGCTCGTACGCCCCATGCGGTCCGGGTCCGGCGTCGACGCGATAGCCCATCTCCCTGAGCCGGGCGATGTCCCGGCGAACTGTCCGGACGTCCACCTCCAGCCGAGCGGCAAGTTCGCGACCGGACATCGAACGGCCCGACTGCAGGCAGGAGAGCAACGAGAACAGGCGCTCCGTCGAATGAACCATGCTCCATCTTCACCCCGCATCGAGGACAGGACCTGCCCTCAACCGTTCATAGCGTGTCCCCATGAGCACAAGCACTCCCATCCTTGTCCTGGGCGGCACCGGCACGGTCGGTAGCAGGGTCGCCGACCATCTCCGCGGCGCCGGTCACAGCACCCGGGTCGCCACCAGGCACGCCGAGTGCCGCTTCGACTGGTCGATCCCCGACACCTGGGGGCCTGCCCTCGCCGGCATACAGACCATGTACGTCCTCCTGCCGGATGACACCGGCATGCCGACGTCGTTCATGCAGGAGGCCCGCCGATCCGGAGTACGGAGAGTGGTCCTGCACTCGGACCGCGGCATCGACGTCATGAACGTCACCCACCTCCAGGAGACGGAACGACAGGTACGCGAGTCCGGATGCGACTGGACGATCGTGCGCCCCGACTGGTTCAACCAGGACTTCGAGACCTTCTTCCGCCAGTCCGTCCTCGACGGTCGGCTGTGCGTGCCCATCGGCTCGACCCGCCAGGGCTTCGTGGACGCCGACGACATCGCCGCCGTCACGGCCCAGGCCCTCACCCGGAAAGATCACATCGGGCAGATCCTGCCCCTGACCGGTCCCAGGGCGCTGTCATTCCCGGAAGCCCTCACCCACATCCACGACGCGACGGGACTCACCATCGACTTCGACGGCACTCCAGACGCGTACCGCGACTCGCTCCGCGCCGAGGGGACACCGGACGAGGTGGTCGACACCTTGATCGAGAACTTCTCGGCCGCCGCGGCTCAGGGTGACACCACACCCACCGGGATCGTCGAGGAGATCCTCCAACGCCCGGGAAAGGACTTCAGCACCTACGCGCGGGAGGCCGCGGCCAGGGGCGTATGGCAGAAGCCTTGAGCACCCGCCCGCGACCGGCGGAGGCGGATGGACGGGTGGCGACGTCGCCCCGGTCTCCGTTGATGTTGCCGACCAGCGCCGTGGCGCTCTGCTTCCTTCCGGTCCCCCGCTCCGACCGCCCGACCTCGCGCTCGACGACCGCAAGGGCCGTACCCGATCCGCGTGTACCACGCCTGGTTCCCCTGGGACGGTCTCCAGGAGGGCGCCCGGCGCCCCGCGGCGACGAGGTCGCCACCCACCGCGAACCGGCGAAGTGACGACCCTGACTTCGGCCCCCGTCCCAGGGCAGGCCCCGGTCGCGGGGCCTGCCCTGGGCGGCTCTACAGAAGCTCAAGGGCCTTGGCCACGCCCGGGTCGCGCCCGGCGGCCAGGTCGGGGGCCGTCATGGGGGCGTGGTGGTCGACCGGCACGCCGATCGTGTCGATGATCTCGCGGGCGGGCCCGAGGTGCCTGAACTTGGGCAGGAGCAGGACGCTGCCGTCGTCGAGAAGGTACCCCTCGGACGGACCGGAGACGGCTCCGGCGGTGCGGGTCCCGACGAGAGTGCCCAGGCCGTTGTCCTTGACGGCCGCGCTGAAGTCCTCGCAGGCCGAGGCGCAGGCGCGGTCGGTGAGGACGACCAGGCGCAGGCCCAGCAGCGGGACGGTGTCGTCGGTCCTGTTCGGGACGCAGTCGCCCTTGAGCGGGCAGAAGTAGCTGGTGACCTTGCCGTGCGCGAACGCGCCGAGCAGCCGCGTCACCTCCCGAGGTGACCCGCCGCCGTTGCCACGCAGATCGAGGACCACGGCCTTCGGCTTGTCCGGCAGCTTGGCGATGACCTGGTCGGCGGCGCCTTCGAAGAATCCGGGCAGGTGGACGTAGGCGACACCGCCGGGGAGCGGCTTGGACGTCACCGATGGAGGTTGTTGTGGCGTGATGGGGCCCTGCCTGACGTCGACGGTGCGGGTCCGTCCCGTCGTGGGGCGCTTGAGCGTGAGCCGTACCGTGCTGGAGGTGAAGGCGTCGGTGATGCCCTGGTTCGGGGTGTCACCGACGAACGCCGGCACGCCGTTGACCTTGACCACGATGTCGCCGGGTCTGATGCCGGCCTTGGCGGCGGGGCTGCCGGGCAGCACGCGGGTGATGTACAGCGGCGGCCGGGCGGCGGGGTCGAGCTGCGGTCCCTGCAGGGCCGACAGGCCCACGATGCCCGTTCCTTCAGGCCCGCCCTGCGGCGGCTGGGCCGGCCTGATCCAGCGGGCGTGGTTGTCGTGCAGGCCGGCGACCATCCCGGTGATCGCGGCGCGCAGTGCGGCAGGCTCGCCCGTGCCGAGAACCTTGGCCAGGGCGTCCCAGTCGGTGTCGCGGTTGCCTGTCAGGGCGGGCAGCCGGAGGTCCGCCCGGTCGGCGCCGCGCCGCATCAGGTCCTGGGTGTAGGCGGCGAAGGCGCTCTTCAGCAGCGCCTTCGGATCCATGGCCGGGCCGCTGTAGTAGTTGTCCAGCACGCAGAAGTAGGCCTGCCGGAGCGTGTTCACCGACGTCGGCGGTGCCGACTCCGGCGGTGGCGCGGTGATGGCGGCGCAGCCGGCGGCCGGCGTGGACGCCGGTGTCGGCCGGGCGACCGGGGCCGGCAGGGCCAGTTGGGCGGCCGGGGCCGACCGGGCGACCGGTGCTTGCGGGGCGGCCGGGGTCGGCGCGGACATCGAGCAGGCCGTCAGCAGGATGCCGGAGCAAAGGGCTCTGATCATGAGCCCAAGGTGGCCGAAGGCGGGTTGCGCCGCGGTGAACGGAACGGTTAACGCCGCTGTAACCGGTTTGCGGGTATGAAGGGCGGCATGCGGGTTCTGGTGGCCGAAGACGAACGCGATCTGGCCGACCTCGTGGCGGTGGGATTACGCCGCCACGCCATGGCCGTCGACGTGGTGTACGACGGGCTCTCGGCAGCCGAGCGGCTGGCGGTGCACGAGTACGACGTGCTCGTGCTCGATCGGGAGCTGCCCGAGATGCACGGCGACCTCGTGTGCCGGGAGCTGGTGGCGCGCGGGAGCCGTACGCGGATCCTGATGATGACGGCGGCGGCGTCGGTGCCGGAGCGGGTGGCGGGTCTCGGGATGGGCGCCGACGACTACCTGCCCAAGCCGTTCGACTACGCGGAGCTGGTCGCGCGGGTGCAGGCGCTGGGGCGGCGCAGCCCGTCGCAGGTCCCGCCGGTGCTGATGCGGCACGGCATCGTGGTCGACACGCACCGGCTGCAGGCCTCGCGGGACGGCCGGCACCTGCACCTGTCGCTCAAGGAGTTCGCCGTCCTCGAGGTGCTGATGAGGGCGGACGGCGCGATCGTCAGCTCGGAACGGCTGCTCGAGGAGGCGTGGGACGAGAACGCCGACCCGTTCACGACGGTGGTGCGGGTCGTGGTCAGCCGCTTACGGGCGAAGCTGGGCGACCCGCCGTGCATCCGGACGGTTCCGGGCGCGGGATACCTGCTGTGACGACGGTCAGGGTACGGCTCACGCTGGTCTACTCCGGACTGTTCCTTCTGACCTCGCTCGTGCTGCTCGTCACGGTCAACCTGCTGCTGCGCCACGCGTTGCGCGCACTGATCACGCAGCCGGTCGCGCCGGTGGCACCTGAGCCGGGGGCCGCGGCCGACCGGGTGCCGCCGATGCCGCAGCTGCCCGCGCTGGTGGAGGACGTGGTCGACTACCAGTGGGGGGTGACCGCGCTGCTGGTCGGGATCCTGGCGCTGGTGTCGGTGGTCGTCGGCTGGCTGGTCGCCGAGCGGATCCTCGGGCCCGTCCACCGGATCACGGCCACCGCGCGGCGGCTGTCGGTGTCGAACCTGCACGAGCGGATCGCGCTCACCGGGCCGAAGGACGAGCTGAAGGAACTGGCCGACACGTTCGACGCGATGCTCGACCGGCTCGAACGCTCCGTCGAGGGGCAGCGGCGCTTCATCGCGAACGCGTCCCATGAGCTGCGTACCCCGCTGGCCGTCCAGCGGGCGGCGATCGAGATCGGCCTGCCGGAGGACGTGGGCGAGATCCGCGACAAGCTTCTGTTCCACAACCGCCGAACCGAGAACGTCATCGACGCCCTGCTGGTCCTGGCCCAGGCGGAACACGGCTTGGACAACAGGCAGCCGGTGGCCCTGGACCAGGTCGTACGCAACGTCCTGGCCGAAGCAGGCTCGGACGAGGTCAGCGTGACGGCGCGGACCGAACCGTTCGTCGTCGACGGGGATCCGGTCCTGCTGAACCGGCTCGTCGCCAACCTCGTCGACAACGCGATCCGCTACAACCACTGCGGCGGAGGCGTCGACATCACGCTCGCCGACGGAGTTCTGACCGTCCGGAACACCGGCCCTGACGTGCCGAGGGAACGGTTCGGCGACCTCTTCGAGCCCTTCCGGCGGCTGCACACGACCCGGGAGCAGGGCACCGGGCTCGGGTTGTCGATCGTGGCGTCGATCGCCAAGGCGCACGGGGCAGGCGTGCGAGCCGCCCCCAACCCGGGAGGCGGGCTGGAGCTCACCGTCGCGTTCGCGCGAGGTCAGGGCCGGGAGCCTGCAGGGGACGAACGGCGGCAGGCCGAAGAGGGCCTCGCCCGTTGACGCGCGGCACGCCACGGCGACAGCCCTGCGCCCTTTGCTCAGTGCGGCAGCTCGGCGGGCTTGCGACGCCACCGGCGAGACAGCCACGGCGGTACGTCTAGGACGCCTGCTTGGCCGCCCGCCACTCCGGCGCGAGCACCGACCAGACCTCGATATCGTGCCGCTTGCCCCGGTACAGATAGCTCTGTCGCAGCACGCCCTCTTTCGTCATCCCGAGCCGCCGGGCCACGGCGATGCTCGGCTCGTTCGCCGCCGAGACCTGCCACTCCACGCGATGAAGGCCCCGCTCCTCGATGGCCCAATCGATGATCACCCGCGCCGCCCTGGTCACCAGCCCCTTGCCCGCTGCCGACGGCTCCAGCCAGCAGCCCGCCTCGGCGTTGCCGTGCTCGATGTCCATCGTGCGGAAGAGAACGCCGCCGACCAGCTTGCCGTCGGCCCAGATGCCGTAGATCCGGCCGGTCTCGGCCACGGCCTTCTCCGCGTAGCTCTGCAGGAGGGCGCGGCTGGACTCCAGGTCGGTGACGCGGTCCGGCAGCGCGATGTGCTGTCCGATGAACTCCCGCCCCCGGTCGATGTGGGTCAGGAACTCCTCGGCCAGCCACGGCTCGAGCGGGCGCAGCTCCGCGCCGTCCTCGCCCAGGGATATCGCGTACACCGTCACCCTCCACGGTCGAAACCTGTCCATTCTGCGAGGGGATCTTCTCACGGATGGCGTCGGCCTTCGGGGGCGGGGTCGTGCTCGCGCCGGCCACGGCCGACCCGGACCGAACAGGCGAGTGGCCGACGGGCGCGCCGCTCATGGATACGGACTTCCTCGGGAAGTCGGCGTCGAATCCAGATACGTTCCCTCTGCCTTTCCAGCGAGGAGATGATGCGAAGGTGAGCGAAGAGAAGGCCCTGAAAGTCGGGCCGTCCGGCATCGAGGTGGCATACGAGCGCTTCGGCGACCCCCAGGCACCGCCCGTCCTGCTGATCATGGGCATCGCCATACAGATGTCCGGCTGGCCCGACGGCTTCTGCGCCGAGCTCGTCGCCCGCGACCTGCAGCCGATCCGGTTCGACAACCGCGACGTCGGACTGTCCTCCCACTTCCCCGGCGCGCCGACGCCCGACCTGCAGGCGGCGCTCGACGGCGACATGTCCTCGGCGTCCTACACCCTGTCGGACATGGCGGCCGACGCCGTCGGCCTGCTCGACGTCCTCGGGCTGGACAGGGCCCACCTCGTCGGCTCCTCGATGGGCGGCGCGATCGCCCAGACGATCGCGATCGAGCATCCCGGCCGGGTCCTGTCGCTGACCTCGATGATGTCGACCACGGGCGATCCTTCCGTGGGCCAGGCGAAGCCCGAGGCGCTGGCCGCGCTGGCGGGGCCGGCGCCGCAGGGCCGCCAGGACGCGATCGACCAGATGGTCAGGGCCGTCCGGGCGCTCGGCTCACCCGGTTTCGAGATCGACGAGGCGGCGGTCGCCGACCGCGCGGGGCGCTCCTTCGACCGGGCCTACGACCCGCTCGGCGTCGCCCGTCAGGCGGTGGCCTCCGTCGCCTCAGGCGACCGGACGGAGCGGCTTCGGTCGCTGGACGTGCCCACGCTGGTGATCCACGGCGCCGACGACCTTATGTGCGATGTCAGCGGCGGCCGGGCGACCGCGGCGGCCATCCCCGGGGCCGAGCTGGTGGTGATCGACGGCATGGGCCACGACCTGCCCCGGGCGCTGTGGCCCGAGATCGCCACACGGATCGCCGGCCTCGCCCAGGCCGCCGAGGCGCGCTCGGCCCACGACTGACCGGTCTGAGCCGGTTCACGCCGGCGGTTCACGCACGACGCCGCCGATGACCGTCGTCACGACCCTGTGGACGGCCTCGGCCTCGGGCGGGGTGCCTCTCCGGTCGGCGAACAGCAGGTGCCCGGCCCCGATCAGCGTGGGCGCGAGCGTGTCGACGTCGGCCTCGGCCGCGATGCGGCCCCTTTCCCGCTCGGCGGCGAGGTAGGAGGCGATCATGGCGGCGGCCTCCGTCAGGACCGGGACGCCGGTCGGCCTGACCTGGCGCAGCCGGGCGCGCAGGTCGTCGCGGAAGGTGATGAGCGCGACGATGGCCACCGCGACCGACCCGAACAGTTCCGTCAGCGCGCCGGTGAGGTTGCCGGTGACGGTGCCGCTACCGGCGTGCTCGCGCAGGGCGGCGGCCTGGTCGCCGATCCGGGCGACGCGGTCGAGCACGAGTTCGGCGAGGAAGGCGTCGAAGTCGGCGAAGTGCCGGTGCAGGACGCCCTTGGAGCACCCGGCCTCCGTGGTGACCGCCCGGCTGGTCAGCGCGTTCGGCCCGTCCCGGAGCAGGATCCGCTCGGCGGCGTCGAACAGCTGCTCACGTGCGTCGCGCATGGCCACACCTGTCGGCATACCGCGCATCCCTGCCTTCCACGTCCTGGCCCACCCGTTGCCGAGTGGGCATGTGCCCACTTATAGTGGGCGCATGCCCACTATACCTCCGGAGCGCGCTCCCCTTCCCGGGCCCGCGCCTCATGAAAACCGTCAGGTCGCCGAATCGTTCGGCTCGGACGCCGAACGCTACGACCGGACCCGGCCCCACTACCCCGACGCCATGGTGAACAGGATCGTCGCCGGCAGCCCCGGCCCCGACGTCCTCGACGTCGGAGCCGGCACCGGCATAGACGCCCGGCAGTTCCAGGCGGCCGGCTGCAAGGTGCTCGGGGTCGAACCCGACGCGCGGATGGCCGACTTCGCACGGCGCGGCGGGCTCGAGGTCGAGGTGGCGACGTTCGAAGCATGGGACCCCGCCGGCCGGGACTTCGACGCGGTCGTCGCCGGGCAGACCTGGCACTGGGTGGACGCGGTCGCGGGGGCGGCCAAGGCGGCGCAGGTACTGCGTCCCGGTGGACGGCTGGCCGTGTTCTGGAACGCCTTCCAGCTCCCGCCCGACATGGATGAAGCCTTCGCCGCCGTCCATCGCCGCGTCATACCCGACTCGCCGATCCGTCAGCGCGGCATGCCCGGCCTGGACGCCTATGTGATGCTGTCCACCACGGCGGCCGACGGCATCCGGCAGGCGGGCGCGTTCGGCGACCCCGAGCACTGGCGGTTCGAATGGGAGCTGCCCTACACCCGCGACGAGTGGCTGGACCAGCTGCCCACCTTCGGCCTCCACACCCAGCTCCCGCCGGCCACGCTGCAGGAGGTGCTCGCGGGCACCGGAGCCGCCATCGACGCGGTGGGCGGCGGCTTCACGATGCGCTACACCACGATGGTGGTCACCGCGGTGCGAACCGGCGCCGCCTGAGCCGGCGCGGCCGCGGCCGCAGGCGGTCCCGGCTGGGATCTGCTCGGCCAGACCACCTCGGCAGCACGGAGGGTGCCATGACACCCGGTCGCACGGATCCCGTCGCGCCCGACCGGCTCACGATCTGCGGCGAGCCGGGGGCTCGCTCGACCAGCGGTCTGGTCGGCTACCTCGACGGCGAGCCGGTCGGCTGGTGCGCGGTCGAGCCCCGCACCTCCTATCCTCGCCTGCTCCTCACCCGTACCCCACGGACCGGACGCGAGGAGGACAAGAGCGACGGCGGCGTCTGGGCCGTCACATGCCTGCTCACCCGCAAGGGCTTCCGCAGGCGCGGCATCACCTACGCCCTCGCCCGCGCGAGCGTCGCCTTCGCCCGCGACCGCGGCGCTCGAGGCCTACACGATGATCACCCAGCCGGGCAAAGGAGATCACCTGGGGCGAGCTGCACGTCGGCAGCCGTGACGTGTTCGCCGACGCGGGATTCACCGAGGTCAGCCACCCCAGCCCCCGGCGTGTGGTCATGCGCGTCGACTTCTGAACGCAAGCACCCGGGATGCCGGAATTAATGGCGTGCGGAGCCGGCCGGCCGTAGGGCATCCTGCGACACCATGGCGATCTTCTACGTGGTCCAGCACGGCGAGAAGGAGCAGCACGCCGGCGATCCGCCGCTGACCGCCGCCGGGCGGGCGCAGGCACGTCGAACCGCAGGCCGGCTACGTTCCTTCGAACCCAATGCCGTCTTCAGCAGCCCGCTGCGACGCGCCCGCGAGACGGCCGGCATCATCGCCTCGGCGCTCGGCCTCACCGTCGGCGAGGACGCCCGGCTGAGCGAAAGGATGAACTGGGACGGCCGGCGTCCGCTCGAGGACTTCCTGGCCGACTGGCACACGGCCGCACGTCATCGCGACTTCGTCCCGCCGGACGGCGACTCCTCGCACCAGGCCGCTCGCCGCTTCCAGGCCTTTCTCGACGATCACGCGCAGGAGCCGGGCTCGATCGTCGTCTGCACCCACGGCGGCGTCACCGTCGACCTTCTGCGCACGCTGGCGGGTGAGGCGTCGCTGCCCGACGGCCTCCTGGAGTACGGCGTGCCGCCCTGCGCGATCACCACCCTGGACGGCCTGCGGGTGGTGGACATCGCCTCGGTCAGGCATCTGCGATGACCGGCGAAGGATCCGGCCGGCCGCGGACACCGCCCCTGCTCACTCCGGCCGCTGCGGCCGGGCCGTCGCCCGCAGTCCGCGGATGAACAGCTCCAGGTGACGCCGGGCGAAGGCGTGCTTCTCCCCGGCGTCGAGCGATCCGGGCAGGGGGCGGGCGATGCGGACGAGCATCGTCACGACGTCCATGAAGGTGACGTCCTCGGGCAGGGCTCCGCAGGCGCGCGCGTCGTCGACGAGCCGCCGCACGCTGGTGGCGGACTCCTCGCGGGCGGAGGACAACTGCGGGTCGGCACGCAGGTCCACCACGTCGATCAGGGCGGGCAGTACCGCCGAGACCCGCAGTTCGAGCGCTTGTCGCAGGTAGCGTGCCAGTGCCTCGAACGGGTCGCTCTCCGCCGCCGTCGCCGCGGCGGCCGTGGCGGTGGTCTTGTCCAGCGCGTCCAGGGCGACGGCGTGCAAGAGCGCGTCGCGGTCGGGGAAGCGGCGGTACAGCGTGGCGCTGCCGACTCCCGCGCGCCGGGCGATGTCGTCGAGCGGCACGTCGGGGCCGCGTTCGGCGATCATGTCGCGCGCGGCGAGCAGGATCTGTTCCAGGTTGCGCCGCGCGTCGGCCCGCATGGGTTTGGGCTCCACCTCGTTGCCTCCCTCGTCGTGCGCCCAGCATAGCGGTAACCGGAGAAAATCCCCCCACTTACGCTTGTGCGGTCGCCGGCCCCGTGCCACAGTTAAGTGGGGAGATTTTCCCCACTTAGGAAGGGACGGATGACATGAGCAGCCAGCAGCAGGTCCTCGACCTCCTCCACCGGTGGGCCGGCGCCGAACTCCACGGCGACGCCGACGCCTTCGACGACCTCCTCAGCGCGGACTTCACCGGCATCGGACCCGTCGGGTTCGTCCTGGACAAACACCAGTGGGCCGGCCGCCACCGCGGCGATCTGACGAATCACCACTTCGAGATACGCGAGCCGCACGTGCGCCTGCACGGCGACAGCGCGATCGTGGGCGGCGTCCAGGAGCAGCGCACCTCCGTCATGGGGCGCCAGGTCGACGACTCCTTCCGGCTGACCCTGCTCGCCGTGCGGCAGGACGACCGCTGGGTCATCGCCAACATCCAGCTCAGCGGCCCGCTGCAGTCCCCCTCCGCTCCCCCGCCCTTCGCCCGCCAAGCCGGCCCCGCCTCCCGAGAGGAGCTCCAGGCGGCGATCAAGGGCGAGAGCGTCACCGTCGTCGACGCGCTGCCCGCTCCGGTGTACCGGCGAAGGCACCTGCCCGGCGCCCTGAACCTCACCGCGGAGGACGCCTCGCGCTCGGCGGCCGAGCTGCTGCCGGACCGGTCCGCGCCGATCGTGGCCTATTCGACCGACACCGCATGCGAGCGGGGCCCCGCCCTGGTCGCGGAGCTGAAGCGGCTCGGCTACCGAAACGTGCGCCTGTACGCCGACGGCATCGAGGACTGGGCAGGAGCGGGACTACCGCTCGAGAGCGCCTGAGGCCACCCCTCGCGGCCCGGACCTGGCCTCGCGCAACGAGGCCGACGGCCCGCGGCACGAACAGGGCGCCGCGGCGACGATAGAGTCTTGCGATCATGACGTCGCCCGCCACCGTCCCCCGACGGTTCGGACCGCGGGCGATCCGAGACGCGCAGCCGGGAGGACGACGCGCCCCGTGGCCGATCGCAGCAGAGGACGCCCCGGCTGGCTTCACGTCGGCCCCCTCGAGGCGCGGCTCACCCGCGCGTGGGACCCCGGCGCCTTCCCTCCGGCTCCCACCCTCCTGGCGATCATGACGCTGTCGGCCGTACCGCGGGCGCTGGCCACCAGGCTGGCCGACCACCTGACCGGCGGCATCGTGGTCGGCACGGGGGCCGTTCCCGACCTGCCCGGCTTCGAGTCGCTGCGCGACCGGCCGCTACCGGTTCAGGCCGGCTCGTGGGAGCGCTCCGCCGGGGTCTACGACCCCGGGCAGCGGCGCATCGGAGTCGGCAGCGTCCCCTCCCCGTCGGTCAGCGTCTGCGGTCACGAGCTCGGCCACGCGGTCGACGATCTGGACGGACGAGCCTCGCAGAGCGAGTTCTGGGTGGTACTGCACGCCTTACGCGGCAGCCGGCTGGAGCCGCCCTACCGGCAGGACGTCACCGAGCTGTTCGCCGAGTGCTTCGCCGCGGTCCTCACCCGCAGGGCCGCGCGGCTGCTCAGGCTGCTCGACGGTGACGAGGCGAGCGCGTACCGGGTCTACCGATGGCTGTGCGAGCGGTACCGATTGGGCTGAGGCCCCGCTCCCCCGACCGCGCCTGGCTATGCTGAGGGACAGGAGCGATCGGAAGGGGCAGGCGATGAGCGTCACCATGCTGCCGGGCGGCGTGCTGCGCGTCCCTACCGTCACCACCCTCGACAACGGCACACAGGTCGACGGGACACGCGACATCACCCCTGACTCGCCGGACTACGAGGCCTACCTGCCCTACGCCGTCGGCGAGGACGAGCAGTGGCACGAGGACGCCGAGGACGCGGCGATCCTGGCCAGGTGGCGGGCCAGGGCCAGCGCGTAGCCCCCGCCCACCCGCCGACGCCAACCGCCGTTCAGCCCCCGAGCAGGACCGCCCGCAGCCGGGTGGCGAACCGGCCGGGATCGTCGACGAAGCCGATGTGCCCGCCGGGGAACAGCGTGGGCTCGACGCCGAGCTCCCCTGCCAGCGCCCTGGAGGCGCGGTCGCAGAGCTGCTCGGCCGAGTCCTCGCCGATGCCGACCACGATGCGGGTCCCGACCGCGCGCAGGGCGTCGAGGTCGGGCTGCCAGCGGGTGGTCGCGAGCAGCTCGTGGGCGAACCAGCGCCGCTCGTCGGCGACCTGCCGCGGGTCGCGTTCGCCTCCGAACATCGCCTCGATCGCCCCCTCCGGCATGACGATGTTGGCCTGCGCCATGAACTTCGTCCATGCCCCGATGACGTCGCCTGCCAGGTAGGTGGCGATCTGGTCCTCGGTCCCCGCGCGCAGCTTGTCGCGGTCCTCGAGCAGCTCGACCAGCGGCGGCTCGTGGGCGATGACGGTGTGGACGCGGTCGGGGTCGGCCTGCGCGAGGGCCAGCGCGGTGACGGCGCCGCCGCTGGAACCCAGGACCACGGCAGGACCGAGGTCCAGGTGGGCCAGCAGCCTGGACAGGTCGTCGGCGCGCAGCTGCGGGGTCGAGTCCTGCTCGGGGTCCTGGAGCGGGCTGCGGTTGATGCCGCGCGGGTCGGTGGTGAGCACGGTGTGGTCGGCGGCCAGCAGGTCGGCCAGCGGCGCGAACGCGTCGGCGCCCATCGGGGCGCCGACCAGCACCACCGCAGGGCCGTGGCCGCGCACCTCGTAGTGCAGGCGCGCGCCGGGGACCTCGAAGGTCCGGGCGGTGGCGGGAACGGTCGGGGCGGGGGTCGTCACAGGGTCCTCCTGGTGGGTGCGGTCACTGTCCGGTCGAGGACTTGGACTCCCTTCACGAGGCGGACTCATCGCTTTCCGGCGAGATTTCTTCACCATCTCCTCGCCGGCCGTGGACGCGGCCTCGCCGCCGATGCATGCGGCCTCGCCGTCGATCCGCTCGCCCGGCCACGGCTCGCGCTCGCGCATGGCACGGATCAGGACCGGCGTCACGACCAGCAGGGCGACCCCGCGCAGCACGCCCGCGACGAGGTACGGCGCGCGCAACCCGAACGCGTGCGCCACCAGCCCGCCGGCCAGCGCCCCGAGCGGCATCAGCCCCCAGCCGACCGTCTTGTAGACGCTGTTGACCCGGCCCAGCAGCGGGGACGGCACGATCTGCTGCCGGAGTGTGACGGTCACGATGTTCCAGAGCGTGGTGACGAACCCCCCGGCGGCCAGCAGGAGGCCGAGCATGATCGCGTTCGGGCTCAGCCCGATCCCGGCGAAGACGACGGCGTTGGCGGCAAGCGCGGCCAGCAGCGCGGCCTGCGCGCCGAATCTCCTGACCACGCGCGCGTTGACCAGCGCGCCGAGCAGGCTGCCGACCGCCGCGCCGGCCAGCAGCAGACCGTAGCCTCGCGCGTCGAGGTGCAGCGCTCCGGTCGCCAGCAGGACGAGCGTGGCGTTGCCGAGCTGACCGCAGAAGGTGTTGACCCCCAGCAGCACCGCGAGGGTGCGCAGCAGCCGGTGCCGCACCAGCGAGCGCAGGCCGTCCGCGATCGCCGCGCGCATCGGCGGGCGCCCGACACGCAGGCTGCCGGGCGTGTGCCTGTGCCTGGGGAGGGTGGCCAGCAGCGCGGCGGACACGGCCGACGTGGCGGCGCTCATCCCGAACGGCAGCGCCACGGCGAGCCCGAACAGCATGCTGCCGGCCGGCGGGCCCAGGAACTGCTGCCCGATCGTCGCCACCGCCTGCTGATGGCCGTTGGCCCCGTGCAACCGGGGCCTGGCGACGAGGTCCGGCAGGATCGCGTGGGCCGCGTTGCCGGAGACGACCGCGCACGCACCCAGCCCGAAGGCCAGCACCGCGAGCAGCGGGACGCCGACGTGGCCGAACGCGGCGAGAACCGCGACGCAGCCGACGAGCACCGCCTGAACCGCCTGCGAGCGCCACATGAGGGTGGCATGGTCGTACCGGTCGACGAGCGCACCGGCGGGCAGGGACAACAGCAGCCAGGGCAGATACGTCGCCGCGGACACCATCGCGACGAGGCGGGGGTCGCGCGTGAGCGTGACGGCCAGCAGCGGAACAGCCGCGGCGAAGGCCCCGTCACCGGCGGTGCCGACACCTGTCGCCCACCACAACCGCCAGTAGGCCCCGGACAGGCGAGGTTCGGCGTCGCTTCGCGTCATGCCGGGATCATCACGCTGCCGCGGGCAGCGGCGACACCATGTAGCTCATGCCTACACAATCGATTCATGGCTTTGACGGTCGAGCTCGGTGTGGCCGAGCTGGCGGCGACGCGATTCGCGACCTCGCCGCTGTCCGAGACGGTGTCCGGCCTGCAGCAGCTCGGCGGCCGTGACCGGCAGGCGATCAACCTGCCGTGGCTGCGATGGGCTGAGGACAGCCTCGCCAAGGACCCCCTCGACCTGCCACGCACCTGGCCCCTGATCGTGAACGACCGGCCGAGCTGGCCGGAGTTCCTGGTGCCGGCCCCGCTCGGCGCGGGCACCTCCATCGACGACGACCTGGCGGCCCTGCAGCGGACGAGCGCCCGTCAGGTGCGGGCCAGCCTGCGGCGGGTGTTCGGCGAACACCCGCCTGACACCGCCGCCGCGCTCGCCGCGCGTCCGGCGGCGGGACTGCGCGCGATCGCCGCCGAACTGCGCGCGGCCTACGAGCGGCTCATCGCACCGCACTGGCCACGCATCAGGGCCGTCCTGGATGCGGACGTCCTGTATCGCGCCAGGCAACTGGCCGCGGGCGGCGCCGAAGGGGTGTTCACCGGCCTGCACCCCGATCTGCACTGGTGCGAGGGCCGGCTGACGCTGAAGCAAGCGCGCTGGCCGGCCGAGCTCGCGGTCAACCGCGGCCCGGGCGGGCTGGTGCTCATCCCCGTCGCTCTCGGCTCCCCCTACGTACTCATCAAGAAGAGCACGTCCACGCAGACCACGGTGCGATACCCGGCGCGGGGCCTCGCGACGTTGTGGACGGCGGGCACGCGGCCGCCCGAGGACAGCGCTGTGCGGCTGCTCGGTCGCGTGCGGGCCGAACTGCTGCAGGCGCTGCGCTCCCCCGCGACCACCACGGACCTGGCCCGCGCGTTCGGCGTCACACCCAGCGCGGTGTCGCAACACCTGGGCGTGCTGCGCGCCGGCGGGCTCATCGCGCGAGAGCGTTCCGGGCGCCACGTCCTGTACGTGACGACCCCTCTCGGGCAGTCCCTGAGCGGGCCGCCCACCACCTAGCCGCGAACCGCCGCCCGCCCGGGCGGCCCGAGCGGCCCGGCGCGGCACGAGGGGCCCGGCGCGGCACGAGGCCGGCCGGTCAGCCGGACGGCGACACCAGGCCCGCGTCGTAGGCCACGATGACCAGCTGTGTCCGGTCACGGGCGTCGAGCTTGGCGAGCAGGCTGGCCACGTGCGCCTTGGCGGTGCCAGGACTGATGTGCAGGTGGGCCGCGATCTCGGCGTAGAAGGCGGCGGGCATGTCAGCGCCCGGCGACCTGTCGCCGCAGCGCTCGCTGGAGATCACCCGCGCCTACGTCGGCGCCTTCTTCGACCTGCACCTGAAAGGCAGGAAGCAGCCGCTGCTGGACGGCCCTTCACCGGCCGACCCCGAGGTCGCCTTCCACAGCCCCTGACCCCGCGGTCACCGGTCACAGGGCGCGCAGGCGGGCTGGTGCGCCCTCCCGTCGATCGAGGCCGCGCCGTGCTCGGCCCGGCAGGAATGCTGGCCGCCGGGCACGGCGGCGGCCGCCCTGTCGCCGGCCGGCCCGGGCCTGGGTTGGAGTATGGGTGCTGTAGGACCGACCGCTCGACCCGAAAGGCGCGCATCGTGCAGGAACCCACCGTCAACCGGCCGCAGGCGCCCGACCCGGTCACCAAGGCCGGCTACGAGCTCGAATTCGAGGACACCTTCGACGGCGACGTCCTGGACGAGACCCGCTGGATCCCCTACTACCTGCCCCAATGGAGCAGCCGTGCCACATCCGCGGCCCGATACAGGATCGAGGACGGCCACCTGCACCTGCTGATCGAGGAGGACCAGCCGCCCTGGGCGCCCGACCTCGAGGGCGGGCTTCGCGTCTCGTCCCTGCAGACGGGCCTGTTCGCCGGGCCGGTGGGAAGCTCCATCGGCCAGCACGGGCGCGGCGCGATCGTCCGCGAGGCGCAACCCGACCTCAGGCTCTACACCCCGCAGTACGGCCTGATCGAGCTGCGGGCCAAGGCGATCGACGACCCGCGCTCCATGGTCGCACTGTGGATGATCGGCTACGAGGACGAGCCCGAGCGATCGGCGGAGATCTGCGTCTGCGAGATCTTCGGCCGCGACGTCACAGCCGACCACGCCGGCGTCGGGATGGGCCTGCACCCCTTCGGCGACCCCGCGATCGTCGACGACTTCGCGGTGGAACGCATCGCCGTCGACGCCCGGGAGTTCCACGTCTACGCCGCCGAATGGACCCCCGAACACGTCGCCTTCTTCGTCGACGGCCGGCACGTCAAGACCATCCGCCAATCGCCCGGCTACCCCATGCAGCTCATGCTGAACATCTACGAGTTCCCCGAGGCGGACGGCTCGCCGACGGCGCGGCACCCCTATCCCAAGCGGTTCACGGTCGACTACGTCAGGGGCTACCGGCCGCCCGGCCGTCCCGGCGGAGCGCCCTGACCGGGCGCCGGCACGCCGGGACCGGCGTGCCGGCCCGCTCGTGAGCGGCCGCTCAGGTGTAGTAGCCCTCCACGGGAGTGCGAGCCTCGTCGTACAGCGCGGGACCCTCCAGCAGCGGCTGCGGGAAGCCGCCGCCGGGCTTGAGCCCGGCGAGCTGGTCGTTGGACAGCGCGAACACCACCCGGCCCAGCCCGGACCGTTCGATCGCGCCGCCGCACATGCCGCACGGCTGGCAGCTGGTGTACATGGTGGTGGCCGCCGCCGTGGCGGGATCCAGCTCGCGCGCCGCCCACCGGGCCAGCTTCAGCTCCGGGTGCGCGGTGATGTCGGAGTCGGCGACGGAGGTGTTGTGGTCTTCGGCCAGCACGGCACCGTCCGGGCCGACCAGCAGCGAGCCGAACGGCGGGTTGCCGCCCTCTCGCGACCTGGCGGCCAGGTCGATCGCCCTGCGAAGGTGACGCTCGTCGTCGGGGGTCACGGTTGCTGCCTTCCTGTAAGGGTTGTCGTGCGGGCGGCGACGGCGGCCAGCGCGCGCCAGGCCGTCTCGGGGCGGAGGGTGTCGTCGGGGTCGGTGTCGAACGGGTCGAGCACGACGGTGTCGACGCCCATGGCGCGCAACTGGTCGAGGTCGTCGACGATCTGCTCGATCGTGCCCTCGCCGGCACGCCGTTCAGGGCCGGTGACCGGCTCGTCGGTCATCCGCAGCACGATCCGCGGCATCAGGGCGGGCACGGCCGCCCCTTCCTCGTCGGCGATGGCCTTCAGCCGGTCCAGCGCCTCACGCAGCCACGCCAACGTGACACGCAGCGGATGCCACGCCGCGCCGTGCCGTACCGCGCGGCGCATGCCCGCGTCGCTGTTGCCGCCCACCCAGATCGGGATCGGCCCCGGCCCGTAGTCGCCCTCGTTCTCCCATGCCGCCCTGACGGCGTGCAGGTACTCGTCGGTCAGCCTGCCGCGCCGCTCGAACGGCACGTCGAGCGCCTCGAACTCCTGGCGGGCCCAGCCTGAGGCCACGCCCAGCACGAGGCGTCCGCCGCTGAGCTGGTGGAGGTTGGCGGCCATGCGCGCGATGAGCAGCGGATGGCGGTAGGGGACGATGAGCACCGTGGTGCCGAGCCTGACCCGGCTGGTGATGCCCGACAGCCACGCGAGCGTGGTGAACGGCTCGTAGAAGGGGGCCGGGTACTGCTCGGCGACGTCCGGTGTGATCACCACGTGGTCGGAGACCAGCAACAGGTCGAACCCGAGCCCTTCCACGATCTGCGCCCACCGCCGGAGCGTGGCCGGGTCGGTGCCCGGACCAAAGTTGGGAACATTAACGCCTATCTGCATCAATTCAGACTATTAACCAGATAGCCGCTACCGGAAGGGATTCCTCCTGGCATAAGGAGCGAATCGCCGTGGATTCATCGGTATCGTGGGCATATGACCGTGACTCTGGACGGAACCGACTGGGTGATCCTGGCCGAACTCCAGCGCGACGGCAGGATCCCGCTGACCGAACTGGGCAGACGCGTCAGCCTCAGCGCCTCAGCGGTGACCGAACGGGTCAAACGACTGGAGTCGACCGGCGTCATCACCGGCTACCGGGCCGAGGTCGACGTGGAAAGCGTGGGCTTCGCGGTACTCGCCGTGGTGCGCCTGAAATACCCCGGCAACCGGCACGAACCCCTGCACCAACTGCTCGGCGAACGCGCCGAGATCCTGGAATGCCTGCGCACCACCGGCGACGACTGCTACCTACTCAAGGTGGCCGCCACCTCCATGAGCCACCTCGAACGCCTCGTCAACGAGCTGGCGGAGTTCGGCAGCACCACCACCAACCTCGTCTACAGCCAGCCCCTGCCATACCGCGGCCCCCGGGCGCCCCTGACCCCCGACACCCGCTGAACGACCAGAAGATCGTTTACGTGGTGATGTCATGAGGAAACTTCTGGCTCCGGCTGCCGCCTTCCTCATGATCACGAGTTGTGGCGGCACAGCCGAGCATCGCGCGTCCGAACAGGGTGCGATCAACCCAGCCATGGCGACGCCCGTCGCGCCGGCCACGGTCCACCTCGCCTCGTCCAGCATCGGCAAGATCCTGGTCGACGACAAGGGCATGACGCTCTACCTGTTCGAGAAGGACAAGAACGGCACATCCGCGTGCTACGACGAGTGCGCCGAAGAATGGCCGCCCTACCTGACCAAGGGCGACCCCAAGGCCGAGCAAGGCGCCAAACCCGACCTGCTCACAACCGTCAACCGCACCGACGGCGGCACCCAGGTCGTCTACGGCCGCTGGCCGCTGTACCACTACCACGACGACAAGAAACCAGGTGACCTCACCGGCCACGACAAGAAGGAGTTCGGCGCCGAGTGGTACGCCGTGAACGCCCAAGGCCACAAGGCCCACTGACGCCAGGCACCCCTCAACCCTGACCGAGGCCCGGCAGGCCCGCTCCACCACGACACCACAGGCACGACCAGGCGAGCACCCCGGCCGCGCCACGGACGACGACGCCCCCGCACCCCCAGCCCCACCGACCGCCCATCCCCGCAGACCCGGCCAGAGCACACGCCACCCGACGCCACACGATGCCCTGGACACCGACACCCGCGCCGAACTCCCCTCGATCATCGACGAGGTCCCCCGGCGCGCAGGCATGGTCGTCGTCAGCGACCACCAAGCAGGACTGCGCGAACTCCCCTCGGTGCGCCGCCTGACCGTCACCGACGGCAAAGTCAAGGAGGGTACGGCAACCACCCCCGACCGTCGTCGTCGCGGTCACCGTGCCCGCATGCGAATCGCCACCCATGCCATGGCCGGCCCTACCCTCACTGCTGCGGCCCTCGCTCGGGCTGGCCGCCTACCTATGGCTGCGACGGGGCAGACCCCGAACACCGGCCGGCGCGCCGCTCAACCGCGCCCAGGCAACCCGGACGGCCGCCACCATCCGCCTCCTCGACAACCTGCCGACCGCCGCCACCCCCGCACCCGCCAACGCCGCCACGCTCACCACCAGCACCACACCCGAGACCACCGTCAGGTCAGCCGGAGCCAACCCCGCGGCCGCCTGCAGCACGCTCACCAGCACCACCCCGCCATACCCCAAGGCCGCCACAGCCACCAGCCGCACCCTGACCACCTCACTCCAAGCCGACAACGCCAGCACCCCCGCCAGCACCGGCAACACCTGCACCGCGTGCAGCGTCACCGCATGCGGCACCTTGAGCTGCCCGGCCACCCCGAAGATCGACAGATCCCTCACCTGAGGCGGCAGCCCGATGGCCCGGCCGTTGGCGATGAGCGCCGCCCCCGACACCAGAGTCAACAGCAGCACCGCCAGCCCCGAACGCACCGCCAGCCGCATGCTGGGCGCACCGTCGAAACGCCGCCAAGCCAGCACCGTCACCACGACGATCGCCGGGATCAACCCCACGATCGCGACCACGGCCAGCGCCGCCGAGACGGCCGCATCGAACGGCGTGCCGAAGTTCAGATGCGAGGGCACCCCACGCCAGCGCTGCAGGTCGATCAGACCCGTCTCCAACACGCTCGCCACCGACAGCGTGCCCACCAGCCACCCACCCTGCCGCCGGCCGAGCCCTGAACGCGCCGCGATCCAGACCAGACTGATCAGGGTCACACCGAAGGCGAAACCGAACAGGATGGGCTTACGCCACGACACCGGACCATCCCACCCACCCCCATCGACGGCGTACACAAGAAGATGAAACGCGCTGCTGGCCAGCAGGAGCACAGCCGCGCCATACCCGAAGCGCTGAAAACCGGACATGACACCAGCCTGGCCGCACACCACCCACCAGACATCCGCCCGGAGAAGGCGACCGCCCTACACCCACCGATGTAGCACCCGCCGCCACCGGCGCGCCGTCGGATCAGCCGCCCGCCGCCACCGCCACCCCGAGCACCAGCAGCACCCCACCGGCGACAACCTGCAACCACCGATGGACCACAGGCCTCCACACCAACACCCGCCCACACTCCACCGCCCAGGTGAACAGCAGATACCACGCGACGTTCACCAACGCCCAGACCACACCCAGGACAACACTCGACAGGAACACCGGCCCCTCCGCCGCGACGAACTGCGGCAACACCGACACGACACTCACACCACTCGTCGCCGCCTGCCTCGCACTACTCCACGACGTCGCGGCCGACATCCGCTCCAGCTGGGACCCCACACCAACCCCACCCCCCTGACAGCGCCAGAAAGCCAGAGCCGCGGCGGCGGACACCAGTCCGCCCACCGCCGCGGCCGCCCATGAAGCCCACCGCCGGCCTCGCAACACATTCGGAGCCACCCCACCCAACGGATGGGCGACCACCCCGACCACGCCCCGTGAGCAGCTCGATGCGCGTCATAGACAGCCGAATAATGCGCCAGCGCCCGGCCCGAAAAGGGTGCCACCCGAAGACGGCAGAAACGGGCCGCATAGCCGCTGGTCAGCATCGGTCTGGGCGCGGATCTCGGTGTCGGCGAGTGTGTAGAGCTGGGTGGTTTCGGTGGAGGCGTGGCCGAGGCGTCGGCGGATGGTTTCCAGCGATCGATGACCTCAGTGACGGGGGCATGGCGGAGTTGGCGAATGTCGATCTCGACCCCGGCCGCTTCGCAGTAGCCCTCCCACCGGAGATGGGCGGCGTAGGACTTCGGCGCCCCGAGCCCCACACACATAGATCGTCTCGAACAGGACCCGCTCAAGGGGCACATCCTCGCGTGGGCGGCGATCGAGCCCAGGACCTCGGGCGTCTGTCCCCTGTCCGCCACACCATCGCCGCAGGTCAGCACCGTGACGACAAGCCCACAGTGAATCCGGTCCCCGCCAGAACCGGCACGTTTCCAGGCGGCTGCGCGCCGCACTGCTTGTTGGAGTGAGTCTTTAGTCCTTGATTGAAGGGCGGCTGAAGGCCGCCCCACCAGGCGCCTTTACAAAGTAGATTTCTTGAGTGGCCGATCTTCGTGTGAGGCGTCATGCGTGTCGATCGCGCCACTCCCACAGCGTCACCCGCAGCGGCTCAGGTCACGCAGCGCCCGACTCGGCCGCGGTCGGCCGCCCCGATGTCGGCGGGACGATTGGGGGGCGTCCGCCATCCGTGGCCAGATCCGTCCCGTTGGCGTGCATCTCATGTCCGACCGGGGTGATGACAACTCCAGCACGCGCATCCCGTAGACGATCCCGGCTGCTCCCCCACGATCAGCCGGGATCCACGTGTCACGCTGCGCTCACCAGGTCTTGCCGGCCGGTTCCCGGATCGCGTGGTTGATCCGGTTGTAGAAGTTGGTCAACGCGATCTCCATGATGATCGCGCTCAGTTGCGCATCGGTGTAGTGGGCGGCGGCGGCGTCCCAGATCTCGTCGGTCACGCCGGGCGCGCCGTCCTGGATTCGGGTGGCGGCCTCGGTCAGCGCGAGCGCCGCCCGTTCCTCGTCGGTGAAGAACGGCGCCTCGCGCCAAGCGGCCACGGTGTGCAGCCGCTCGTCGGCCTCCCCGGCCTTCTTCGCCGAATCGATCGAGGCGTGAACGCAGGGGCTGCAGCCGTTGATCTGGCTGGCCCGCAGGTGGACAAGCGACAGCAGCCGCCTGTCAACCCCACCGGCGGCGATCGCCTTGTTCAGGTGCTTGATCGCCGTGAACACATCGGGGTTCGGTGCGCTGGTCAAACGAGCCTGCATCTGTCTTTCTCCATCATGATCGGTTACCCAGGCCCGTCCGGGCCCGTCATCCTCTATGACGGAGCAGATCCAAGGAAGGTAACAGCGTGTCCGAAACCAGCCCGGTGAACCCGATGACCGAGGCGTTCGAGGCCCAGCGCGACCGGCTACACGCGGTCGCCTACCGGATGCTCGGCTCGCACGCCGACGCCGAGGATGCGGTCCAGGAGGCTTGGCTGCGGCTCTCCCGCCAGAACTCGGCGGCGATCGACAACCTCGCTGGCTGGCTGACCACAGTGGTCGGCCGGATCAGCCTGGACGTCCTTCGATCGCGCCAGGCCCACCCTGAGGCGTCCTATGACGACCGCCTGCCCGAGTTCGTGGTGACGCTCGACGACGGACCGACTCCCGACGAGGAGGTGGCGCTGGCCGATACGGTCGGGCTCGCGCTCCTGGTCGTCCTCGAATCACTCCGCCCCAGCGAACGGCTGGCCTTCGTGCTGCACGACCTGTTCGCGGTGCCGTTCGACGAGATCGGCAAGATCCTCGGCAAGTCCGGCGACGCCACCAAGATGCTCGCCAGCCGCGCCCGCAGGAAGGTGCGGGCCACTGAACGGCCGACCGATGGCCGCCAGGAGCAGCGCGTGGCGGTCCAAGCCTTCCTGGCGGCAGCGCGTGACGGCGACTTCGAGGGGTTGCTGCGCGTCCTCGACCCCGACGTCCGGTTGACCGTCGACACCCCCACCGGCGTGGTCGTCATCCTCGGCGCCACCCAGGTCGCCTCCGGCGCGCGACTGGCCGCCGGCGCGGCACCACGGGGGCGAGCGGCCGTCGTCAACGGTCTCCCCGGCGTCATCTCGTGGGACGAGGACGGCACTCCGCTCTCGGTCCTCGCGTTCACCGTCCTCGACGGCCGGATCACCGACATCACAGCCGTGGTCGACCCAGCCAAACTGACACTCATGGACCTGCCGGACCCGGAGTGACGGCCCGAGAACCGGAAGGGCCTGGAACAGCCCTTGGCCGAGCGGCTCGCCTGCCGTGCCGGTGATCCGTCAGGATGTCACGACCTTCACCACGGACGCGGCCTCAGCAGGCGAGCATCCCGCAACAGCCTTCTCGCTGCGTCCGCAGAAGGCGTCACCGTCGGTCGATCCGGCCACGGTGATCGCAGACGCGGCGGCGGTCAGTGCCGGATCACCCAGCCCGGCGTCCAGCTCCCGGCGGCGTCGTGGCCGGCCACTGTGGCGGCGAGGTGGGCGCGGAGGGTGGCCAGCGCGGGGTGGGGGTTGTCGCGGCGCCACAGGAGCGAGTGCGGATAGACGGGCGACGGGTCGGTCACCGGGATGCGGCGCAGGCCGTGGCCGGCAGGCCAGACCAGGCGGGTCTGCTCGCCCATGAAAGTGGCCAAGGCCTGGGTGTCGGCGATGGTGTCGAGGAGCGCGTCGGAGCCGAAGTTGGGGCCCGTCGCCTCGATGGTGAGGCCGAACTCGGCGACGAGATCGTCGTAGTAGGCGGCCCATTCGGTTCCGGGGACGATGCCGGGCATCCAGATCCGGTGCCCGGCGAGCTGGGCGACGGTCACCGACCGGGCGCCCGCCAGCGCGTGAGCGGGCCCGGTGAGGAGCTGGAGCGGCTCGTCGAGCACCCGGACGGACTCGATGTCCTCGGGCAGGGGCCTGCCGGGCACGGCGACGGCGCGGAAGGACGCGTCGATCGCACCGGACCGAATGGCGGCGACGGCCGTCTCGATATCGAACATCATCACCACGTCGAGCTCGATCTCGGGGTGCGCGCGGTGGAAGCCGCGCATCAGGCCCGAGGCCGCGCTGCGTGAGGCGATCACGTCGACGCGCAGTGGACGGCTGCCGGGGAGCACGGACGCGACCGCGCGCTCGGCGACGCGCAGCAACTCGCGCGCGTGAGGCAGGAACGCCTGCCCGTCGATGGTGAGCCGGGCCCCGCGCGCCGTGCGGGTGAACAGCCGCACGGCGAGGTCCTTCTCCAGCCCGGCGATGCGCTTGGAGACGGCCTGCTGGGTGATCGACAGATCTGCGGCGGCTTCCTGGAACTGGCCGGTGTCTACGACGGCGACGAACGTGCGCACAGCATCGAGATCCACATCAACGGACCTTAGCGTACGACTCACGGTTGTGCAGCTTCGGTCAGCCGGTTGTTTGACGTGCCTATTGGCTGCGCGTTTTGATCTCCCAGATCAACGGTTGGTTGTTTCACAGAGATGGCGGGTGCGCGTTGGGAAGGTCGCTGGGGCGGCGGTTCAGGTGGTTCTGGGCCGCATATGCGGTCAGCACGTTCGGCACATGGCTCGCGTTCGACGCTTTCGCCCTGATCGCGATTCTCGCTCTGGACGCAGGGCCTACCGAGGTGTCGGTTCTGGCCGCCGCGGGACTCGCGGTCGGGGCGGTGGTCGCGGTGCCGCTCGGGCCATGGGTGGAGTTCCGGCGCAAACGGCCGGTGATGATCGCGATGGACCTGATCCGGTTCGCGGCGCTGATGAGCGTTCCCACCGCCCACGTGCTCGGCTGGCTGAGCTTCGCTCAGCTCCTGGTTGTGGCGGTCGTTGTCGGCGCGGCCGACATCGCCTTCACCGCTGCGAGCGGAGCATGCCTGAAGGCGCTCGTCCGGTCCGAGGACCTACTCGTCGCCAACGGGCGGTTCGAGGCCACGACCTGGACCGCCACCGCGCTCGGGCCGCCGCTCGGTACCGCCGCGATCGGGCTGGTGGGGCCGGTGACGAGCGTGGCGGCCAACGCGGTCAGCTTCCTCCTCTCGGCCGCGGGGATCCGCGCCGTCGGCGGGCGGGAGCCACGTCCCGCGCGAACCGCCGTACGGTCCCGGCCTGGAGCCGGCGACCTGCTGGAGGGGTGGCGGTACATCCTCGCCAGTCCGGCGCTGCGCCCGTTGTTCTTCAACACTGTCCTGGTCAGCGGCCTGATCATGGCAGCCTCGCCGTTGGTCGCCGTCCTCATGCTCGGCGACCTCGGGTTCGCGCCCTGGCAGTACGGCCTCGCCTTCGGCGTCCCCTGCGTCGGCGGCCTCATCGGCTCGCGACTGGCCCGCCCGCTCCTCGCACGGTTCGGACAGCACAAGGTCATGCGCACCGCCGGGACGCTGCGCGCGTGCTGGTCACTCGGATTGGCCTTCATCAGCCCCGGCCCCACCGGGCTCTTCCTCGTCATCGCCGTCGAACTCGGGCTGATCACCTGCATGGGCGTGTTCAACCCGATAGTCGCTACCTACCGGCTCGAACAGCTCCCGTCGGACCGGGTCGCCCGCACGCTGTCCGCCTGGTCGATCACCAGCAAAGCCACCATCGCGGCCATGACCGGCATGTGGGGCCTGCTGGCAGGCCTCACCAGTCCCCGCACCGCGATCGCGATCGCCGGTCTCCTGCTCCTGGCGACCCCGCTCCTCCTCCCTCGACACGACCGCACGCCCCAACCCAAGAACGCCGACCAGGCGCCACCGGAAAGGCGAACACTCGCATGAGCACCGCCCCCGCGCTCGACCCCGCACACACCGCCCTGCTCGTCATGGACTATCAGCCCGCGATCCTCGCACTGCTCCCCGAAAGCGACAGTGAAGCCCTGCTGGGACGCATGGAAAAGGTCATCGCTGTCGTTCGCGCCAGGGGCGGTACGGTCGCCTATGTCCGGGTCGGCTTCACCGAGGCCGACTGGGCTGCGATCCCGCCCACCAACAGGTCATTCGCACCGATCGCCCAGCACCGTCTCATGCACCACGCGGACCTTGACACCGCTGTCCACGAACGTCTCGCTCCCCAGGACGGAGACATCATCGTCCGTAAGATCCGTTATGGAGGCCTGTCCACCACCGACCTCGATCAGCGATTGCGCGAACGCGGCATCACCACTCTGATCATCGCGGGCATCAGTACCAGCGGCGTCGTCCTGTCCACCGTCCTCGACGCGGCCGACCGCGACTACCAGCTCTACGTCCTGGCCGACGGCGTCGCCGACCCTGACCCCGAAGCGCACATCGTCCTGCTCCATCAGGTTCTTCCCTCACGGGCCCACATCCTCGAGACCGCCGAGTTGCGCACCCTCCTGCGGGCCGACTGACGCCAGGCGCGCCCGCCCGGCGTGGCACGGCCCGCGGCTCCCGCGGATGTCACCAGCCCCGAAGTAGCAGGGCCGTGCGCGCTGACCTGCTGTGGTCCGGCGCGCGCGACGACGGGCAGAGTGGCGTGGCTGATGCGGCGTCGCGGCGTGGCGCATGCCCTCGGGGACTTCCTGTGCTGCTCGCCCAGCAGGAAGATCCGCAGCTACGCATGCGAACCTGCGACCGAGCGTTCGCCACCTGCCGCCGACCGGCCGCCACCGTACTGCCGCGTGAGTCATCGACTTACATGCCGAAGCCGGCCGCCTGGTCGATCAGCTGGAGTGGCCTTCCTCGTGACCACCAGGTAGATGACCGCGGCCGAGAAGATCAGCAGTGCCGTCCAGTCGTTGAGGCGCAGGCCGACGATGTGGTGACTGGGATCGATGCGCAACCACTCGATCCAGGCGCGGCCGGCGGTGTAGGCCGCGGCGTAGAGCGCGAAGGTCCGGCCGCGGTCGAGCCGGAACCGCCGCTCGGCCCAGATGACGAACCCGGCCACGCCCAGGTTCCACAGCGACTCGTAGAGGAACGTCGGATGGTAGGTGGCCGTGGATTCCAGGCCGGGCGGCCGGTGGGCGGGGTCGATCTCCAGCGCCCACGGCAGGGTGGTCGGCCTGCCGTACAGCTCCTGGTTGAACCAGTTGCCCCAGCGGGCGATCGCCTGCCCGAGCGCGATCCCGGGAGCGACGGCGTCGGCGAAGTCGCGCAGCGCGATGCCGCGCCGGCGGCAGGCCAGCCACACGCCCACCGCGCCACCCGCGAGGGCGCCGAAGATGCTGATCCCGCCCTCCCAGATCGCGAAGGCCCGCAGCGGCTCTCGTCCGGGGCCGAAGTACACCTGCCAGTCGGTGGCCACGTGGTAGAGCCGGGCGCCGACCAGGCCGAACGGCACGGCCCATGTGGCGATGTCGCCTACCTCGCGGGGCTCACCGCCGCGGGCGACCCAACGGTGCCGGGTCACCCAGATGCCGACGAGGACGGCAAGGACCATCAGGAGGGCGTAGGCGCGGATCGGGATCGGGCCCAGATGCCAGACTGCTTGGGACGGGCTGGGGATGGCTGTCACGCCGTCGAGTCTGGTTCCGGTAAGGCTGCGTCCGCATCGAGCGGTGCGCCGATTGTGCGATCAGTCGACTGGTTGATGCCGATCCGGCAGAAGGCTGAATATCGTCAGCGGTGTGGAGTCCTGGGAGCGGTCGCGGCGCCGGTGGCAGCACGCCTTTTTCGTCTCGTGGCTGGTGCTGACCTCTGCGGGACCCGTGATGGAGGGAGGCCGGGCCCTCCCGGTGGTGCTGGTGGCCGGGCTGGCCGCCTGGTACGCGGTGTGGTTCGTGCTGCGCACGCCACCCTCGGGTGACGTGCCCGTGCCGTACGTGCTGGGCGGCGGGTTGCTCTGGCTGGGGCTGTTCGCCGTCGATTCCTCCTTCCTGGTGGTCGGGCTGAGCGTGCTGGTGCCGTACTGCATGGACGCCGTGCGGGTCGGGCTGGTCGCGGTGGTGTCGTGCGCCGGGGGCTGGCTGTGGCACCGATACCACGCGACGGGATCGATCACCTGGACCGAGATCGCCATCAGCGCGCTGATCGCGATCAGCGCGGCCACCGCTGTCGGATACTTCCATTCCGTGGCCCAGCAGAGCGCCGAGCGTAAGCGGCTCATCGACCAGCTGGAGGCAGCGCAGGCGACCCTGCCGGACAACAAGCACCTCAGCCAGGCGTTACGGGCGGCCCGGGAGAACCTGGCTGAAAGCCGCCGCGTGGTGCGAGCGCTGCGACCCGGCGAGCTCGACGAGTGCGGCCTGCCGGTGGCCCTGCAGCGGCTGTCCGGCCGGCTGTCCGACGAGACCGGCATCAAGGCGCACACCGTGATCACCGGCACGCTCCGGCCGCTGGAAGCCCAAGTCCAGGCAGAGCTGCTGCGCGTGGCGCAGGAGGCGGTCGCCAACGCACGCCGCCATGCCCGTCCCGAGCAGGTTACGCTGACCCTGTCGTACATGGAGGACCTGGTCGTGCTGGATGTCCACGATGACGGCGACGGTTTCGATCCCGAGCGGGCCGCCTCCGGACATGGCCTGTCGATCATGCGGGAGCGGATGGAGCAGCTCGGCGGCGCACTGCTCGTGGAAAGTGCTCCCGGCGCGGGCGCCACGGTCGTGGCCAGCCTCCCGGCCGCGGTGCTGAGGGGGGCGCGATGACCGTCCGGGTCCTGATCGCCGACGATCATCCGGTGGTCCGCGACGGCATCCGGGCGATGCTCGGCACGCAGGACGACCTGGAGGTGGTCGGCGAGGCGGTGTCCGGCACAGACGCGGTACGGCTGGCGCGCGACCTGCGACCCGACGTCACCCTGATGGACCTGCAGCTGCCCGAGATCGACGGCGCGACGGCGATCAACCGGATTCGCGAAGACGACCCCGGCGCCAAGGTGATCGTCCTTACCACTTACGACACCGACGGCGACATCTCACGTGCCATCGACGCGGGAGCCATCGGCTACCTGCTCAAGGACACCCGACGTGAGCAGCTTTTCGACGCGATCCGGGCGGCGGCGCGAGGAGAGAGTGCGCTGTCGCCGACGATCGCCACCCGGGTGTTGTCGTGGGCACGTGCCGATGCGCCTGACGCCCTCAGCGGTCGGGAGATCGAGGTCCTGGGCGCGGTCGCCCAAGGGATGAGCAACAAGGCCATCGCCGCCCACCTGTGCATCAGCGAGGCCACGGTCAAGACCCACCTCCTGCACATCTTCGCCAAGCTCGGCGTCGACGACAGGACCGCCGCCGTGACGGTCGCCGCTTCCCGCGGGATCATCCGTCTCGGCGGCTGGACGAGCATGTCCGATCTCCCACCGGTGATCGTAGGCGATCAGTGACCGGGTGATCGGGCGTTGGTCGCGTTGTCGTGCCGGATCGCGGCGGCCGGCGCCAGGACGCGCTGGGCGACTCTCTCGAAGGAGCGGCCACCGTGGTCTTCCAGATCGAGCCGGCCCTTGAGTGGTGCCGTCAAGAAGCTCGCCATCGGCCGCAAACGAGCGTGTTCGGGCAGGTCAGTGGCATGGTGTGGACGTGATCACGGCGACGCCGATCACTGACCGCCGGCGGGAAATTCGGGTGCGGAGGGTCGGTGGCGTGGTGTGTGATCGGGGGATGACGATCGAGATGGGTAGGCCGGGGGCCGACGGGCTCGGTGACGTGGTGCGGGTCTTGAGGGAGTGGCAGTACGACGGAGCGCCGGTGCAGTTGCATCCGGGGGATGTGGGGTGGTTCTGGCGGTTCGGCGGGGAGCGGACGGCGGAGGCCACGCGAACCTGGAGTCGGGCTGGTGAGGTTCTGGCCGTCGGACTGCTGGATGGTGCGGAGTTGCTGAGGTTGGCGTTCGCGCCGGAGGCGTTGCGGGACGAGGACTTGGCGCGGCAGGTGGTCGAGGACGTGTCGGCCCCTGAACGTGGTGTGCTCCTCGAGGGCACGGTGTACGTCGAGGCGCCGATGGGCGCGCTGGTCCAGGACCTGTTGTTCAAGGACGGCTGGGAGAGCGGCGAGCCTTGGACACCGCTTCGGCGTGACCTCGGCGAGCCTGTGCCTGATCCCGGTGTTCGCGTCGAGGTGATCGGGCCGGAACAGGCGCACGAGTGGGCCGCGGTCGTGCGGGCGTCGTTCGACGGGTCGACGTTCACCGACGAGCGCTGGCACGCGATGGCGGCAGGTGCACCGTACGTCGACGCGCGGTGCCTGGTCGTTCGCAATGGGCAGGGCGAGGCGGTGGCGGCCGTGGCGGTGTGGTCGGCGGGCGAAGGCAAGCCGGGGCTGATCGAGCCGATGGGGGTGCATCGGGCACACCGCGGTCACGGTTACGGCCGAGCGATCACGGTCGCCGCGGCGCGCGCACTCCAGGAGTTGGGTTCGTCCAGCGTGATCGTGTGCACCCCGAGCTCCAACGTCGGCGCCGTCGCCACCTACCAGTCGGCCGGGCTCGAGCAGTTGCCCGAAAGACGGGACCTGAACCGCAACGCTTCCTGAGGCTTTCGGTGTGGGGGCGGGGTGTGGCCGGTGATCGCGGGGCCGGCGCCGGGTAGCGCGGAGGTGAGCTCCGCCGCGGCCGGCTCCGCCCCAGTCCCAGCACGGTCAGCGGGGTCGGCTGGGCCGTCTCCCAGCGGTCGCCGGCCGGCAGCTTGGCCCGCGGATCGCCCCACCGGTCGCCGTCCTTCGCGAATACGTCCCGGCGGCCGAGCGCGCGGTGCAGGTGCTCCCGCACGCAGAACGTGTACGCCGCCTTCTCCGCGCACCCCGCGAGCCGCGAGCGCCACGGACGCCGCTGCGGTGGCGTAGGCGGCGCGACTGCCTGCGGGGCGCAGGGTCTCGGCAGCCCATGAGCTCGTCTTCCACGTGGCCCTCCCGGGCGCGGCCTGGTCTGGTGTCACCTTCAGAGCCACGCTGCGGCGTCCACCACTCCCGGGGCCGCCCCGCCGCGTTGCTCGATCAGGCGGTCGCGATCGTGGAAGGCCTGCGCGAAGGCCGACGCGATGCTAACTTGGTCGTATGACTAATTTAGTCGATCGACCAAGTCCTGACCGGGGGGAGCGGCGACGCGAGCGGCTGGTCGAGGCGGGGCTGGCGCTGCTGGCCGAAGGCGGCTGGCCCGCTGTCACCACGCGAGCGGTGGCCGAGCGCGCCGACACGAACCTGGGCCTGATCCACTACCACTTCGGCGGCCTGAAGGAACTCCACGTCATGATCGCGCGGCGGGCGGGCGAGATGGTGATCGAGCCGCTGCTCGCCCAGCTCCTCGCCGCGACCGGCGAGCGAGCGGGCGTCGAGAGCCTGCGCCACCTGCTGCCGGCCGCCGTGGACGACGACCACGTCACCCGGCTGTCGGTGGAACTGGTGGCGGGGGCGTTGCGCACGCCCGAGATCGGCGAGGTCCTCCGCGACCAGCTGCGATTCGCCCGCGAGCGGATCGCGGCGTGGCTCGGCGACCTGCATCCCCAGTGGTCCCCGAGCCGCTGCCTGGGCGCGGCCACACTGATCACCGGCCTGCTGGACGGGCTGGTGCTGCACCGGCTGCTCGACCAGGAGTTGCCCGCGCGGGAGGCGGTGTCGGCGCTGGGCGACCTGCTCGACGCACTCGGCGGAGGCGCGGCATGAGGATCCTGATCTCCGGTGGCGGCGTGGCGGGACTGACCCTGGCGTACTGGCTGCACCACCACGGCTTCACGCCCGTGGTCGTCGAACGCTCCCCGCAGGGGCGGGTCGGCGGCTACGGCATCGACTTCTTCGGCACCGGCTACGACATCGCCGAACGCATGGGCCTGGTCCAGCGGCTGGAGCGGGGCAGGATCCCCGCCGACTCCGTCACGTTCGTCGACGCCGACGGCCGGGTGCGGGCGCGGCTGAAACGCACGCTGGTCGAGAACGTCGTGCGGGGCCCCTCCCTGCCCGTCATGCACGGCACCCTCGAAAAGGCGCTCGCCGGCACGATCTCCGGTCTCGTGGAGATCCGCCACGAGCAGACGATCACCGAGGTACGGCAGGCGGGAGACGGCGTCGCCGTCACCTTCGCCGACGGCCGCGAGGAGGGCTTCGACCTGCTCATCGGTGCCGACGGCGTCCACTCGGTCACCAGGCGGCTGGTCTTCGGACCGGAGCGCGACTACGCGCGCCACCTCGGCTACCATCTGGCCTGCTACCCGCTGCCCGACGACCACGACCTGGGCCCGACCAGGATCCACTACACCAGACGGGGCCGCCAGGTGGTGGTCTACCGTACCGACCGGCCGGGCGAGATGATCGCCTTGTTCCTCTTCAAGGCGCAGGACGAGGGCGGGGTCCCGCGTGCGGCCAGGCTCGCCAGGCTGAGGGACGAGTTCGCCGGGATGGGATGGATCACCCAGCGGCTCCTGGACGGCGCTCCCGCCGACGAGCCCGTCTTCATGGACACCATGACGCAGATCGTCATGCCAGGCTGGCACCAGGGCAGGGTCGCCCTCGTCGGCGACGCCTGCGGCTGCATGACGCTGGTGTCGGCCCAGGGCGTCTCGATGGCGATGGGCGGCGCCTTCCTGCTCGCCGAGGCGCTGGGCCGGCACCGCGGCGACCACCGCGCCGCCTTCGCCGCGTACGAGCGGCGGATGCTGCCCGAGGTGACCCGCCGCCAGCGCAACGCCCGCGCGGTCGCCCGCACGCTCATCCCCTCGACCCGGCTCGGCACGAGCACGCAGCACCTGGTCATGCGCCTGCTGGCGCGGAAGGCGTTCGCCCCCGTCCTGCGCCGGCGGTTCGGCGCTGGCAGCATCCTGGCGGTGGGGGAAGCATGAAGGTCGTCGCGACGCCACCGCCGCCGTCCGGCATCCGCCGGCTGCTCTTCCGGCTGCCCATCCACCTGTACCGCCTGCGCCTGGGATGGCTGCTGGCCGGCCGCTTCATGCTCCTGACCCACACCGGACGGATCTCCGGCAAACCACGACAGGTCGTCATCGAGGCGATCGCCCACGATCCCGCCGACGGCAGCTACGTCGGCCCTTCCGGCTACGGCAAGCGGTCCGACTGGCTCCGCAACGTCCTGGCCACCCCGGAGGTCACCGTCCAGGTGGGCACCCGCGCCATGCCGATGACGGCGCGCCCGCTCGGCCCGGAGGAGGGCGCCGAGCTCATGGCCGCCTACGCCGGCCGCTCCCCCAGGGTCGCCAGGCGGCTCGCCCGGTTCATGGGCTTCCTGGTCGACGGCTCCGAAGCGGACTTCAGGGAGGTCGGCAGCCGCATCGTCTTCGTCCGCTTCACCCCGCGCTGAGGCGGTGCGGCTGTCAACGGAAGACGGCGGGAACGGGCCGTGTCCTTGAACTGCTGCCAGGGCTGTCGCACGGGCGCCGCGGCGAGAGAGCCGCGCGATCATGCGGATTGCAGCCGCGGTGCAAGCGACACCTGATCAAATACCGGCATCGGAACAGACAAGGCCGGCCCGATAGGCGCCGCCTATCAGCGTGAGGTAGAGCGATGGCATCGATCGTCTTCGGGACACTCGCCGGCATTGCATGGATCGTGGGCGTGGTGCTGTTCCTCGTGTTGAGGCGGAAGCCGCACACCCGGGTCGGGGCGTACGTCAGCGCGACGTTCGTCTTCCTGGGCGCGGGGGTGCTCACCATGGGCTCCCTCTCGTTCGGGAGCCTGGAATCCGCAGCGCTGCAGACCTTCACGCCGGAGGAGCGCGCGGCGGCGGTGCCGTGCAACGCGGCGGTCCTGGAAGCCGAGGAGACGTCCAACAAGCTCAACGGACGCTACATCTGGCTGTTGCGGCTCCGCGTGACTCCTCAAGCCGGCAGCCCGTACGAGATCGAGCGTACGGCCCGGCTCACCTCGTCCATCGGGGAACGCCTGGAGCGGGGCAACGTCGTGCTTTCCTGCCTGGTGGCCCCCACCGACCACACCCGGATCGAGATCTCGGCCCTGGCCTGAGCCTTCCACGCCGACCACGACGAACGGCGGCTCTCCCAAAGATCGATTCGTCTGGAGTGAGAACCGGCTGCGCGGCCTGCCCTGCACGAACGGCCCCGAAGCTCCCAACCGGACTCCCTGCCGGTCGCGGTCGTCTCCAGCTCCCAGACCGCCTGCGCACCGGCTGGGGCGTCATGGCGTCCCCAGATAGGTGTCGAGCGCGGCCGCACCCGCCAGCATCGCCAGGCCCCGCGCCGTCAGCCGATCGCGCCACTCCCGCAGCGTCGCCTGCAGCGGCTCAGGTCCGCCGGCCGCCCGCACCCGCTCCAGCACCCGCGCGATCGGCTCCAGCCCGTACCCGCCCCGCCGCAGTTGGTGGGCCAGCAGTACGTCACGCACGTCGGCGGAGGTGTAGACGCGGTAGCCGGTCCGCTGATCGCGCCGGGGCACGATCAGCCCCGCCCCCTCCCATTTGCGCAACGTCGCGGGCCGGATGCCGAGCCTGCGCGCCAGCGGCCCGATGAACGTCACACCCGGCTCCAGCTCACGCGGCGGCACCAGGTCGCGCAGCGCCCGTTCCACGGCCTCCAGCGTGTGCCGGTCCCCTGCCAGTTGCGCGTGGCTCTCGTCGATCAGCCGCAGCGCCTCCTCGACCGCGCCGCCGTTCACGGCCCGCATGATCGCCCCCGCGGTCGCGTGGCCGTGTGCGGGGATCAACGCCAGGAACGTCCGCAACGCCGCCGCATGGCGCGGAGTGTAGACGCGGTAGCCGTACGGCGAGCGCTCGGCCGGCGGCAGGATCCCCGCCTCCTCGTAGTTGCGCACCGCCTGCGTGGACAGGCCGTGCTCGCGCGCCAGATCGATGGGCCGCAACCGCATTTTGAAGGTATGTCCTCACCAGCAGCAGGAGATGTCACCGAAGTTTACAGACAAGGTGCAATGATACGGTTAACCATGGGACGGTCTCGATCGCCCTCACCGATCTTCCGTCCCCCGCCGCCCGCCTGCTCGGCCGCAGCGAGCCCACCCACGGCATCGCGCCCCTCGACGACGCGATGAACCGTGATTGAGGGTGTGCCGGGGGATCCCTTGATAGCAGCCGCGAGTGAACATTCTGGCCTGGCGATGGTTTCGCATCCTTCGTTGCCATCGCCGCAGCCGTCCTGTGCTACCGCCGACTCAGATCGGCTGCCGGCGCACCATCTCGGTGATCCAGATGGGCGCGAACGGAGACGTGCAGCCCGGGGAGGTCGGGTAGTCCTTGAGCACCTCCAGGCGCTCACCGATGTCGATCGCACGGGCGCGGAGCTCGGCGTGCTCGATCCCGATCTGGGCCAGGCAGTGGTTCATCGCCCACTGCAGGCGGTCCGGGGCGTCTTTCATCTCGGCCTCGATGACGTCGAGGAGTCCTGCGAGGTCCAGGCCCTCGGGCTTCTTCGTCACGCGTTCAGTGGTCAGCGCCCAGCCGGCGCTCGCGACCACTGGATCCGGATCGGCGGACCAGGTCAGGCGCAGCTCTTCGGAGTGCGGGTTCTTCTTCACCACGTAGTTCACGAGCCAGTCGTGCACCTTGGGTGTGCGCGCCCCACGAACCATGACGTCCAACTCGTCACGCTCGAACGCCTTCGGGCGGCAGATCAGGATCGCCAGCAGTCTCGCCGCGGTGTCATCCGTCTCCCAGAGCCGGCACGCGAGCTCCTGCTGCGTCTTCAGCCGCTTCGCGAGCGCGCGCAGCTTGCTGAGGTTCACACCGTGATCGTCACCGTGTTTCTCGTTCACCTCGCGTATCTTCGGGTCCTCGAGCCCGGCCAGCTCGGCCATCACCTCCGCCACCGTCGTCTCGGTCAGCGATGTCTCGGCCACCTCAGCCTCCTGTCCCTCACGTGCGAGATTCAGCCTATGACGGGTGCCGCCGGAGCACGGAGGGAACGGGCCGCGTCGGCGTCATCGCCGAGACGTTCCTCACCGCTTGGCGGCGCATCGGCGACGTGCCCGAGGGCGAGGAGGCGCTGCTGTGGCTGTACGGGGTGACCCGCCGCGTGCTGGCCACGTGCGCAGCTCCGCCTACCAGGCGCTGGCGACGCTGCCCGCGGTACGGGTCGAACCGACCCGCAGGGGCGGCCGGGCGTCGCCGTGACCTTCCCGATCCAGGAGGGCCGGCCCGACCAGGGCAGGCTGATCATCGACCCCGACCCCTCCACGGTGCTGACCTTCGACGTCACCGGCACACCGCAGAGGGGCGACCGGGTCAATGTGGTGCTGGAGTCCGGCTGGACTGATACCAAGCCGTCCCCGCCCTCGGCCGAGTGAGGGCCGACGGGCCGGCCGGGCGCGAGCACCGGCCGGCCCGCCCCCCTCGGTGAGGGTCGTAGGCGATCAAGCGGCGGTGGGGTCGAGCCGGGTGTCGGTGTCCAATCTCACCGCTGCCTTGCGGCTGGCCGTGGCGCGTCGACAGGCCGTGCTCGCACGCGGGATCGATGGGCCGCAACGGCAGTTTGAAAGTACGGCCTCGTCAACAGCCGGGAATATCGCCAAAGTCTCCACAAGAGGTTCAACGATACCGTTGAAGGCATGGCAGCCTTGATCCAGGACTCCGCCCGTCCCTTCACCGGCGGCACTCTCACCGCGCTCCTGTCCCCCGCCACCCGCCTGCTCGGCCTCGGCGAGCCCACCCACGGCGTCGAGGCCTTCCCAGAGCTGCGCAACGAGCTGTTCCGCCATCTCGTCGAACACGAGGGCTACCGCTCGATCGCCATGGAGAGCGACTGCCTGGCAGCCCTGGCCGCCGACGCGTACGTCACCGACGGCATCGCGACCCTCGACGACGCGATGAGCCGCGGCTTCAGCCACGGCTTCGGCGCCTCACCCGCCAACCGGGAGCTTCTGCGGTGGATGCGCGCCTACAACGAGCAGCGTCCCCCGCACGAGCGGCTCCACTTCTACGGCTTCGACGGCCCCCTGGAGATGACCGGCGCCGCCGGCCCCCGCCCAGCCCTCACCGCACTGCACGGCTACGTCGCCGCCCACCTCGACCTGGCCTGGAGCCGCGAGACACTCGACGAGTTGCTCGGCCCCGACGAGCGCTGGACCGACCCCGCCACCATCATGGATCCCACCCGGTCAGTCGGCCGCACCCCCGAGGCCAAGGAACTGCGCCTGATCGCCGACGACCTGCGCGCGCTGCTCACCGCGCACGCCCCCCACCTGACAGCCGAAACCTCCCCCGACGACTGGTGGCGCGCCGACCTGCACGCCCGCACCGCCACCGGACTCCTGCGCTACCACGCCGGCATGGCCGACACCGCGCCCACCCGCGTCGGCGCGCTGATGTGCCTGCGCGATGCGATGATGGCCGACAACCTCGACGCCATAGTCCGCCGCGAGGCCCGTCGCGGCCCCATCCTCGCCTTCGCCCACAACCGCCATCTGCAGCGCGACAAGAGTCACCTGCGGTTGGGCGACCTGGCGCTCGAGTGGTGGAGCGCGGGCGCCATCATCGCCACCCACCTCGGCGACCGGTACGCCTTCGCCGCCACCACCTTCGGCGCCCGCGGCTCCGACGTCCCCCCTCCCGACACCCTCGAAGGGCTCCTGTCCGCTCTCCCCCACGCCCGCGCCGTCATCGACCCCGGCCACCTCGCCACGGCCCTCGACCGGAGGCTGACACCCCGCGTCCCGGCCGACCACACCTACCTCTCCCTCGACCCGGCCACCACCGACCAGGTCGACGCCATCGTCTTCGTCAAGGAGATCTGAGCCGCCCATGGCGGCGACGGGTGATCCAGGCCGGGGCCGCCGATGACGGTCTGCGGCGCAGTCCCGGATCGCGGACCCGATCACCTGGCGACCAGGCCGCCCCGCTCAGCGGCGGGCCGGCCGTCGCGCGCCACGGTGTGCCACGGCCCTGCGTCGCAGGCTCCGATGACCGAATCGGGGCCGGTGCGGTGCATTCACCACTGCCGCCATCTCGCCTGCGGCGGCGGCGGGATTCCGGCGGTCGCCGTACGCAGGTCCCGGCCGGCAGGGACCGCCGGGCCCGGCGCCCGGCGCACCACCGGATCTCCCGGCTGACGGGAGCCGCCGGTCAGGTCTCCAGCAGGTCCGTCGGGATTTCGCGTTCCAGGTGAACGGCCTCGGTGTGCTCGGTGTGGGCGAGAGCCAGGTCCAGCAGCAGGCGTACGTGGGCGTCGTCCAGTCGGTAGTAGGCCATGCGCCCGGCCCGCCGTACCGAGACCACACGGTGGGCGCGCAGCAGGCGCAGCGCGTGGGAGGCCGCCGATTCGCTCAGCTGCGCGACCACCGCCAGGTCGCACACGCACAGCTCACCTTCGAGCAGCGCCAGCAGCAGCCGCAGCCTGCTCGGGTCGGACAGCAGGCCGAAGACGTCGGCGGTGTCGGCGAGATCGGCCTCGGTGGGCATCCGGGAGGCCACCGTCGCGACGCGGTCGGCGTCGACGACGCGGGTGGCGCAGTGGTCGATCACGCTCACCCGCCGATCCGACGCGCTCTTCACAGAGCTCCGAAGGAGCCACCGCGCGTGCGCACCGGCGTGGCGGTCATCGTCGCGGCCGGCGGTGGCGCGGCGGGGCGGAGCTCGGGATGGGTCGGGCGGTGATGGGTCGGGCCGTGTGGGTCCACGCAGTGCGCGGCCGTCCGGGACTCGGCTTCCCCCGCGTCGGACACCTCGGGCGTGTGGTCGACCTGCAGGGTGGCGTGCTCGATACCGTAACCGTCACGCAGCAGCGTTTGGACGCTCACGCGGACGTCGTGACAATCGGCGCCCGGCGTGACCAGGATGTGCGCCGACAGGGCGGCGTAGCCGGAGGTGAGTTCCCACACGTGCAGGTCGTGGACCTCGACCACGTGTTCCGCCTCGGCGCAGCGGCGGCCGATGTCGGCGGGGTCCATCCCGGCGGGCGCGGCCTCCATGAAGACGCGGCCGGCGGCGCGGACCAGCGCCCAGCCCGCCTTGAGCATCAGCCCCGCCACCACCAGGGCGGCGATCGCGTCCGCACGCATCCAGCCCGTCAGCAACACCACGGCGCCCGCGGCGGTGGTGGCGACGAAGGCGAACAGGTCGTTGAGGATGTGCTGGTATGCACCCTCGACGTTGAGGCTGGAGCGGTTCGCCCTGGACAGCAGCCAGGTCGCGGCCAGATTGACGGCGATGCCGGCCAGCCCGGTGATCACCACGAACACGCCCTCGACCGGTGAGGGCTCGATCAGGCGGCGAACGCCCTCGACGGCGAAGTAGACCGCCAGCAGCAGCAGCGTGACACCGTTGACATGGGCGGAGATGATCTCGGCGCGCTTGAGGCCGTAGGTGAAGCCGCCCCGCGCGGGGCGGGCCGCGACGCGCATCGCGATCAGGGCGAAGCCGATCGCCATGGCGTCGGTGAGCATGTGCCCGGCATCGGAGATCAGGGCCAGCGACCCCGCCAGCACGCCGATCACGACCTCGGCCGCCATGAAGGCCGTGATCAGCCCGAGCGCCGAGCCCAGATACCGGCGGTCCGTGTGCGCGCCCACCGCATGTCCGTGCCCATGCCCGTGCCCATGCCCGTGTCCATGTCCCTGCCCATGTCTGTGCCCGTGCTGTTCAGGCATGTGCGCGACTCCTTGTCGTCGGGGGAGCGAGCGTCCGCCGGTGACGCTCTCATCTTTACTTCTGAACAGCTGGTCACATGTTTAAACACAGAGCAATCAACCAATTACTCTCCGTATGGAAATGCGATCACCCCCCGGGCCCGCGTCTTCAGGAAGTCCCCGTCACGTGCTCCTTCGCGTCTGGAGATCGTCATGACCCACGTCCACACCGACCACGACGACCATGCCCACGGCCCGTGTGTCGAGCCGCACGCCCACATCCACGATTCCGGCGCCGAGCGGCAGGACGGTGCCGGCTGCGACGACGGGAAGGGCGGCGGCGAGGAAGGCCGCGACGTCCACGCCTCGCACGACGAGGACGCCTAGCGAAATGAACGTCTCACCGATCGTGAAAGCTGGTGTCAGGCATGCATACCGACCATGACGAGACCGACCACGACCACTTCGAGCGGGGCGGTCACGAATCCCGCCGTTCCGACTACCGGCGGGCCACCTCGTCCGCGGGCCGTGCGCACGCCGACACCACGGCCGGACTGCTCACCGCGTCGGCCGTTCATCACCAGGTCTTCAGCGTGGTACGGCTGCGCGAGGGCTACGACCTGGCCGAGGTCGACGCCTTCCTGACGCGTGTGGAGACCAGCTTGGCCCAGCTCTGGAACGACAACACACACCTGCGCGAGCAGCTGGCCGCGTGGCTGGCCGCCGAACCCGCGCCCTCCCCCAACGGCGCCGCGGCCAGACGCGACGCCGAGGAGCTGATCACCTCCGCCCAGCAGCAGGCCCACGAGATCCTCCAGGAGGCGCGGGCACGCGCCCAGACGCTTCACGACGAAGCCCAGCAGGCCGCCCGCGCCCTGAGGGAGCAGGCCCACGCCCCCTACCGGCACCTTGTGGAGTACCACCTCGGTCAGCTCGCCGGCCTGGCCACGGACCACGGCCAGTATCTGAACGACGGTCTGGCCGCGCACCTCGCCCAGTTGCGGCACCTGCTCGCCGACTCCCTCTCCCCCGACCCGCTCTCCCCTGACCCTCTGGTCTCCGACCCCGTCACCTCTCCTCTGGCACGGTCCGGCGTGTCCGCCGATCAGCCGCAGGGCCCCGCCCCGCACTCGCTTCCCCTCCCCGCCTCCTACAGGCCAGGACACCTTCCCGCAGGGGTGGACGTCGCCGGCTCGCTGATACCGACGCAGCCCCTTCCCGAATCCAGGCACAGGGCATGACCGTCGCTCGCCCCCCGCGACCCATGACCGACCCCGCCAGGGATCCCGCTCGCCCCTGAACCCCCGACTTCGCGCCACCCGCGTCAGAAAGGCAGCGTCATGCTCCTGCCATCCGGGGCGTCCGCACTCGCCCTGGCCCTGCACCACACGCCCCGGCCCGATCTTTCCGCCCCTGCCTTTCCTGCCGTCTCCCCCGTCGGGTGGCCGTCGGGCTGGCCGCCACCGGACGCGTTGCTGCCCGGATGGCTCACCTCGGCCGGCCTCGGCACCTGGACCGCTGTGCTGCTGGTGTCTTTGTCGACGCTCGCCGGAGCGTGGCTGGCGCGCCGCAACGCCCGGAAGATCACCGTATGGCTGGCCGTCGCCTCGGCGCTCATGCTCATCACCGCGCTGATCGAGCTCCTGCCGGACGCCTGGCGCGAAGCATCCGACACCAACACGCCGCTGTGGTTGCTCGGACTCGCCACCGTCTTCGGTTTCGCGGTCATCACCTACTTCACCCGCAAAGGGTGCGGCCACTCCCACGAGAGCGCCCGGCGCGGCAAGCATGCCCCTGGCCTGCACCGCAGGGTGACCCGCGTCGTCGGCGCCGCCCTGTTCGGCGGCGTGGGCACCGCCGCGGCGCTCACCGTGCACCGTGTCGTCGAAGGAGCGACGCTGGCCCTGGCCGCCTCGGCCGTGGTGGTCGCGGCCCTGATGGTCCATTCCGCCAGCGAGGGCCTGGCATTGACCGCCCTGCTGGACCTGGGACGTCAACGCCTCGCGCCCTGGCTGCTCGCCTCCTGCTTGAGCCCCGCCCTCGGCGTGGCCCTGGCCACGCTCGCCCCGCTGCCGCCCGCTGTCGTGCCGCTGCTCCTCGGCATGATCACCGGCGTGCTGCTGCGAACCGCCGTCGTCGGCCTCAAGCTGGCCGGCAACGCCAACGGCGGCCGCCTGTCACGTCGTCACCTGATTCTCGCCTCCGCGGCGGTCCTGGCCACCACGGTCCTGCTGCTGTCCGCCCAGACCGTGCTCGAGGACGGCTCTCCGTCGGCCGCCGACATCCCCGCGGCCGCCCCGGCCGCCGCGAGCCGTACCGTGACCAACGCCCAGGCGGGCGGTATGGAGGAGGCCGAGGGGCCTGCGGAACCGGACTCCCTCACCGGTGACGGCGGCGGCCCTTCCCCCGCCCCGCCGACGGACCTGCACAGCGGTGAGCCCGTGCTCAGCCGTGACCAGCTGCGCCAAGCCGTGGCCAGCGGACGCCTGAGCCTGGCCGAGCTGCTGCGGCGCACCGACGCCACCGCCGTCGCCACCCCCATCGGCTGGTTGCTGCAGGTCATGCCCGGCTGCAGCGCCGACCGGATCGGGACGTTGCTGGAACTCGGCGAGATCGCCGCCGACGCCAGCATGGGCGAGCTGACCAACCGTCAACGCCGCTACCTGCTGCGTACCTTCGCACCGGCACCCGATCCATCCGAATCGGCCGAGTGAGCCGTGCGCCATCTGTCACCGCACGGCCGCCCGCCTCACCAGACGGCCGCGCCTGCCGCCACTCCCCCCGCGGCAGGCGCGGTTGACCGAGGCGAGGCGCGGCACGCGAGACGATGCCCAGGCATCGAGGTGCCGCAGGATCGTCGCGGCGCGCCAGGTCGTCGCGCGGCGATCAGCCGGTGCCCGGGTGGGCCTGGCGCAAGGTCAGGACGGCGGCGGGCAGCCCTCGCAGTCCCGGCGGGATCGTCACGTGGCCTGAGGCGTCCACGACCGCGGGCACGTCCCCCCACGACGCCGTGGCCCGCGCGCTCTCGACCAGGTCGTCGGCGAGCCTCAGCCATCCCGCCGACGGATCCATGGCGATCAGATGGAACGCGCCGTCGGGACCCACGGTGTAGCGGACCGGAGCGCCGACCGGTTCGGCGTAGCGGACCCACGGCCTGGTCCGGTAGATCGCCTCGCCGTGCGCCTTCAGCCAGTCGCCCAGGTGGCGCAGCCGCTCGACCTGGTCTTCCGGCAGCGAGCCGTCGGCGCGCGGGCCGATGTTGAGCAGCAGGTTGCCGTTCTTGGCCACGGTGTCGACCAGCAGGCGCACCAGGTCGCCGTGGCCGATGAGATGACGGTCGTCCTCGGCCCTGTTGTATCCGAACGACGTGCCGAGGCCGCGCGTCGCCTCCCACACCCACGGCGTGACCCCCTCCTCCGAGTGGTATTCACGGGTGCGGTAGCCCAGGTGCGGCACCCCCCACCGGTCGTTGACCACCCCGCCGGGCACCTGCTCGTAGTAGCGCTCGAACAGCGCCCTCAGGCTGGAGGGACCGGCCGTCTTGCCCGCGTCGGGCCAGTCGACGTCGTTCCACAGGACGTCGGGGGCGTGCCTGTCGACCAGCTCCATGAGCTGGTCGAAGCTGTACCGGGCGAACGCCTCGTCGTTGCGGCGCAGGGTGAACAGGTCCGTCGCCGACCGGATCGGCGCGAAGTCGGAGACGTGCCAGTCGAGCGCGCCGGAGAAGTAGAGGCCGAAGCGCAGCCCCGCCTCGCGCGCGGCCTCTGCCAGCTCGGCGATCAGGTCCCTGCGCGGGCCGCGGCGCACGCTGCTGAAGGACGTGGTGGCGGTGTCCCACAGGCAGAAACCGTCGTGGTGCTTGGCCGTGGGCACCACGTAGCGGGCGCCGCAGTCGGCGAACAGCCGCATCCAGCGGCGCGGGTCGAACGCCTCGATCGTCCAGGAGTCCGCGAGGTCCTCGTAGGAGGTCCCTACGCCGTACTCGCGCTCGTGCAGGAGGCGGGTCGGCGAGCCTGGGATGCGCACCGTGTTGGCGTACCACTCGGCGTACTGGTGGTGGTGGTACTCCAGCTCCACCGGCACGTGCTCGCCGGGCCGCCGGGGCCGCGCCCACGCCGGTATGGAGTAGAGGCCCCAGTGGACGAACACGCCGAACTTGGCGTCGCGATACCAGGAAGGCACCTCGTGCTGAGGATAGGCGGGCGCGTCGGGTCCGAGGTCGGGTCCGACACGTCTGTCGAAGGTGAGCATGCATTCCTTTCAACGGCCGGCGAGCCCGGCCGCGGCGATGCCTTTGACCAGGTGCTTCTGCAGCGCGATGAGCACCAGCAGGGTCGGCAGGACGGAGACGATCGAGGCGGCCATCACCAGGTGCCACTGGTTGCCGTTCTGGCCGAAGAACAGCTGCAGGCCAAGTGGTACGGTGCCCCGCTCGGTGACGTCGTTGATCATGATGAGCGGCCAGAGGAAGCTGTTCCAGTAGCCGATGAAGGTGAAGACCGCCAGCACGCCCATCGCGGGCCTGGCCAGGGGCAGCATGACCCGCAGGAAGATCCTGAGCTCGCCCGCGCCGTCCATCCTGGCGGCCTCGCGCAGCTCGCGTGGCACGCTCCTGAAGAACTGGCGCAGCAGGAAGGCGCCGAACGCGGTGAAGGCCCAGGGGAAGATCAGCGACTGGTAGGTGTCGACCCAGCCCAAGGCCTGCATGAGCAGGAACATCGGCACGACCAGCACCTCTTGCGGCACCATCAGCGTGGCCATGAACAGCAGGAACACGCCTTCCCTTCCCCGCCAGCGCAGCGCGGCGAAGGCGTAGGCCGACAGCGCCGAGGCGGCCAGGACGACCACGGTCCCCGCGCCTGCGACGAGCACGCCGTTGACGATGTAGCGATGGAACGGCACGTACGTGAAGACGTCGGCGAAGTTGCGCCAGCGCAGCTCGGACCCCAGCAGGGAGGTCGTGGCGAAGGTCTCGCCCGGCGGCTTGAGCGCGGTGGCCACCGCGAAGATCAGCGGGTACAGGAAGGCCAGCGCCACCGCCGCCAGCAGGGCGTGGGACACGACGGATCTAGCTCTCATAGTGCACCCACCGTCGCTGGCCCACGAACTGCACGGCCGTCACCAGCAGGATGATCGCGAACAGCACCCACGCCCCCGCCGCGGCCAGGCCGAGGTCGCGCGACTGGAACCCCGCCTGGTAGATGTTCATCACCAGCGTCGAGGTGGCGTTGCCCGGGCCGCCCGCAGTCAGGATGTACGGCTGGGTGAAGACCTGCAGCGCGTTGATCACCGTCATGATCGTGGCGAAGAACAGGGCGGGCGACATCAGCGGCAGTTGCACGCTGACCAGCCTGCGCAGGCCGCTCGCCCCGTCGATCGCGGCGGCCTCGAGCACGGGACGCGGCATCTCATTGATCGCCGCGGAGAAGACGATCATGTTGTAGCCGAAGCCCTGCCAGACGCTCATGGCCACCACCGACAGCAGGGCGGTTCTTCCGTCGGCCAGCAGGTTCGGCTCCCGCCCTGCCATCTGGAACAGCAGCTTCCAGATCACGGCGTTGGCCACCATGGGGGTGATCGCCGGGATGAAGAACAGCACCCGCCACAGGTTCTTCCAGTGTGAGCGGCTGATCCAGAACGCAAGCCCGAGCGCGAGCACGATGTTCAACGGCACGTACAGGCCGGTGAAGACGAAGGTGTTGCGCAGGGCCGCCAGGAAGGTGGGATCGGCGCCGAACAGGTAGCGGAAGTTGTCCAGCCCGACGAACTCGTTCGAGCCCAGCATCGGCCAGGTGAACAGGCTCATCACCACCGCCATGCCCACGGGGAAGAGCGTGAACAGGCCCAGGCCGAGCACGCTCGGGGTGGCGAAGGCCAGCGCGCTCCACTGCTCGCCGCGCCTCACTGTCCGCGCGCGCCTTGCTGCTGGATCGTGGCCAGCGCGTCCTTCGGGCTCTGCGCCCCTGTGTAGGTCTGGATCAGATACTGGGCCATGAGCTTGTTGACGGTGTCCCAGTTCTTGGTGGTGAACAGCGGGACTCCACCGGCGAGGCCGTCCCTGATCGCGGCCATCGCCTGCCGTACGGCCTCGGCGTTGGTCTGGTCCTGCTTGACGAGGAACCGCTCGTAGACGGCCTGCTGTTCGGTCCTGGAGGGAAAGCCGCGGCCCACCTCGGCCAGGTAGGTCTGCGCCTCGACGCCGGTCAGCACCGAGACCGCCTTGAGGGCCTGTTCCTTGTACGGGCAGGACTTCGCCACGCCGAAGCCTGAGTCGGCGATGTACGTCTTCGAGCCGGCGGGCCCCGCGGGCAGCGGGGCGAGGCCGACCTTGAACTTCGCGTCCTTGAGCGTCGAACCGACGTTCCACGACCCGTCCACCGCCATCATCGCGTTCCCGTTGAGGAACTGGGTCTCGCCCCAGCCGCCTTCGGAGGAGCCGGCGGGGACGCTGGCGCCGGTGCCCTCGGCCAGGCCCGCGTACCAGGTGAGCGCGTCGACCATGGGCTTGCCGTCCATCTGCAGCTTGAGGTCGTCGGTGACCGGCTCGGCGCCGTTGTAGGTCAGCAGCATCGACAGCGTGTGCAGGTCGGACAGCGACATTCCGAACCCCGCCTTGCCTCCCGCCGTGAGGGTCTTTGCGGCCTTCTCGAAGTCGGCGATCGTCCAGCCGGCCTTCGGCTCGGCGATCCCGGCCTTGGCGAAGGCGTCCTTGTTGTAGTACACGAGCATCGAGGCGAGGTCGTACGGCAGGGCGAGCTGCCTGCCGTCGAGCTGCAACGCCTTCAGCGCGGCGGGCGCGAAGCCCTGCTCCGCCGTGAGCGGCTCCATCAGGTCGGCGTAGGCGCCCAGCCGCAGGCTCTGCAGCGAGACGATGCAGGCCTGCTTGCCCGCGGCGAACTCGGTCTGGAGCTTGGTGAAGTAGTCGTTGAACGGCGCGGTCCGCAGCTTGATCCTGATCTTCGGGTCCTGCTTGCTGACGAGCTGCGCGAGATGGTCCAGCTGGGCCTTCTCGTCCTCGCTTCCAGCCCACATCTCCCAGTCGAGCGTCACGGCGCCGCTGGAGTCCTTGGTGCCTCCCGCGGCGTCGGACGCGCCGCCCGCGCCGCAGCCCGTCGCTGCCGTGGCCAGCGCGATTCCCGTGGCCAGCACGGCCATCCTGCGCATTCGCATGATCCTCGCCCCTAATATTTTCGGTGACGAATTTAATGTGGTGCCGACCCTAGGCTTGATCGGGTGGACCGTCAAGAGAGGAAGAATGGCGATATGTCGCACGCCCACTCCGCTGGTTCCCTTCCTCGAGAGGATCTGATCAGGGCAGAGATCCTCGCCCTGTGCGGGTCCCAGTCGCTCAACCGGTCGCAGATCGCCGGCCGGCTGGGGCTCGGCGCCGCCACGGTGACCGAGCACACGCGCCGCCTCATCGAGCTGGGTTTCATGCGCGAGCTGCCGCCGCAGGTCAACGGTCCCGGGCGGCCGAGGGTGCCGCTGGAGGTGGTGCCCGACGCCGCCTACACGCTGGGCCTGCGCGTTCACCCCGACCACCTGGTGGGCGTGCTCATGCGGCTCGACGGCAGCGAGGTGCGCCGGTTCACGCTGCCGTTCGATCCGTCCGGTGACCCGGTCGAGCAACTGTCGCAGGCCTGCGAGCCGGTGCTGGCCGACCCTGCCTCGGGCCCGAAGGTGCGTGGCATCGGCCTGGCGCTGCCCGGCGTCATCGATCCTGCGGCGGGAAGCCTGCGGCTGTCACCCCGGCTGGGCTGGACCGGCCTGCCGCTGCGCCCGCTGCTGGGCGCCCGCCTGCCCGTGCCGGTGCTCATCGACAACGACACCAGGGCGAGCACCACGGCCGAGCTGCTGTTCGGCACCGGCCGCGACCACGACGACTTCCTCGTGCTCGCCATCGGCGACGGCGTCGGCATGGGCATCGTGCTGGGCCGGCGCGTCCACCGGGGGCCCGACGGGGTGGCGGGCGAGTTCGGTCACGTGCCGATCGGTCCCGATGGGCCCGCCTGCGTGTGCGGCAGGCGCGGTTGCCTGGACGCCTACCTGGCCACCTACGCGCTGGCCAACGAAGCCCAGGCGCGCGGGCTCACCGGCGCGGGCCTGACGCTCCCCGATCTGGTACGGCTGGCCGAACGCGACGCGCCCGGCATCCGCGACCTGCTCGCCGAGCGCGGCGCCATCCTGGGCAGGGCCGTGGCGGGGGTGGTGAACGTGCTGGCCGTACGAGCGCTGACGGTGATCGGCGAGAGCCATGTGCTCTGGCCGTTCCTGGAGCCCGGTTTCCGTCCCGCGGTCGAGGGCGGGGTCCTGTCCGCGCTGGACATCAACGTCCGGCGGTGGGACGACAGCGCGCACGCCCGCGGCGCCGCCAGCCTCGCCCTCGCCACGATCGTGGCCTCACGCTGAGGCTGCGCCCGCGACGCCACCCGCCGGCCCGGAAGCCGACAGGCCGCGCCGGATGCTCAACGGCGCGAGGCCGCCGCCCCCGTGGACTCGCGGACCGCCAGCGTCGTCTCCAGCCTGGCCAGCGTCGGCGTCCCCGCCTCTCCCGCGTTGACCGCCGCCGGCAACAGGTCGACCGCCATCCGGCCCGCGGCCGCCGTCGGCTGCCGCATCAGGCTCGTCCGATTCTGCTACCGGTTGCGTATGGGAACGCCGCCTGGATCCCGGCGAATCGCCGGCTCACCGGCGCACATTCCGGAGCGCTCTTGACGTAGTCCGTCGAGAACGACACTGTTTCATGCAACTGGTTGCAGTGCCGGAAGAGAAGGGCCCGCCACGTGAGCAGACCTTGTCACCGGGAGCGCGGGGCGCCCGGCCCCGGCGGCGTGGCCCCCCGCCACCGGAGACGAGGCGGCCGGCGTTGGCGCCGCGCTCGGCCGTCGGGCAGGCGCCGCCGGCGCGCCACCGAACTCTCCTGAAGGAGCTTTGACGAATGAACCTCAGTGGTGTCCTGTTCTTCCCTGTGACACCGTTCGACGGAGAGGGAGCGCTGGCCGAGCACATCGCCCGTGGTCTGCGCCACGGTCCCGGTGCGGTCTTCGTGGCGTGCGGCATGGGCGAGTTCTCGGCGCTGCCGCAGGACGAGCAGGCGCGGGCCGTCGCGGTGGCGGTCGAGGTCACCCAGGGCGCGGTGCCCGTCGTCGCGGGCGCGGGCGGTCCCCTCGGCATGGCGCTGTTCGCCTTCGCCCCCGAGATCGCGACGGCCTACTTCGCCGGCGACACCCGGTTGCTGACCGCCTTCTACGCCCCGCTGGTCGAGCTGCGCAGCAAGGCGCCGGGCTACGCGGCCTCGCTGGTCAAGGCCGGACTGCGGCTGCGCGGGCTGGACGTCGGCCCGGTGCGGGCGCCGCTGACCGACCTCACGCCCGAGCACCTTGCCGAGCTGGACACGCTCATCAAGACCGGCCTGTCGCTGGTGGCGTCATGATCAAAGACCTGGTGACGGAGCTGCGCTCGGTGCCACTGCGCAGGCCATGGGGCGCCGACGTGCGCCATAACCATGTGATCGTCTGCACGGTCGCACTGGAGGACGGCCGCGTGGGCACGGGGTTCTCGTGGACCCCCCAGATCGGGGCGAAGGCCATCAAGGCACTCCTGGACAACGACATCCGCCAGGCACTGATCGGCATGCCCGCCCATCCCGAGCTGGTGTGGGAGCGGCTGTCCAGGCACCTGAGCGAGGCGGGGCGCGGCGGGCTGACCACGATCGCCATGGCCGGAATCGATCTTGCCTTGTGGGACCTGCGCTGCGGCGAGTCCTCACTCGCCGACGTGCTGGGCGCGCGCCGCGCCGGCGTCCCCGTCTACGGCAGCGGCGTCAACCTGCACTACTCCCTGGACGAGTTGGTCGAGCAGGCCAGGCGCTGGAGCGCGGCAGGCCATCGCGCCGTCAAGATCAAGGTGGGCAGGCCCGACCTGGCCGAGGACGTCGAACGCGTCGCCGCGGTCCGCGAGGCCGTCGGCCCCGCCACGACGCTGATGATCGACGCCAACCAGCGGTGGGATCTGCACCGCGCCCGCCGCGCGATCGCCGCGCTCGCGCCGTACGACCTGCACTGGATCGAGGAGCCGCTGCCCGCCGACGACGTGGCCGCGCACGTGGAGCTGCGCCGCCGCATCGACGTGCCCGTGGCGGTCGGCGAGAACGTCTACACCGTCCACGGATTCCGCGACCTGCTGACGGCGGGCGCCTGCGACGTGATCCAGCCGAACGTGGTCAGGGTCGGCGGCATCACCCCGTTCCTGCGGATCGCGGAGCTGGCCCACGCCTTCGACGTGCCGGTTCACCCGCACCTGCTGACCGAGCTGTCGGGGCAGCTGGCCCTCGCGCTCCCCCATCCGGCCATGGTGGAGAAGGTCGAGGACGCCACGCTGACCGACCTCGGACTGCTGGCCGAGCCGTATCCGGTCGTGATCGAGGGTGCCGAGCTGCGGTCTTCGGGCGCCAGAGGGCTGGGGTTGACGTGGAGCTGACCAGGGTCGTGCCGGCGGGCGCCCACGGCCACGGCCGCGCGCACCTCGCGAACCTGCGCGCGACGGCCGCCAGAGGGCTGGTGGAGCTCGTCGGAGTGTGCGACATCCGTCCTGTCGAGACCGGCCTGCTGGACGGCCTCGGCATGCCCGACCAGGCGGGGCCCGAGGACTTCGGCGATCTGATCGCGCGCACGTCCGACTTTATCGGGCCGTGGGATGGCGGCGCCGACGGGCAGGCCCGGCGGGCGCTGGCGGGTGACGCTGCACCACGGTCTGTACGACGAGGGCTACGCGGTCACCGACCAGGTCATCTTCCAGCGGCCGGCCGGGGGCGGATGGCGCCAGGCGCCGTTGACGGAGGTCCCGGCGCTGGTGTTCAGCGAGGCCATGCGGAACGTCGACCTGTTCGTGGCGCTCACCTCGATCACGGCCGCTCCCCAGGGGGCCGACCAGGGGCCTGATCGGCTGCGGGACTACTGGCGGTCCGGCTCGTTCGCGGCGCTGCCGCCCTCCGCCGAGGTGCGCCGCGACGCGCTGTCCCGATTGATCGGGCGTACGGCCATCGCCGACCGGTGCGCCGTGACCGATCGCTTCCTGGTGGTTCGGGGCGACCTACGCACCTACAAGATCCACCTGGGGTTCGGCGAACATCCTGATGGAGCCCAACGACGCCTGCCTGTGCATCGTCTCCGCTCGCGATCCCCACGCCGGGCTGTTCCTTCCGTTCGAGGAGGACGGCAGGTTGGCGCTCATCCTCAGCAAGGCCTTCCTGCTGGCGAACGACACCGCCATCACCGACCCCTCCATCACCAGCCAGATCCGGGCCTGATCCACGAGCGAACAACGGCATGGCGGGTGGGTGACCGTCGTCGCGGCGCGTCACCGTACAGCCGGCGCGCGAGGCCGCCCGATCGCCCTTGGTACGTGGCGACCACGGCTCTTGACGGCATCGGAGCACGGCTCGTAATGTCTGCTGGCCAGGCGTTAAAACGTTTCTCTTGCGGTGGGAGTCTCATGCGACGCGTCTGCTTCCTTCTGAAAGTGCGCCCCGACCGCCTGGAGGAGTACCGGCGACGGCACGCGGCCGTCTGGCCTGACATGCTCGACGCGCTGCGCCGCACGGGGTGGCGCAACTACTCGCTGTTCCTGCGCCCCGATGGGCTGCTCGTCGGCTACCTCGAGACGGAGGACTTCGACGCCGCCCGCAGCGCGATGGCGGCGACCGAGGTGAACGACCGGTGGCAGGCGGAGATGGCGCCGTTCTTCGAGGCCCTGGACGGCCGCCGCCCCGACGAGGAGATGCTCACCCTGGACGAGGTGTTCCACCTGGACTGAGGCGCACACCCCGGGGCGGGCCGGTCCCCCGCCCCCCACGGCCGGGCCCGTCATCGCGGCCTGGCCGCCGGGGCGAGGGACGCGCGCCGGGTCACCTCAGGCCGGCCGACGTGCCTTTGACCCTGCCCTTGCCCGACGCCTTCCCGGCCCAGTAGAAGGCGCCGGTCAGGACGTTCCTCTTGCAGGTCAGCACCCTGTGGTTACCGGCCTTGATCTTCTCTCCCTCGTCGTAGCGGACGCCGTCGAAGGTGCAGCCCTGGGCACGGGCCGCTGCGGCGTCCGCCGGCGACATCGGCATGAAGGCGACACCCGCGGCGAACAACGTCGCGGCCAGGGCGAGCACCTTGGATCGGACACGGATGTTCATCGTTTCCCCCGGTTGACCGAATCCGTCGCGGGGTTCGATCCGGCCATTCTGGGAGATACCGGTTGCCGGCCGCTTGCGACCCACTGGCATGGTTACCAACGCCGACCTGCGGAAACAGGCGCCCAGGCGACCGCGCCGTCGACGAGTTCCTGGACGCGCTCAGGGGTGTAGATCCCGTCCACGAGGAGTTGCGCGAGACCGAGGATGCCCGCGTGCGGGTCGAGGTCGCTGCGGACGATCTGGAGGTTGCGCGTGGCCAGCGGCAGGGACCGCCGGTAGACGATCTCGCGGATGCCGGCGAAGAGTTGCTCGTCGGTGTGGGCGAGCTGACCGCCGATCGCGATGACGCGCGGGTTGAACAGGTTGACCATGTCGGCGATCGCGCCGCCGAGGATGCGGGCCGCGCGCCGGGCGAGCCGTACCGCGACGAGGTCACCGCCGCGGATCAGGCGCACGGCGTCGTCCACGGTGGCGACGTCGCGGCCCGCCTCCCGCAGGTCGCGGACCAGGGCCCACCCGCCCGCGTAGGCCTCCACGCAACCGGCGTTGCCGCACCGGCAGGCGGGCGGCTCGGCCACGTCGTCGACGGTGACCTGGATGTGGCCGACGTCACCGGCCGCGCCGTCGGCGCCGCGGTGCACCTGCCCGCTCGCGATGAGACCGGTGCCGACCCCCGTGCCGATCTTGACCATGAGCAGGTGCGGGACGTCCGGATAGCGCAGGCGCTGCTCTCCGAAGGCCATGGCGTTGACGTCCTTGTCGACCAGGACGGGGCAGCCGTAGCGGGAGCCGAACCAGCCGGGGATGTCGAAGCGGTCCCAGCCCGTCATGATCGGCGGGCTGACCACGCGCCCGGTCGCGAAGTCGACGGGGCCAGGAACGTCGATGCCCACGCCGAGCACGGAGGCGGCGTCGTGGCGGCCGTCCTTGATGATCCGGGCGAACAGCTCGTCGACGATCGTCAGGATGGCCTCGGGGCCCGCCGTCACGTCGGCGCGCGTCTCGAGTTCGGCGCGCACGTCCCCGCCGAGGTCGCACAGGGCGGCGCGCAGGCCGGTGGCGCCGATGTCGGCCACCAGCAGCACACCGCGGCCGCGGTTGACGATGAACTGGCCGGCGGGGCGGCCCCGGGTGCGCGCGTCCTCCGGCGCGGGTATCAGCAGGCCTGCGGCCAGCAGCCCGTCGAGGCGCTGGTTGACCGTGGTGCGCGAGAGCCCGGTCCTGCGCATGACGTCGGCCTTCGTGAGGCCGTCGGAGGAGTCTCGGAACAGGCTGAGGATCTCACCGGCGCTGACCCCCATCCGCGCCGAGACGACGCCCGGTGTGTGCATTCGACCACTCTAGCTATGAACTGCATTGGGCGTAAGTCAAGGATGTTTCGACTTAAAAAGTCGAAAGAGGTCTTGTCAGGATTCAGAAGTGGACTTACGGTCATCAGACCAACGGCGAAAGGGGCACCCGAATGCACGCGAACACCAGCAGCCGTCGCGCGGCGGCAGTCGGCGCCGTCGTGACCGCGGGCGCGCTCGTGCTGGGGGCCTGCGGCTCCAGCGGGTCCGCCGACACGAGCGCCGCCACCGGCGCGAGCGACGCGGCAGACGCCCAGACGAAGATCGCCGCCATCATCAAGGGCCTGGACAACCCCTTCTTCCAGACGATGAAGCAGGGCATCGACGACCAGGCCAAGGCCGCCGGGGTACCCGTCACGGTCCAGGCGGCCAACTCCATCACCGACACGACCGGCCAGGCGGACAAGCTCAACGGCCTGGCCGGGCAGGACTACTCCTGCTACGTGGTCAACCCGATCTCCGGCACCAACCTCATCCAGGGCCTGGCCAGGCTCTCCGTGCTGAACAAGACCGTCGTCAACATCGACAGCCCGGTCGACGCAGCGGCGGCCAAGAGCGCCAACGTCACGCTGGCCACCTACATCGGCACCGACAACGTCCAGGCCGGGAAGATGGCCGGAGCTCGGATGACCGAGCTGGTGCCGGCAGGCGGCGACGTCGCCGTGGTCGGCGGCATCGCGGGAGACGTCACCAGCGGCGCCCGGGTCGAGGGGTTCCAGAAGGGGATCGGGCCCAAGCTCAAGGTCGTGCAGACGGTCGCCGCCAACTGGGACCGCCAGACGGCGCTCACCGCGGCGACCGACGTCATGCGGGCCAATCCGAACCTGGTGGGCTTCTTCGTCGCCAACGACGACATGGGACTGGGCGTGGCACGGGCCATCGCCAACTCAGGTAAGACGGGCAAGGTCAAGGTGATCAGCGTCGACGGCGTCAAGGACGCGCTGGAGGCGGTCAAGGCAGGCACGCTGGACGGCACCGTCGCCCAGTACCCGTACGCGATCGGCCTCATGGGCGTCGAGGCCTGCCAGGCCGCCGCGAAGGGCAAGGCCCTGCCGCCCAACGTGAAGGCCCCGGTCGAGTTGGTCACCAAGGACAACGCCGAAAAGGCGCTGGCCGCCACGCCCAAGCCGTTCGGCACCTACGACGACCCGTTCAGGAACCTCACCCGGTAGCGGCTCACCGTCGCGACCGGCCACCGGCTGTCCCAGCCTGCCCGGCCGCCGCGACAAGGAGGACATCCATGGCGAACGCAACGCTCGCGGCACCTGAGCGCGAGGCCTGGTCCGCGAGGCTGAAAGACGTCGGCTTCTGGGCCGAATGGGCCGCCCTCGTCGGGCTCATCGTCCTCGTCATCGTCTTTCAGGCCCTGAACCCGACGTTCCTGAGCTCGGGCAACATCGCCTCCATGCTGGTCGCCGCGGCGATCCTCATCATCCTTTCGGTGGGCCAGACCTTCGTCGTGGCCACGGCGGGCATCGACCTGTCGATCGCCTCGACCATGACACTCGGTGCGGTCGCCTTCGGCCAGGCCTACGCGGCGGGCTGGGGGCTGCCGCTCTCGTGCCTGCTGGCGGTCGTGGCCGCCGCCCTGGTCGGCGTGGCCAACGGCCTGATCATCGCGAAAGGGAAGATCACTGACTTCATCGTGACGCTGGGAACGCTCTCCGCGGCCTCCGGCCTGGCGCTGATCCTGGCCGACGGCAAACCCGTGACGATCATCGACCCGGCCCTGCTGAGCCTGTCGACCGGCGGGATCGGGATCTTCGGCTGGTCGGTCATCATCGCGTTCGTCGTCGCCGTCGTGGCCCACGTCGCGCTCTTCCACACCCGCTTCGGCACCCACCTGCTGGCCACCGGCGGGGCACCGGAGTCCGCGACGGCGATGGGCATCAGCACCCAGCGCATCAAGATCGCCGTCTACACGATCAGCGGCGTGCTCGCCGGGCTCGGGGCGATCCTGCTGGTCGCCCGCATCGGCGCCGCCGAACCCGCGGCCAACACCGCCTTCCTGCTCAACTCCGTGGCCGCGGTCGTGCTCGGCGGGGTCAGCCTCTTCGGCGGACGGGGAACCATCGTGGGCCCCGTCATCGGCGCCCTGCTGCTGACGGCCCTGGTCAACGGGCTCACCCTGCTCGGCGTCTCGCAGTTCTACCAGCCCTTGGCCGTCGGCATCGTCGTGGTGCTGGCCGCACTCCTGACGAGGTTCCAGCGATGACCGACCACCTCCAGCCCGGCGCACGCGAGGACATCCTGTTGCGCACCGAGCACGTCTCCCTGTCCTTCGGCAGCGTCCGCGCCCTCGTCGACGTCTCGGTGACGCTGCGCCGCGGCGAGATCACCGCCCTCGTCGGCGACAACGGCGCGGGCAAGTCCACGCTGGTGCGGTGCGTCTCCGGGATCCACCGGCCGCAGAGCGGGCGGATCGTCTTCGACGGCGGAGAGATCGACTTCCACTCGCCGGAGGACGCCAGGGAGGCCGGCATCGAGACCGTCCACCAGAACCTCGCGCTCGTCGAGGACCTCACGGTCTGGCAGAACCTCTTCCTCAACCGTGAGATCGTCCGCAGGTTCGGCCCTGTCCCCGTCCTCGACCGGCGCGCCATGCAGGTCCGCGCGAAGGAGATGGTCTCCACCCTCGCCGTCAACGTGCCCGCGGTCCGCTCACGTGTCCGTCGGCTGTCCGGCGGGCAGCGCCAGGCCGTCGCCATCTGCCGCGCGGCGGGTTTCAGCTCCAAGCTCGTCATCATGGACGAGCCCACCGCGGCCCTCGGCGTCCAGGAGACCGCACGGGTCGAGGAGCTCATCGTCAGGCTGCGGGACGAGGGGCACTCCGTCCTGCTCATCAGCCACAACTTCAGCCAGGTCATGAGGCTCAGCGACCAGGTGTGGGTGATGCGCGCAGGCCGCTGCGTCGGCGGACGCCGTACGGCCGAGACGACCGGCGAGGAGATCGTCGCCCTCATCACCGGCGCGGCCGGCAGTTGACCCCGTCCCCAGCAACCCGAGAAGGCACCCACCTGATGACCGATGACACCACGACCAACCCGATCGGCGTGCACGCCCTGGTATGGGCCGGTGACACGAGCCCGTCCTCAATCGCCTCCGCGATCGAGAAGACCAGGGCCACCGGATTCGACCTTCTGGAGATCTCCCTGCACGACTGCGCGAACCTCGACGCCGAAGCCGCCCGCGACGCCCTGAGCGCCGCAGGCCTGGGCGTGGCGTGCTCGCGCGGCCTCGCCTTCGACGCCGACATCTCCAGCGATGACCCGTCCGTGGTCGAGCGCGGCGAGAAACTGCTGCACGACTCCCTCGCCGTGACCAGGGCGCTCGGCGGCACGCACTTCACCGGAGCCCTCTACAGCGCCCTGGGCAAGTACGACCACCCGCTGACCGCCGCCGGCCGCCGCAACGTGGTGTCGGTGCTGCGCCGGCTGGCGCAGGAGGCCCGCCCGTACGGCATGACACTCGGCCTGGAGATCTGCAACCGGTACGAGACCAACGTCGTCAACACCGCACGCGACGCGCTCGTCCTCGCCGACGACATCGGCGAGGACAACGTGCTCATCCACCTGGACACCTACCACATGAACATCGAGGAGGACGATCTGGTACGGCCCGTGCTCGAGGTCGGGGACCGGCTCGGCTACGTCCACATCGGCGAGAACCACCGCGGCTACCTCGGCTCGGGGCACCTGGACTTCACCTCGTTCTTCCACGCGCTGGCGGACATCGGCTACCGTGGGCCGATCACCTTCGAATCCTTCTCCTCGGCGGTCGTGATGCGCGGTCTGTCCAACGATCTGGCCATCTGGCGCAACCTCTGGTCCGACGGCGAGGACCTGGCGCGGCACGCCCACGCCTTCATCACCAACCACCTGCACACGAGCCGCTCGCGATGACGTCCCTCGACGACCTGGCGGACCGGGCCCGATCCCTCGTGCGAGGCAGGCATCGCACGCTGCTGGGCATCGCGGGCGGACCCGGGTCGGGCAAGACCACGCTCGCCGAGAACCTGGTCGCCCTGCTGCGACGCAGGCCTCCCGCCGGACTGCCGCCGCTGGACTGGGTGGCCTACCTGCCGATGGACGGCTTCCACCTGGCCGACGTCGAGCTCGACCGGCTCGGTCGGCGCGACCGCAAGGGAGCCCCTGACACCTTCGACGCCGCCGGCTACGCGGCCCTGCTCCGCCGCCTGCGGCAGGACGAGGACGACGTCATCTACGCGCCGGCCTTCGAACGCGAACTGGAGCAGCCGATCGCCGGGAGCATCCCGCTCCCCCGGGCCGCCAGGCTCGTCGTCACCGAGGGGAACTACCTGCTGCTCGACCAGGGTGACTGGGCGCGCGTGCGGCCCACCCTGCACGAGGTCTGGTACTGCGACCTGGACTCGGACGAGCGCGTGCGCAGGCTGGTCGCCCGGCACGAGCGGTTCGGCAAAGACCACGACGCCGCCGTGGCCTGGGTGCTGGGAACCGACCAGCGCAACGCCGACCTCATCGCCACCACCCGCCCGAAGGCCGACCTCATCGTCCCCGACGCCGTTCTCCGCACGATCGGCGAACGGGACCAGGCGATGATCGACTGACTCCTGGTGGCCGCCGGCTCCCCGCGCGGGCGGCCGGGCAGGGCTGACGTAAGATCCCGGCCATGGATCGCCCAAGCCTGCCGGACGGCCTGCGGTTGCTGCTGTCCGACGACCCCGTCCTGGACCTGTACTCCTACGGGCCGTGGCGGGTTCCGGACGGCCTGTACGAGCAGGTGCGGGCGCGGGCCCTCGCGCTGAACGCCGATCCCGCGGCCGAGGCGCTCGCGGTCGAGCTTCCCGACTTCCTCGCCGAGGACACCACCGTGATCGGCGCGGAGCTGTGGTACCTGCTGCAGTTCCTCGTCGGGTCGGTGGCGCTGTGCGGCGGCTCCGCCTGCGACCTCGCCTACGAGACGATGAGCGACTTCGTGGCCGAGCCGAGGCGGCCCAACCGCAGCTGGACGTGGTCGTCGGCCGACACGCCCTTCCTGCCGCCGGCGTACTGGCTGCTGGACGGAACCGGCGACGATCCGGAGCTGCGCGAGCTCGCGTTCACGCTCGCCCGCCGGTGTCTGGACGTCTTCGCGGGCATCGAGCCGCTCGAACCCCGGCGCAGGGCGCTGATCGCGCTGCACGACCAGCGCGCCACCGACCCCGCGCTGGCCAAGGAGGATCTGGTCGCGCCGCTGGAGGCGTTGCCGCGGCTGTGGGCCGAGCGGGCCGACCCGCGGCACCTGGCCGTCCTGCCCGAGCTCCTGGGACCGGCGGGCTACCTCGACTGGGCCTGTACGGGATTCCTGGCCGCGCACACCCGTCTCATCGAGAACGTTCCGGGGGCGGCAAGCGCGGGACCGCTGCCGGGCACCACCTTCACCTTCGAGCACGAGGTGACGCTGGCGTGCCTGCTGGCCCAGGCCGAGATCAGCGAGGTGCCCGCCGAGCTCGCCGTCAGCCTGGGCATGTCGCGATACACCCAGGTGCAGGCCCTGTTCTCCCAGGTGCGCGAGGGATTCAACGCCGACGGCTGGCACGCGCTGACACGGTCGTGGCTGGCGCGCGGAGTGCTCGCGGGTGAGGCCGAGGCCTGCCGCGCCTGGCTCGACATGGCCATCAGGGTGACCGGCGCCGTCCAGGGGCTGCCGGGGCCCGCGGTGAACCCGGAGAGTTCGCTGCCCGTCAGCTCGTTCCAGCGTGACGTGCGCATGCTGTGCGCGCCGCGCAGGGCCGTCAATCCGCTGCTGGCCCGGTACGTCGCCGGCCAGGCGCCCCGCACGGACCCCGCGGCGGAACTGGTCGGACAGCCGGAGCTGGCCGAGGCGGTGCGTGCCGCGGTCGAGGCGAGGTGGCAGGGCGCCGCCAGACCGGCACGGCTGCTGCTGGCGGGGCCGGACAGCACGGGACGCATGACGGCGGTGGAGATCCTGCGGCGCGCGTTCGCCACAGCCGAAGGACCGCCCGAGGTCGTCTACGTCTCCGACCAGGTGTTCACCGACATGAACGCCAGCGAGGCCGCGCTGCACCTGCTGTCGCGCACACGGGATCTGGGGGTCGGTGACCTGCTGGTGGTGCAGGGGCTGGACCGGATCGTCGCCAACGGCCGCTGCGGGGCTGTCGCCCTCGAGGAGCTCCGCCGGGTGCTGCGCCAGCAGCCGGGCCTGCACGTGGTCGCGACGTGCGGTGCGGGCGGTGATGTCACGGTCGCGCTGGCCAACCCCTCGCTGCATCACGAGTTCTGCGTCGCCGGCACACGCGAGTTCACCGAGGACGAGCGTGCGGAGTTGTTCCGGCGGGCGGTCGGCAGGCGAGGCGCGACGGCCTTCGACGAGGCGGCCAACCGCGCGGCCAGGCTGAGCGGCGCCGGCAACCTCCGCGGCGCCCGCCTCATGGAACACCTCGCCGAGCAGGCCGTCGGGTCAGCGCGACGGCGCGGCTCCGCCGAGGTGACCGGCGCCGACCTGCCGGCCGCCCCCGGCCACCGGGGAACCGGGCTGGAGGCGTGCCTCGGGCTGGAGCCGGTCAAGGCGGAGGTCGCGCTCGTCATCGCGGAGGCGAGGGCGGCCAAGCTGCGGCGTGCCGCCGGCATGCCCGCGCTCTCCCCGCCGCCGCACCTGGTGTTCACCGGCAGGCCCGGCACCGGCAAGACCATGGTGGCGGGCGCGCTCGGCCGGACGCTCGCCGAGCTCGGGCTCCTCTCCTCGGGTCATCTGGTCACCGTCGACCGCGCCGACCTGGCCGGCCGACACGTCGGGGAGGCCACCGCCAACGTACGGCGAGCCCTCGAGCGCGCTCTCGGCGGCGTGCTGTGCGTCGAGGACGCGGGAAATCTCGCCCGCCCCGGCATCGACATCGACAGGGCGCACAGCCGCGACGTCGTCGACGCGCTGCTCGCGGGTGTCCAGGCGCACCAGGATGATCTGCTGATCGTCCTCTGCGGCCCAGACGGCGCGGTCAACGGCCTGCTGAGATCCTCCCCCGAGCTGGCGGAGGCCTTCCCGCGGGTCGTCCACTTCCCCGACCTCACCGGCGAGCAGGTGGTGGCCCTGTACGAGAGCAAGGCGGCCGAGGCCGGATTCACCCTCCGGGAAGGGGTTCTGACCAAGGTGGAGCGGATCGTCCGGTCGGCACGGCCCGGCGCGGCGGGCGCACGCCTCGCGCTCCGCCTGCTCGAACGCTCGGTGGCCATGCAGTCGCGCCGGGTACTGGCCGACGGCGTGATCGACGGCGACGAGTCGCTGCACGAGATCCTCGCCGACGACGTCCCCGACTCCGCTCGCCTCGCCGCGCGCACCCGGCAGGGCGACGATCCGCTCGCCGCCTTCAACGCACTGGTCGGGCTGGAACCGGTCAAACGCCAGGTGCGGCTGCTGGTGGCCGAGGTCGAGGCGGACCGGCTGCGCAGGTCGGCGGGACTGCCGGCCGTCTCGCCCACCCGCCACCTGGTGTTCACCGGAAACCCCGGCACGGCCAAGACGACCGTCGCCAGGTTGATCGCCTCGGCGTACGCGCAGCTCGGCCTGCTGTCGTCCGGACACCTGGTGGAGGTCTCCCACGCCGACCTGATCGCCGAGTATCTCGGCCAGACGGCGCCCAAGGTGCGCGCCGCGGTCGAGAGCGCCCTCGGCGGCGTGCTCTTCATCGACGAGGCCTACGCGCTCACACCTGGCGGCTCGCACAACTCCTACGGTCCCGAGGCGATCGCCGAACTGCTGCGCCTCATGGAGGAGCACCGCGACGACCTGGTCGTGATCGCCGCCGGGTACGAGAGCCGGATGACGGACTTCCTCGCGGCCAATCCCGGTCTGGCCTCGCGCTTTCCCACCACGGTGCGATTCCCCGACTACAGCGAGAACGAGCTCGTCGCGATCTTCGAATCCATGGCGTCGACGGCCGGACTCGTCCTGCACGGAGGGGTACGCGACGAGGTCCGCGGCGCCCTTCGGGCGATCCCGCGCGGCGAGTCCTTCGGCAACGGCCGCGTCGTCCGCAACCTCCTCGACCGCGCGGTGGCCCACCAGGCGGAACGCATCCTGGCCCGACAGGACCCGACTCCCGACGACGTGCGGGCGCTGCTCCCCTCGGACATCGTGACGAGCCCGTCGGCCGCGACGGACGAGCAGGACGGGACAGGCCAGTACCTGTGACCGCGGCGGCCCTACGGCCCCGCGGTCCTGACTAGTGGCCCATCACGGGCTTGGCACCCGCGGAGGGCACGGGCAGGTGCTCGCGGATGAGCAACCAGCTCGCGACCAGCACCCACGCCGCTGTCAGCAGCCCGGGCAGGATCACCATGAGCGGGCCGTCCGGTGACAGCGCCCCTCCCGTACTGCCGATCATGGCCGCCGCCAGCAGCCTGATCGCGGCGACGGCGATGGCGAACCAGGCCATCCACATCGGGAACACCCGCGTGTGCATGATCGCGGCCGCCACCGCCCCGAACGTCCCGGCGACCGCCACCCCGGCGATCCCGCCCATCACCGTCAGCGCCGTGTACGGCCCTGCGGCCACCGCCAGCAACGCCGGATGCGCAGTCATGGCATAGGTCACGCCGGCGAAGACGGCCACCCCGATGAACCCGAGCGCGGTGACGAGCACGAACCCGGCCAGCACCATCCCGGGGGTGTCACTGTTCTCGTCGGCCCGGCGGAAGGCCGTGGCCAGCGCGACGCCGAACCACAGGAACAGCATCGAGGCGATGGCGAACAGCAACGCCGCCGTCAGTATCTGGGTCCGGTAGCCGGACAGATATCCGGCGATGACGAGCGCGGGATCGTGGATGCTCGGAGCGTTCCCCATCACCAGCCGTCCGAGGAGCCCGACGACCAGGGCACCGATACCGGCCAGTCCACCCCATCGAAGTTCGTGACTCTCTTTCGTGTGCATGAGAATCCCCCCTGACTTCGATGATTCGTCCTGCTCGGGACCGGCCTCAAGCATGAACAGCCCAATTTTCGCCGCTCATCGCTGGGGAACGCTTTGCCCGACGCGGCCCACCGCCAGGGATCGCCCCGGCGTCCCCGAGCCAGGTGGGCATCACGCCAACGAGCCGCTCAGCGGGTTTCTCCTGTGGGCGGCATGGCGGGGAAGCCGGGCAGCACCCGTCCCACCACCCGAGTACGGCGCCCCGCCCGCGCCGGCCGAACCGGCGCGCGGGGGGGCGCCCGCGCTCACCGCTTGTGCCCGTGGCCGTTGCCGTGCTTGAGCTTGCCCTTCTTCGACTCGGCCTTCTTCGGCTCGGCCTTCGTGGCCGGCTTCGACGAGGTGCCGGCATCCGTGGCCGCGACCGGGACAGGGGCGGGACGGGCATCGCCTCGATGATCCCGCGTCGACGGGGCGGCGCGCCGTTCCTCCACCACCGGCACGGCTTGCATGACACTCGCCGTCCTCTGCGCCGACCGGGAGTCGCTCTCGGCGGAACCCATGGGACCCGCCCCGCCGGAGCCGGAGACCGCCCATGCGGCGGCCAGGGCGCTGACGATCAAGCCGGCGGCGGTCACGGCGGCCGTCCTCCGCCAGTGCGCGGCCGGCGGTCCTGGCACTGGCCGCGGCGTCCGTCGACCGTGAGCGGGGCGACGGCCAAGGCCGCCACCGGGGCGACCGCCCGCCCGCAGGCCGCCATCGTGGACGGCCAGACCCCGGGCGGGCGCGGTCGGATCAGGCCGGACGGCCGCCTGCGCCCCGGTCGCCTCCGGCCCCTGGCCGGAAAGCGCGCTCACCCGTAGCAGTTGCTCCTCCGCGGAAGCGGCGTCGGTACGGCGGGCGGGATCCTTCTCCAGCAGGCCCGCGATGATCGGGGCCAGCGGGCCTGCCCGCCGGAAGGGAGCCGGGCCCGAGGTCAGCACCGCCGCCAGGGTGGCCATCTCGCTGCTGTGAACGAAGGGCGCACGGCCTTCGACGGCCGCGTACAGAGTCGCCCCCAGAGACCACAGGTCGGCCGGCGGCATCGTGGGCCCGCCTTTGACGCGTTCCGGCGCGATGTAGGCGGGCGTGCCGACGACCAGGTTCGCCTGGGTCAGCTGGGCCTCGTCGTCCACCCTGGTCGCCAGACCGAAATCGGTCACGATCGCGTGCCGGTCACCGGTGACCAGGATGTTGGCGGGCTTGACGTCGCGGTGCACGACACCGCAGGCGTGCGCGGCACGCAGCGCGGCCAGGACCTCCAGCCCGATGCGCACGACGGCGGAGACGGGCAGAGGGCCCCGCTCGGCGATCACCTGGGCCAGGCTGGGCGCGCGGACGAGCTGCATCACGATCCACGGCCGCCCGTCGGCCGGCACCACGTCGTAGACCGCGGCGATGTTCGGGTGGCTCAGTCTCGCGGCCATGCGCGCCTCGCGCATCGTGCGGGCGACCAGCACCTCGTGCTGCGGCGCGGGCGAGCCGGCGAGAACGACTTCCTTGATCGCCACCTCGCGGTCGAGGAGCTCGTCATGAGCGCGCCAGACCCTGCCCATGCCGCCCCTGCCGACCTCGGCCAGCAACCGGTACCGGCCTGCGAGCAACCATCCCTCACATCGCGAATCCGACATGGCTCCAGCACTACCCGCGGACGATCTCCCCATGCGGCACCGAACCGCCGGCACGCGCGGAAAGGTTCTCCAGCCCTGCGACCAGGGCATCTTCGTTGCGTCGCCAGAGATCCCGCACCACCGATTTTCACGGGCCGAGCCAGGGTAGACAGCCCGACAGTCTGGCTGAGGAGGCGCGCGATGGCCGGCAACCGGTTGCCGGAGGCGGAATACCGATCCCAGGTCAGGAAGGCTGCCACCGCCAGCGTCGTCGGCACCGCCATCGAATGGTACGACTTCTTCCTGTACGGCATGGCGGCCGCGACGGCCTTCGCCCATGTCTTCTTCCCCGAGTCCAGCACCTACGCCGGCACCCTGTCGGCGTTCGCCACCTACGCGGTCGGCTTCGTCGCCAGGCCGATCGGAGCGCCCTCTTCGGCCACTGGGGCGACAGGATCGGCCGCAAGGCGACTCTGATCATCACCCTGGTCATGATGGGCGTGTCGAGCGCGTTGATCGGCCTGCTCCCCGGCACCGCCACCATCGGGGTGGCCGCGCCCGTCCTGCTCGTCATCCTCCGCATCCTGCAGGGCATCGCCGTGGGCGGCGAGTGGAGCGGCTCGGTGCTGTTGTCGATGGAATGGGGCGACCAGCGCAGGCGCGGCCTGATGGCGAGCTGGCCGCAGGTCGGCGTGCCCATCGGCCTCATCCTCGGCACAGAGGCGATGTCGCTGTTGGCGATCGCCTCGGGCGACGCGTTCAACGACTGGGGCTGGCGCGTGCCGTTCCTGGCCAGCCTGGTTCTGGTCGGCGTCGGGCTCTGGGTGCGGCTGCGGGTCATGGAGACGTCGCTGCTCGCCCGGCTGCTCGAGACCCGGCAGGTGGCCAAGCTCCCGGTCGTCGAGGTGGTCAAGCGGCATCCCAAGGAGGTCGTGCTCAGCGCGCTCCTGCGGGTCTCCGAGCAGATGCCGTTCTACCTCTACACCACGTTCGTCATCACCTACATCACCTCCGAGACCATCGGGATGTCCAAGACGTTCGCGTTCGCCGCGGTCACCTGCGCGGCCGCCGTCGAGCTCTTCGCGATCCCGTACTTCGGCCATCTCAGTGACCGGGTGGGCCGCCGCAGGCTCTACGCGCTCGGCGCGATCGTGCTGGCGGTGATCGCCTTCCCGTACTTCGCGCTGCTCAACACCGGCATACCGCTGGTGATCCTGCTGACGATCATGATCGTGCAGCTCCAGCACTCCATGGAGTACGGCCCGCAGGCCGCGCTCATCGCCGAGAGCTTCCCCACCGGCCTCCGATACGGCGGAGCCGGGCTCGGCTACCAGCTGGCCTCGATCGTCGCGGGCGGTCCCGCGCCGCTGATCGCCACGTGGTTGCTGCACGACTACGGCTGGCAGGCCATCTCCATCTTCATGATCATCGGTGCGGCGGTCGGACTCGCGGCCACCCTGGCGCTGCCCGATCGCTCGCAGATCGACATCGCGGACGACGCGGCGTACAGGTGACCGGCCTGTCGTGACCCGCGGGCACAGGCCAGGAGCACTCGCGACGCCGTCACGTCACGGCCCGCCGCCGGCGCGATCGGATCCAGTGAGGTGATCGTGCCGTGGGAGGATGCGGCCGGCGGCGTCAGCCATGCGCCCCTCGCGGTCGGCGCGTTCGCCGGATCCGACGATGGTGGGCCGCGGTCACGATACGAGGCCGAGAGAGGCGATGAGGTCGTGCATCTCGTCGCGGTAGACAGCGGCCGGGTCGTGGATGAGGCGTAGGTGGCCGTAGATCTCCAGCGCCATGAGCCCGTGCATCCGGCCCCACACCCTCAGCGTCATCGCGATGCCTGCCGGGGGCAGGCCCGGGAAGTCCTCCCGGACATGGGCCACGAGGTCCGGGTCGAAGTCGGCCCAGCTGTAGGCACGGTCCGCGGATCGGCTCGCCCGGGCTGTCGGCCAGGCTGCGGCGACGAGGCCGATCAGTCCGCCGCAGGCGCGCGCCTCGGCTTGTTGGCCGGGGCCGTCGTCGGGCGCGCGGTAGCCGGGCACGGGGTCGCCGTAGATCAACCGGAAGCCTTCGGGGTTGGCCAACGCCCACGCGCGCATGGCTTGGGCCCAGGCCAGGATCCGGCCGCCTGGATCAGCTTCCGGCACCGCGTCGCGGGCGGCCTCCGCGGCGTCGACCGCCGAGGTGTAGACGTCGCCGATGAGCGTCGTGATCAGGTCATCGCGGGTGGCGAAGTAGCTGTAGATCGCGCCGGCCGTCATTCCCATCTCGCGGGCGATCGCGCGTAGCGAGATGGCGTCCGGGCCGCCGTCCGCCATGAGCTTCATGGCGATCGTCTTGATCTCGGCGCTGGTCTGGGCGCGTAGCCGGTCCCGGCGGCTCATCGTGTGGTCGCTCACACTTGACAGTCTACAGGGTTGGTTTAATCTACGTCGTGCGATGACTGAACACCGTGTAGAAAGGAGACGGCATGTAGGACAGAGGCTGATGACCAGAGAAGGACTTCGTCTCGGGCTGCCCGCGCCGACCCAGCGCACCGTGGCGCTCGACGACACCATCGACGCCGCCCGACATCGGGAACGCGCTCGAGTTCAGGCCCGCACGTCGCAGGCTGGACGTCCGCCGCCGTCACCGCCGGCCGTGGCCTGATCCCCCTCGCCCGCAGGCCCGCTTCGCAACCACAGCGAACGTCCCCCACTGGAAGGAGCCAGCAAGTGAGCACCACCGAGGTGATCCTCGCCTACCTCGACATCTGGAACGAGCCGGACGCCGCCGCCCGGATGACCCTGATGAAGTCCGTCCTCACCGAGGACTCGCTCTACGCCGACCCCGACAACGCGGGCCTGCGTGGGCACGCCGAGCTGTCCGAGGTGATCGGCCGCGTCAGGGAGAAGCTCGGCGACCTGAGGTTCACCCTCGACACCGTGGTCGGCGTCCACCACGACCGCGCGCTGTTCCGCTGGAAACTCGGCACGGTCGCCACCGGCTACGACGTCGTCGAGTTCGCCGGGGACCGCATCCGCAGCATCGTCGGGTTCTTCACCTGAGGCGCCCGTAGCACGGCTGGACCGCCGCATGGGCCACCCCACCGCAACGACCGAGCGCCGGCAGAGGCTCCAACCGGTCCGAGGACGGCTTTCGCCCGTCGCCCTGCCGGCGGACGGCCGGCAGGGCCGAACCAGCCGAACCAGCCGAACCGGCCGAACCGGCCACCGACAGCGTGCCGTTCCCGGCAAGGCGCGCTGGGCTCGGTGATCGTCACGACATACCTGGCAGAACCCTCCGGGCCGGGATCGACCTATGTCCGAACCCCGGCCCCGGCACCCACACCCGTCGCGGCTGACGCCGCACGAGACAGGCAGGAGCACAAATGTCCACCCTTTCCGCCTCGCAATCGCCGGTCACCGTTGTCGGCCTGGGACTGATGGGCCATGCGTTGGCCGCGGCCTTTCTGACGAACGGTCACCCGACCACCGTCTGGAACCGCTCGGCCGCCAAGGCTGACGATCTCGTCGCCAACGGCGCCACCCTGGCCGACTCGATCAAGAGCGCGGTCGAGGCAAGCCCACTCGTCGTCGTCTGCGTCTCGGACTACGACGCCGTGCACGAGTTGCTGGACCCGGTCGGCCCCTCGCTGACCGGCCGCACCCTCGTCAACCTGACCACGGCCAGTTCCACCCAAGCACGCGAGACCGCCGCGTGGGCGGCCACGATCGGCGGCGTCTACCTCGACGGGGCGATCCTTGCCCTTCCCCAGGCCATCGGCACCGCCGACGCCACGCTGCTGTACTCCGGCTCGAAGGCCGCCTTCGAGGAGCACCAGGCCACCCTGCAGGCACTCAGCGCGACCGGAACCCTCTACCTCGATGAGGACCACGGCCTGTCTGCCCTGTACGACATGTCCATCCTGAGCATCATGTGGGGTGTCCTGAACGGCTTCCTGCAGGGTGCCGCACTGCTGGGCACCGCGAACGTCAAGGCCACGACTTTCGCGACCCTGGCCAGCACCGCGATCAACGTGACGACCGACTACGTCTCCGCCTACGCGCAGCAGATCGACGAGGGCAAGTACCCGGCCGCCGACGCCACCGTTGCCGTCCACATGGGCGGGATGGAGCACCTGGTCCAGGAGAGCGAGGCGCTCGGCGTCAGCACCGCGTTGCCGAATCTCTTCCTGGAACTGGCCCGACGCGCGGCAGCCGACGGCCACGCCGACGACAGTTACGCAGCGTTGATCGAACAGTTCCGCAAGCCCGCCGCCTGACCGCTTCCCTACGACTTCCCTACGACCTCCCACGACGGAACGAGAAGAGCCGGGGATCCGGATCACGTGATCCCCGGCTTCGATCGGGCCGGCCGCCTTCGCCGAGAACTCTCGACAGCACCGCCTCCAAGGCCGGCCAAAGCCTCATCCTCGCCGATCCCGGACCCAGGAGGACGCCTCCGCGGCTCTGTCCCAGCGCTCCCCCGATCGATCGGACCCATGCTTGTCGGAGAAAAGTCTTCAGTCCTTGAAGGAAGGGTGGCTGCAAGCCACCCCGCCCGGCGCCTTTACAAAGTAGATTTCTAACTGCCTGACCGGCGACCGAACGACCCGCGGCCTGCTCGCCACCCCTGTGGCCACCCGGCCCCCCCCTTTCGGGCCATTCATATTGTCAGGCATGTCCGGGTAAGAACCCCGTATGAAGGTGACTGCGGAGGACTTCGGGGTGCTGCTCCTGCGGGTACCCATGGGACTGCTGCTCATGGGGCACGGCGCGCAGAAGCTGTTCGGATGGTTCGGCGGAGGAGGTCCCGACAAGACGGGCGAGATGATGACCGCCCTCGGCTATCCGGAGGGCAAGCTCGTCGCTCTGGCGGCGGGACTGGGCGAGCTCGGCTCCGGCGCGGGCATCGCTCTCGGCGCGGCCACGCCGTTGTCCTCGGCCGGTCTCGTCGCGACGATGACCAACGCGGTCGTCTCCGCGCACCTGCCGCAGGGACTGTGGGCACAGCACGGCGGGTTCGAGTACCCACTCGTGCTCGGCGTGGCCGCGACGGCGCTCGCCGTGCACGGGCCTGGCACGTTCTCGGTCGACGCCGCCCTCGGTTGCGAGCGCAAGGGACTCGCCGTGGGACTCGGGGCGCTCACCCTCGGGCTCGTCGCCGCCGCGGCCGTCCTCGCGCTTCGCCGGGAGAACGACGAAGACCTGGAAGGAGCCCAGTAGGAGGCAGGACCTCCTGGCCGAGCTCGAAACCCTCTCCCCCGGCCGGCACGCGTTCGCGCAGTCCCCGAACGGCACGCGACCCACCCCCCGCAGGGCGCGAGCCCGCCGAGGCGACACCGCCGAACCCGGCGCGAATGGGATACGGAAAGCCCGGTCAGGCCTGTTTCGGGAGGGCGCGCCGGAAAGTGGGTCTTGCGCGGCGGCGCGGAGCACTTTACTCTCCGCGTTAGTTAGGAAGTCTTCCTAACTATCATCGCACAAGAGGACCTGCCGATGCCGCCTTCCTTCCGCGTGGCCCTGAGCGCCGCCGTCCTTGCCGCCATGGCCTTACTCCCGACCTCCACAGCGTCCGCCACCACCGCTCGAGCCGAGACCCTGCTGTCCCAAGGGAAGCCGGCCAGCTCCTCCTCGGTGGAGGCCTCCGGCTTCGAGGCGGCCAAGGCGGTGGACGGCGACGCCGCCACCCGCTGGGCCAGCGCCGAGGGCCACGACCCCGAATGGATCAGCCTCGACCTCGGCACCACCGCCGCCATCACCAGGATCAAGCTCACCTGGGAGGCCGCCTACGGCAAGGCCTACAGGATCCAGACCTCCGCCGACGGCTCCACCTGGACGGACATCTACACCACCAGTACCGGCAACGGCGCCACCGACGACCTGACCGTCTCCGGCAGCGGACGCCACATCCGGATGTACGGCACCGCCCGCGGCACCCCGTACGGCTACTCGCTGTGGGAGTTCGAGGTCTACGGCACCGCAGGGGGAAGCGACGCCACCCCGCCGAGCACGCCGGGCAACCTGCGCGCGACGGGCACCACCGCGAGCACCGTCTCACTGGCGTGGAACGCCTCGACCGACAACGTCGGCGTGACCGGCTACGAGATCTACCGCGGCTCCACCCTGCTCACCACCGTCACCGGCACCACCCACACCGACACCGGCCTCACTCCCTCGACCGGCTACACCTACACCGTCAAAGCCCGCGACGCGGCAGGCAACACCTCATCCGCCGCGGGACCCGTCACCGCCACCACCCAGCCCGGTGGGAGTGGCCCCGCCGTACCCTTCGGCAGCCACGCCATCCCCTACGCCGCGGGGATGCTCAGGCCCTCGGGCGACCAGGCCACGCTGGACCAGAAGGTGATCGACTACTACAAGCGGTGGAAGGCCGCCTTCGTCAAGCAGAACTGCGGCAACGGCTGGTACCAGGTCATCTCCCCCGACGCCGACCACCCCTACGTGGCCGAAGCCCAGGGCTACGGAATGGTGATCACCGCGACCATGGCCGGAGCCGACCCCGACGCCAAGAAGATCTTCGACGGCCTGGTCAAGTACATGCTGGCCCACCCCTCGTCGATCAACCCCGACCTCCTGGCCGCCGAGCAGAACACCTCCTGTCAGAGCGTCAACGGCACCGACGGCGCGACCGACGGCGACATGGACGTCGCCTACGGCCTGCTCCTGGCCGACCGGCAGTGGGGCAGCGCGGGGACCTACAACTACAGGAACCTCGCGATCAAGCACATCAACGCGATCAAGAAGGACGAGCTCAACCCCAGCACGAACCTGCTCAAGCTCGGCGACTGGACCAGCTCCGGCGACGAGTACTACTACATCTCCCGGGCCTCCGACTGGATGGTCGACCACTTCCGCGCCTTCAGGAAGGCCACGGGTGACACCACCTGGGACACCGTCCGCACGGCGCACCAGAACGTGATCGCCTCCCTCCAGTCGACCTACGCGCCGAACACCGGCCTGCTGCCCGACTTCGTGGTCAACACCAACACCACGCCCAAGCCCGCCCCCGGCAAGGTGCTCGAGGACCCGAACGACGGCTCCTACTGGTGGAACTCCTGCCGGGTGCCGTGGCGCATCGGTGACGACGCGGTGACCAGCGGGGACGCCAAGTCGCTGGCCGCGGCCCGCAAGCTCAACACCTGGATCAGGAGCAAGACCGGCGGCGACCCCAACAAGATCGCCATCGGCTACCGGCTCAACGGCACGCAGATCTCCAGCGGCAGCGACGCGGCCTACTTCGCTCCGTTCGCGGTCGCCGCGATGACCGACTCCGGCAGCCAGTCCTGGCTGGACGCCCTCTGGAACAAGATGCTCACCACCCCGATCGACACCGGCAGCTACTTCGCCGCGAGCATCCAGCTCCAGACCATGATCACCGTGTCAGGCAACCACTGGGTGCCCTGACATGAGGTGAATGTTCGTCGTCTCCCGTGGTGGCGTGCCTGCCGTCGCCCGCCGTCCCCGCTCACGCGGCGACGGCGCAGGCCCTCCTGTCGCAGGACAGGCCCGCCACCACGTCGGCGGCGGACATGATCCGTCGACCGGCCCGGCATTCCCTGACGGCTGCGGGAACGTCCGGCCGGCCAACCGCTCGGACCTCGGCGGGGCCGGAACGGCGGCCCCGAAACCCAGCGCCTCCCCGAACCAGTGGCCCCGGGGCCCCGATCGGCGGGTACCGGGAGCAGAACGTCAGCCGGCGACGGCGGCGGTCGAGGTGAAGTCGACGATGTCGGGGAGCCGGAAGACCCTGCCCATGGCTCCCCAGTTCCCGTCGGGGATCTCGACCAGGTGCACCCAGGCGACCGGCCGGTCGTAGATCCGGCGCGGATCGTCCTCGGCCTCGGCCAGGACGCGGGTGATCCGCTCGATCATGTCGGCCCGCTTGGCGTCGTTCAGGGAACCGGCGGGCACGCTCACCCGGACGACGTAGCGGGGGTGCTCCTCGTCGAGGACCTGCCGGCCGCCGACGAACCAGGCGTCGGGCTCGTTGAGCACGAGCCAGGAGATCTCTCGCGCGGCCGCGGTGTCGGGGGCGCCTTCGGCCAGCATCACCTCGGCCACCAGTTGCTCCTTGACCCGACGGCCGCGTTCGCCGCGCAACGCACCCTTGGGGGCGAACAGTTCCACGAAAGGCATGCAGCACTCCCCTGTAAGTACATAATTTGAACTGACTGGGTCCGACGCTAGACGAGTGAGTTCATTAATTCTACTCACTCGTCTGTCATGACGGAACCGCCCGTTCGCCTGGCGGACGCCGCAGGACCCGCCCGCGGCCCTACGCGCCCTCAGACCAGGGGTCCTCCACGGTCGGGACCACGGGAGACAGCAGCGCATCAGCGTGCTCGCTCACCTCACCGCGCACCAGCCGGAAGACCCGGAACCCGTTCGGGTGGGCGCCCTCGTCATCCCACACGTGCAACAGCCCGTAGGAGCCCGGCGCGATCCGCCCGACCCGCTCGAACAGGCCGATGACGGCCGCGCCCCACCCTCCGTCGTGGTTGGGCTGCCCCGCCACGTGAAGGAACGGCGTGCCGTTCATGAACCGCAGGTCGACCAGGCCGTAATCGCCGAGTTCGGCCAGGCAGGCGCGGATCTCGGCCAGCCGCCGCTCCAGCAGTCCGTCCTGGCCGTCCTCGGCGCCCGCCGTCTCGCGGATCGTCACCCACCCGTGATACTCGAACATCCGCGCCCTTCAGATGGAGCCGACGCGCCGGTCGACGGCGTCCCCGCGCGGCCCGGAGGAACAGCCAGGCATCAGTCAGGAGCCCAGTACTTCTCGAGGGCCTTCTCCAGATCCCGCACCACCGGGCTCCAGGACGTCGTCAGCGTGTAGCGACTGACGCGGTGACCCTTGTAGGAGACCGTGTACTTGATGAAGTCGGCCCCCTGCGGCTGCGCCTCGGAGCGCCCCAGGCGCAGGCGCTTCAGGTGACCGCGCAGCGTCGCCACTTCCTTCCTGGTCAGGCACTTGTCCACGGTCGGCCCCGTCCGGCGGCTCAGCCGTGCGCACCCGTTGGTGTACACGATCACCCGATCGTCGAGCCCCGCGAATCCGCCCTGCTTGTGGAGCGTGACCAGCGTCTTCTTCGTGGGGGTCACCGCCTGTGCCGGCTGGGCGACGCCCGTCCCCAGGGTCAGCAGGAGCGCCGGTAGGAGCGCGATACGCCAGATCTTCATGTCTCTATGACGTACCGGCCGGGCGAACGGCTCAGTCCGCGAGAAAAAGAGTTGCGTGGGCTGCGGCCGATCCAGGACGCTCCTCGTGATGACGACCCAGAACCAGATCGACCATCCCACGTCGCGCCCGCTCGCCCTGATCACCGGCGTGGGGCGCACCGTCGGCATCGGCGCGGGAATCGCCCGCCGCCTGGCGGCGTCGGGCTGGGACATCGCCTTCACCTACTGGACCCCCTACGACGAGCGCATGACCTGGGGCGTCGAGCCCGGAGCGGCCGATGCGACCGAGACGGCCCTCATCGGGTACGGCGCGGCCACCGCGGCGATCGAAGCGGACCTCACCGATCCCGACACCCCCGCCCGGATCTTCGACGAGGCCGAACGCCGACTGGGCGAGGTCACCGCCCTGGTGATGTGCCACTGCGAGTCGGTCGACTCCGGCCTGCTCGACACCACCGTCGAGAGCTTCGACCGGCACTTCGCCGTCAACACGCGCGCCACCTGGCTGCTGATCCGCGAGTACGGCCGGCGCTTCCGCGGCGTACAGGGATCAGGCCGGATCATCAGCCTCACCAGCGACCACACCGTCGGCAACCTCCCCTACGGCGCGAGCAAGGGGGCCCTGGACCGCATCACCCTGGCCGCCGCCCACGAGCTCGCCCACCTCGGCGTCACCGCCAACGTCATCAACCCGGGACCGGTGGACACCGGCTGGATGTCGGACGAGGTCCGGGACGCCGTCCTGCCCCGAACCCCGCTCGGCCGCCTCGGCACCCCGCAGGACACCGCACACCTCGTCGACTTCCTGTGCTCGCCCGAAGGCCAGTGGATCAACGCCCAACTGCTGGTGAGCAACGGCGGCTTCGCCTAGCGGGCGGCGGCGCGATCCGCGGCGACGTCGTTCGCCACGAGGTCGACCACCAGCCGGACGCCCGGCCAGTCCCAGCCGCCCGGCCGGGTCACCGCGTACATCCGGCGCCGCACGTCGAGACCGGCGAGCGGGACGAAGACCACCCCTTCCCGCTCCCTGATGAACTCCGGCACCAGCGCGACGCCCAGCTCCGCCGCGACGATGTCCAGCACCAGCTCCAGGCTGTCGGCCCGATGCACGACGACGGGCGTGAACCCGGCCAGCGCGCAGACCCTGGCCACGAGCTCGTCGTCGGCCTGGCCGCGCGAGTTGAGCACCCACGGCGACCGCGCGTGGACCGTGAGCGCCTCGCGGAAGTCCGCGGCCCCCGGCACGTGCTCGCTCGCCGGCACGGCCAGCACCAGCGGCGTCTCGCACAGCAGTCGCGAGGGGTCGTTGCACGTCCAGGGCACCAGGTTGTAGTCGTAGACGAAGCCCAGGTCGATGAGCCCTTCGTCGAGCAGCTTCAGAACCTCGTCGGGCTCGTGCTCGTGCAACTGCGGCCGCAGCGCGGGGTGCGAGTGCGCCAGGCGGCGGGCGACGGGCAGCAGATCCCTGGAGATGGCCCCGGCATAGGCCGCGATGCGCAGCACGCCGCTCGGCTCGGCCTGCGGGTCCAGCGCGGCGTGCGCCTCCGCCACGGCCGCGAGGATCCTTCTGCCGTGCTCGGCCAGCCGGCGCCCGGCGGGCGTCAGCCGAAGCCTGCGACCCTCCGGCTCGACCAGCGGTTTACCCACCTCACGCTCCAGGGCGGCCAGCTGCTGGGAGACGGCCGAGGTACCGTAGCCGGTCGCCGCGGCCACCGCCCGGAGCGTGCCCAGCCGTTGCAGCTCGACCAGAACGCGGAGCAGTCGCGTGTCCATGCCTCCATTATCCGACGTATACGGATATTTCATCCGTCATCACGTGGTGGACGCGGACAGTGGACAACCGGTGACATGTTCAGCATGACGAACACGACAACGCCGGCGTCCACCATCGGAAGGAAGGCCTCCCCTCCGCTCCCGAGAACGCGTGGCCGGGTAGGAGCCGCCGCGATGGCGGTGGGCGCGATGGCGAGCGTGCAGACGGCCGCGGCGGCCTCCACCGGGCTGTTCGGGAGCGTGGGGCCGGCCGGCAGCGCCTGGCTCAGGCTCTGCTTCGCCGCGCTGGTGTTCGTCGCCGTCGCCCGCCCGAAGGTGTGGGCGCTCCCCCGCGCCGACCTGGGCTGGTCGATCGTGCTCGGCGGGGTGACGGGGGCGATGACCGTGCTGTACGTGGAGTCCATCGCGCGTATCCCGCTGGCCATGGCCACCGCGTTGGAGTTCCTGGGACCGCTGGCGGTGGCCGTGCTGCGCCGTACCGGACGGTGGGGGCTGGTGTGGCCAGCGCTCGCGCTCGCCGGGGTGCTGGCGCTGACCCGGCCGTGGCAGGGGGGCGCGGACCTGGTCGGCGTGCTGCTGGCCCTCGGCGCGGCGTTCTGCTGGGGCGCCTACATCCTGCTCACCCAGCGCGTGGGCGAGCGGCTGCCGGGCGTCCAGGGTCTGGCGATCTCGTTGCCCGCGGCCGCGCTGGCGACGGCGGTGGTCGGGCTCCCGCAGGCGCTGCCGGGGATCTCCGCGCAGGTCCTGTGGCAGGCCGCGGCGCTGGCGCTGCTGCTTCCCGTGCTGCCCTTCACTCTGGAACTGCTCGCCCTTCGCAGGCTGCCGAGCGCGGTGTTCGGCGTGCTGATGTGCCTGGAGCCCGCGATGGCGGTGCTGGTCGGTCTCGTGCTGCTCGGGCAGGTCCCCGCGGCGGTACAGCTGGCCGGGATCGTGCTGGTGATCGTGGCGGGGGTCGGTGCCGGCCGCACGGCGAAAGCGTAGCGACCCCGGCGCCTTTACAAAGTAGATCTCTTGCGCGCGGCGGCTCAGGGTCGCGGCCCTCGACGGCCACGACCACCCCCTGGCCCGCGCACGCCGGGCGGGCCGGTGGCTACAGCGCGAAGGACTCTCCCCTGTGGTCACCGAGTTCGGTGACCGTGTCGAGCATGCCGGTCAAGGCGCTCCGCCTCGTCGATGCGCCCCGAGGCGAGGAGCAGCTCACCGATCCTCGCCGTACCGCCCTCGCATGCCCGCGGTGAACGCGGCCACCGAACGGGCGAGGGCGCGCCCGTGCCGGTCGCCGCAACGCTCGAACAGCGTAAGAGCCTCCTCGACCGCCGCGTCGGCGCGTTCGTAGCGGTGCCGGTAGGCCTCGAGCAGCCCGATTCCGGTGAGCAGCGCGGCGGAGCCGCGCGTGTTGCCCGCCGCGCGGGTGGCCACGAGAGCCACCCGATGCGTTTCCGCCCAGTCGTCGTAGTGCCCGCGGGTCTGGAACAGCGAGACGGCGCTGACGGCCAGGTCCCAGCAGAGCTCATCGAGGCCGAGGCCGGCGGCCTGTCTCACGGCGGCGACGAGGTTCGGGCGTTCGATCTCGTACCAGGACAGGGGGTCGGTATCGACGATCTCCGTGCCCGGCGGGTCCCATGGCGTGGCCGTCCCGTGCAGGACCGCGAAATCGCCGCCGTGGACGGCCCGGTGCGCACGCCTGACCAGCGACAGCCAGCCGCACAGCATGCGCGTGACCTCCGGCCGCAGATCGTATGCGCCTGCCGCCTCGCGGGCGTGGGCACGCACCGGATCGTGCACGCGGTAACGCAGGTGCCCGCTCGCCTGGAGGAGCCGGGAGCCGACCAGGCCGTCCGCGAGGTCGGGCGACCCGCCCATCGCGAGCACCGTCCAGCCGGGTACGTCGCGGCCGTCGGCCAGGGAGAGCGCGGCGAGAAGCCGCAGCGCGGCCGGATCGAGCCCCTCGGTGGCCAGCGCGATGCTGCCGCCCGCCGGCCCCGACCCGCCGGTGAGACCGGGCACGTCCGGCGGCAGCTGACGGGGGCGCGGCCACCGTGGCGCGTCGCCGAGGTCGATCGACGCGTCTTCCGTGAGGATGGCCTGTTCGAGGCTCCGCAGGCGCCGGCCCGGTTCGAGTCCGAGCTCCTTCACGAACGTCGTACGGGCCGCCTGGTAGACCGCGAGCGCGTCCGCCTTGGCACCGCATCGGTACAGTGCGAGCATTCGCAGCCCCCACAGCCGCTCGCACAGCGGATGCTTCTCGGTGAGCACGGCGAGTTCGGAGACGAGTTCCTGGTGCCGGCCGAGCTGTAACTCGAGCTCGAGGCATTCCTCGAGCACCGCCCTGCGCTCGCTCTCGATCGCGTTCGCCTCGACGTCCAGCCCGGCTCCATCGATCCCGGCCAGCAGCGGTCCTCGCCACAGCGCCAACCCTCGCCGCAGATGGATCACGGCCGCGTGCTCCTGGCCCTCCGCGGCGGCCTTGCGGCCCGCCTCGACGTGCCGGCCGTATTCGAGCAGGTCGAGGCCGTAGGTGTCGAGCTCCAGCAGGTAGCCGCCCTGCCTGGTCCTGATCACCTCCGGGCAGCCGGCCGCCGCCAGCGCCCTGCGCAGGCGGCCCACGGTGTTCTGGACCTGCCTGCGCGCCGAGTCCGGCACCGGGTCGGGGAACGACACCTCGACCAGCCGACCGATGTCCACTGTCTCGTTGGCGTGGAGCAGCATGAACGCGAGCAGCTCGCGCTGCCGGTGCCCGAGGTCGAGCACCTCCCCGTTCACGGTGACCTCGACCTGCCCGAGAACGTGGAATCGCACAGTCATGTGGTCGCCCTCACCCCTTGCCGCTGACTGCGGCAATCGTGCCCATTGGCGGAGGCTGCGGCCAGGTTTTTCCGCCCTGGCTTAAAAGCCCCGTTCACACGGATGATTGCCGGGAAAATGAGGCCACGATCGCGGTTCCTCTGGAGATGGTGATGCTGCGGATCCATTTCACCGGCGAGGATCTCGCCCGGACGCGGATCGCCCCGGCGGCCGACCCGCTGTGGGAGATCGCGCTGAGCATGTACCGCCTGGCGGGGCGCAGAGGCAGGGCCGCGTTCGCCGCGTGGCGGCACCGGGCCCGCGCCGATCTCGGCAGGCTCGACGGCCTGGCCTCCGTGAGGCAGGTCCTGTCGCCGCTCTTCCCGGCCGCCTCGTCCTACTTCCCCGACTTCCTCACCCCGCCCGACGGGATTCTCGGTTTGGAGGCGGGGGTGGACGCGGTGCTGTCCGCGCCTCGTCCGCGGCTCCGCCGGGAGCTGGACAAGCTGGCGAGCAGGACCGGAACGCCGTCATGGGCGTGGGGCCTGATCGACGGCCGCCGAGACGCCTTCAGCGACCTGCAGCGCGCTCTCCGCGGCTACTTCGAGACGGCCGTCGAGCCGTACTGGCACGACATCCAGGCCATGGTCGACGCCGACCGCGCCTTGCGCGGGCGGGCGTTCCTGGACGGTGGGATCGACCACATGCTGGCAAGCTTCCGCCCGACCGTCAGGTGGCGGCCGCCCGTGATGACGATGGACCACCCGGTGGACCGGGACGTCCATCTCTCCGGGAGAGGACTCGTGCTCATCCCCTCGTATTTCTGCTGGGGTGCGCCCGTCCCGCTGGCGGATCCCGCACTGCCGCAGGTGCTGGTCTATCCCGTGGAGAGAGACCAGGTGCTCGCCGCTCCGCGAGCGCGCCAGGCCCATGGCGCGGATGCCCGGCTGCTCGGCGCCACGCGCGCGGCGATCCTGCGCGCCACCGTGAACGGCGCGACCACGGGTGAGCTGGCCCAGCGCCACGGGATCTCACCCTCCAGCGCGAGCCAGCACACCTGCGTCCTGCGGGAGGCGGGACTGATCACCAGCCGCAGGTCGGCAGGCAACGTGATCCACACCATCACCGAGGTGGGCACGGCCCTGGTCGAGACGGCTAGGGCTCGCACGCCCGCCGCAGGGCGGCCCCCGCCTCGGTGACGGGCCCCAGCGACGGCACCCGGGCCGAGCCACTGCGCACGTGGGCGGCGAGCGCGGACCACGCGGCGCCCACGTCCTCCGCGGCCTTCGCGACCGCGTCGTCGCCTGATCGAGCGCCGTGCTCTCGTATCGCCTTCGCGGCGCCGTCGTAGGTTGCGGCGAGCTGGTCGGGAGCCCCGATCTGTTGCATTCCCTTGGCGGAGACGTCCCCGATCAGCCGGTGCATCGCCGAACACTCCCTGGCCACGTCCGCGCCGCTCCCACCGCACCCTGCGAGCAGGCCGGCGACGGAGGCGGTGACCACGATGGTCTTCTTCATCGTTTCTCTCTCCCGAGACAGCAGATCCAGGTCGAGGAGACCAGTGGGCCTTCATAACGCCGTCATAAGGCGGGCCGGCGGGCGCCGGTACGGGTGGGCGTCACCCCGGGAAGTCCACCCACGCGAGGTGCGGCTTGTAGCCCGCCGCCACAGGTTCGGTGTAGCGGAGCCTCTCCCGGATCAGCACCGTGCCGGCCCTTCCGCCGGGGCTCACGAGCCGGAACGTGGACGTGGGCGGCCCGGCCGTCTCCGCCTCGTGGCCGCGCATCACGATGATGTGGTCGTCGCCGTACCAGCCCTGGAACGAGCCTCGCAGCCTGTGGACGATCCGTCCGCTCACGGCGTCGACGACGCGGATCTCACGCGTGTCCGAGGTGTCGCCATCGCCGAGGCTGACGAACCGTCCGCCCGAGGGCGCGAAGACAGAGGTCGCCAGCGTTTCGAGGGAGCCGGCACCGGCGTAGACGCGGGTTCTGCGCCCGCTCAGGTCGAAAGCCGCGACGCCGGCGCCGTCTTCCAGCGTCGACAGCACACCCGTTCCTTCGCCGTTCCAGAAGAAGCGGCCGCTCAGGCCGACGTCCCAGCCTTCGACGAACCACGTGGAGCCGGCCGGGACCAGCCTGGGCCTGCGCTCGTGGACGTCGACGGTGACGAACCCGATCGTCTCGTAGGACTCGCCCCGCGACCGGTAGGCCGTGAGCAGGACGGTCCTGCCGTCAGGCGACCATTGCGCGGACGTCACGCCGACCGGCATCGCGACGGTGTACCTCTGGTCACGGGCCCGGTCGATCAGCACGATCCTTCGTGCCGGCTTGTACCGTTGGTGGCCCGGCACGCCCACCGCCCACCGGCCGTTCTTCGACACCGGCACCTGGCGGTACGGAGTCCTGACGAACCCGTCGCCCACCCGGAGATAGCCGATGTTCGCGTTGCCGGCGTCCTCGGTGAGGATGTATGACGCGAGCCGGCTCGGTCCTTTCACGTCGTCGAGTGTGGCCGAGGTTCCCGCCAGCCTGATCCGCGAACCCTGTTCCGCCTGCGCGGGCGCCGCTACCAGGCTCAGGGCGAGAACCAGTGCGACGGTCAGCTTGCCGTCCATGTCGGGCCTTTCCTTCGGGCCGTCCTGTGGATGAACAGTCTCGCGTGACCGCGTCATCGACCGGTCATAACGCACGGGCCCTGCGCTGCCGTCGTGGCTATGTGCGCAGGTCGATCGCCATGGGCTGGTGCGGCAGGCCGGCGTAGATCTCCACCTCGCCGTCGCAGCGCCAGCCCAGACGCCGGAAGTAGCCGACGTTGCGCAGCTGGATGTGGGCGACCATCAGCAGGCCGCCGTGTTCGGCCCCGGTCCTGACCGCGTATCTCACGAGCGGGGCGCCGAGGCCGTGGGCGCGGTGCTCGGGGAGGACCGCGAGCCGGTCGCCCTGCCAGAGGGCACCGGCCTCGTCGAGGGGGTAGAGCCGGACGGCCCCGCCGATCACCCCGTCCGCGCAGGCGACCACGTGGACGGTCAGCGGGTCGTCGTCGTGAGCGTCGCGGTCGGTGCCGTCGAAGATGTGCTGCTCGTCGACGAAGACGCGGTGCCGTACCGCGTAGTGGGCCGCGAGTTCCTCCGGGGTGGCGGCCGGGTGGCAGTCCGTGCCGAGCGTGCGCAGCATGGCCGGCTCAGGCCGCGGGAGGGGGGCCGATGTGGAGCAGGCGTTCCATGGAGCTCAGCCCGGAGCAGGCCTGGCAGCGGGCGCAGCCCGCCCTGGTGGTGGCGGAGGTCATGCCGCGCCTGGCCATGTAGGCGAGGACCTTGGCGTAGATCGGCCGCGTGTAGGTGCGCGGCGGCGGCCGCCAGCCGGCCATGGGAGTGCCGACGACCGGGCGCAGCGGCACGACGAACGGGTAGACGCCCGCGTCGACGGCCCGCTTGCAGCCGTCGATCGTCACCTGGGGGTCCTCCCCCATGCCGAGGATCACGTAGGTCGACACCTGTCCTGCGCCGAAGACGGAGACCGCCCGTTCCCACGCCCTGAAGTAGCCCTCGATGCCGGTGCGCGCCTTGGCGGGCGCGACGCGTGCCAGGACGTCCGGGTCGAAGGTCTCGACGTGGATGCCGACCGAGTCGACCCCCATGGCGCCCACCTCGTCGATCACGTCCAGGTCCGCGGGCGGCTCGAACTGCGCCTCGACGGGCAGCCCGCTGCTTTCCTTGACCGCCTGGCCGCAGCGCCCCACGTACAGGGCGCCGCGGTCGGGACCGCGCGTGCTGCCGGTCGTCAGCGTGGCGTCGACGGCGCCGTCGAGGTCGCGCGCCGCCACCGCCACCTCGGCGAGCTGCTCGGGGGTCTTGCGCGCGATCGTACGGCCGGCCGCGAGCGAGAGCCCGATGCCGCAGAACGTGCACTGGTCGTCGTTGCCCCAGTAGGCGCAGTGCTGCACGACCGTGCTCGCCACGGAGTCGAGGTGCAGGAGGGCGATCTGCCAGTACGGCACGCCGTCGGCGGTGGTCAGGTCGTAGAAGCGCGGTCGGCGCTGGGCGGACGCGTCGGCGAGCCGTACGCCGTCCCTGTAGATGCCGTAACCGTCGTCCTCGGCGCGCAGGACGTACGGGGAGTCCTTGGCGATGCCCTCTGTGGGCGCCGTGACGGGAAGCCCTTCGACCCAGAGCATCCCGCAGTCGGTGGGCCCCGCGCCGCCGGTGCGTCGTTCCATCTGCGTCTCGAGCCGCAGGCCGCGGGCCTGGAGGTCGAGGACGAGCTCGCTGACATCCGTAGCCGTCACGACAGGCACCTCCCGTGCCTACGACCAGATCCCCCGATTCTACCAAAATGGGATCGGCGTTAACTTTCCGACGCGAGCGCCCGCCGTGCCTGGTCGACCGCGGCCAGCCAGGCCTCACGCGAGGTGAACTCCTCCACGCGGACCGCCTCGCCGGTGACTTCCAGCCGGTAGGTGATCACGGGTTCGGCGACCACCGAGCGG
>NZ_JBHUFV010000067.1:0-2599 GCF_042681425.1 Nonomuraea mangrovi | reverse complement strand
GGTCAGCAGTGGCGATTCCGTAACACGCCTGTGGCCAGCGGCGTCACGATGGAATGGGCTCAGTGGGTCGCCCTTGACCACTTGGCCCTTCTTGCTGGCGAGAAAGAGCCCATAACGGAGCTTTGCCTCGGCGTCTCCAGTCGTGTGGTCGGCGATATCCGGATCGTTCCAGTCTGCCGTATGGGCAGCATCGGCGAAGTCGCGCCACATGCCTCGGTAGGCATTGAGAATGGAGTCCTTGACCGAGGCCAGTGGGTCGAAGGAGGCGGTGAAGGACGGTGGCGCAAGGGATGTCTGCGCGCTCTCGACAGGCCGACAGGCCGTTAGAGCAGCAAGCACGATCGTCCCGGCCAAGAGACGTTCACGTTGGGCGCACCGTCGCCGCATGACTCGTCCTCGCAGTTCGAGAGGGTAGTAACCGCGTGGGCTAGTCACAGTAATGCGACGATGAAAAGAAATCTAGTTGCGCAATGTAATCACTGCACGTCAGAGCATTGTAAATGCGCCGGATTATCTCCAAATATCCATACATATGCGGCGAACTGGGCGGGAGAATTTCTTCCTGCAAAGGAAACCGCGCGGAACAGGGCGCCTCTGCTCCGCGCGGTCCTCTGCCCGGCGAGCCCCTCGTCACTGCGAGATACGAGATGACGGGAGTGGACCCGGTACCACTCCTGCCAGACTCACCGGGGCTGGGCGGCGCAACGACGTGAGGCCGCGCCTCCATCACATCGCCGCGCCGGTCGAACGAACCTGCCATTACACAGGTTCGGCTTGAGTAGCGGCCTCAACGCCGCTCATGCGCTGCTTGTAGATCGGAAGGATCAAGTCGACGACACCGCAGACATCGTCGAGGGAGCACTTGCGCCACCGCCCCTTCTGGTCCGGCCAGCGGAAGCCGTGCTGGCGTCCGATCCAGATGACCAGTCCAGGCGCGAGGCTGAGCATTGGTTCGTCCGCCGCGCACCAGAAGACATCGCGGTCTTCGGTCAGGACTCCGGCAGCTTGTAGCTCGTTGCGCAACTCGGCGAGTGCCTCGTCAGGCGTCATGAGGAGGCTCCCGCCGTACGGCGGCGCCTGCGGACATGTCGACCAGGGGCGGGACCGGTCGCGGATGACGGCCGGAATACCGGACGGGAAATGATCGCGGGGATGTCGCAAAAGTGCCGCTCTATGGCCTTTGCTCGGCGCTCCAACTCCTCGGCGGTGGGCGCCTCGATGTGCGGCGCTGCTCGCAGGTCCAGGCTTCTTGATACGGCCCAAAAGCTTCTCGTGTGCTCGCCGAACCAGATTGTCCATTTGGGAAGTCGCGCTGCGAGCACTCGCGCCGTCTGTGTTTCATCCATCTGGTGGTCCCTACGTTTCCGAAATCGAGTCAGTCCCAGTAGAGGGCCTGCGCACAGGCGATCGGAGGGTGACAATGAGGAGCACCGGCGGACACGCAATGCATTCAGGCAAGCACGGAGGCGGAAATAGTGGAGCCACCACGATGGGCCGCACGGATCCGCGCCGAGCGGAAGGAGCGCCTGTGGGACGTGCACAGCATGGCCCGACGTCTTCGCAACGCCGCTGGGGACAATGTGCGCGACCTTCCCGATCACGAAGCGCTGGTTCGCTCGATTCGGCGCTGGGAGTCGGGCCGGATCGCGTCACTGAGCGAGCGGTACCGGCTGCTGTTCTGCCGGGCCCTCGGCGTGAGCGAGAGTGACCTCTTCTCCGAGGCGGCACCCACACCTCGCCCGCCCACGGCGTCTCACGACATTGAAGCAATGTCGTCCTTCCGCGGTGCTGATCGGCGGGTCGGCGGTGGTCACCTCTACGCAACCGTCCTGGGCTATCTGGAGCGGGACGTCGCACCTCGGCTGTTCAGCGGCTCCGACGGGACGACGGCGTTTGTTGCTGCTGCGGCGTTCACTGAGATGGCAGGGTGGATGGCGCACGACGCCGGCCAGGACGATGCGGCCGAACACCACTTCTCCAGGGCGCTTGACCTCGTAGGCGTCGGATAAGACCGGCGGCTTGAAGCTCACATCCTCGGCAGCATGAGTCACCTCGCCCGGCATCTCGGCCGGGCCGGGGATGCTGTACGGCTTGCGCGACGAGGAACCACTATGTTGGCCGACACCCGCACTGCGGCACCCGCGATGGAGTCCCGGTTGCTGACCATGGCGGCGCGAGGGTTCGCAGCCTTGAACGACTCGAAAGAGTGCGCCCGGTTGCTCGTCCGGGCAGAGGAGGCTCTCGGGCGTGAGGAGGATGGCGCGGCATCGCCGTGGACCGGGCCCTTCGACGAGGGGACCCTGGCGCTCGACACGGCGCGATCCATGCTCACATTGGGTCAGTTCAGAGAGGCACGAAGGCAAGCTGATCGGGCCATCGCCCTGCGGCCCGCAGATCGGACGCGCAGCCGGGCCTTCGCTCAGCTCGTGCTGGCCGACGTCCTTATCGAGACTGAACAACTCGACGAGGCATGTGGAGCAGTGGTGGGCGTGATCGAGGACACTCGAGCCTTGAGCTCGCTCGTGCTCACTCGGCAACTAGGGCCTGTACGAGGTTGAGATCATGAGCCTTGAGAGGGTTCGCCTGCGCGATGGGCTCC
>NZ_JBHUFV010000066.1:0-1690 GCF_042681425.1 Nonomuraea mangrovi | reverse complement strand
ATCCAAACAGCCGCATAGGCTACGCCCATAAGACGGCTGTCCGGAATCACCGTGGCCCCTCAAAAACTCTATCCATCCAGGTCAAGCGGCATGTGAGTACTCGTGGAGAACCCCGCCGAGCCGATCTCGTCGGCGTATGTCCAGGTTGGCGATACGACTCGGATCGGTGATCGGATCCGGGACGGCGCGTAGTGGAGCAGCTTGGGCCCGGGCTTGGTGGGCTCGGTGCTTGTTGTAGAACTGTTCGTACTCGCGCAGGGCGTGCCGCAGGTGGCCTTCGTTCCACAGTCGGCAGCGGTACAGAAGCTCGCGGCGGCACGACTGCACCCACCGCTCCATGACCGCGTTCATGCGCGGCATCCGGATCCCGGTGAGCACGGCCTGGACCCCGGCGTCGGACAAGATCTCGTCCATGAGGGCCGGGAACTTGGCATCCCGGTCTCGGATCAGATAGGGCGCCCGGCAACCCGCATCCTCCAGATCCATCACCAGATTCTTGATCGCCTGGATGACTAGCTCGCGTTCGGATGCGCGGTGGTGCCCAGCACTCGAACGCGCCTGGTGGCGTGCTCGATGACCGCCAGGATGTACTGGCATTGCCCATCGAGGGTGACGGTCTCGATGAAGTCGCAGGCCAACAGGGCGTCGGCCTGCGAGCGCAGGAAGTCGGCCCACGTGGTCGACGCCCTCTCGGATGCCGGACCAAGCCCTTCCTGCTTAAGGATCTCCCAGACCGTCGACGCAGCCACCTTGATGCCGAGCGTGGTGAGCTCGCCATGCACTCGCCGATATCCCCACGATGGATTCTCGCGAACCAGTCGCAGGATGAGGACACGAATGGGCCGCACCGTGGGCGGGCGACCTCGCCTGTTCGGCCAGTATGTACGGGCATGACGCCGCTTCATCAGATCGCGATGCCAGCGCAGAACGGTATCCGCGGACGAGGAGCCGCAGTCGGCGCAGGACTTCACGAGGCAGTGGTGCCAGGAGCGCGGCGAGAAAGGCCCGGTCCTCAGCCGCGAATCTCACCCGGACGTCGGCGCCGAACTGCCGTTGAAGAACGTTGATTTGGTGGCGCAGGGCGAGAATCTCGATGTTCTTGTCCCGATCGCCCATGGGCAGCAACCGCAGCGCGGCGAAGGCGTTCGTGACGGCGAGATAGGCCAGGCGAAGCAGCACGGCCGATCATCATGCCGCACAGAATGTCATTCCTGGTGACCGAAGACTGCCCAAGCCAGAGAAGAATGCCTGCAAGGCCAGCGACCTGGCCGGATGACATTTTCGGCAGGCGCAAACTCGGCGCCCTCAGCCCCCCGGACGAAGGCCTAAGCGCTGGAAGTGATTCGAGTTCTTGAGCCCCACAGGAAAGAAAAGGCAAACCGCACCCTGGCCGCCCCTATCTCCGCACCAGAAACGGAGTCCATCTGAGAGCCCCGTATCGGAGAAGACCAAACATGCCGAAATCGGGGCAGATCAAACAGTGAACCCATTTCAGCGGGCTTCGCGGAGTTGTAGGACGAGGATGGCTTTGACAAGTTGACCTGCGCGAAGAGGACAGCAGCGAATGCTTGCGGAGGATGCGCCAGGTCTTGAGTTGCGCGTTGGCTCGTTCACCGGGACCGCGGAGCTTGGCGTGGGCGGAGTTCGCGGTCTTCTGCGACTGCGGCTTGTTGCGTCCCTTATACGGCAC
>NZ_JBHUFV010000065.1:0-1014 GCF_042681425.1 Nonomuraea mangrovi | reverse complement strand
AGCCCATCACGCGATCACTGACCGCCTACGACCACTGATCAGACTTAGGACTTACTCGTCTAGCGCTGCACCGCGACTCAGCGGTGTTCCCTGATCGCCTGTGTTCAGATCGTGTTCTGACTTACCCTGGATGAGTGAGTGCCAGCCATGCCGACGCCGTCACGTTCTCCGACCTGTCGAGAAACCCCCGGGCCGTTGCCGAGCGCGCGGCACGCCTGGGACGTGTCCGAGTCACGCATCGGGACGCCCCCGACTTCTACCTCACGGCGGTAGACCGTGAGGCGGAGCGCGATCAGACGCTGGCCACGGCGTCCCGGCTCTTTCTAGCCTTGATCAAACACGATCCCACCGCGCGTGCATTGGTCCTCGCCATGCCTGAGGTCTTTCCCTGGGTGCGCCACCTTTCTCCGGAAGAGCTTCGCGCCTTTACCCTGGAACTGGTTGAGGCACTCTCCGATGCCGCGGAGTTGGACGTTGATGTCACCACTCAAGAGGTCATCGCAGGGTGGCGGGCAACCGCTCGGATCAAGGCTGACCCTGAACGCTATGCCGAGGCCCGCAAGCCGACCGTAGGTGACTTCGGGCCGGTGGAGGCTTCTGCGTGAGCCCGAAACGCGGCGATCGCGTTACGGTGCCACCGCCGGATGACGAGTGGGACGTGCGGTTCGGCACCAGCGACGCGGTCAGGGAATGGGAAGAACTGTGCCGTCATGCCCTGGCCAATGCGCGCCGACGCTTCGAGGTCCTGCGTGCTGATCCCCGTTCACGTTCAAGCCGTGACCGCCAGCATCGCCTACGCGGCGATCTCGCGACTCATCGCCACAATGGCAAGGACCTGGAGCAGTGGGAATTCGAGGTCACCAGCGGCGGACGTGTCCGCTATGTCATAGATGACGTCTCTCGCACTGTTTGGGTGGTCTACGCATCGCCTCGACACCCGAAGGACACCGACTAGATGAATGAGTCCAAGGGGTTTGGGCGCGTTCAGTGGTCGTAGGCGATCAGGGAGCGTTT
>NZ_JBHUFV010000064.1:0-15379 GCF_042681425.1 Nonomuraea mangrovi | reverse complement strand
CTCGTCGGGAACCAGCCGATCCAGGAATGCTTCCATGATCGATCTAACGAGCGATCACCAATCAAGACACGGTCTTATTGGACCCGTGCCGCGCGGCGGCTCCCTCCCCCAACCTGGCTTTGATCCTGAGAACCGATCAGGCTGGGACAGCGTCGGCCCCGAACGTCCCCACGCCCACGACTTCGAGGACGAGCTCCAGCGACGGCTTGGCATCACCCGCCCGTCCAGCCTCAGTATCGACAACATCGCGATCTACGCTCGCGGACGTGCCTGGCGACACCTTCCCAAGGAAAAGGATCAGATGGAGGACGAGAACTCCCAGCTCGAAGCCCAGCCGATTGATCCACCGCAGGCCAGCTTCCCACCATGGATCAACCAATCCTGACAGAGACGCCTGCGCGGGTGTCGATCTTCAGGCCACCCGGTCCGTTCCCACGCATCCGATCCGCCAGGTGATCCACTCTCGTCGCCATGAGAGTGATAGATATATCTTCATATCAAGATATTTATGAGGAGTCGTGGATGCTGCATCACGTCCAGCTGGCCTGCCCACCTGGCAGCGAGCCCGTCCTGCGGGAGTTCTACGCGGGTGTGCTCGGCTTGGCCGAGATTCCCAAGCCTCCCGTCCTCGCCGCCCGTGGCGGCTGCTGGTTCCGTGGCCACGGCATCGAGTTGCACCTCGGCGTTGAGACCGACTTCCGGCCGGCGCGGAAGGCGCACCCTGGCATCCTGGTCCGTGACCTCGACGACTGGGCCCGGCGGCTGGGCGAGGCCGGATACCCCGTTGCCTTCGACGACGACTTTCCTGGGATGCGTCGCTTTTACAGCGAAGACCCCCACGGCAACCGTCTGGAGTTCCTCGAACCGCTCTCCTAAGAACGGACAACCGCCGGCGCCGGAGCCGACCAGGACGACGGAGGTGGCCCGGCACTCATGGCGGCGGAAACAGCGCAGATTCGTTGGGACGCCCAGGCCTCTTGACGTTGCATTTCATCTGCTCCACCGCAGGTCGGCGCTCTGCCATGGATCAGCTTGATTGAGAACCGACAAGTCCTGTCGGTTGCAGATGAAGCTGTCGGTGTCCGCGTGTTGTTGTCGGTGCTCGTGTCGGTGTTCAGGGTCGGTTGTCGGATTCCGCCTTCGATGCCGTCGGACAACACGCGCAACCGCTCGGCGCCGACTGTGCCATCGACTTCGACGTGCTCGATCCACCGTCTGATGTCAGGCTGAATACGTTCGAGTCGATCCTTTGCGCCTTGGAGGTTTTGATGCGTGCAGGCGTCGTGGTCACCGCACACCCCGGTGTGGAGGATCTCGCCGTGCAGGCCGAGGAGTTGGGCCTGCACAGTTTCTGGGTGAACGACACCCCGATGGTCCACGGCGACCCCTTCGTCGCCCTGGGACTGTGTGCGAAGGCCACCAGCCGCATCAGGCTCGGCATCGGCGTGACCTCACCGGCGCTGCGCTCGGCGCCGGCCGCCGCGAGCGGGTTCGCCAGCCTCAACGCCCTGGCGCCGGGCCGGATCATCTGCGGCGTCGGCACCGGGAACACCGCCCGGCGCACGCTGGGCATGCGGCCGACCACGGCGGCCATGGTGGAGAACTTCACCGCCGCACTGCAGGACCTGTGCGCCGGACGCACCATCGAGTACCGGGAAGGTGACCGGGTCCGCGACGTCCGGTTCCTGCACACCGGGGCGCACGTGAACACGGCCGACCCGGTCGAGTTCGTCGCGGCAGCGCTCGGGCCGAAGGCCGCCGCCGTCGCCGGCCGCCGTGGCACCGGCCTGATCTCCTTCGGCCTGCTGGACCCCACCGCCTGGCACGCACTGCACGACGCCCGCCGGCAAGCCGCCCACGGCACACCCCGCGACCCCGGCTCCCGCACGGACTCCTACCTGGTCACCGCGCTGCACATACTCGACGAGGACGAGGACCCCCACGGCGAAGCGGCCCGTGACGCGACCGGCCATATCGTCCTGTCGCTACTGGCCTTCGCCGCCGACACCGCCGGCGACGCGCGCGCCTTCCGAGCAACTCGGCCCCGAGGAACGCGAGGCGGTGCGGCGGCTTCTCGATCGGCGCGGCACCACCGCCACCGCACCCGACCGGCACACCAAGCTCTACCCCAACTACCTCGGACGCATCGCGCCCGAGGATCGGGACCTGATCCTGCCCTCGCTGATGAACACCCTGGCCCTGGTCGGCACCCGCGACGACCTCCGCGCCCGCATCGCCTCCCTGGAACAGGCCGGTATCGACGAGCTGCTCATCCAGCCGGTGATCGACCCACCCACCGAGATGGCCCAGTTCGCGAAACTCCTCACCTGAGCGGAGGTGAAGACCGCTCCGGTACGCCCGACAGCGCTCGTCGCCCTGGCCGAAGCGGTCCATGGGGCCGGCCCGGCCGACGAGAGTGTCTGGGCTGGAGTGGAAGTCGACGCTGGAGCTGGACAAGAAGACCGGCTGGCATCACATCGCCCGAGCCATCGTCGGGTTCGCCAACCGCATGCCCGACATCGCCGCCGCCTACGCCGAGGGCCGGGCCTACCTCGTGGTGGGTATCGAGCCGGGGAATCAGCCGCTTGAAGCTCTGTCAGGCACGTAAGGCAAGGAGGCTGGTCGCGCTGCTGCGGCTGACCCCAGGACCCCCGATCTGGGAGCTCAGTCCCTGGAACTCTTGGTGACCACCTGGGCCGAATACTCGCTGTGTCTGGAACGCGGAGTTGTCCCCTGGGGTGCGCGAGCACGCAGCCGTCTGGCCGCGCACTCGGATGATGCGGGCGACGTCAGTCGAGGGTGTCCCTCATGAGGTCGAGTTAGGCGTGTCCGGCGGCGACATCGTCTGGTCGGCCGAGCGCCGCGAAGCTGCCCAGCAGCTCGCGCAGAGTGGCGAGATGGTGTTGTCAGAAGGCGCCGGGCGCGTAGGGGCATTCGGTTGACGCATGACCACCACGGTTGTGGTCTCTTCCGGTGCGCTGGGATGACGCATCCCAGATACGTCGACTCGGGCGAGACGCGACAGACGATCGCCTGCCACCGCCGAGAAGGCGGTGAGGAGCTGAGCCGCTGGTGAGAGCAGCTTTAGTCGACCTGGCCGCCGAGGCGATCTCGCAGGCCGCCTTGGCACGCCGGGACGCTGTGAGCCTGTGCGTCGAGCTGTCCTGAGCCACGCGCGCACCGCAGATGCTTCACACGGGCGGGCCCGCCTTGACGCGCCGCACCAGTCGTTCCATCGACCCCCGGTAGCTGTGGAGGTGCTCCAGCCACCACGTGGCGCCCGCGTCGGCGTAGGCCCGGACCGACGAGCCTGGCTCGCTCACCCCGATGACCGCCACGTCGAGGTCGCCCGCGTTTGCCCGGTGCCGGCGCAGCTCACTGACCTGGGCGGCCATGGAGTCGGGTGAAAGCGTCATGCGGCCCTCCCGGTCGTCGCCGACGACGATCCAGCCGTCCCAGCGGGCGGCACGCCGAAGGGCACCCGGAGCCGTGCCGCCTACCCACACCGGCACCCGGGGCCGCTGGAGGGGCAGCGGCGCGAGCCGCACCCCGTCGACGGTGTAATGAGCGCCCCGGTGATGCACCTCCTCGCCGGACCAGAGCGAGACCATCACGTCGAGTGCCTCATCGAGCACGACCCCGCCGGGACGCGTTGAGCCGAAGGCGGTGAACTCCTGCCTCACGCCGCCCAGCCCGGCGCCCAGGATCGCGCGACCGCCGCTCAGCCTGTCGAGCGTCGCCACCGTCTGGGCCAGCCTTTCCGGGCGGTGCCGGGCCACGGCCGTCACCGCCGTGCCCAGCCTGATGTGCGAGGTCGCCTGCGCCGCCGCAGCCAGCGTCACCCACGGGTCGGCCGATGGCATGCCCCAGGTGAAGGCCAAGTGGTCCCACACCAGCACGGCGTCCCACCCGGCGGCCTCGGCCTCCCGGGCGAGGGTGACCAGGTGTGCCGGCTCCGCGAGGTCACCGAGGATCGCGACGTCGATGCCGTAACGCATGCCCCCACCCAAGCACCCGGCACCGACAGTTCTGGGGGTGCCGCGATCGCGCGGCGCGGCTCCGACGAGCGGGTGAGCGCCGCCCAAGAGGAAGCGGTAGAGCAGATCCGGCAGACCCGCGAGCAGGCCGACGCTGCTGTCGCCGAGGCCAACCGCGCCGCGTAGGAGGCATGGAGTCAGGCAGCCGCCGTACAACAGCAGGCCGAGCGAGACCCGTAGCGGGCAGGGGCGCGATCGCGATGAGGTACTACAGGCTGACCTGGGTCGTGGCGTAGTCGAGCTGGAGCTGCGGGGTCTGGTCACGCGTCGAGACTCGTGCATACGCCCAGACGGTCATCAGCCGAGCTCCCAGCGGTGTCCAGAAACGTCTGCCCTTCCGGACCCCGTAGCCACCAGCGACAACACCGTCCCAGAAACCTCTGTCCAAAGCCCACCTTCCGACTCAACCGACGTCGTCGCCCCACTTTCGCGCCGGTCGTGGATCTACTCTTTGGCCATGGTCAGTGACGAGCACAAGCGCGTTCTCGACCCTGAGCAGGATGCCGCCGCGCTGAAGGCACTCACGCACCCCTTGCGCATCCGGCTGCTCGGATTGTTGCGACAAGACGGACCTGCCAGCGCGAGCGAACTCGCGGCCAGGACCGGGCAGACATCCGCTTCCACCAGCTACCACCTGCGGGTTCTGGCGAAATATGCGTTCGTCGCCGAGGCCGAGCACCGCGACAGGCGAGAGCGCCGCTGGCAGGCGGTGCACCTGGTGACGTCCTGGAGCAACAAGGCGATGGACGCCGCACCCGAAAGCCGCGCCTTCGTCAGCTTCGCACGCAGGCGCCAGATCGAGCACCTGGAGGCGTCTCTCGTCCAGCATGAGGCCGACATCGCCGGCGGGCGGCTCGGCCAAGAGTGGCTGGAACCATCGGACATATCCGACCTGCTGCTCCGGCTGACCCCCGAGTCTCTCACCGAACTGCGGCAGGTGCTCGATCGGAAAGTGGAGGAACTGACCACCCGAGACGCGGGCGATCCACGCGTCGCGCAGGTCGTCTTCCTCATCGCCGGGCTGCCCCTCGCACCGCACGATCCCGACCTTGATCCGGACGCCTCCGTTCCCGTTTCTACGGGCGAGAACGCATCGTGACCGAGCCGCTGAACATATGCGCCACACGTCGCCGCTATGTCACAGCCTGCGTGCTCTTCTGGCTGCCAGCCGGGCTGACCATCGCGCCCCTGATCCTGCTCTTCACCGAACGTGGCATGTCCCTCGCCGCCATCGCGGGCTTCTTCGCAGCGCACTCTCTCACCGCCGCCGCGCTGGAGCTGCCCACAGGAGGGCTGTCCGACGTCCTCGGACGCCGAACCGTCCTGGCCGCCGCCGGTCTGCTGAACCTGACCGCTTTCATCCTTCTGGGTCTGGGCACCACACCCTGGGTGCTCACCTTCGGTATGACCCTCATGGGAGCGGGCCGAGCCCTGTCCAGCGGGCCGGCCGAGGCCTGGTACGTCGACATCGTCCATGCGCGCTCCGGCCCTGACGCCGACCTGCGCCCCGGTCTGGCCCGAGGGAAGTCCGCAACATCGGCGGCGCTGGCCACCGGCACCCTGCTCGGCGGTGCCGTGCCCTGGCTGCTGGCAACCGGCCCGGACGTGGGTACGCGACTGAGCGAAGCAACCTCCGGCCTGATTCTTCCTCTCTCGGTCCCGCTGCTGTCGGCCGCCGCCATCGAGATCGCCTTCGTGCTGTACGTCAGGACAGCCCTGCGCGAGCCACCCCGGAAGGCGGCCACCCTGCGCGGCGTTCTACAAGGCATCCCTGCCACCATCGCAAGTGGACTGCGCCTGGGCGGACGCGACGCGATGGTCCGCCGTATCCTCCTCAGCGCGGCAGCCGCCGGCAGTGCCCTGGCCGCCATCGAACTGCTCACACCGGGCCGCGCCGCGACCCTGACCGGCGCATCCGAGTCTGGCGCGGTGGTCTTCGCCTCGCTTGCTTGTGCCGGTTTCCTCTGCTCAGGCCTCGGGAGCCACCTCGCACCGCTCATCGCACGCCTGGCAGGCAGCGGCGAGCGCGCGGTCCTGGCAAGCCTTGGGACCAGCACCGGCGGACTGCTACTCCTCGGCGCCACCGCAGCATCCACCGGAGCACCCGCGACAGCCCTCGCGGCCACCGGCTACGGCCTGGTTTACCTCGGACTCGGCTCTGCGGGCCCGAGCGAGAACGACCTCCTGCACCGCCGGGTCACTAGTGCGGGGCGCGCTACCGCCTTATCCGTCCAGTCTCTTGCCCTGCAACTCGTCGGCGCCCTCACTGGCCTATTCGTGGGTGTCCTGCCGCCCGGCCCGATTCCTTGGTTGCTGGGAGGAGCCGTATTGCTGACAGGAGCCCTCCTATGGATCCAGCGCGGCAAACCGACTCCTGCGACCGCCACGACTGTCAACGACGACAGCGCGGCACACCACGGTGTCGCCCTCTTCGAGCGCGGATGCTCCGCCCCGCTTCTGACTGACGGCGGCGCAGAGCTGCATTCCTCCGATCGCAGCTGCCCGAGCAGCGGCCGACAGCGGTCGGTCGTAGCGCCAAAATCCGGTCCGATCCACCAAGCACCGGAGGCCGGTCCACGAGGGACTAACGGGGCTCGCACTCGACGACTCCCGCTCAAGTCGTTGGTCTCGCGATCACCGTTCGTTTGGGGCTCATGACAACGCCTGCGCCGATCCATCCCGCGGTGCTCTGCCGCCGTCTTCCGGTCGTCACTCGGAGGCTAACCCTCCTCGCAGGCCGACCCTGGCGCCAGAGCACCACGGCTGATGCTGCCTCCAGCCTTCCGACGGTCAGTAGCTACTGGCCGTTCCGATCATCCTCACGGGCCTTTTCGGTTGCTCGGGCGAAATCAGTCGGCGGGCTTGCCGAACCAGCGGGAGAGGTGGTCGTCCAGATCCTCCTGATCGTCGCCGATCCAGGCGACGTGGCCGTCGGGACGTAGCAGGACGCACGAAACATCCAGTTCCGCAGTGGGATCCGCGAGGTAATCGACCCGGTCTGACCAGCCGCCGACGGTCAGGCGTTCGGTGCGGTCCAGAAGCAGGCCGCGGCCGCGATGCAGCAGACCGTAGAGGTGGCCCTGTTTCACGTCGATGTCGCGCAGGCGGCGGCCGAGCAGGTCGGGGCCTTCGCCGAAGTCGTAGCGGATGCCGATCGCGGTGATCTTCTCGATCAGATAGTGGTTCACCTCGTCGAAGTCCATCAGTTCGGTGAGCAGCCTGCGTACGGCCTGCGGGCCCGGTTCGGTGGACAGCAGTTCCATCTGGGCGCGGGTGTTGTCCAGCACGTCCTCGGCGACCGGATGACGTTCGGCCTGATAGGTGTCCAGCAGTGCTTCCGGGGCCCAGCCGCGGACCTGTGCGGCCAGTTTCCAGCCGAGGTTGAATGCGTCCTGAACGCCCAGATTGAGGCCCTGTCCGCCGATGGGTGGATGAATGTGTGCCGCATCGCCGGCCAGCAGCACCCGCCCGACCCGATAACGTTCGGCCAGCCGGGTGGCATCCCCGAAGCGGGACAACCAGCGCGGGGAGTGCACGCCGAAATCGGTTCCGGCGATGGCGCGCAACTGTTGTTTGAAATCCTCGAGGGTGGGCGGTTCCGAGCGGTCGCTGACTCCCGCGGCGGGGACCACGACGCTATAGACCCCTTCGCCGAAAGGCCGGAGCCAGAATCGCTGATGGGTTTCGCGGATTTCGGTCATCCTGGCGGCGATCTCCTCCTGCGGTACGCCCACTTCCATCTCGCCCATCAGCGTGTCGGTCCGCGAGGGCTCGCCGGGGAAGCCGACGCCGAGCCGTTTGCGCACCGTACTGCGCCCGCCGTCACAGCCGACGAGATAGCGCGAACGCAGCTGTTCCCCGTCGGCCAGCTCGACGGTCACACCCTCGTCGTCCTGCTCGAAACCGGTGACCGCACAACCGCGCCGGACCTGCGCACCCAGTTCGATCGCATGTTCTGCTAGCAGATGTTCGATGACCGGCTGCGGGACACCCAGCAGATAGGCGTACGCGGAATCCAGGCCCTTGGGCGCGGGCTTGGCGATGGCGGCGAAGAAACCGCCGGCCGGACGCTGTCTTCCATGCTGGAGAATGCGATCCAGCAGTCCGCGCATCGCCATCAGCTCGAGACTGCGAATATGCAGACCGACTATGCGGACGAACGACGCGGGCTCGGTTTCCTTCTCCAGAACGAGTACCCGCACGTCGTGCAGCCGCAGTTCGGCGGCCAGCATCGCACCAGTCGGCCCGCATCCAGCAATGATCACGTCGAACATGAGGGGCACGTGATCGGCGCCGGAGGCCGGCGACCAGAGCCCGGGAACGTCGCGCTCGACGGTGTCGTTCGACGACGGCTCGGCGGTGAACTGAGAGTGCATAGGTGTTGCCTTTCGGGAGTGCCTTGTTGGCGAGGCGCTCCCGGCGACACCTACGTCAATCGCCCGGCCGTGACGGGAAGGGGGAGCACCCACATCGATACAGCGTTCATGGGTCTCACCTCCTCGGGCGGTGTCACGGTCAGCCGCAAGCTACAAGCCCGAGCATCATCCCGTCCAATCCTTTTCCAGCCACGTGATCACGACTCCCAACGGGCCCGTGCGGTCGCAGGGCGAATCCGGCGTGGCGGCCCGGCTGGTCCTGGTCACGGCCGACGGTCTGATCCTGGCTGCCCCCGAGGCGGACCGGATGTCGGTAGGCGCTGCCCTGCTGAGGTTCGCTCGTGGCCACTACGCCAACCGGTCGCAGGCGAGCTTGACGACCAGCGCGATGACGACGCACCGCAAGACGACCCGAATGAATCGACTTCCGCGTTTGAGCGCGAAGTGAACGCCGAGCCGGGCACCCGTGAGGTCGCATGCGGCCATACCGAGCCCGAGCAGCCACAGGACTCTGCCCTGCGCGGCCAACGCGAACGCGAGATCCGCATCCCCGAAACCTGGCCCTGGGCCCCCCAACTCGCCACCTGCATCGAGCTCGGCCTCACCCTCGACCCACCGGCTAGCTCAGCCGTACCGACCCCACACCCCGAAGGAACCCCGACCGGCCCGTGGAACCGGCGCCCGCCCCGCACGACAGCCGGGGAACCGGCGCTCCTCACACCCCGGCAACAGGATCACCAAGGTCCCTCAGAGACCAATCAACCGCCCCGATAGGGCAACCCGTCCACCCCATGAATGATCAAGGTTGGACACCACGTGGCCGATGCTGTTCAGGTTGCGCGGAATTGTTCACTGAGCCGCGGAACCGGGGTTGAGGAACATCGGAACGAAAACCGGCGCTAAGCATCTGTCGGCCCTGGTGGGCGCCTGACGGGACGTCGGGCGCGGGGCGATCTTGAAGTCATCCCACAGATAATGCCCTATTATCTGGGGCGATCGTTGATCGCGACCTGCGGCGACGGTTCCGGGCCGCTACGCGAAGCGGCCCTGTTATCTGTGGCAAGGGGGAAGCGGTGGCCACCGTCGCGCAGCTGCCCGCCGGGAACGCGCTCACCGTCCGCGGCGCCGCGGACGCCTTCCTCGACGTCCTCGGCAACCCGAACACGGTGCGGAACTACGCGATCGGGGTCGGCAAGACCGCCGAACGGGTCGGCGAGAGCCGGCCGCTCGGGCATTTCGCGGACGACGAGATCGGCGAGGCCCTCGAAGCGCTGTGAGGCTCGACGGCGGTGAACACCTGGAACGCCCGCCGGGCGGCGGTGCTGTCCTGGCTCGCCTGGTGCGCCGAGCGCGGCTTCGACGGCCCGGAGGTGCCGGCCTGGGCCAAGCGCTTGACCCCGCCGGACTCCGAGACGCCGGCGCGCTCGAAGATGGCGATCGACCGACTGATCTCCCGCCGCGAGGTGCACCTGCGGGAGAAGTGCTTCTACCGGATGCTGTACGAGACCGTGGCGCGGGCGGAGGAGATCCTGCCGTGAACATCGAGGACCTCGACTTCGCTGGCCGCCGCGCGCTGGTGAAGGCCAAAGGCGCGCAGTCCAAGGCCCGCCGCCGCGGCCAGGCCCGCGAGGATTTCGTACTGGAGCCCGTGTACTGGGGCGCCGGCACCGCCCGGCTGCTGCCGCGGCTACTGAAGAACCGCACCCGCGGCCCGGTGTTCGTCACTCACCGCCGCCCCGGGCCGGGCAAGGTCGTCTCGTCGCGGGACGTGTGCCCGGATTCCGGGCTGGCCCGGCTGTCGTACGGCCAGGCCAGCGCCCTGCTGGACGAGCACACCGCGCTGCACGGGGCGGGCACAGGCTGGGATCTGCACGAGTTCCGGCACTCCGGGCTGACCCACCTCGAGGAGCAGGGGGCGCGCCTGCTGATGTTGATGGCCAAGTCGGGGCACAGAAGGCGGAGAACGTCCGCCGCTACTTCAAGCCGTCGCCGGACGCCATCGCCGAACTCACCAGCCTGCTTGCACCCGGCGACACACGCCGAAGCGGCGGCACGTAACCGAGCCGGCCGACCCGTCGATCCTGATCATCCCGACCGACCCGAAACCACCGAGCCCTGGAGCTGACATGGCTGACATGATCGTGACCGACCCCGTCACCCGCGACGTTCTCGCGACCTTTGAAGGCGTGCGATCCCGGCTGTTCGGGCGCTTAGAGGGCCTGACCGACGCCGAGTATCACTGGGAGCCGGTCAGCGACTGCATCAGCATCCGCCCCGGCGACGACGGTGTCTTCCGCGTCGCCACGCTATTTCCGGAATCGGGTCCGGAGGAACCGGACCCCGTCACGACAATCGCCTGGCGCATCTGGCACATCGGCAACCTCTGCCTGCGCGGCTACGTGATCTACTGCTTCGAGGACGTCCCCGAGCTCGGCGACCGCCACGAGTGGCCGGGCACCGCGAAGGATGGCGTCCAGGCGCTGGCCGAGGACTGGGAGCACTTCATCTCCCGTATCGCAGCCCTCGGCGACAAGCGCCTGCTGGCGCCGATAGGCATGGGCCCCGGCGGTTGGGCCGATGAGACCTATCTGAAGCTCGCGCTGCACGCTCTGAAAGAGGTCACACATCACGGCGGCGAAATCGGCCTGCTGCGCGACCTGTACCTGCGCGAAGGCGTCTGATTTCTGCGACCTGGGCGAGGAAGGCGTTGCCGTCGAAGCCCTTGTCCCATAACGCGAGCATGTCCGGCTTCAGTAGGTGCAGCAGGCGCCTGGCATAGCCGGTCTCGCCTTCGCCGGTGGGGCCGAAGACCGCGCCGATCAGGGCCCGTGTTCCGGTCTCAACGAGCGTCATCAGCTCCACCCAGGGGGTAGCCGCCGTGGCCCGGACTGCCCAGCCAGGCCCGGTTACGAGCGGTGTCGGGGGCCTTGAGCGAGCTGCAGCCGTCGAAGGAGACCGTGCGGTAGGGCCCGAACCGCACTCCGGGAGTTCGGGGCTGAGCCAGCGGCCCACAAAGCGCCTCAAACAAGCTGCGCATCGGCGCACTGCCGACCCTGCGGCGCAGGTCGCGCAGGGCTTTGGCGGTGGGCGTCACGACCGGCAGTGCGCTCAGCGAGGCCGTCAGCTTCTGCCACACCAGCAGGTAGCCGACTTCCGGGAACAGGCACATCGCCAGCAGGAAGTAGACCCCGACACGCGAAGGCGGATCACGCAGCCGGCGCTCGGCGATGCATCTTGCGCGTCTCGTGAAGGACCGCATCTACAAGCTCGAACGGCAGGAGCGCGGTCAGCTCACCCAGATGCCCAGGTGCGAATACCCCCTCATCCGCTGGGCGGGGCGAATGGCCCGTCTCGATAGCGCTGGACACAGCAGACCAGGCAGACTCGGCGATCAACGGAGATCCAGTTCTTCGACGGATGGTTGTGGAAGATCATCTGTCTACTGGATCTCCGTTCCCACGTCCCGGGAACTCACGTGCCTAACGGCGCCACGAGCACCTTAACTACCCGGCCTTGGTGGAAGCCCCCTCCTCCTCCGGAGGACTGCTCGGCGTGCGCCCGGCGAGGTTGGCTCGGATAGCGGTGAATCCTTTCGCGATGTGGTGGCCTCTTATGCGGTGATGGCCACACCGGAAGGAGATGAGTATGGATGACGTTGTGATGTCGGCTGTCCAGCGGGTACTTTCACGACCTCGTTCCGACCGCAAGGGCGTGGACGTGGCTGACGGCTCGTGGGCGAGCGCGCAGCTCGTTGAGGCCGCGCAGGCTGGTGGTCGCGAGTCGATCGCAGCGGTGATCTGTGGTGCCCATTCTCGCGTGGGCTACCCGAGGACCGCGGAGGCACTCGGCTTGAACAACGCCGCGATGGATCCCAGCTACACGGACCCGCAACAGGCTCCGGCACAGCTCGGGCGGCATGACCAGCCCAACCGGCGTCCGCAGGACCCCGAAACCACCAGCGCCTGACCTGAGCCGACCGCATTTCCACAACCCGAGTTCGAAGAGGAGTTCCATCATGCTCACAACCGGATCGCCCGCGCCCGACGTAGTGCTGGAGGACACCGACGGCCGGACCGTCCACCTGTCCGACTACCGGGGCAGTCATGCCGTGCTGATCTATTTCATGCGGTCGACGTCGTGCCCGATCTGCAACAGGCACGTCCAAGATCTCATCCGGTGCCGCGACGAGCTCGCGGCTGACAACGTCCAGGTGTTCGTCGCAGTTCCTGAGGACCGCCAAGAAGCGGCCGCGTGGAAGGCCAAGCGCCAGGTCCCGTTCCCCGTCCTCACAGGGCGGCGCGGCACCCCGCACGAGATGATCGGCCTGAGCAGAAAGGTTTTCGGCTCGATGCAGCAGTCAGGCGACATCCTCATCGATTCCCAGGGCATCATCCGCCATGCTCACGGCGCCACCATGCCCACCAGCAGCTATGACAAGAAAGGGATCATGGCCGCTGTCCAGGGTCTCCGCGCTCACGCATGATCTAGAAGAGAACCTGGACCGGACGCCGAAGCCCTTCGTCAGCAGGCTCTGAGGGCGTTGCCCGCTTCGAATCCTCCCAGGCGCGATGGGGGCGGTTATAGGAGGTCCTCGACTCGCTGGCCTTCGCCAACACCGGTGTTGGTGACGCCGGGGACGGCCGAGCGCTCGGAGGTGAGCACGATCGTGTTGCGCGTGGTGCTCGGTCAGAGCGTTGATCCGCTCGGTGAGCAGCTTGTCGGTGAGCAGGCCGACGCCGTAGGCGCTACGGGACAGGGACAGGCGGGCGCTGGCCAGTTGGATGGCGGCGCGGGCCTCGTCCAGCGAGGCTGCGGCTGCCTCTCGGCTCTCCCTCTCGCGGCCGCCGCGCCCGCGCTCGGCATGCCGGCGCCCGGCGCGGCGGCGATCTTCTCGCCGGCCGTCGGCGGCGCGTTCGATCGCGGCAGGGTCCGGTGGGCGGGCGTCCTGGTCCTCCTGCGCGATCGGCTCCGGCTCCGGGGTGAGCAGCCGGTCGACGCGGTCGCTGTCCAGGGTGGCGGCGTAGGCGGCCAGGGCACGCTGCAGCGCGTCGGCCTCGCCGCGGACCCGGCCGTGACGGGCGCGGTCGGCGTCGGTCTCCAGCAGCTCGCGCGGCAGGTACAGGCGGGCGGTCTCCCGGTCACGGGTCATCGCCGCATGCAGGGTGCGCGGGTCCAAGCCCATCCCGTAGATCAGAGCGTGGTCGGCGGTCAGGCCCTCGGCGGCCGCCATGGTCATCGCCGTGCCGTGCGACGGTCCGCCGCCGGCGATGTAGTCGGGGGTGATCCACTCCCGCACGACGGTCGGCCCGTCGGGCCTGACCTGCCGCCACTCGACCTCTACCCGCCGATCGCGGTGATGTGCCCGCGGTAGCCGTTGAGCACGTTGACGGAGCCGTCGCCGCGGCGGGCGCGGTAGTCGTTCTTCCGGACCCGGACATGGTCGCCGACCGCCAGCGCGATCGTGCGCCCGCCCGGCAGCCGGTAGTGCCGGTCGGGACCCTCCAGCTCGCCGCGCTCGCGGCGCAGCTGACGCGCCACGGCGTTGAGCCGGTCGACGGCCGCGTTCGTCCCGGCCAGCACCAGGACCTGGGCGAGCTCGTCGTGGACAGCCTCGGGCGTGCCTGCGGCGCGGTACGGCTCGCGCGCGCTCAGCCAGTCGGCCAGCAGCTGGGCCATGGTGTCCTCGGCGCCCTGCCCGGCTCGGACACGCTCGCCCTGACCCCACAGGCGTAGCGCCTGCCGCTGCAACTCCCGGTCCTGCGGCCGCTCGCTCTCGCCGCCGGCGCGCCGGATCTCCAGCGCCTTGCGTTCCAGCGGGTCACGCTGACGGCGGTTCTGGTCCGGCGACCTGCCGGTGGATGGCGGCGAAGCCGCCGCCGACTCCGGCGGCGCGCAGCTGCAGCGGGTCGCCGATCGGCACGATCTTGGTGCCGGTCCGCGCCGACTCGGCCAGCAGGGCTGCCATCTGCCGGTCGTCGACCATGGAGGCCTCATCCACCACCAGCACGTCGACCCCGGAAAGGCCGCGGCCACCCTCGATGCGCAGCAGCCAGGTGGCGATGGTCGACGACGGAATGCCGGCCTCGGCCTGCAGGTTGGCGGCGGCCACCGCGGCGGTGGCGGCACCCGCGACGACCATGCCCTGCCCTTCCCACGCGGTGCGGGCGGCCGCCATCATCGTGGTCTTGCCCGATCCGGCCACGCCGATGACGGCGTCGACGCCGTGCCCGGCGCTCAGCAGCCGCTCCAGCACCCGCCGCTGCTCGGCGCTGAAGGTCAGGTCGTGGCTGACCTCGTAGGTGTCGATGGCCAGCCGGGCGACGTCGGGATCGACGACGGCGACCTGCTGGTCGTAGCGCTCGCGCGTGATCTGCAGCAGGGTCCGCTCGGCCTGCAGGATGTCCTCGGAGGTGTAGCGGTCGCTGTTGGACAGATGGCTGGCCCCTGAGGCGGGCAGTCGTACGGCGGGGCCGTACTGCAGGGCCTCGTCGGTGAGCGCCTCGGCCTCGGCCAGGTCCTCGATCCCGTCGGGGCAGGCGTCGATGACGGCCGCGAGCACGTCGGCGCGGGTGACGACCTTGGCGTGCGCGATCAGGCCGTACTCGTCCCGCCAGATCCAGGCGGCGATCTCCGCCGCGCTGGGCCGCTCGGGTAAGACGGCACGGCCGTGACGGCACTGCTCGGCCAGCACCTGGCCGAAGCCGCCCTCGGCGGCGGCGTTGTCGATCTGGCGGTGCCAGTCGGCGCGCAGGTCGACGTCGGCGACGTCGCGCTCGCGGGCTTGGCGGCTTTCTGCTGAGGCGCCCTTCTTGGCCGGGCGAGAGGCGTCGCCGTAGCTCACCCCGACCGCTTCGAGAACGGCCCGTACCTGGCCATCGCGCTTCGAGAACACCACGCGCGTCTGCTAGGGCCTGTACGAGGTTGAGATCATGAGCCTTGAGAGGGTTCGCCTGCGCGATGGGCTCC
>NZ_JBHUFV010000063.1:0-36452 GCF_042681425.1 Nonomuraea mangrovi | reverse complement strand
GGTGTTCTTCAGCTCGAACATCTCGCCGACCGCGTCGACCGTCACCTTGCGGCTCAGGTCGCCCTTCGCCACGGCGGTCGTCACCTCGGCGATGTCACGCACCTGCGCGGAGACGCGAGAGGACATGGTGTTGACGGCCTCGGTCAGGTCGCGCCAGCTGCCCGACATGCCCTTGACGTTGGCGGCGCCGCCCAGCCTGCCCTCGGTGCCCGCCTCACGGGCGACCCTCGTCACTTCACTGTTGAACAGCGAGAGCTGCTCGACCATGCCGTTGATGGCCTTGCCGAGCCGCCTGACCTCGCCCCTGGCCGAGCGGTCGAGATCGATCCTGCGGGTCAGATCACCCTTGGCGACGGCGTCGATGACGTCGGCCGCACCCGTCACGGGGCTGACCAGCGCGTCGATGAGGGCGTTGACGGACTCGACGCTCTCCGCCCACGACCCCACACCCGGGCCGGGCGTCAGGCGCTCGCCGAAGCGCCCCTCCTTGACCACTTCCTTGCGCACCCGCGACAGCTCGTTGCTGAGGTGCTCCCTGCGGTCGGCCACTTCGTTCAGCAACAGCCTGATCTCGCTCAGTATCCCCGGCGGTGCGTAGGGAACCCGGCGCCGGAAGTCGCCGTCGCGCCATGCGAAAAGTGTCTCGAGAACGGGGACGAGGTCGGACTCTGAGTACGTCCTCTCTTCCGCAGCAGGCGCGGTCTTGGCCGTCGTCATAGGGTCTCCTCCACTCCCGGGGTGCCGCCGTGAGTGATGCAAGTCTGTCACGATGAGTAGCTCGTAGTCCTGTCCTTGGATTTACCCCAAGTCAATGGGAAGTGTGGTAGGCACGGAACGATGACAGCTTCTTCCCGCGCGGTGCTGGCGGCCACGTTCGCGCCAGGCGAGACCGCCGTCCCCTCCGCGAGAAGGTTCACCCGTGAGGTGATGACCGCGTGGGCCGCCTCAACGGTGCTGCCTGCGGCGGAACAGCTCGCGGAAGAGCTGGCCGCGCAGGTCGCCGAGGCTCCGTTCGAGATCGTCTGGAAGCACTACGGCGACGCCGTACAGGTGGAGTTCAGGCAGCGGACCGCTCCCAACGGGGACCCGAAGGGCCCCTCCGTGGATGTCGAGGAATGGGGGATCACCTTCGCGGGCGATTCCCGTGTCCATTGGGCAAGGCTCACGCTACCTGGCTCGGCGGACCGGGTGGCAGCCGAATGGGCGGAGGAGACCTCCAGGGGCCCGCACTGGCTCGGCTTCCTCGCCGACGCCAGCGACCTGCTGGCGGGCACGCTCGACCCCGACATGGTGCCGGCGATCATCGCGCAGATCGTCGTGCCGAGGCTGTCGGCGTGGTGCGCCGTCTACACCTCCGACACGGGGTCGGGGCCGCGCAGACTGGCCTACCTGTGGCACGCCGACGAGGCGCGCATCGACGGGCTGCGCGAGCAGCTGACGGAGCTCAACGTGCCCGACAGCACCGCGGCGAGCCTGCAACTGGCCGACTCCCAGGTGCTGGCGGTACCGCTGATCGCGCGCGGGCGCTCGCTGGGCGCGATGTGCCTGGGCCGCCCCGACCGGTTCACCGACGAGAGCATCCAGTTCTCCGAGGACATCGCGCGGCGCGCCGCGCTCGCCATGGACAACGCCCGCCTGTACGCCCAGCAGGCCGCCGCCAACAGGGCCTTGCAGCGCAGCCTGCTGCCGCCGAACGAGCCGGAGGTGCCGGGGCTCGACTACGGCGTCGTCTACGAGCCTGCGGGTGAGGCCAACGAGGTCGGCGGCGACTTCTACGACCTGTTCAAGGCCGGCGACGAGTCGTGGCGGTTCGCGATCGGCGACGTCTGCGGCACGGGCCCCGAGGCCGCCGCGGTCACGGGCCTGGCCCGCCACACCCTGCGCCTGCTCGCCAGGGAGGGGTACGGCGTGGCCGCCGTCCTCGGCCGGCTCAACCAGGCCATCCTCGAGGAGGGCGAGCGCGCCAGGTTCCTGACGCTGCTCCACGGCGACATCACCCCCCTCGAGAGCGGCGGACTGGAAGTGCGGCTGGTCTCCGCCGGGCACCCCGAGGCGCTGCGGCTCAAGCCGAGCGGCGTCGTCGAGCCCGTCACCACCCCGCAGTCGCTGCTCGGCGTCTTCCCCGAGGTGGTGTTCGAGGCGGACACCATCCACCTCGACCACGGCGACGTGCTGCTGGCGGTGACCGACGGCGTCACCGAGCGGCGCAGCGGCGGGCGGCTGCTCGACGACGACGGCGGCCTGGCCAAGCTGCTGGCCGAGTGCGCGGGCCTGTCGGCCAGGGCCGTCGCCGAGCGCATCCGCAGAGGAGCGGCCGACTTCGCGCCCGAACCGAGCGCGGACGACCTGGCGATCCTCGTCCTGCGCGCCCGCTAGTCGCGCTCGACCGTGTCCTCCAGCACGATCCTGCCGATGACCTCGTACTTCTCGGGGTTGCGCGCCTTCAGGTAGAGGGCGGTCGCGGCCCCGAGCACGGCCAGGCCCAGCACGATCCACGGGATCGCGGTGAAGAACGCGCTCTTGGACGCGTCGCCCGCGGCCGCCTCCTGGTTCTGGAACAGCAACAGCACCACGTACGCCATGGCGAGCCCGCCCACCAGCGGGGCGATCAGTGTCCGCCACACGCCGGCCGTCTCGGGGTGCTTCTTCCTGACGTGGAAGTAGCCGATCACCGAGAACGAGCACAGCGTCTGCACGATGAGGATCGCCAGCGTGCCCAGGACGGCCAGCAGCGTGTAGATGTGGATGTACGGGTCCATTCCCGCGAAGAAGAAGGCCAGGACCAGCACCACCGAGATGGCGCTCTGCACGAACCCCGCGATGTGCGGCGATCCGTGCGTCGGGTGGGTCGCGCCGAGGGTGCGGCCCGTGCCGGGGATCAGGTTCTCCCTGCCGAGCGCGTAGAGGTAGCGCGCGGCGCAGTTGTGGAAGGCCATCGAGCAGGCGAACGACCCGGTCAGGATGAGGATCTTGAACAGGCCGACGGCCCAGGAGCCGAGCAGCTGCTCGGTGGGGTTGAAGAAGATCCCGGCGAACTCCTTGGCGGCGATCTCCGGCGCCTTCACGCCGTTGGCCGCGACCGTCATCCAGGAGACGAACGTGTAGAACAGGCCGATGCCGACCACCGAGACGAGCGTCGCGATCGGGATGATCTTCTTGGGCTCGCGGGACTCCTCGCCGTACATCGCGGTCGACTCGAAGCCGACCCACGACCAGAAGCACATGAACAGGCCCAGGCCGACCGCGCCCGCCTGCAGGCCGGTGGTCTGGAAGGCGTTGGCGGGGTTGAGCGTGGAGGCCATGAGGCCGTTGGGCCCGCCGCCGTTGAGGAGCGTGGCGACCGCGACCAGGCCGAGCATGAAGATCTCGGTGATGAGGAAGACGCCAAGGACCTTGGCCGTCAGGTTGATGTCGAAGTAGGTGAGGATCAGGTTCAGCGCCAGGCCGAGGAAGGCGAACCACAGCCAGTGGATGTCCACCCCCGCCAGCGACTTGAACGTGTCGTTGGCCGAGTAGGCGAAGAAGCCGATGATGGAGGCCTCGAAGACGACGTAGGCCATGGTGGCGAGCAGCCCGGAGACCATGCCGACGATCTGGCCGAGTCCGTGCGAGATGTAGCCGTAGAAGGCTCCGGCCGCCGTGATGTGCTTCGACATCGCCGTGTAGCCCACCGAGAAGATCGTGAGGACGGCGGTGGCGAACAGGTAGCCGGCGGGGACGCCCAGGCCGTTGCCGAACCCGACGACGATGGGGACGTTGCCGGTCATGGCGGTGATGGGTGCCGCGGTCGCCACGGCCATGAAGATGACGCCGACAAGCCCGACGGCGTCCTTCTTCAGGCGGCTGACGCCGGCGGTTTCGGTAGTGGTGCTCACAGATTCGCGCCCTTCGGCTGGGGAGTGGCGCGATGGTGACAGTGGCCGAGGCTGACATTCAAGCCGGGAGTTCGGCCAACCTATTACGCTATGTCAGTCGTGATCCCATGCTTACGCATGAAATTCAGCATGATCGACATCTGATCGATGCGTTCGGCGACGACCAGGGCGCCGCGGCCCGCGTCGTAGTAGCGGACCTCGTGCTCGTGGCCCAGCTCGGCCAGGCGGCTCACGTACGACTCGAGCTGCCGCAGCGGTGAGCGGGAGTCGTTGACCCCCGCGAGGATGAGCAGCGGCCGCTCGACCTGCTCGACGTAGGTGATCGGCGAGCTGTCGCGATAACGGTCGGGCTGCTCGTCCGGAGAGCCGCCGAGCAGGGAGCGCTGGTGGGCGCGCAGGCCCTCCACGTGGTCCTCGTAGGCGGTGACGTGGCAGGCGATGGGAGCCGCGGCGATGCCGGCCGCCCACAGCTTGGGCTGGACGCCGAGACCGAGCAGCGTGAGGTAGCCGCCCCACGAGGTGCCCGCCAGCACCGTCCTGTCCTGGTCGACGACACCCTGGGCCACCACCCATTCCCTGACCGCCGCCACGTCGGCCAGCTCGAGATGGCCGACCTCGCCGTGCAGCGCGTCGCGCCAGGCCGAGCCGTACCCCGTCGAGCCGCGGTAGTTGACGCGCACGACCGCGAAGCCGGCGTCGACCCACGCGGCGACCTCGGGGGAGAAGGCGTCGGAGTCGTGCAGGTGAGGGCCGCTGTGCAGGAGGAAGACGGCGGGGAACGGTGCCGAGCCCGTCTCCGGCCTGGAGACCAGGGCGTGGATGCGCCCGCCCGGGCCGGGGACGTCGATGTCCTCCACGGGGACGCTCGTCGGGGCGGCGGGGCCGATCGCGTTCATCACGACATGGCCGCTGCTCGACCTGATGACCGGCGGGCGCGACGCGCTCGACCACGAGTACTCCACGTGGCCGCCAGGGCGGGGCCTGGCCTCCTCGATGACGCCGTGGGGCGTGTCGATCAGCGTGAGGCCACCGCCGCCGAGGTCGTAGCGATGGAGGAAGGTGCGGGCGCGGTTCTCCCTGATGATCAGCAGGGCTCTGCCGTCGTCGTACCATTCGGCGGTCAGCTCGCCCGCGTCCTTGAGCCAGATCTCGCGCTGCTCGCCGGTCTGCGGGTCCCAGACCAGTGGCTCGTGGCGCTGGCGGCGTTCGTGCAGGGTGAGCAGGCGGCGGTCGCCAGGGATGGGTCCGAAGCGCAGGCCGATCACGCCCTTGCCTGGGCCGTCGTGCAGTTCGCCGACGCTCTCGCCGCACTGCTTGAGCACGCGGAGCGCGGGGTGCCGGAAGTCGCCGTGCTCGCTGTGGTTGATGGCGACGAACTCGCCGTCGAGCGACATGTCGGTGACCCATGCGGCCTCGGAATGCTCGTAGAGCAGGCGGCTGGATTCGCCGGGCCGTACGAGATGGGTGGTGAACGTGCCGGCGCGGGCGAGGCTGACGACGGCGAGGCCGGTGGCGGACAGCGCGATGCCGCCCGGCTCGCTGGGCGGCAGGTCGGGAGCGACCTCCTCGTCGGTACCGCCGGCGAAGCGCTGGCGCATCCAGACGCCGACGGCGTCGCCCTCGGTGGTGGCGAACCAGTAGATCCAGTGTCCGGTGGGGTCGAGGGCGGCATGGTCGGTGCCCTGCGCCTGATTGGTGACCTGGCGGGTGAGGCCGGTCGTGCGGTCCCACGCGTAGATCTCCCATACGCCCGAGGCGTTCGAGCGGTACAGGGAGCGGTTCGGGGCCTGGCGCGCCCAGACGGGCAGTGTCATGCTGGGCGCCCGGAACCTGGCCTGCCAGCGTTCCTCCGCCTTCATCCGCCGCCTCCCCCTCCTCAGTTGCCGTCCAGTATTGCGTCTGGGTCGATGAAATACCTGAGGAATGTGAGGGAATTTCGGACTAAATGCCCCATCAGTAACATCAGTACCGGATGCCCGTCAAGGAATGGACCTTGATTGGGGGGCCGCTCGGAAGATAGACAGGCGAAAACTGGCAATTGCTGGAGTCCATTCCGGAAATTTCCGGATTTGGTCGGTGAGGTGGCTCTGGTCCTTGTGCCACGCGCTCGGCCCCATACCCACCACCAAGGCCACATCGTCCCGCGACAGCGCCATCTCGAACCTCACCTCCCGCCTGTCCGTCTCCGTGAAGCCTCTCAGACTCTCCGCGACCCGGTGCTCCTTCGCCTCGTCCACCGACAGCAGGCCCAACTCTCGCACCAGCGGGCTCAGATGGTCGCCTGCCGGAGTGACCACGATGAGGTTGCCGCCCGGTCGCATGATTCTGGCGAACTCGGCGCCGTTGCGCGGCGCGAACACGTTCATCACCACGTCGGCGACGCCGTCCTTGACCGGCAGCGGTTTCCACACGTCCGCCACGAACGCTCCCACGCGCTCGTGCGCCTTCGCCGCGCGCTTCACAGCGTGCTTGGAGATGTCGAACGCCATGCCGGTGGCGCCCGGTACCGCGTCGAGCACCGCGCTCACGTAGTACCCCGTCCCCGCCCCCGCGTCCGCCACGACGGGGCTCTCCGCGCTCGCGGGGATCACGGCGCCGGCCGTCTCGGCGAGCGCGCCGGCCAGCGGCGCGTAGTGTCCCGCCGCCAGGAAGTCCGCCCTGGCCGCCACCATCGCGGGGCTGTCAGCGGTCCCCGGCGCCTGCGACCCGGTCAGCAGGCTCACGTAACCCTGCCGGGCCACGTCGAACACGTGCCCCTGCCCGCAGCGCACGCCCCCCGCTTCGAGCCTCAGCCCGTCGAGGCAGACCGGGCAGCGGAGGTGTTCGACGATGTCAGCCAACATCCCCCCATCATGGCGCTCCGCTGCGCCCGGTACGGCACGCGTCGCTCGCCGGAGACCTTCGGGGAAGCCTGGAGGCCTTCGGGGAAACCTGGAGGCCTTCGGGGAAGCTTGGAGACCTTCGAGGAGGCCTGGCGGCCTTTGCGGAAGAAGGTGGGGAACCTGAGGAAGGGGGTGGGGAACCGGAGTGCCGGACCGGTCACGCCGTCTCGGCGAGAGTGAGGAAGGCGGCGTTGGACGGGGTCTCGCGGAGCCTGCCGACCAGCAGCTCCATGCCCTGCTGCTTGTCGAGCCCGCCGAGCATGCGGCGCAGCCGCCACACGACCTGCTGCTCGTCGGGGTGGAGGAGGATCTCCTCACGACGGGTGCTGGACGCGTCGAGGTCGACGGCGGGGAACAGCCGGCGCTCTGCCAGGGAGCGGCTGAGACGCAGCTCCATGTTCCCCGTCCCCTTGAACTCCTCGAAGAACGAGTCGTCCATGCGGGAGCCCGTCTCGACGAGCGCGGTGGCGAGGATGGTGAGCGAACCGCCGTCCTGGACGTTGCGGGCGGCGCCGAAGAAGCGCTTGGGCGGGTAGATGGCTCCGGCGTCGATGCCGCCCGACAGGATGCGCCCGCCGGCGGGCGCGAGGTTGTTGTAGGCGCGGCCGAGCCTGGTGAGCGAGTCGAGCAGCAGGACGACGTCGTGTCCCTGCTCGACGAGGCGTTTGGCGCGTTCGAGCGCCAGCTCGGCGACCGCGGCGTGCTCCTTGTCGGGCCGGTCGAAGGTGGAGGCGGCGACCTCGCCCGCGATGGTCTGGCGCATCTCGGTGACCTCTTCGGGACGCTCGCCGACCAGGACGACCATGAGGTGCACGTCGGGGTGGTTGCGTGAGATGGCGGCGGCCAGCGCCTGCAGGACCATGGTCTTGCCCGCCTTGGGTGGGGCGACGATCAGGCCGCGCTGTCCCTTGCCGATGGGCGCGACCAGGTCGACGACCCTGGTGGTCAGCGACTCCGTCTCGATGGACAGGCGCTCGCGGGGGTGGATGGGGGTCAGGTCGGCGAAGTGGGGCCGGTCGCGCCAGTTGGCGCGGCCGTTCACCTGCTCGACGGAGACCAGCTTGGCGCCTGCGACGGTGGCGGTGACGTGGTCGCCGCTTCGCAGGCCGAGCTGCTTGACCCGGTCCAGCGGCAGCCGTACGTCGTCGGGGCTGTGCCGGTAGCCGGAGGGGCGCAGGAACGCGCTCTTGTCGCGCACCTCCAGCAGGCCGGTGACCTGCCGGGCGGGTGCGGTCGTGCGGGGGTGGGGGATGGTCTGGACAGACATGATGAACCCTCCTCGAGGGCACGCCTGGGGAACAGGCGGTGAGTGAAGAAAAAGAGGTGCGGGCCCTCAGCACGGGCCCTTCATGGAAGTCAGCGGAGCCGTAGACGCTCAACGCTGATTCGCAAGATACCACGTGAAACGCGAACCGCAAGATTTCTATTCCGCTTTCCCCACGCGGTCTCCATCTCCGGGAGCACAATCTGTCAAGCGGCCTGCAGGGCTTCTGCAATCGTCGGAGGCTCTCATGGAGTCACGAACTTCAAGGGGGATGTCATGCAGAAGACCCTGTGCCCTACGTGCCACACGACCCTCGACGAGGGCCCCATCATGTACCGCTGCGCGCACTGCCGTCGCGCCGTGTTCGCCGCCGACCTGGAGAACGAGTACGTTCCCCAGCTAGTTTTGTCGGATGCCGCATAAGTCAAGAATCGTGGCCGATGTCGAGATCACCCCACTGTGTGATGCCATCGGTCCGATGGGCCCCTCGCTCCGCCTGCCGTTCCTCGAGACCTTTCTCGGGGCGGAGGCCGACGAGGGCGAGTGGATCCTCCACTTCCACTGCTTCCTCCTGCGGGACCGCCAGGGTCACGTGACCCTGGTCGACACCGGCATCGGGCCCACCTCCACCTGGGCCCCCGCCCCCGGCGCGCTCCTGAGCGAGCTGGCCGCCACGGGGCTCGCGCCCGGCGACGTCGACACCGTGATCATCACCCACCTGCACAGCGACCACTTCGGCGGCACGATCGCCGACGGCCAGCCGGTGTTCGCCAACGCGCGCCACGTCGTCCAGCGGGCCGAGATCGAGGCGACTTCCGTCCTCGACCCCGTCAGGGAGTTGCTGGACGTGGTCGACGGCGACGCGGAGGTCGCCCCCGGCGTCGTCGTACGGCTGACACCGGGCCACACGCCGGGACACCAGTCCGTCGAAGTGGGCGACTTCACCATGATCGGCGACGTCCTGCACCACCCCGTGCAGCTGGCCGACCCGACGATCCGCTACGTCTACGACGGTGACGCCGACCTGGCCGCCAAGACGCGGCTGGACCTAGTCGGCAGGCTGCGGGCGGAGGGCCGCCTGCTCGGCACCTCTCACTTCCCCGAGCCCTTCGTCGAGCTGGGCTAGGAGCCTTCGGGCCTTGGCCCGGTACCTCAGCACCTGCACCACGCCGAGCAGCCAGACCGGGTACTGCACGGCCATCGCCCAGTGGTAGTCGCCGGTCAGGTCCATCGTGACTCCCACCAGCGCGATCACCGACATCGAGGCGAGGAATCCGCCGCCGTTCACGATGCCGGTGGCCGCGCCGATACGGCCCGCGGGGTTGAACGTCCTGGCGTAGTCGAAGCCGATCATCGAGCCGGGTCCGTTCGTGGCGAGCACGACGACCAGCACCACCAGCAGCCAGAGCGGCGCCCTGCCGCCCGGCCACAGCAGCACCGCCGTCCAGGCGGTCGCGGTGGAGCCCGTCACGGTCAGGACCATCCATGACCTGCGCAGCGGGAACCGACCCGCCAGGTAGCCGAGGACGGGCCCGCACAGCATGCCGACGCCGGTAAGCGTCGAGAGCAGCACGCCCGCGGTGGCGGGGGCGAGGCCCTGGCCCTGCACCAAGTACGGGTAGCCCCACAACAGCAGGAACGCCGCCGCCGAGCACTGGGTGGCGGCGTGGGTCCACATGCCGAGCCTGGTGCCTGGCTGCATCCAGGCGGCCTTCAGTCCCGGCTCGGGCCGGCCCTCGGAGGGGCGCCCGTCGCGCAGGACGGCGGCGACGAGGACGGTGGCCAGCACGCCGAGCCCCGCGGCGCCGAGGAAGGTCGGCGTCCAGCCGTACGTGTGGAGGGAGCCGATGATCGGCACAGTGGACGCGATCGCGCCGAACTGGCCGATGAGGCCGGTGAGCTGGACCACGACCGGGTTGCGGCGGGCCGGGAAGGAGAGGTTGACCAGCCTGATCACGCTGATGAACGTCATCGCGTCGCCGGCGCCGACGAGCGTCCTCGCGACCAGTCCGAGCAGCAGGTCGTCGGCGAAGGCGAAGACGACCTGGCCGCACGACATGACGAGTGCCCCGATGAGCAGCATGCGCTTGGAGCCGAGCCTGTCGACCAGCACGCCTACGGGGATCTGCATGGCGGCGTAGACGAGGAGCTGGAGCATCGCGAGGGTCGCCAGGCCCGACGCGCCGAGGTCGAGGCGGGCGGCGGCCTCGAGGCTGGCGACGCCGAGGGACTGGCGGTGGAAGACCGCGACGAAGTAGGCCAGGACGCCCGTCAACCAGAAGATGAACGCGCGTCTTGTCATGGGGACAAATCCTATCTTTTTTGTAGGATCTTCCCATCACCGGGTGTCACCTTGCCGCAGGAGGCGCCACCAGCCTGGATCGGCGCCCCTCTCCCCGCAGGGGTTGTAGGTTGATCAGCGTGAGCGTGGACACGGAGTTCTGGGCGTCGCTGAACAAGGTGCTCGCCGGCGCGGGCGCCTACATCACCGACCCGCAGGGCAGGGCGCTGCTGGTCAAGCCGAACTACCGCGACCACTGGGGTTTCGCGGGCGGCCACGTCGACGAGGGCGAGGACCCCGCGCAGGCCTGCGCCCGCGAGGTCGTCGAGGAACTCGGCATCACGCTGCCCGTCGGCGACCTGCTCGTCGTGCAGTGGGTGGGAGCGTTCGGCGAGCGGCCCCACCCGCTGGTCCACTTCCTCTTCGACTGCGGCACTATTCCCGCCGACACCGCCGTCTCCCTGCAGGCGGAGGAGCTCGACGACTACGGCTTCTTCACCGAGGAGGAGGCCAGGAAGCTGCTGCCACCCTGGGCGGGCGACCGGGTGCCCGCCGCGGCCGCCGCCAGGGCCAGCGGCTGGAGCCGCTACCTTCCTCCCGTCAGCGCGGCCTGATCGGACAGCAGGGCCGCGGGCAGCGTCACCGCCGCCGTGATCCCTCCGTACGGCGAGGGCCGCAGCCGCACCGTGATCCCGCGCCTGGCCGCAAGCCTGGCCACCACGAACAGCCCCAGCCTCTCGCTCTCGGCCAGGTCGAACTCGGGCGGCTCGGCCAGCCTGGCGTTGAGCTGGCTCAGCTCGGCCTCGGGCAGCCCGAGCCCCCGGTCCTCGATGTCGATCTGCAGCCCGTCGGACACGCTGTGCGCGCGCACGTCCACTCTGGTCTGCGGCGGTGAGAACAGGGTGGCGTTCTCGACCAGCTCGGCCAGCAGGTGCACGACGTCGGTCACGACCGAGCCCGCCACCGCCACGCTGGGCGGCTGCGCCACCTCCACCCTGGCGTACTCCTCGACCTCGGCGACGGCCGCCCTGATCACGTCCATGACGGGCACGGGGTTGCGCCAGCCGCGGCCTGGCGTCTGGTCCGAGAGGATGATGAGGCTCTCGGCGTGCCTGCGCATGCGGGTGGTGAGGTGGTCGAGCTTGAACAGGTCGTCGAGGGTGGCCGGGTTCTCCGTTCGCCGTTCCATGCTGTCGAGCTGGAGCAGCTGGCGGTGCAGCAGGGACTGGTTGCGCCTGGCCAGGCTGACGAAGACCTTGCGCACGCCGTCACGCAGCTCGGCCTGGTCGACGGCCGCCTCGACGGCCGTGGACTGGACGGAGTTGAACGCGTGGAGGATGTCGCGCACCTCGGTGGTCTGCGCGCCGGTGTCGAGCGGTTCGACCTCGGGCCTGGCCCCGCCCTTGCGCAGATGCTCGACGACGCCCGCCAGCCGTACCTCGGCGAAGTGGGCCGCCGCGTCGCGCAGGCCCGCGAGCTCGCGCACCAGCCTGCCGCGGAAGCGCAGGGAGAGCACGATGGAGGTGACGACGGCGAGCAGGCCGACGCCGCCGGCGATGCCGATCTTGATCAGGATGTTCGTGGCGGTCGGGTTGACCCGGTCGACCAGTCCCTGGACTGCTTCGGACTGGTTGCGCTCGACGGCCGCGGCCAGGGCGTCGCCGCGCGACAGCCACGTGCTGGCGGTGGCGGGCAGTCCGTTGGCGGTGGCCTGGCCGCGGATGGCGTCCTCGATCGCGACGAAGTCGCGGTAGACGGCGGAGTCGGTGAGCTGGTGGTAGGCGCCGGAGACGTCGGGGTCGAGGTGGGTGAGCGCCTGCGCGTAGAGGAGGCGGCGCGTGGCCGACATCTCGGTGAACTGGGCCCGGTCCGCGGGGCGTACCCTGCCGGCCTTGAGCACGTGCACGATCATCGCCCGCTCCCTGGACAGGAGCTCCTTGGCCTCGCCGAGCATGGTGACCGACCTGGCCAGCCGGTAGAGGGCCATGTCGGGCACCAGGATCATCTGGTCGTACATGCGGAAGGAGGCGTCCACGATGTCGCTGTAGGTGGTGATCACCTGGATCGTGTCGATCGTGCGCGCGTCGACGCCTCTGCGGAGCTCGGGGATCCTGTCCAGCTCGCTGTTCAGCGCCTTGAGCTGGAGGGCCATCTCCGGCGAGACGTTCTCCTGCAGGCTCGCGCGCCGGCGGAAGGTCGCCACGGCGGTGTCGGTCCTGCTGCGCTGGTTGATGAGCTCCTTGTACGGCGCGGAGGACGAGAGGAACTCGGCCGAGGCCAGCCGTTCGTGCTGGAGCTGGATGTTGATCTGCTCCGAGGGATTGGCCAGGTTGGTCACCAGGTTGTTGATCTCCAGGAGGCGCATTCCGTCCCCGCCGGTCAGCGCGGCCGCGAACGCCCACAGCCCGACCAGGGAGATCAGCGGGACCGACAGCAGGACGAGCAGTTTGAGCGCGATGGGGCGACCGGGGCGGGTGAAGCGCCTTTTCATGGTGAGATCGTCTCGCAGATCACACCCCTTTTGGGAGGTTTCCCGTGCGCTTGCCCCGATCAATGTCTGGATGGACGATCGCCGTCTTCGGTCTCCTGGCCTTCGCCCTGGGGCTTTTCGGGTTGATCAGGCCGGACGATCTGCTCGGACTGTTGGGGTTCCAGGTGCTCGAGACGCGCGGGCCAGGCGACTACACGAAGGTCTACATGGCCGCCTCGTCGATGGCCGCGGTCAACATGGGCGTCTACTACATGCTGGCCGCGGCCTCCGACTGGACACCGTTCTTCCGGTGGACCGTGCCGTTCAGGATGGTGACGTTCGCGGTGTTCACCACCCTGGTGGTGACGGGCGCCGCACCCGCCGAGTTCTTCGGGGTGGGGCTGTGGGAGGGGCTCGGCGCCCTGGTCACCGGTCTCGCGCTGTGGCGCGAGGGCAAGCTGGTTCAGCGCTCGTCCGAGCGGGGACCCGCCACCAGGTGATCATCGGGGTGCGGCGCCTGGCGGGGGACCGTACGCGTCTCGGTGGCGGCGACGTCGTCGTTGTCGTGCAGCTTCCGCTCCAGCGCCCGCTTCTCGTCCTCGAGCTTGGCGACCCGGTCGTTCGTCTGGACCCGCGCCTCCCGCAGCCTGCGGCGGTGCAGGACGGACCGGCGCGAACCCGAGCCGATCATCGAGAGGCCGAGGAGCAGGACTCCGGCCGTCGCCGCGCCCACGAGGAACATCTCCAGGTGGGACGGTTCGAAGGTGTAGCCGAAAACGGTGTAGGTGGTATCGGGTTCCATCGCGACCAGATAGATGGCCGCGGCTGCGATCAGGACCAGGATCAGACCCAACACGATCACTGAGCTCACCTCTCTTCAGGGACGGGCACCCCTCTGCCCCTGAATGATGGAGTCATGCGACCAGACGTGGGCCAGGTGCTTCACTTCTCCGAAGATCCGACGATCAAGAGGTTCGTGCCCCATGTCGCGAAGACGTCGCGTCAGAGCACGCCGTACGTGTGGGCGGTGGGCGCGGACCGCTGCCCCGACTACTGGTTCCCGCGCCACTGCCCTCGTGTCATGGCCTGGAAGGGATCCAGGACCCGGGCGTGGGACGTCGAGCGCATCGTGGGCGCGGGGTGCGGCGAGCGCGTGCACGCCATCGAGTACGGCTGGCTCAGGCCGATGATGGAGGTGCGGTTGTACGCCTACCGCCTGCCCGCCGCCGCCTTCGTCCCGATCGGTGAGCCGCCGCACGCGGTGGTCGCCGAGGTGCCCGTGGAGCCGCTCGGCCCACCCGAGCCCGTCACCGACCTGATCGAGCTGCACGAGGAGGCGGGGATCCAGTTGCGCGTGCTGGACAACCTCTGGCCGTTCTGGAACCAGATCACGGCCAGCACGATGGAGTTCAGCGGGATCAGGCTGCGGAACGCTCGGCGATCAACGAGCTGAGCTCGCCGACCGTCATCGAGCCGGGCCCGCGTCGCTCGCGGGCGGCCCTTCCCGCCTCGCGCTGGAGCACCTCGTTGACCGGTGTGGCCACGCCGTGCATGCGGCCGAGCAGGGCGATCTCGCCGTTGAGGTAGTCGGCCTCGATCGAGCCGCTGCCCCTCGCGAGGCTCTGCCAGGAGGAGCCGCCTCCGCGCTCGACTCCCTCGATGGTTCTGAGCTGGATCGGCTCACTCTGCGCGTGTTCGATGCCGGCGGCCGCGAGGACGGCGAGGCCCTCCGCCCTGGCCTGCTCGAACAGTTCGTTGATGCCGGGCTCGCGGCCGCAGAGCGCCTCCACCGCGTTGCCGAGGTTGCCGAGCAGCTTGCCGTACTTCCAGCGCATCACATCGGGTACGGCCAGCGCGTCGAAAGCGCTCTTGGACAGGTCGCCGGCCATCGTCTCGGCCAGTTCGTCCACACCCTGTGGATAACGTCCGATGTGCAGCCGCCCGGAGAGCGGTGACCCGAAGGCGGCGACCACACCCGGCTCCATGTGCAGCGCGGGCAGGTAGACGCACATGCCGTAGACCCGCTCGAACCGCCGCAGCGCCATACGCTCGTTCGCCACGCCGTTCTGCGCGCACACCACGGGCAGGTCGGTGGGCCACGACTCGAGCGCGGCGATGGTGTCCTGCGACTTGGTGGCCACCACCAGGACGTCCGCGTCCACCGGCCCGTCGGCGACGGGAACGCTCAGCCGCTCGTCGGAGTCCGGGGTGGCGAGTCGCAGCCCCTGCTCGCGGAGTGCCTCGTAGTGTCGCCCTCTGGCGATCAAGGTGACGTCGTGTCCGTGCTGGAAAAGGCGACCGCCGATGGTTCCGCCGACCGCCCCTGCTCCGATCACTGCGTAATGCATGGATCAAGCATGTCACCATTCAGGACGGATACGGCTTTTCCCCGCTCGCGCCAGATCGTCTTGAGCACGCGCCATCCGTCGCGGACGGCGTGCAGGTTGCTCTCCCCGTGGATCCTGGACCGCTCATGGCTGGGCACCTCGCGGATGACCAGGCCCGCCTTGGCGGCCCTGACGTTCATCAGCGTCTCGATCTCGAAACCGTCGCAATCGAGTGCCATCGCGTCCAGGTGCCGGGCCCAAAAGGCGTTGTAGCCGTAGCACAGGTCGGTGTAGCTGGTGCCGTACAGGCTGTTGGTGATGAAGGTCAGCACCCGGTTGCCCAGGGAGCGGATCGGGCTGATGTCGTCCGATCCGCCGCCCTCGACGTAGCGCGAGCCCTTGGCGAAGTCCGCGCCGTCGATCAGTGCCTTGACGAACAGGGCGATCTCATGACCGTCGGTCGAGCCGTCGGCGTCGATCATGACGATGATGTCGCCCTTGGCGGCGGCGAAACCCTCGGTGAGGGCGTTGCCCTTGCCGCGCCTGGTCTGCGTGACCACGCGCAGGTCGGGGCGGAGCCTCTGGGCCACCGCCACCGTGTCGTCGGTGGAGTTCCCGTCGACCAGGATCACTTCGTCGATCCAGGCGGGCAGAGTCGCGAAGACGTGTGGAAGGTTGTCGGCTTCGTTCAGTGCGGGAACCACGACACTGACGCTCGCGGCGGAGGGGCCTCTGTTCATGTGACCAAGGTCCACGATCTCGCCTGCAACTCGCTTGACATCCTCTTGAATCGGGTGATGATCTACCGCATTTCGGCTGTAAATCCGTATTTCTGGGGCTCCCGGTGACCTGCGAGATCGTCTCTTTCGCTCGTTCCAGAACTCGACAGGTAATGATCCACTTGCTGTTCCTTGACTTTTTCTTGGAAATATGCGTGGAATCAGCGCCGGGTGGCCGCCGCCCAGCGATCCAGCACGATCGCGGCGCCCCCGGAGTCGATCGCCGCGCACGCCCGCTCGTACGCCGCCCCGAGCCCCGGCACTCCCACCCCGCTCGCCGCCGCCAGCGCCGCGGCGGCGTTCAGGCAGACGATGTCGCGCACCGGACCCCGAGCCCCCTCCAGGACCTCCCGCGCCACCCTGGCGTTGTGCGCCGCGTCCGCGCCCCGCAGATCGTCGGCGCTCGCCCTGGGAATCCCCAGTGACAGCGGGTCGAACCGGCTCGACGTGACCGCCCCGTCCCTCACCTCCCAGATGGTGGAAGGCCCCGTCGTGGTCAGCTCGTCCAGCCCGTCGTCCCCCCTGAACACCAGCGACGAGCAGCCCCGCGCCGCCAGCACCCCCGCGATCACTGGCGCCATCCGAGGATGGAACACCCCCACCGCCTGGGCGGCGGGCCTGGCGGGGTTGACGAGCGGCCCGAGGAAGTTGAAGACCGTCGGCACCCCTAGCTCCTTCCTCGGACCCGTGGTGAGCCGGAACGCGGGATGATAGTGCGGGGCGAACAGGAACGTGATCCCCGCCTCGGCCGCCACCCTGGCCGCCGCCCGAGGCGACAGGTCGATCACGACGCCGAGCGCCTCCAGCACGTCGGCGGCGCCCGAGGACGACGTGGCCGCCCTTCCCCCGTGCTTGACGACCCGCGCGCCCGCAGCCGCGGCCACGATCGCCGCCATCGTGGAGATGTTCACGGTGTGGGCCTGGTCGCCGCCCGTGCCGACGAGATCGACAGCGTCGGAGGGGATGTCCAGCGGGGTGGCGCCGTCGAGCAGCGCCGAGGCCAGCCCCGACACCTCCTCGACGGTCTCGCCCTTGGCGCGCAGCGCGACGGCGAGTCCGGCGATCTGCGCGTCGGTCGCCGCGCCGGCCATGATCTGTCCCATCGCCCACGCGGTGTCCTCTGCGCGCAGCGATCCACCGTCGAGAAGCGTGCCGAGAAGAGCGGGCCAGGTCGTCATGTGAGCCTCCAGTCGAGCGGACGAGGAGGCCAACCCATCGATGACCCCCTCGCGAGGGCGGTCATCGGACATCGCGCACGGACCGCCTAGGAGACGGGCCACCAGGAACGCGCGATCATGACATGACATGCTACCGGCATGGCGGTGCAGGGCGACCCGAGCGCGCTGATCTTCTTCAGGGCCGCCGTGCAGGCGGAGACGGCGGTGCCGGGGTTCACCGACGTCTCCGAGCTGCTGTTCTCCTGATCTGCGGAAAGGGATGAGGCGGTCGGCGGGTTCGGTGCGTATCCGAAGGTGAGAGAAAACTCGAGGAGAGTTTTGCTCCGGGCGGTCAGAAGCCACGGGCGCCGCCAGGATTAGACTCCCCTTGAATCCCTGCAGGGTTTTTGAAATGGATCAGACATGGACAAAGAGGCCACAGCGGTGATCTCGGGCGTCGTGGATGTGCGTGACGTCCCGCTGAGCAGTCTGTGTGAGAAAGACCTGTGCGACACCGAGCTGGCGAGCACGCTGCGCCGCGTCGTCCCCGATACCCCCAGGATCTCCGTGGCGGCGTTCAACTCCTCCATCTGACGGGAGGGCGGCGATGGTGCCGTTCCGCCAGTTCGTCCTCAAGGTCCACAGCAGGTGCGACCTGGCCTGCGACCACTGCTACGTGTACGAGCACGCCGACCAGAGCTGGCGACGACGGCCCAAGGTGATGGCGCGGGAGACGATCGCCTGGAGCGCGCTGCGCATCGCCGAGCACGTCAAGACCCACGCTCTCGACCAGGTCACGGTCGTGCTCCACGGCGGTGAGCCCCTGCTGGCCGGGCATGACAGGCTGCAGGCCGTCGCCGAGGCGATCGCGGCGGCGCTGACCGGCACGTGCCGTCTCGACCTGCGTGTCCACACCAACGGGCTGCTGCTCGACGACGACTTCCTCGACCTGTTCGAGGAGAAGGGCGTCAAGGTGGGGGTCTCGCTCGACGGCGACCGGGCCGCCCACGACCGGCACAGGCGCTACGCCGACGGCAGGGGCAGCCACGACAGGGTGCTCGGCAAGCTGGCCCTGCTGCGAGGGCGCCCGCACCTCTACGCGGGGCTGCTGTGCACGGTCGACGTGGCCAACGACCCGATCGCCGTCTACGAGGCGCTGGTCGAGCAGGCGCCGCCACGGGTCGACTTCCTGCTCAAGCACGCCACCTGGGACGAACCACCCGAGAGCGGAGCGGGCGACTGGCTCATCGCGGTGTTCGACAGGTGGGTCGCGGACGGAAGGCCGATGGCCGTGCGGATGTTCGACTCGATCGAGTCGACGTCGCGGGGCGGTCCCAGCATGACCGAGGCGCTCGGCCTGGAGCCGAGCGATCTGGTGGTCGTCGAGACCGACGGCGCCTACGAACAGGTCGACTCGCTGAAGGCGGCCTACGACGGCGCGCCGGAGACGGGGCTCGACGTGTTCGGCCACACCCTCGACGAGGTGGCGCGGCACCCGGGGATCGCGGCGCGGCAGCGCGGGATCGACGGGCTCGCCGAGGCGTGCGTGAGGTGCCCCGTCGTCGACAGCTGTGGCGGTGGGCTCTACCCCCACCGCTACAAGGAGGGCGGCTTCGCCAACCCGAGCGTGTACTGCGCCGACCTGCTCAAGCTGATCACGCATGTGCGGGGGCGGCTGCGCCGTACGCACGAGCTGACGTCGGGGCAGCTCGGCGAGCTGGCCGCGGGCCACGGCAGCGCGGAGGCCGTGGCGGCGCTGGCCGCGGGCCAGGTCAGCCTGCGCAGGCTGGCGCTGACGAAGGCGGCAGGGCCAGGCCCCGCGTGGCGGCTGCTGACGGCGATCGACGACGAGCACCCCGCCGCGCTGGCCGCCGTGCTCGACCACCCGTACGTGCGCGCATGGGCGGTGAGGAGGCTCGCCGGTACCGCAGGCCCCGCCCACCTCGGCAACGTCGCCGCGGCGGCCGCGGTCAGGGCGGGCGTCACGGCCGAGGTCGAGGTCGAGGTGCTCGCGGGCGTCGCCTACCTGCCCGGTCTGGGCGCGCTCACCGGCATGAGCGGCGCCATGGTGCGAATCGACCGCGGCGGGGCCTGGGCCGAGGGAGCGACGTGGGAGCCCCTGCGGCGGCTCACGGCCATGGGCATCGACGTGGCGCTCGAGGACCTCGACCCCTACAGGGACTGCCACCAGTGGACGCCCGCCTCGCGGCTGGACGGGGAGCGGGCGGCGGCGTGGCAGGAGCGGTTCGCCGCGGCGGTCCAGGTGATCGCGCGTGACCATCCCGCCTACCTGCCGGCCATCAGGGCGGGCCTGACCACGCTGACCCCGCTCGACCAGGCCGCGGGTACCACCAGCTCGGCCGCGGGGCACGCGTTCGGCGCGATCGCCACGACGCTGCCCCCTGACTCGGAGACGCTCGCGTTGCTGCTCATGCACGAGTTCCAGCACGTGAAGCTGGGCGGCGTGCTCGACCTGTTCGACCTGTTCGACGAGCGGGACGCCAGGCTCTTCTACGCGCCGTGGCGCGACGACCCGCGCCCGCTGGAGGGCCTGCTGCAGGGCGCCTACGCCCATCTGGCCGTCACCGACTTCTGGCGGAGGCGCGACCCGCTCGCCTTCGCCCGCTGGCGCGCGGACACCGCCATGGCCATCGAGACCCTGCTCGGCGCGGGCTCGCTCACGTCGCTGGGAGCGGCGTTCGTGGCGGGTATGAGGGCGGCCGTCCTGCCCTGGCTGGACGAGCCGGTCCCCGTGGAGGCCGAGCGCGGCGCGCAGGCGGAACGGGCGGCGCACCGCGCCAGGTTCGGATGACGAGGCAGGAGCTGTCCGCCCACCTGAGGCGGTTGGGCGTGGCCTCGGGTCAGGTCCTGCTCGTCCACAGCGCGCTGAGCAGGATCGGCGACGTCACGCCCGCGACGGCGGCGGTGGCGCTGCGGGAGGCCGTCGGCGAGGAGGGCACGCTCGTGGTGCCCACGCAGACCGCCCACAACTCCGACACCTCCCGTGAGCACCTGGACCGGATCGCGGGCATGTCGCCAGGGGAGATCGCCGCCTTCCGCGCCACGATGCCGCCCTTCGACCCTCTCACCACCCCTTCCACCGGCATGGGACGGCTCGCCGAGCACATCAGGACCACCGAGGGCGCCGTGCGCAGCGCGCACCCGCAGACCTCGTTCGCCGCGCTCGGGCCCATGGCCGCCAAGCTCATGGACGACCACGCCCGCGACTGTCACCTGGGGGAACGCTCCCCGCTGGCCAGGCTCTACGAGGCGAACGCGTGGATCCTGCTCATGGGCGTCGGCTACACCTCCTGTACGGCGCTGCACCTGGCCGAGTACCGCCTCCCCGACCCGCCGACCAGGACCTACCGGTGCGTGGTGGAGGAAGGCTGGTGGGAGTACAGGGACGTCGACCTGCGCGACGCTCACCTGGCGGCGCTCGGCGCCGACCTAGACAAAACGGATTTCTCTCAGAAAGGCGGCATTGGACGGGCAGAATGTCGTCTGCTGCCTCTTGCGTCGGCGGTGGATTTCGCAGTGAATTGGCTTGCCGTGAAATAGAAAGGAGGCGGGTTGCCCGAATCCCCGTACTTCTTTCTGAGCTACCGGCGCAACGACGTGAGCGACCTCTGGGTCGCTCGATTCTTCAAACACGTGTCCGACGACGTGCGCGCGGTCGCCAACGTCGAGCACCCCGGCTTCATGGACAGACAGGTGCCCGTCGGCGGCATCTGGCCCGCGCACGTCTCCCAGGCGCTGTCCACCTGCAGGGTGTTCGTGCCCGTCTACTCGATGACCTACTTCGACAGCGAGCACTGCGGCAAGGAGTGGGGCGCGTTCAGCCGCCGCTGCGGTCCGGGATCCGAGGCGATCCTGCCGGTGCTGTGGGCCCCGCTGTACGACACGGTGGTGCCCGAATGCGCGGGCATTCTCAACTACGAGCACGTCGCCTTCGGTAAGGAGTACGCGAAAAGCGGCATCTACGGCGTCATGAAACTGCGCCGCTTCCGCGAGGCGTACAAGGAGGGCGTCTGGTGGCTGGCGCGCAGGATCATCGAGGTCGGCAGGACCGTGGAGGTGCCCTACCAGGCCATCCCCGACTACCGCGAGCAGCCGAACGCGTTCGCGACCGTCGAGACCGGCAGGCCGTACCACGTGACGGTGGTCGCGCCGCGTCTGGGCGCGCTGCCCGGTGACAGGGACCCCGGCTTCTACGGCAGGTCGCCGCTCGACTGGAACCCCTTCGCGGGACCCGGCACGCTCGCCGAGGCGGCGGCCGAGGTCGTCAGGAGGCAGGGCCTGCGACCCGTCGTCGGCACGCTCGACGAGCACGCCGACCGCGACGGCGAGCAGGGCGTCGTGCTGCTCGACCCGTGGGCGCTGGCCGACAAGGGAGTGAGAGAGGCGGTGGCCGAGCTGAGGGCTCCCGTGCTCGTCCCGTGGCACGACGGCGACCTCCAGAGCGCGTCGGAGCGCGGGCGGCTGGAGGGCGCGCTGCGCGAGACGGTGGAGGCCAGGCCGATCTCCGATCTGGACGCGCTGGCCGAGCTGATCAGGCAGGCGGAGTGGCGGCGGCTGCGTGAGGCCCCCGGCTATCCACCGCCTGGTCCTTCGAGCGAGAAGCCGAGGTTGAGCGGCCCCGAGGAGTGGTCATGAGCGAGGGCAGGATCATCACGTTCTACTCCTACAAGGGCGGCACGGGGCGCACGATGGCGCTGGCCAACGTCGCCTGGATCCTTGCCGCCAACGGCAGAAAGGTGCTGGCGCTCGACTGGGACCTCGAATCGCCCGGCCTGCACAGGTTCTTCCACCCCTTCCTCGACACGGGGGTGATCAGCGCGACGCCCGGCGTCATCGAGCTGATCACCGACTACGCCTTCGCCGCCCTGCAGCCGGTCGAGCGGGCACCGGACTGGCACCTGGAGTACACGCAGGTGCTGCCGAGGGCGGTGTCCCTGGAGTACGAGCACTTCCCCGGCAGCGGCACCATCGACTTCATCTCGGCGGGCCGCCAGAACCGCGACTACTCCTCGCTGCTGTCCACCTTCGACTGGGACAACTTCTACGAAAGGCTCGGTGGCGGCGTCTTCCTCGACGCGCTGCGGGCCGACATGCGCCGCCACTACGACTACGTGCTGATCGACAGCCGCACGGGGCTCAGCGACATCGCCGACATCTGCACCGTGCACTTCCCCGACACGCTCGTCGACTGCTTCACGCTCAGCGACCAGAGCATCGACGGCGCGGCGGCCGTGGCCAGGCACATCGACCAGCGCTACCGCGACAGGGGCATCAGGATCCTGCCGGTCCCGATGCGCATCGAGTCGGGCGAGAAGAAGAAGCTCGACGCGGGGCGGGCGCTGGCGCGCAGGCGCTTCGCCGGGTTCCCCAAGGGTGTGGACGCCGAGGAGTACTGGGCCACCATCGAGATCCCCTACGTGCCCTTCTACGCCTACGAGGAGACGCTGGCCACCTTCGGCGAGGTGGCCGCCTCGCCCTCGTCGATCCTTTCCGCGTACGAGCGGCTGACCTCCGCGCTCACCGACGGCGACGTCAGCGGGCTGCCGCAGGTCTCCGAGGAGGTGCGCGCCCAGGTCCTGTCGCTGTTCGAGCGCAGGGCGCCCGACCCCGAGGAGGAGGGGACGCTGGCGCTCAGCTACGTCCCCGAGGACAGGATGTGGGCCGACTGGGTGGCGGCGCTGCTGCGCAGGAGCGGCATGAAGGTCGTCGTCGTCAGCGCCGACCTGCCCGACTGGGAGCAGACGCTGTCCGGCGCGGCCAGGGTCGCCGCCCTGGTCTCGCCCGCCTACCAGCGCTCGCCCAGGACCAGGCACTTCCTCGACGAGCCGCCGCCCCACGTGACGATCAGGGTCGGTGACCTGCCCACCGAGGAGGGCGTCCGCATCGACCGGCTCGTGGAGAGCGAGGCGGCGCAGATGCTGCTGCAGGTCTTCGGCAGGGCAGGACAGGCTCCCGAGCATCCGGCCGAGCCCGCCCCGCTCGGTCCCCGCTACCCCGGCACCCCGCCGCGAGTGTGGAACCTGCCGCCGCGCAACGCCGCCTTCACCGGGCGCGCGGCCGTGCTGGAGGAGCTGCGCAACCAGCTCGTCGGCACCGGGCAGGCGGTGGTGCTGCCCATGGCCCTGTACGGCCTCGGCGGCGTCGGCAAGACGCAGGTCGCGCTGGAGTACGCCTACCGCTTCATGGCCGACTACGACCTCGTGTGGTGGGTGTCGGCGGAGGAGAGCGCGGGCATCTCCGACAACTTCCTCGACGAGCTCGCTCCCCGGCTCGGGATCAAGCCGGAGGAGGCGACGGTCAAGGCCGTGCTGGAGAGCCTGCGGCGCGGCGAGCCGTACCAGAGGTGGCTGTTGATCTTCGACAATGCCACCGAGCTGGCCGAGCTCGCCGACCACCTGCCCGTCGGGGCCGCGGGCCATGTGCTGATCACCTCGCGCAACCCCGCGTGGTCGAGCGTGGCGGCGCCGCTGGAGGTGGACGTCTTCAGCAGGGACGAGAGCGTGGAACACCTGCGCGGCCAGGTGCAGGGACTGCCGGAGAACGACGCGGAGAAGGTGGCCGCGGCGCTGGGTTTCCTGCCGCTGGCGGTCGACCAGGCGGGCGCGTGGCTGCGCGAGACCGGCATGCCCGCCGGCGACTACGTCGAGCTGCTCGAAAGCGAGCTGACCAGGGCGCTGCCCACCTTCAGGGGACCCAAGCCGGTGGCCGCGACATGGAACGTCTCGCTCGACCAGCTCATGCGCCGCTCGCCCGCGGCGGTGCGGCTGCTGCAGCTGTGCGCGTTCTTCTCGGCCGACCCGATCTCGATGACCATGATCTACAGCGACGAGATGGTGCGGCTGCTGCGCGAGCACGATGACAGCCTGCGCGAGAAGCTCATGCTCGGCAGCGTGATCAGGGAGATCAGCAGGTTCGCGCTCGCGCGGGTGGACCAGAGCGACAACACCATCCAGGTGCACCGCCTGGTGCAGGCCGTCATCCGCAGCCAGATGGACGAGGAGGCCCAGACCCGCGCCTGCCATGACGTGCACACCGTGCTCGTCGGCGCGCGCCCGCGCCAGGGCGACGTGGACGACCCGGAGAACTGGCCCCGCTACAGCCTGATCTGGCCGCACCTGACCCCTTCGCGGGCGGCCGAGTGCGGCGACGAGGACACCCGGCAGCTCCTCATCGACTCGGTCCGCTACTCGTGGAAGCGCGGCAACTTCGAACGCGCGCTGGAACGTGGCCGCCAGCTGGAGCAGGCCTGGCTGGACGCGCACGGGCCCGACCACTGGCAGACGCTCTACCTGCGCTTCCACCTGGCCAACGTGCTCAGGTCGCAGGGGCGGTACAAGGCGGCGAGGGACGAGGACGAGCAGGTCGTCGCGATGCAGCGGGCCACGCTCGGCGAGCGGCACCCGCACACGCTCATGACCTCGGGCAGCCTGGCCGCCGACCTGCGCGGCCTCGGCGAGTTCAGGCAGGCGCTCACGCTCGACCAGAACACCTACGCCCAGTTCAAGGAGCTGTTCGGCGAGGAGCACCCGCGCACGCTGGCGGCGGCCAACAACCTGGCCGTCTCCTACCGGCTGGTCGGCGACTGCTTCTCGGCCAGACAGATCGACCAGGAGACGCTGGAGCGGCGCAGGGCGGTGCTCGGCGCGACGCATCCCTACACACTCTTCTCCCAGGCGAACCTGGCGCGCGACCACAGGGAGGCGGGCCAGTTCAGGCTGTCGGTCGAGCAACTGCGCGACACGTGGGAGAAATACAAGGACGTGCTGGGAGACGACTTCCTCGACACGCTGCGCACCGCCAAGAGCCTGGCCGTCTCGTTGCGCAAGGCGGGGGAGCAGGCCGAGGCGCTCGAGCTGGCCAAGGAGACCTACGACCGTTACGTCCTGCACTATCCGGCGTCTCCGGAGACCAGGGCGGCCGAGCTGGAGTACGCCTGCTGCCTGTCGGCGCTGGACGACAAGCCGCAGGCGCGGCGGATCGCCACGGGGATCCTCGACGACTTCCGCGCCGGCCTGGGCGCCACCCACCCCTACACGCTCGTCGTGGCCAACAACCTCATCACCTACCTGCGCGGCACAGGCGACGTAGGGCAGGCGTGCGAGCTGGGCGAGGAGACCCTGGAGGCCTTCAGGGCGCGGCTGGCGGCCGACCATCCCTTCGCCCTGTCGTGCGCCGTCAACCACGCCAACTGCCTCGGCGACCTCGGCGATCTCGGGGCGGCCGAGGTGCTCGAACGCGAGACCGTGGCGCTGCTCAGGGGCGTGCTCGGCCCGCTGCACCCCGACACGCTCGCCTGCCGGGCCAACCTCGCGATCACCCTGCACTCGGCGGGCCAGCAGCGCGAGGTCATCGGGCTGATGACGGACGTGCTGGGCGCCGGCCACCCCAACATCGAGTCGCTGCGCGAATGGCGGCGCATCAACAGGGATCTCGAACCCCAGCCGACGTGACGAGCCAGCGCAGCACGTCGGGCAGCACCGACAGCGCGCCGAAGTGGGCCGCTCCCGGCTCCACGGCCATGACGGAGCCGGGGATCCGCTCGCCGAGCCATCGGCAGTGCGCGACGGGCGAGAACACGTCGTCCTCGCCGTGCCACAGCAGCGTCGGCGTCTCGATCACCGCGGGGTCGAAGCCCCACGGGCGGGTGAAGGCCATGGCGTCGTCCACCCAGCCGTCCGCCGAGTGCCGCAGGCCCTCGGCGAAGTTGCGCCACAGCATCTTCCTGATGCCGTCGTCGGCCACCACCCTGCGGTCGGCCTCCGGCAGTTCGTGGAACAGGCCCGCGACGAGCTGGGCGGGGTTGGCCCTGATCCGCGCGGCGGCCTGGCCGAGGCGTTCGGCGATCACGTCGTAGCCGGCGGAGGCGGCGCTGTACTCGACCACGTTCGACTCGGCCATCCCGTCGAACCAGTCGAGACCCTCGGCGGTACGCGGGGCGAGGCCCACGAGCACGGCGGCCTTCGAGGTGCGCTCGGGCAGCAGTGCGGCGCAGGCGAGGGCGTGCGGCCCGCCGCCCGATCTGCCCACGACGGCGAACGTGTCCAGGCCGAGAGCGTCGGCGACCGCGCTGACGTCGTCGACCGCGTCGCTGACCCGCCGTCCGCGCGCGGGGTCGGACCCGCCGTAGCCGGGACGGTCGAAGGTGATCAGCCGGACGCCGAGCCGGTACAGCACCGGGGCTCGCGGCCTGGGGCCCAGCCTGCTGCCGGGGGTGCCGTGCAGCAGGAACACGGGGCGGCCGGTGGGAGACCCCCATTCCTCGACGGCGAGTTTCCTGCCCTGGGGGGTGTGCACGATCGTCGTCACAGGTGGGTTTATGCCCAGAATCCAGGGGCACTCGTACGGCTGGCATAACGGGCGAGACATTACAAATGTGGGCAAATATCCACGCCGGGGGAGGCATGGGTCATGGGGAAGACGGAAAAGGCGAAAAACAAGATCCAGGAGACGAAGGGCAGGATCAAGGAGGGCGTCGGTGACGCCACCGACAACGAGTCGATGCAGGCGAAGGGCAAGGCGGAAAGGGCCAAGGGCAGCCTCAAGCAGGCCGGCGAGAAGGTGAAGGACGCCTTCAAGAAGTGACGCGAAAGGCCGGTTCCGAACGATCGGGACCGGCCTTCGTCGTGTTTCTAGGGGAAAGCGGATTCTTTCTCAGGGAAGTGGATTCCACGACAGGGTGGCGTCCACCCTGCGGTGATCGGACAGCAGGCCGGAAGAGGCGGAGCCAGGGGTCCTGTACTGGACGGTCACGGTCTCCGCGGGGGAGTTCCAGTACTCCGTCTGGAACAGCACGGCGTCGATCTTCACGGGGGCGCGGTCAGGGTCGCAGGCGACGGTGGTCGGCGGCAGGGCGTTCGTGGGGACGCCGAGCACGTGGCAGAAGGTGGGCAGGTTCTCGGCGGCGCCCGCCTCGCGGAAGTGGAACGACAGCGGCGTGGTCCCCGGCAGCTGGTAGTCGGAGAAGCCGAAGTAGTTGCGCCAGGTCTGGACCTGCGCCGCCCGCTGCTGGATCTCCGGATACGAGGTGAAGGCCGGTTCGTCGAGGCGGTTGTTCATGTCTCCCGCGAGGACCAGCGGAGCGTATCGGCCGTTCTCGTCCGGGACCATGAGGTTCTCCTCGATCCTGGCGCGGATCACGCTCGCCTGGCAGTGCCTGATGTCCTCACCCGCCCACCCGGTGGTCTTGGGCAGGCAGAAGGAGGTCCAGCCGTTGTCCATCCTGGAGGTCTCCACGACGCCGCCGGTGGGGTCCAGGTGTGTGGTGCAGGCCTGCGAGTGCTGCAGCCGTAACGGGGAGTTCTCCACCGGCAGCCACGTGTGCAGGCAGTACAGCTTGTAGAGGGCGCCGTCGCCGCGGACGAAGCTGGGCAGGTCCCAGGTGGTTCCCGCCCAGGCGTCGCGCCGGGTCAGGATCGCCGAGCCGATCGCCAGGTGGCAGGTCCCCGCCGCGTAACAGGGTTCCGAGGTGCCCCGCAGCCCGAGGCATCGGGTGTACTTCGTGCTGTTGGCCTCGGTGACGAAGCCCCACCCCTTGATCTGCCAGCCGCCGGCGTCCAGCGGCTTGAGCGCGTCGCGCAGGGCGGTGAACTGGTCGTAGCAGAGCTCGCTGAGCGAGATCACGTCCGGCTGCGTCTGCCGGGCGGTGGCCGCGATGGAGTCGACGGGGATTCTGGAGCCCTTCCACCACTCGCCGCCGGCGAGGTTGAAGTGCATGACCTTCGGTCGCGCGGGTGCGGCCGCGGCCGCCGGTGAGGAGGTCAGACATAACGGGAGCAGGAGTACAACGAACAGCAGAATTCTGTGCATGGCGCACCTTTCGGGGGAGGATTCAGCCCTTGCTGCCGGTGGTCGCGATGCCTTCGATGATCTGTTTCTGCAGGATGGAGAAGATGACGATCACGGGAGCGGTCGCCAGCAGCGCTCCCGCCATGACCGTCGGGTACTCGACGTTGTGCTGGCCACTGAGCGTGGCCAGGCCCGCGGAGAGCGTCGTGCTCTCGGGATCGGTGGTGACGATGAGCGGCCACAGCAGGTCGTTCCACGACCACAGGAGGGTCAGGACGGCCAGTGCGAGCAGCCCGGGACGGCAGAGCGGCAGCAGGACCCGCCAGTAGCGGCGCAGCGGCCCGCATCCGTCGATCTCGGCCGCCTCGTCCAGCTCGCGCGGCAGCCCGGCGAAGAACTGGCGCAGCATGAAGGTGCCGAACGCGCTGAACATCCCTGGCACGACGAGCGCCGCCATCGAGTTGAGCCAGCCCAGCCGCTGCACGATGAGGAACTGCGGGATGACGAACAGCTGCGCAGGCACCATCAGCACCACCAGGAAGAGCCCGAAGAAGAACCGCCTCCCGGGGAACTCCAGGCGCGCGAAGGCGAAGGCCGCCAGCGAGCAGATGACGAGCTGTGCCACGGTACGGCCCGCGGCCATCAGCGCGGTGTTGACGAACTGCCGATCCAGGGGAACCAGCTCGAAGACCCTGGCGTAGCCGGAGGCGTCCCAGACGATGGGCAGCAGCGAGGGCGGGACCCGCACCGAGTCGGGATAGGTCTTGAACGAGGTGAGGAGCTGCCAGGCGAACGGTCCCACCACCAGGACCGCGCCGATGGCCAGCACCACGTAGGAGACGACGAGAGCGCCACGACGGCTAGCCACGGTGCACCCACCTGCGCTGGAGCCGGAACTGCAGGACGGTCAGCAGCCCGACGACCACGAACAGCAGGACGGCGATGGCCGCGCCGTATCCGGGATCGTTCTGGACGAAGGACTTCTGGTAGAACAGGTGCACGATGGTCTGGGTGGCCGGCAGCGCGGGGCTGCCTGGCGGCATCATCAGGTACACCAGGTCGAACATCTGCAGCCCGTTGATGACCGTGATGACCGAGACGAAGAAGACGGTCGGGCTGATCATCGGCACCGTGACCGACACGAACTGCCTGACCGTCCCCGCGCCGTCGATGGCCGCGGCCTCGTAGAGCTGCCTGGGCACGGTCTGCAGCCCGGCCATGAGGATCACCAGGTTGTAGCCGAAGCCCATCCAGACGCCGATCGCCGCCAGCGCGAACATCGCCGTGCCCGGATCGGACGCCCACGACGGGCCGGCCACGCCCACCGTCGCCAGCGCCTGGTTCACCAGGCCGAAGTCGCCGTTGTAGAGGTACTGCCACAGCAGCGCGACCGCGCTCGGCATCGTGACCACCGGCAGGAAGTACAGCGTGCGGAACAGGCCGCGGCCGCGCAGCTTCCGCTGGTCGAGCAGGACGGCGAACACCAGTGCCAGGGGGACGCCCAGGAGGACAAGGCCGGTGTAGGCCAGGCTGTTGCGCAGCGCTGCCCAGACCTTCCCATCGGTCAGCAGCCGCCGGTAGTTGTCCAGCCCCGTCCAGGTGCTGTCGCCGAACGGACCCCACTCGGTGAAGCCGAAGTAGAACGTCTGCAGCATCGGCCACAGGTAGAACACCGCCAGCCCGAGCCCGAGCGGGGCGATCATGAGCAGGCCCCACCTCGCCTCCGTCGCCCTGCGGCGAGGGCGGCGCCCGCCGGGGGGAGCGGTCGCCCGGCGCGGCTCGGTGAGCGGCTGGGCGGTGGCCGTCATCGTTCGGCGCCGAGGGCGCTGTTCATGGTGGCGGCGAGCGTGGTGGCGGCCGCCTCCGGGGTGATCTCGCCGGTCCACGCCTTGGTGAGCACCGGCGCCTCCTCATCCATCCAGGCGGGCGTGTTCTTGGAGCCGGGCCAGGGGAAGGAGACGTCGAGCTGGTCGATGAAGATCTTCAGCTTGAACTGCGGTGCGGCGTCGATCCAGGCCTGCTGGGTGCCGGTGTAGGCGGGGATGAACGAGCCTGCCTTGCCGGCGATCTCGGCGGCCTCCTTGCCGCCGAGGAAGTCGGCGAACGCCGTCGCGGCCTCTTTGTGCGCGGACCTGGCCGACACGACGTTGGCCACGCCGTGGGTGACGACCGCCTTGGTCCTGCCTGCGGGCAGCGGGGCGACGTCCACGGTGTCCTTGGTGGAGGGGTTCTTGTGGAACCTGCCCGCGTACCAGCTGCCGCCGTAGTACATCGCGACCTTGCCCGACTCGAACATCACGGTCGGCTCGGTGTCGGTCATCTGCTGCTGGGTCGGGGACAGGCCGTTCTTGATGAGGTCGGTCCAGAACCTGATGCCCTCGATGGCGGCAGGCTGGTCGTAGCCCGACCTGGTGCCGTCGGGGGACAGGACGTAGCCGCCGGCCTGGGCGATGGTGTTGTAGAACCCGGCCTGGTTGTTGAGGGCGGCGGCGATGCCGTACACGCTGCCGTCCTGCTTGGTGAGCTTCTTGGCGGCGGACTGCACGTCGGCCCAGGTCCACGACGCGTCTGGGTACTTCACTCCGGCGGCGTCGAACAGCTTCTTGTTGTACCAGAGGCCGATCGTGTCGAAGTCCTTCGGCAGGCCGTACGTGGTGCCCTCGTAGGTGTAGAGGTCGACCAGCGCCTTGGGGTAGACCGACAGGTCCCGCTTGCCGGTGAGCGGGAGCAGCATGCCGTTGGAGGCGTAGAGCTTGATGTTGGAGCCGTTCATCCAGAACACGTCGGGCGCGACCCCGCCGGTGGCGGCGGCCTTCAGCTTGGCCCAGTAGTCGTCCCAGCCGGTCGTCTGGATCTTGACCTTGATGCCGGGGTGGGCCTTGGTGAATGCCGCGGCCACCTGTTCGAGGGCCGGCTGCTGGTCGACGTCCCAGATCCCGTAGGTGATCTCGACGGGACCTGCGGAGTCGGACGAGTCGCTGCCGCCGCAAGCGGCGAGCGCTGCCAGCGACGCGCCGGCGATCAGGCACGACAGGCGTCGAGCCATGTGGGCCTCCGTGGGGGATACTTTCGAGGTTTTGCATCGTAAGTATGGACACGGAGCATTAATCGTCAAGACTTAGTCATAAAGTCGCGCTCGCTCCATCGGGTCGTCGGCCGACAGCAGCAGCGCGTTGACCTCGTCGATGGCCATGCACGCGGCGCCCAGCACCACGCAGTTCTCGCCCAGAGCCGACAGGCGCAGCTCCGGCATCCGCAGGCAGAGCGGCTCCAGGGCGCGCCGCACCGGCTCCAGCAGTACGTCGCCCGACCGGGAGAAACCACCGCCCAGCACGACCAGCTCGGGGTCGAGGGTGAGCACCATGGCCGCCGTGCCCACCGCCAGGTCGCCGGCGTAGCGCTCCACCGCCGCGACCGCTTCGGGGTCGCCGTTCCTCGCCGCGCCGAACACCAGGCCCGCCACCTGGTCGGGCGGCGAGCCGGCGAACGAGGGCAGCCCTTCGAGGTGCTCGCCCATGCCCAGCCAGCGCACCGCCTCCAGCAGGCCCACCTCGCCCGCCCCGCCGCCGAACCCGTGGTGCAGCCTGCCGTCGAGGATGAGCGCGGCGCCAGGCCGCCTGCCGACGTGCAGGTAGACCAGGTCGCGCACGTCGCGGGCCACACCCATCCGCTGCTCGGCGAGCGCGGCCAGCTTGCTGTCGTTGGCGACCAGGACCGGCACGTCGAACGCCGCCTTGAAGTGCGCGGTCAGGTCGACGCCCGCCCAGTCGGGTATCGAATGGACGGTGGTCACCCGGCCCTTGCGGTTCACCACGCCCACCGTGCCCACGGCGACCGCCCAGATGTCGCGAGGGCTCAGCCCCGCCATCGACAGGCAGGCGGCGGTGGCGCGGTCCACGGCGGCCAGCCGTTCCCTGCGCGGCACGTCCGGGCTCACGGAGGTCCTGCCGCTGGCGACGACCTCGCCGTTCAGGTCGGTGATCGCGGCCAGGACCTTGTGCACGCCGATGTCGAGGCCGAGCACATGGCCCGCGTCGGACCGGAAGCGGTAGCGGCGCGCGGGCCTGCCCATGGCTCCCTGGGCCGGCGGCACCTCGGCGACCCAGCCGCGTTCGCGCAGGTCGGCGACCACCTCGACAGCCGAGGCCCGGGACAGGCCCGTTCTCTTGGACAGCTCGGCGACCGTCAGCGGCGCCGCCTCGCGCAGCACCCGAAGGCAGGCCAGCGAGTTGAGCTGGCGCAGCCTCTGGAGATCTCCTCCGCTGACTTCCACGGTCCACCTCTTGACGTGATCGGATTCCTGAGAACTAATGATGAAGTCCATTATTAGTCACCGCATCGGGGGGAGAAACAGTGGTCGTCAATCTTGCGGTGGTCGGCGCGGGCATGCGGGGCCTGCGCTACGCCCGCGAGGCGGTGCGGATCGGGAAGGGCAGGGTCGTCGCCGTCGCCGAGCCGGATCCCGGGCGGCGGCGGTCGTTCGCCGCGGAGTTCGGCGTCCCGGAGGACGGGACCTTCGCCGACTGGGCCGAGCTGGCCGCGGTGGACAGGCAGGCCGACGCGGTGGTGATCGCGACCCAGGACCGGATGCACGCGGAACCCGCCGTCGCCTTCGCGCGGCTGGGCTACCACATCCTGCTGGAGAAGCCGATGGCCCCCGAGGAGGCGGACGCGAGGGCGATCGTGGCGGCCGTGCGGGAGAACAAGGTGATCCTCGCGGTCGGCCACGTCATGCGCTACACCCCCTACACCCGCGCGATCAGGGACGTCGTGGACTCGGGCGTGCTCGGCCAGTTGGCGAGCGTGCAGCATCTGGAGCCCGTGGGCTGGTGGCACCAGGCGCACTCCTTCGTCCGCGGCGCGTGGCGGCGCGCGGACGAGTCGGGGCCGATGCTGCTCACCAAGTCCTGCCACGACATGGACTGGCTGCTGCACATCGTCGGCCTGCGCCCGGTCAGAGTCTCCTCCTTCGGCAACCTGCTGCACTTCAGGCCCGAGAACCGGCCAGAGAACGCGGGTGAGCGCTGCGTCGACTGCGCGGCCGAACCCACCTGCCCCTACTCCGCGACCCGCCTCTACCTCGGCTGTCTCGGCGACCCCTCCGCCGAGTTCTGGCCGCTGTCGGCGGTCACCACCGACGCCACGCCCGCGGGTGTCACGGCGGCACTGGCGACGGGCCCGTACGGCAGATGCGTCTACACCTGCGACAACGACGTGGTGGACCACCAGGTGGTGAACATCGAGTTCGAGGGCGGTGTCACCGCCTCGTTCACGATGACCGCCTTCACTCCGATGGAGCACCGCCGCACCCGGCTGTTCGGCAGCCACGGCCACCTGGAAGGTGACGGCAGGACGATCACGGTGGTCGACTTCCGCACGGGCGGCGAGCGGCGGATCGACGCCTACGCGGGCGGCGCCTCGATGGCAGGCGGGCACGGCGGCGGCGACACGGGCCTGACCACCGCGTTCCTCGACGCGGTCGCCACCGGCGACCAGGGCGTGCTGGGATGCGACCCCGGCGAGGCGCTCGACGGCCACCTGCTGACGTGGGCGGCCGAGCGGGCCCGCGAGACGGGGACGGTGCAGGCGCTGTGATCCCCCGACCGCTGCACGCCCACCCCGCCGACGGCCGGTTCGTCCTGGACGAGGGCACCGCGCTGCACGCCGACCCCGGCTTCGAGCGGGCCGCCCGCTGGCTGCGCGGCGTCCTCGGCGCGGCCACCGGATTCGCGCTCCCGCCGGGACCCGGCGGCATCGAGCTGCGCCACGACGGCCGCATGGGAGAGGAGGAGTACCGCCTCGCCGTACGGGCGGACCGGATCACGATCGAGGCGGGCGGGCCCGCGGGGGCCTTCTACGGCGCGCAGACGCTGCGCCAGCTCCTGCCCGCCGACGCCTTCAGAGCGGGCAGGACCACGGCGGGCCCGTGGACCGTCTCCGCCGTGACCATCGAGGACCGGCCCCGCTTCGCGTGGCGCGGCGTGCTGATCGACGTCGCCCGCAGGTTCCTGCCCAAGAACGAGCTGCTGCGCTACATCGACCTGCTGGCCATGCACAAGCTCAACGTGCTGCACCTGCACCTCACCGACGACCAGGGGTGGCGGCTGGAGATCAGGCGCTATCCGTTGCTGGTCGACGTCGGCGGCTGGCGGACCGAGTCGCCCGTCGGGTCGGTCGTCCACGGGACCTACGACGGGCGGCCGCACGGCGGCTACTACACCCAGGACGACATCAGGGAGCTCGTCGCCTACGCGGCCGACCGGTACGTCACGATCGTGCCTGAGATCGACCTGCCGGGGCACGCCCAGGCCGCCATCGCCGCCTATCCGGAGCTGGGCAACCTCGCTGAGCCGCTGCCCGTCAGGACCGAGTGGGGCGTCGGCGAGAACACCCTCAACGTGGCGGACGACACCATCGCCTTCTTCCAGGCGGTGCTGGACGAGGTCATGGAGCTGTTCCCCGGCGAGTACGTCTGCGTGGGCGGGGACGAGGCGCCCAAGGGCCAGTGGCGCGACAGCGTCGAGGCCAAGGAACGCATGCGGGAGCTGGGGCTGCGCGACGAGGACGAACTGCAGAGCTGGCTGATCGGGCAGTTCACCGAATACCTGCTGGCCAGGGGGCGCAAGCCGTACGGATGGGACGAGATCCTCGAGGGCGGCCCGCCGCGCGGCACGACCGTGGCGGCCTGGCGGGGGTCGTTCGGCGCCGTGACCGCGGCCAGGCTCGGGCACGACGTGGTGGTGTGCCCGTTCACCGCGCTGTACCTCGACTTCCGCCAGTCGGCCGACCCCGCCGAGCCCGTCCCCATCGGCAGCGTCACCACCCTGCGGGACGTGTACGAGGTCGAGCCCGTCCCGCCCGGCCTCACCCCCGAGGAGGCCGAGCGGATCATCGGCGCGCAGGCCAACCTGTGGACCGAGCACATCGATTCGCCCCGGCTGCTGGACTATATGGCCTTCCCCCGCCTGGCCGCCTTCGCCGAGATCGTCTGGGGGCCGAGGGAGCGGGACTTCGTCGACTTCGAGGACCGCCTGCGCGCCCACGAACGCCGCCTGGACGCCGTGGGCGTCGAATACCGCCCCGCCACCGGCCCCCGACCCTGGCAGTCGCGTCCCGACGCGCCCGGCCGCCCCCGCAGCCGCGCGGAGGTCGACGAGGAGGTGGCCGCCTGGACGGCCAACATCGTCGCCCGCTACGGTCCCGGACCCGGGTAAGCCCTCCTGGCCCCGCTCCCTCGGCTCGCCGTGCCCGCGCCGGCATGTCGGCGAGTTCCGAGGGAGGGGGCTCAGCAGCCGCCGAGGTCGCAGAGCTTGGCGGCCATCCGCTTGGCGTCCGCCAGGTGCTGGGCCATCGTCCGCTGCGCCTTCGCCTGGTTGTGCAGGTCCCAGTAGAGGGCAACCGCGGCGCCCTTCCTGACGGCGACGAACTTCTGCGTCTGCGCGATCGGTTGGCTCTTCGTGGGCCCGACCGTGCGCGAGCCGGTGATCGCGCCGTCGCCGATCACCGGCTGCGTGATCGTGATGCCGTCGCAGCCCTCCATGCGCTCGCGCATCTGCCGCAGCATCCTGCCCGCCCGGTCGGCGTCGGCGAACAGGAAGACCTGCTCGCCCCACTTGGAGTCGGTCCTCTCCCCGCCGCCGATCTCCGGGTCGTACGAGACGTCCCTGCGGTCGATCCAGCCCCGGAGCTTGGAGTCGTCGCACTGGAGGTTCTCGACCTCGATCAGGTCGCGGTTCTCTCCCTCGTTGACGTACCAGTGCTTGTGCTTGACGTCCTTGCGCGCCTCCTTCTCGTACTGCAGGAAGTTCTTCGGGATGGACGTGCTCTCTGCCACGGCGGGCTGGCTCGTGAGCGCCCCCGCCACCGCGACCCCCGCCAGCACCAGTGCGATCCGCATGGTTGTGCCTCCCCGTTATGTGGATCTTTGTCGGGGTTAGATGGCATGCGGAGACGAAATGTTCACTGGAGTGTGTCAGAGACCATCCGGGGAGCGGTCTGACCTCGGCGCTGGGCATCGTGGCCCGCCGGCGGTAGATCAGAGCGTCAGCGGCGCGGTGCCCGCTCCGGGTCGAAGACGGTGAGCTGGTCCTGGTCGGTCGGCAGTCGCAACCGCCGGCGGACCCGCTGGATGCGTTCGGCGTTCCTGGCCTGGTCGTCGATGCCCAGGCGCGCCCTTCGCTCAAGCCGGTCCTGGACGATCACGCCGAGCGCCGCGTCGCGCCACTTCTTCCACGTCTTCGGGCGCTTGACCTCGAGACGCAGCACAGCGGACTCTTCGGCCGTCTCGTCGACGACGCCCGTGATCGCGATGAGCGTCTGGCTCACGTGCCGCCTGTTGGCACGATGAGGGGCGCTCTTGTTCCGGCGGATGGCCTTGCGGGAGCTCTTGTCGTTCTCGCCGTAGTCGTTCCGGCGGTCCTTGGTATAGCTCAGCAGCTTCTTCTCCTGCGGACTTCTGCGCCTGCTGATCGCCTTCACCACCCTTGGTCGCCCGTTGACCCCAATGTAGCGACGCCGCGGTCGTGGGGCTCCAGCGCTTGGTGGCCGGCTAGATGAATGAGTCCAAGGGGTTTGGGCGCGTTCAGTGGTCGTAGGCGATCAGGGAGCGTTT
>NZ_JBHUFV010000062.1:0-27083 GCF_042681425.1 Nonomuraea mangrovi | reverse complement strand
GGAGAAGGCGAAGGTGGAACTCTCGTCTGTCACCCAGACCACGATCAGCCTGCCGTTCATCACGGCCGACGCCGCAGGCCCAAAGCACCTGAACACGACGCTGATGCGGTCGACGTTCGATCAGATCACCGCCGACCTCGTCGAGCGGTGCATGGGACCGGTCAAGCAGGCGATGGCCGACGCCAAGCTCACCGCGGACGACATCGACGAAGTGATCCTCGTCGGTGGATCCACCAGGATCCCCGCGGTGCAGAATCTCGTGCGCCGGTTGACCGGCGGCAAGGACCCGAACATGTCGGTGAACCCGGACGAGGTGGTCGCCATCGGCGCCGCCATCCAGGCCGCCGTCATCAAGGGCGAGGTCAAGGACGTCCTGCTGCTCGACGTCACGCCGCTGTCGCTGGGCGTGGAAACGCTGGGCGGCGTGATGACCAAGGTCATCGAGCGCAACACGACCATCCCCGCACGCCGTACCGAGACCTTCAGCACCGCGGAGGACAACCAGAACTCGGTCGACGTCGTCGTGCTCCAGGGCGAGCGCGAGCGGGCGGCCGACAACCGCGTGCTCGGCCGGTTCAAGCTGGAGAACATCCGTCCGGCGCCGCGCGGCGTCCCGCAGATCGAGGTCACCTACGACGTCGACGCCAACGGCATCCTCAACGTCTCGGCGAAGGACAAGGACACCGGCGCGGAACAGCGCATCACCATCAGTGAGAGCTCGACGCTGGACAAGTCGGAAGTCGACAGGATGATCGCGGACGCCGAACAGCACCGCAACGAGGACGTGCGGCTGCGCGAGATGGTCGACGCCCGCAACGAGCTCGACAGCATCGCCTACCAGGTCGAACGGCGCCTGAACGAGCTGGGGTCCGCCGTGGCGTCGCACGACAAGGCCCGCGCGGAGATGCTGGTCTCGGACGCCAGGCAGGCGATCAAGGAGGAATCGCCGATCGACCGGCTTCGCTCGCTCACCTCGGAGCTGCAGCAGGTCTTCCACGGCCTGTCCGCGGCCGCCGCGGGCCCGCAGCCTCCGGGCGGGCAGGCGGCCGGGCAGCCTGGTGGCCGGCCGGGCGGCCAGGCCGGGGGCGACGACGACGTCATCGATGCCGAGTTCACCACCCCTGAGTGACATGTCCGAGTCCGAACACGGAGCCAGGCCGGCTGAGGCCGAACAGACCGAACAGGCCGACCTCAAGGCGCTGATCGCACAGCTCGAGGCGCGTGTGTCCGAGCTCGAGGACCAGCGGCTGCGCGCGCTGGCCGAGCTCGACAACGTGCGCAAGCGAGCGACCAAGGAGGCGGAGCAGGAGCGGGCACGGGTGGCCAAGGAGTGGCTTCCCGTGCTCGACAACCTCGATCTCGCACTCCAGCACGCCGACGCCGACCCCAGCGCGGTCGTCGAGGGGGTGAAGGTCGTGCGAGAGCAGGCCCTCGCCCTTCTCGAGCGGCTCGGGTTCCCGCGCCGGGACGACACCGGTGCGGCGTTCGATCCGCTCCGGCACGAGGCCGTCGGCGCGGTCGCGCGCCCCGACCTGCCGCAGGGGACGGTCCTCCAGGTGGTCCGTCCCCGTTACGGCGAAGCCGAACGTCAGTTGCGCCCCGCCACGGTGATCGTGTCGAAGGTGGACTGATGGCCGACCAGCGCGACTTCTACCAGGCCCTCGGCGTTTCCAGGACGGCGAGCCAGGACGAGATCCAGCGCGTCTACCGCAAGCTGGCCCGCACCTACCACCCGGACGTCAACAAGGATCCGGAGGCTGAGGAGCGGTTCAAGGAGATCTCCGAGGCCTACCAGGTCCTCTCCGATCCGGAGACGCGGCGCAGGTACGACGCCTTCGGCGAGGACTTCCGCCGCGTGCCCGAGGACGTCGATCCCGAAACGTGGGCACGTGCGCGCGCGGGCGCGGGAGCGGGCGCGAGGGCCGGCGGCGGCCAGTGGAGAGGAGGCGGCGACGCCTGGCGCGACGTGGACCTCGAAGACGTCTTCGGCGACATCTTCGGCGGCGCCCGGGGCCGGGGCTGGGGCCCCGCTCCCGGCGCCGACCAGGAGGCGGAGCTGGTGCTCACGGTCGAGGAGGCCTACCAAGGCGGCCAGAAGAAGCTCGCCCTCAGCGGTGGCCGCCAGATCGACGTCACCATCCCGGCGGGCGTGACCAACGGCCAGCGCATCCGGCTGGCCGGGCAGGGCGGGCGCGGAGGAAGCGGAGCGCCGCCAGGAGACCTCTACCTGATCGTCCGAATAGCCGACCACCCGCGCTACCGCGTCGAAGGCCGCAACATCCACGCCACGTTGCCGATCACGCCGTGGGAGGGGGCGCTGGGCGCGACCGTCTCGCTCGACACTCCCGGCGGCGAGACCAAGGTGCGCGTCCCGAAGGGCACCTCCAGCGGCCGGCGGCTGCGCCTGCGCGGCCAGGGGCTGCCCAACCCCCGTGGAACCCCGGGCGACCTGTACGCCGAGGTCCGGATCATGGTTCCCTCGCGCCTCACCGAGGAGGAGCAGCGCCTGTTCGAGGAGCTCGCCGCCACCTCGTCCTTCGACCCGAGGAGGTCGCGATGACCTATGCGCTCGTCCGGCGGACGGCCGTCGACGCGGCGATGGACTTGGACAGTTTCGTCAGGGCCACCGGGCTCCATCCGGACCTGGCGCGGCGGCTCGTCGCCCTGGGTCTGCTCGAGGCGCGGCTCGACGCGGCCGGTCGGCTGTGGTTCCCGCTCTCGCAGGTCGCCGCGGCGGGCCGGATCCAGCGACTGCGCGCAGGATTCTCGCTGAACTACGCCGCGCTCGGCCTGGTGATCGAGCTGCTCGACCACATAGCGGAGCTGGAAACGGCTCTGCGCAACCAACGCACGGGAGGGTGACGTGGATCCGAACCGCCTGACGCAGAAATCGCAGGAGGCCCTGCACGACGCGCAGACCAAAGCGCTGCGTTACGGGCACACCGAGATCGACGGGGAACACCTGCTGCTGGCCCTTCTCGACCGCCCTGACGACCTCGTGCCGCGCCTGCTGCGCCAGGCCGGCGCGGACGCCGACCGGCTCAAGGCGGATCTGGAGGCCGATCTCGAACGCCGTCCCCGCGTGAGCGGCCCGGGCGCCGCACCCGGGCAGGTCTTCGTCACCCAGCGTCTGTCGCGCCTGCTCGACTCGGCGGAACGGGAGGCGCGACGGCTCAAGGACGAGTACGTCTCGGTGGAGCACCTGCTGATCTCCCTGCTTGACGAGGGTTCGCAGACCGCGAGCGGGAGGCTGCTGCGCGAGCACGGCATCACCCGTGACCGTTTCCTCCAGGCGCTGACCGCGATCAGGGGCAACCAGCGGGTGACCTCCGCCATGCCCGAAGTGGCCTACGAGGCGCTCGAGAAGTACGGCCGCGACCTGGTCGCCGACGCCGCGGCGGGAAAGCTCGACCCGGTCATCGGCCGTGACTCCGAGATCCGGCGGGTCATCCAGATCCTGTCCCGCAAGACGAAGAACAACCCGGTGCTCGTCGGCGACCCCGGCGTCGGCAAGACTGCCATCGTCGAGGGCCTGGCGCAGCGCATCGACCGGGGTGACGTGCCGGAAGGGCTCAAGGACAAGACGATCTTCAGCCTCGACATGGGATCGCTCGTGGCCGGCGCCAAGTACCGCGGCGAGTTCGAGGAGCGGTTCAAGGCCGTGCTGAACGAGGTCAAGGCAGCCGAGGGGCGGATCCTGCTCTTCGTGGACGAGCTGCACACCGTGGTCGGCGCGGGCGCGACAGAAGGCGCCATGGACGCGGGCAACATGCTCAAGCCGATGCTCGCGCGCGGCGAACTGCACATGATCGGCGCCACGACGCTGCAGGAGTACCGCCAGCACATCGAGAAGGACGCCGCCCTGGAGCGTCGCTTCCAGCCCGTGCTCGTCGACGAGCCCTCCGTCGAGGACGCCGTCTCGATCCTGCGCGGCCTGCGCGAGCGGCTCGAGGTGTTCCACGGCGTGAAGATCCAGGACAGCGCGCTGATCGCGGCGGTGGTGCTCAGCCACCGCTACATCTCCGACCGATTCCTGCCCGACAAGGCGATCGACCTGGTGGACGAGGCGTGCGCCATGCTGCGCACCGAGATCGACTCGATGCCCGCGGAGCTGGACGAGCTCACCCGCCGGCTGATGCGCCTGGAGATCGAAGAGGCGGCGCTCTCCAAGGAGGACGACCCGGCCAGTAAGGCGCGGCTGGAGGACCTGCGCAGGGAACTGGCCGACCTGCGGGCCGAAGCCGACGCCATGCGCGCCCAGTGGGAGGCCGAGCGCCAGGCACTCAAGAAGGTGCAGGACCTGCGGCAGGAGATCGAGACCGTGCAACGGCAGGCCGAGCAGGCCGAACGCGACTACGACCTGAACCAGGCCGCGGAACTGCGGCACGGCAAGCTGCCCGAGCTGCAACGCAAGCTGCAGGCGGAGGAGGAAAGGCTGGCCGCCAAGCAGGGCGGCAAGCGGCTGCTCAAGGAGGTCGTCACCGAGGAGCAGATCGCCGAGATCGTCTCGCGCTGGACCGGTATCCCGGTCAGCCGCCTGGAGGAAGGCGAGCGCGAGAAACTGCTCCACCTGGACGAGTTCCTGCACCGGCGCGTCATCGGGCAGGACGAGGCGGTCCAGCTGGTGGCCGACGCCATCATCCGCGCCCGATCCGGCATCAAGGACCCCCGGCGGCCGATCGGGTCCTTCATCTTCCTCGGCCCCACGGGCGTGGGGAAGACCGAGCTCGCCAAGGCCCTGGCCGAGGGCCTGTTCGACACCGACGAGAACCTGATCCGGGTCGACATGAGCGAGTACCAGGAACGGCACACGGTCAGCAGGCTCGTGGGCGCGCCCCCCGGATACATCGGCTACGAGGAGGGCGGGCAGCTCACCGAGGCGGTCCGGCGCAAGCCGTACTCCGTGATCCTGTTCGACGAGATCGAGAAGGCACACGCGGACGTCTTCAACATCCTGCTCCAGGTGCTGGACGACGGGCGGCTCACCGACGCGCAGGGCCGTACGGTCGACTTCCGCAACACCGTCATCATCATGACGTCGAACATCGGTTCGCAGTACCTGCTCGACGGCGTCACCCCCGACGGGGAGATCAAGCCGGAGAACCGCGAGAGCGTCATGTCGGAGCTGCGGCGGCATTTCCGCCCCGAGTTCCTCAACCGCGTCGACGACATCGTCCTGTTCAAGCCGCTCACCGAGGCGGAGATCGAGCAGATCGTCGACCTGATGTTCAACGACATCAGGAACCGGCTCGCCGACCGCCGCCTGACGCTCGAGGTGACCGAGAGCGCCAAGCGCTACATCGCCCAGCAGGGCTTCGACCCGGTGTACGGCGCGCGCCCGCTCCGCCGGTTCATCTCCCGCGAGGTCGAGACCCGCATCGGCAGGGCGTTGCTCAAGGGCGACGTGCAGGACGGCTCCGTGATCACCATCGACGTGCGTGACGGCGAACTCGTCGTCACCTATTGAGCCTGTTGAGGTGACGTCATGTCGTCCCACATCGTGACGTGCGCGGCATGCGGGCGTAAGAACAGGGTGCCCGCCGCCGCTTCGGGCGTTCCGCACTGCGGACACTGCCACGCGACGCTGCCGTGGATCGCGGACGCCGACGACACGAGTTTCGCCGAGGTGGCGGAGAAGTCGGTGATTCCCGCGCTGGTCGACCTGTGGGCGCCGTGGTGCGGTCCCTGCCGCCAGGTCAGTCCCGCGCTCGAACAGGTCGCGGCCGAGCTGGCCGGCCAGGTGAAGCTGGTGAAGGTCAACGTGGACGACTCCCCCAGGATCTCGTCACGGTTCGACGTCACGGCCGTGCCCACACTGCTGGTGATGCGGAACGGGGAAGTGATCAGCCGCCAGGCGGGCGCCGCCCCCGCGCACGTCCTGCGGCAGTGGGTGACGGGAGTGCTCGCGGACTACAGCGCCAGACGAGATCGCTGAATCGCCCGAGCTCCGGGGCACGACCCGACCCACCGGAGCAAGCACATGTCCGACCACCCACCCCCTTCCGCCGACGCGATCGTCGTCTACGCCGGACTGGCAGGCCTCATCTGCGCCCGTGACCTCCACCACCACGGCCTGAACGTCGTGGTCCTCGAAGCCCGTGACCGAGTCGACGGCCCCTTGAACTCCACGTGGCACGCGTCGCGGTTGTGCTCCTCGACGCGATGCATGGCCTCCAGCTCCAGCTGCCGCATCGCGTCGTCGGGGACCGGTCCCCCTGCTCGTTCGCGGATGAGGGCCTCAACGCCGCCGATCGCGTCGGTGAGGCGGGTCTCCTCGGTGCCCGCGTGGCGCTCGGCGCCCCCGCCGGTGACGGCCGGCAGGCTGTCCGGGTCCAGGCCGTAGACAGCGCGGGCGAAGCCGGACAGGAACCGCAGGCGCGTGTCCAAGGCGAACCGCGGGTCTCCCGTCTCAGCAGCCAGTCCCGCGGTGCTCTCCCCTGCGAGACCGAGGTTGAGGATCGTGCTCATCATGCCCGGCATCGACACGGTGCCGCCCGACCTCCGCCGAGAGCGGGTGGATCCAGATCACCGGTGCAGCGTCTCGACGTGCCGAACGCGCCCCATTCGACCAGTGCCGACCGGCTGGTGCCGCACGCCCTCCGCTGCATCGGGTTCGCCGGCCTCAGCCGGGTGTCCGAGGCGACAGGGCTCCCCGAGCCCGACGCCGAGTCCGAACTGATCGATCTCGCCGTGGCCGGCCTCGTCACGCGTGTTCCCGGCTACTTCGGCGGATGGGCGCTCACCGAGGCCGGACGCGCCGCAGATGCCGAGCGGATCTCCGCCGAGCTGGACGCGGCCGGCACCCGGACCACTGTTTCCGCCGCGTACGACGGCTTTCTCGTGCTCAATCCGGAGCTGCTCGATCTCTGTACGGCCTGGCAGCTGCGATCCGTCGACGGCGTCGCGACGCCGAACGACCACAGCGACCCCGCCTACGACTCGCGGGTGCTGGACCGGTTCATCGACTTCGACCAGCGTGCCGAGGTCGCCTGCGCGGACCTGTCCGCGGCGATGCTCCGCTTCCGGCGGTACCGGACCAGGCTCACCGGAGCACTCGCGCGTGCCAGGTCCGGTGCGTTGGACGAGGTGGCCGACAGCACCGTGTCGTACCACGCCGTGTGGTTCCAGCTCCACGAGGACCTGCTCGCCACCCTGGGCATTCCGCGGTTCTGAACGGTCGTGAAGCGTCCGGGGCGATACCGTCCAGACGCCGCCGCCGCGGATCATCGTCCTCCCTCGCCGTCGCCGCCGCGGATCATCGCCCTGCCTCACTGGAGCACGTGGCGGTCGGGTCCCCCGCCGTCGCCGCGGCGTGGGCGGCGCCTCGTCCGGAGGCCCGCGCGGAGACCGTGCCCGCGTGGACGCGCACCGCGGCCTCGGTGGCGTCGCCCGCGTCCTGGACGCCGACGGCCGAGGCGACGGCCGCGCGGTCGTCGAGGACGAGGCGCAGGCCCGGCCAGGCGTCGGGAGCGAACACGCGTCGCAGGCAGCCGGTGAGATCGCTGATCCTGAGCCGCACAAGGCGTCCGATCTCGGCTGGATCGCTCGTCACGACGGCCACGGTGATCCGGTCGCCCGGGCGGGCGGCGCGGACGGCTTCCTCGGCCGCCTCCAGCCGGCTGGTGCCGAGCACCGCGATCACACCGTCGGCGTCGAATCCGACGAGGCGACCGGTGATCTGATCCGGCAACTCCGCTGGCGGCTCCCATGCGTCCTGGACAGGACGTGCAGGGGTGACGTACGGCAGGTGCGGCGGGCCCCATGTGTCGGCGAGGTCGAGGCCGGCCAGGTGCTGGCAGGCGCGTGCCACGTCGAAGGGGTCGCCGAATCCGGGCGCCGTGTCGGCCAGGTGCCCGGCACCGTTCAACAGCGTGAGGACCAGCTCGGCCAGCCGTACCCGCCTCGTGCGGTACGGCGTGCGCGACTCCAGCGCGAGAGCCAGCAGCAGCGCCTCCAGCCTGGTGACCTGTGCCAGGGCGGTACGGCCAGGTTCGTCGTCGAACACCCCGGCCAGCGAGCGCAACTGCAGGCTCCCCCCTGCGGGCGTGTCGCCGGCCAGCGGCAGCCGCTCGAGCCAGGCGCGGGCGAACGCGCCCACGGCCTCGCCAGGACCGGGTGAGGACGACGCCTCGGCCTTGCCCGCGTGCTCGACCGACTCGATCAGGACCGCCAGGTAGAGCGCGCGCTTGCTCGGGAAGTTCGAGTACACCGCGCCACGGGTCAGCTCGGCCCGCTCCGCGATCCGGTCGACCTTGGCGTCGGCGTATCCGCGCTCGGCGAACTCCGCCCTCGCCGCGGCCAGCACGGCCGCCCGGGTGCGTTCCTGCTGCTGCGCTCGGGTCAGCCTTGCCATCGCGGTCCCTTCACTCTCCTCATGCGCACGATTCTCCCATCATTCAAATGCTACTATCATCTGAATGATGCGGACATGACCGTCGGGCAAGTGAGTCGTGCTCAGCGGCACATCGCGTCGATGAGATCCGAGAAATGCGGGAACTCCGCTTGTGCGGCAGTCACGATCTGGGTGGGGGCACGGCGGCGGCCGGGTGCGTGTCGCTCGGCGATCGCGTGGAAGGCCTCGTTCGGCGGCGTCGGGGAGTCGGGGTCTCTGAAGGCCTCGGCAGGGCCCAGGCCGGCGGCGAACAGCCAGAGGAGGTCGCCGAGATCCCGGGCGATCAGACCGTGTTCACCCTCTGAACCGATGTAGACAACGGGCTGGTCGATGATCGCCGCCTCGGGCCGTACCAGCCAGAAGCCGGTGTAGTCACCCGCCCCGGTCGTGCCGAAGAAACGGAACTCGCTGCCGTCGACCTCTTGGTTGCCGGTCCACAGGCGGAACCACCACGCCGTCCGGCCGGGCTCCTCGAACTGACCGTAGGGCTCGAAGTCACAGCCGCGGGCCTCGTCGGCCTCCTCGTCCCACTCCCACTCGAAGCCGACCTCGGCCACCTCGGCCAGGGCAGTGGGCAATGCGAGATCTTCAGGTACGTCAACCATGCCGAAAGATTAATCGATCAACGAAAGCTGCCGGCCGGCGTGCCCTGCGCCACCCTAGCTGCTTTCACCCCAGCGCCCTCCGCTGCGGTTGCGTCCGGGTGGCCGTTCGCGGCGCCTGAGCCGCTGACGCCAGTGACGATGTTCGGCGAACGCGCGGCCGACCGGCAGTTGCCATAAACGCTCAGGCGTTCCCGCGACTCCAAGCCATGCGTTCATGGAGGTCGTCGCAGGGCAGGATCAGCAGATGCCTCCGTAGCTGATCCTGCCCAGAGTCAAGTAGCCCGCCTGCGCATTCCTGACTCGTCCCGCTCTCCCCGGACCACCCGGCGCAAGCCGTCCAGCCGGCTCCTGGCCGGCTCAGGAGCAGGCGGGGCCGATGGCGGGGGCGGGGTCGAGCTGGTCGGCGGCGCGGCGCAGGGCGCGGGCCAGGCGGGCCCTGACGCGCTCGGTGTCGCCGCCGGGCCGCCGTGGCGCGCCCGGAAGGCCGGAGCGCAGGCCGTCGGAATATCCCATCGCGGTCTGGTGGGCGAGCACGTGCATGGCGTCCATGAATCCTCCTTAATCCATTAAGAGCTTAACTGATTAAGAAGGGCGGACGCTAGGGTGTGGGCATGGCCGAGCGAGTGACCCTGCAGACGATCGCGGACCGCGTCGGAGTCTCCCGCGCCACCGTCTCCTACGCCTTCTCCCGGCCCGACCAGCTCAGCACGGAACTGCGCGAGCGCATCCTGCGCGTCGCTGACGAGCTCGGCTACGCCGGCCCCCACCCCACCGCGCGCTCCCTGCGCCTCGGGCGGGCCGGGGTGCTCGGGCTGATCTTCACCGAGACGCTGCCCTATGCCCTCGGCGACCCCTACGCCATCGGCTTCCTGCAGGGGCTGGCCGTGGCCGCCGAGGAGGCGGCCGTCGGGCTGCTGCTCCTGCAGCAGCCGCGCGGCGTCGAACGCCCCGAACTCGTACGGAACGCCGTGGTCGACGCCTTCGTCGTCTTCTGCCTGCCCGACGGGCACGCGGCGCTCGACGCCGTCCTCGCCCGGCGCCTGCCCACGCTCCTGGTCGACGAGCCGATCGTGGACGGCGTACCGCACCTCGGCATCGACGAGCAGGCCGCCGCCGGCGCCGCCGTGCGGCACGTGCTGGACCTCGGGCACCGGCACCTCGGGTTGGCCGTGGTCGGCCTGGGCGTCGACGACCGCCACGGCTGGGCCGACCCCGCCCGGCAGGAGACCGCGGTCTTCCGCGCCATGCGCAACCGCGTGCTCGGCTACCGCGCCGCGGCCGAGGCCGAGGGGCTGGACTGGGCGCGGACGCCCGTCTACGAGGTGGCGGCCAACGAACGCGACTCCGGCCGCGAGGCCGGGCGGGCGCTGCTCGCGCGCTCACCCCGGCCGACGGCGATCCTGTGCAACACCGACGTGCTGGCGCTCGGCGTGCTCGACGCGGCGGCCGAGGCCGGGGTGAAGGTACCGGAGGAGCTGTCGGTGGTCGGCTTCTCCGACGCCGGCGCCGAGGAGGCAGGGCTCACCACGATCCGCCAGTACAGCCGGCTCGCCGGCCGGACGGCGGGCCGTCTGGTGCTGTCCGGGGAGCCCACGCCCGAGCGCACCCTGCTGCCGCACGAACTCGTCGTCCGCGCCAGCACCGCCCCGCCCCCATGACGACGCCATCCGCGAGCAGGGCCGGGGCACCGCGACCCTCCCCGCCGCCCCGTCCTTCAGGCCGTCGGCTCGGGTCCGTGCCATGAGCCCCGCAGTAGGGCGTTGCCGCAGGCCATGATGGGCGACAGACGTTCGGCATGAGTCAGGCGGTCGCCACCGTGACAAACGCGGCTTCAAGGCGCGATGCCGAGCGCGTTCGTGAAGTGCTACGCGGTGCCAGGCTGGTGAAGTGCGGCGACGGCCGGGCCAAGGGTCGAGCCGGACAACGACGACGATCAGACGCCGCAGGCGTGGCTGGTGCCGTGAACACCTCTCCGGCCTGTCGTCACTTCGACCCGAGATCGCAGATCAGCGGCATATCCGTTGGTAACTCCTTGATGGCTACCGGGAACCTGAGTAGCAAGATCGTTCTCATCGAGAACGGCTGCCCGCCGTCTCCTCACCCCCGCGTTTGTCAAGGGCTCCCCTACGCTCGGCCACCTCCCTCGAGTGTCACCATCCACACAGGTATCATTACTCTCCGTAGTCAAGCGGTGGAGATGCGATCAACGCGCCCACCGCACCACGAAAGGGCCTCATCCGTGGGGTTCTGATGACATCAACCAGGATGGATCATGAGTCTTCAACTGCGCTGGGCCACCATCATGACTGCGACCGCGATGGCGGGCGGCCTGACCGCATGTGGTGCCGATATCGCTTCCATGTCCACGTCCATGTTCATGCCCGGGTCCACTCCCCCTTCGAAGTCGTCCCACCAGTTGTCGTCTCACTTCGACTCTCAGTACGGCTCCCAGTCGGACCCCGACCCCGACTACGACGTCGACCCCGAGTCCGAGTCCGAGTCCGAGTCTGTGCCCATGTCCAACAGCAGGGTGAGGGAGTGCCACAAGGGCCTCTGCACGGTGACGGTGTCCGGCGCCTCGACGCAGAGCATCTCGCTGGCCGACAACGACAGCGAGACCGCTGAACGGCAAGCGTCCACCCTGGTCATCAGCGACTTCGCCGCGGACTCGGTCTGGCTCGGAATGGGCACGGAGAAGAAGCAGGTACAGAAGGGCAGGTCCGTGGGGATCGGCGGTTGGACGTTCACCTTGCAAAGCGTTGACCCGAACGCTCTCGCGGCGAAGCTCGTCTACGTCCCCAAGGCTTAGGGCTGCCGCGCCAGCGTCGGCGCTTCCGGCATCCGGGTCGCAAGCTGCTCGATGGCTCCTGGAGCGGTTCGTCACCACTCGCTACGGCGTCGCGTACTGACTTTCCGCCGCGGCCCCGGCACCGGGCGGACTACCCGTGCTCCCTCACAGGCCGCCGAGACCCCTACCGCCGTCCTAGGCACCACGGCCAAGCGCGACGGATGCCAGGTCGCGATGGACAGCCCAGGCCGCGAGGCCGATCGGCGCCTCGCGAGCGGCAGGCCCGCACGGAATGGATGCCGACCTCACCTGACGCACGGTGACGACACACCGAGACGCACTGGCGCGGGGTGCTGTGCGGTACCCCGCGCCGCGCTGGGGGCGGAGTCATCCGTCGAGGAAGCGCAGCAACTCCGCGGTGACGAACTGGGGGTTCTCCTCGACGAGCCAGTGCCCTGCCTTCGGCACGTCCACCGCCCGCACGATCTTGGTCATGCGTGGGGCCACTGTGGCTCGGACCGGGTCGAGCTGTCCTTGGGCGGTCATGAGCAGGGTAGGGACACGTATCGGTGCTGCTGCCACGGCATCGCGGACGTCCTTGTCGAGGGCTCGGTAGAGTTCGAAGCCGCCCGACAGGACCTTGGGTCGGCTGTAGGTCCGTGCGTACTCGTTGATCTCGGTGTCGGTGAACGGGGACCGATCCGAGGTGCCACCGAACGCCGTTCCACCGAACGAGACCTGGGGGTAGAACAGCGCCAGGTACTCGCGGACGTCGTCGCCTACGACCGTCTCGGGGACTCGTCGTTGGGAGTGAAAGGCGATGTGCCAGCTCAGTGAACGGTACGTGGACGCATCGATCGCGGGCCCCGGTAGCGGCAGGTCGAAGTATCCGAGGCGTGCGGTGTCGTCGGGGAATTGGCTGGCGTACTGAAATGCCACTGCGGCGCCGAAATCGTGCCCGACGACGCGGGCGTCACGCACCCCGAGCCGATCGGCGATCAGCTTGTGCACGTACCGCGCCAGAGTGGCCTTGTCGTAGCCGGTCGGCGAGCCCGTGCTGTCGCCCAGTCCTGGAAGGTCGACAGCGTAGACGGTGTGGTTCTTGGCGAGTGCCGGCATGATCGGCCACCAGCCGTACCAGGTCTGTGGCCAGCCGTGTATCAGCACTACCGGCGTGCCGCTGCCGCCGGTCACGTAGTGCATCCGGACGCCGTCCACATCGGCGAACTCGTGCCGGAAGGTGTTCTTGAACTGGGGATCGCCCTGGGTGGCGACGGCGTAGGGGGGAGCGCCCTCGGCGGCCGGCGTGGAGCAGGCCGCGGTAAAGATCGCGAGCAGGAGGGCGAGTGCGACGGTCGCCACCGTGCGCGCGGATCGGAGGAAGCGGCGCGACAACGGCCGCGTTGCGGTGATCATGCGTTCCTGTCCTTGAGAAGGTGGATCAGCGCCCGGTCGCGCCGTCGATCAGTTCGCGGACGATGTCCGCGTGGCCGGCGTGGCGGCCGGTCTCCTCGATCATGTGGGTGAGTGCCCAGCGGATGCTGGGAGCGGGGCGTTCCGGCCGCGATCGAGGGACCGGTGCGCCGAGGTCGGTGCACCCGTCGAGCACTGCGTTCGCGAGCGTGACCGTCTCTCGGTAGCGGGCGACGACGGCGGACACGCTGTCCTCAGGTGCGGCCTGGAACGTCGCCTGCCAGTCGGTGACGTCGTCCCCGAGGAACATTGAGCGTTCGACGAAGGTGAGGTGGTCGAGCAGGCCGAGCAGGTTCGTGCCCGACGGCACTGCGGCTGTTCGGACCTGCGGTTCGGGGGCACCCTCGACCTTGGCGGCGATCGAGGTCCGGAGGTAGTCGAGGAAGCCGCGCAGGATCTCGGTCTCGCTGCTTCCGGTCCGGGGCGGCGGAGTGTCGCCGCGGCGGTTGCGGCGCGTTGTGCTGGGCACAGTGGTCTCCTTCGTTGGGAGCCATGTCAGGCGGTGCGGCGGATGAGCAGGACGTGGTCGGTGACCTCGGCGGTGCGCCCGCCCGGTCCGGTCGCGATCCGGCGGGGCGCGTCACTCCGCTCGACCGTCCACGTCGCCGCGTCCAGATCGAGACCCGCGGCGACCTCCTGCGGGCTCGGGTATCGGGCGTCGGGATCCTGGTTCCACGACCACGGCGCGGTCGAGCCGTGGTCGACGACCAGCAGTCGCCCACCCGGGCGCAGTGCGTGCGCGGCCGAGCGCAGGACGGTTGCCCTGTCCAGGTCGAGGGGGGTGTGGAGGTAGTGGGCGCAGATCAGGTCGAACCCGCCCAGCGGGAAAGAGTCGTGCAGGTCGTGCCGCACGGTGATGACGTGGTCGCCCAGGCCGTGTGAGCGGGCAAGGCCGGCGAGCCGCTCGACCGCCACGGCCGAGATGTCGACGGCGGTGACGTGCCACCCCCGGCGGGCGAGCCACAGCGCGTCGCCGCCGTCGCCGCATCCGAGGTCCAACGCGTCGCCGGGCGGCAGGCCCGTGACCGTCTCAGCGAGACGGTCGTTCGGCCGAGGGTCGGTGGCCGCTGGTCGGGCCGCATAGACGCCGTCCCAGAACGTGACCGCATCGGTGGTGCTCATCGAGGCTCCTTCTGTCGGTAGGCGCTCAGTTTCGCCAGACCCGCCACGATCTGGCACGGATTCTTGCGGTTCTGGCAAGATGGCCTCGTGGATCGCACAACGGACGAAGACGTGCTTGACGCGGTGGGACCACGACTGCGCGCGCTGCGTCGAGACCGCGGCATCACCCTCGCCGACCTCGCGACGACGACCGGCGTGTCGGAGAGCACCCTGTCCCGGCTGGAGAGCGGGCAGCGCCGGGCGACCCTGGAGTTGCTGCTGCCGCTGGCTCGCACCTACGACGTTCCGTTGGACGATCTCGTCGGCGCCCCGCGCACCGGCGACCCCCGGATACACCTGAAGCCGATCCGGCGGTTCGGGATGATCTTCGTTCCGTTGTCCCGGCGGCCGGGCGGGGTGCACGCGTTCAAAATGATCATCCCCGCTCAGCCGGAACCGCTCACACCGACCCCGCAGACTCACGAAGGCTTCGAGTGGGTGTACGTGCTCAACGGTCGCCTGCGGCTGGTGCTCGGCGAGCGCGACCTGACGTTGCCCCCCGGTGAGGCAGCCGAGTTCGACACGTCCTTGCCGCACTGGCTGGGCAGCGCCGACGGCGGCGTGGTCGAGCTTCTCATCCTGTTCGGCCTGCAAGGGATGCGTGCGCACGTGCGCGCCGACCCTCATCCGTCATCTCACAGCGAGAGCCGGCGGTGAGCTCGGCGCGAGACCGTCCGTTCGCGGCGACAGCGAGCCTTCCCGCTCAGAACCCCTGCTGGAAAGCCTGATCGCGGGAGCCGCGAAGCGCGGCGAGGTGGACTTGTCCTCGTCAGCGAGAAATCCACCGCCGCCAGGGCCCGCCAGGATGCCCCACAGCGCCACGAGCGCCTTGACCACCCGGCCTTGAACAACCCCCGAGCCCGACGCGCACATGCCCGGCCGCACGCGGTGCAGCTCCACACCGCGTGCGGCCGGCGCACGGCAAGAAAGCATCGATTCTCCGCAATCGCTGGCATCGGCACCGAGCCCGGCCGCTTCTAGGGTCGGCTCGGTATCCCTTTCACGCCGTCCCGATCCTGTTTCCCGGGCGGCGCCATTCCCATGTGGCTGGAGCGAGTGATGTCTGACATCGAGCCCTTCCCCATCGCCATTCCCGAGGCCGACCTGGTCGATCTCGCCGAACGCCTGGACCGCGCCCGGCTTCCCGAGGCCGAGACCGTGCCCGACGCCTCCCAGGGTCTGGAGCTGAATCGACTGGAGTCCCTGCTCGACACATGGCGCGACCACGACTGGCGGGGGCTGGAGGAACGCTGGAATGCGATTCCGCACTTTCGTGCGCGCATCGACGGCCTGGGGATCGCGTTCTGGCACGTACGATCCCCGGAGCCGACCGCCCTGCCGCTGCTGCTGACCCACGGCTGGCCCGGCTCCCCACTGGAATTCGAGCAGGTGCTGGGCCCGCTGAGCGACCCGGTCGCGTACGGCGGCAGCCCCGCGGACGCCTTCCACCTGGTGGTGCCGTCACTGCCGGGATTCGGCTTCAGCGAGCGCCCCTCCGAGCCTGGCTGGAACCCCGGCCGGACCGCGGGCGCCTGGGCCGAACTGATGAGCCGGCTCGGCTACGAGCGATTCGGCGCCCACGGCGGTGACTGGGGCGCCTACGTGAGTACGGAACTGGCGGTCCGCCACCCCTCCCGGCTGATCGGACTGCATCTGACCATGCCGATCGCCTCCCCACTGCCGGAAGATCATGCGACAGCGTCATCGGCGGAACGCAGGATGATCGAGCGGCGTGAGGCGCACCTGGCCGACGGCTACGGGTTCGGGCTGCAGATGGGCACGCGGCCGCAGACTGTCGGCAGTGCGCTGGTCGACTCCCCTGTGGGTTTGGCCGCCTGGCTGGGCGAGAAGTTCGTGGCCTACGCCGACACCCGCCCGGAGGCCGGCGGAGGGGTCGGGCTGCGACATCAGGCCGACGGCATCAGCCTGTACTGGATGACCGCCACCGGCGCCTCCAGTTCGCGCTGGTACTGGGAGGCGCTGCGGTGGGCGCCGCGCACCGCCGAGGCCGAGTACGCCCACCCGGTGAGCGTGCCGACCGCGTGCACGGTGTTTCCCGCCGACCCCTGGCCCACCGCCCGCCGCTGGGCGCAGCGCCGTTACACCGACCTGCGCTCCTGGAACGAACCCGACCGAGGCGGCCATTTCCCCGGTCTGGAACAGCCTGACCTGCTGGTCCGGGAACTCCGGGACGCGTTCCGCACGCTGCGCTGATCCGGCACGCGTCAGCGGAGGGTGCCGTCCCTGCTTCGGGGGCCACCCGAACGCGCCCCCGAGTGACCCGGACGCTATCTGAGCCGGTACGCCGACGGTCGCAGCCCCGTCTGGCGCAGGAACGCGGTGGACAGGTGCGCGGGACCGCTGAAACCGCAGCGAACGGCGACTTCGCTGACGGACATGCCGCGATCAAGAAGGCGCTTGGCCTCCTCCACTCGTAGTCGGGTCAGGTAACGGCGCGGGGTCTCGCCGGTGGCCGCCTTGAAGACACGCAGGAAGTGATACGTGCTCAGGTGAACCTCACCGGCGATGGCCGCGAGGCTGAGCGGCTCGGCCAGCCGTTCCCGCATGACGGCGACGGCCTTGCGGACCCGCGCGTCCTCCCGGGCGGCCGGACCGGTGACCGCGTCGCCGGCCCCGGCCACCAGGTGGACGGCGAGGAACTCCGCGGCGGCTTCGGCGTACAACGGGTCGACGCGGCGCTCGGCCGCCGACGCCAGCGTCCGGAGCATCGACACCAGGACGGGGTCGTCGCTGGGACGGGCCATGCGTGCCCGCACGCCGAGCTGGGCCGTGACGCGGTCGACCACTTCGTACGGCAGGTGGAGCTGGACGGTCTCCATCGGCGCGGTGGTGGCATAGCGCACGTGCGTCGGCTGGCCCGGGACGGCCATGCCGAGCTGCCCGGGCCGGATGGCGGTGCGGGACCATCCGTCGGAGCCGCTGGTCTGCATCCAGCCCGCGCCCTCTGTGATCAGCCAGAAGTGATGATCCGTCGAAGCCGGCAGCGTCATGTGCTCGGCCGCGGGGTTGTGCCGGAACCGCTGCACCAGCAGTGATCGCCATCCCGAGTCGTCCCAGCTCGACAAGGTACGCGTGACGTATGTCTCCTGTTCGAAGCCGGCGTAGCCCCCCATGTCAAAGGAAGAGGTGCGCTCCATGCGCCGAAGACTACCGGGGTCCCGCCGCTCGCTTTGATCACGCGGCTTCTGTCTGACCGATCACCGGGCGGCGTGGCAGGGCCTTCGTCGGCCGCCCGTTGTACGCGTGTGCGAGCCCCGGCCGGAATCCCGGGCGATGCGGGCAGCGCGCCACCGCTCGACGAGGCCCACGGCACGCTGGTCGAACTGCCGCAGGCCGCGTCCGCCAGGGACGCCGGCGAAATCTTCTCGCATCGGCTCGAAATGATGGACCCGCAACGCACATAGGCAGGTTTGTCCGTCACAAGAGCTGATGAGGAGGCTTGCCATGGGATCCGCCCGTGAGTGACAAGCGAAGAGCCAGGTTCGAGGCCGTCTACACGCAGTCCTACGGCCAGATCACGGCATACGCCGCCCGCCGTTGCGAATCGCCGCAGGACGCCGCCGACGTGGTCGCCGAGACCTTCACCGTGGCCTGGCGCCGGATCGACGAACTGCCCGAAGGCGAGGCGGCCACCCTCTGGCTGTACGGCGTGGCGCGCAAGGTGATGGCCAACCACTTCCGTGGCGACAACCGGCGGCGGGCGCGCAGCGCCGAGCTCGACGCCGAGATGGCCGACCTGTACGCCGACTCCCCCGAAAGGAAGATCGAGCTCGCGGCCATCGGCGACGCGTTCAGGAGCCTGCCCGCCGACGACCGCGAGCTGCTGTCCCTGCTCGTCTGGGAAGGCCTGGGCCGTGAGGAGATCGCGAAGACGCTCGGGCTGTCGCGCAACGCCGTACGCATCAGGCTGCACCGGGCCCGCAGGCGCCTGTCCCGCGCACTCGCCGAGTCGGGTGCCCACCACGTATCAGAAAGCCGGCTGGTCCCGGCGGAGAGGCCGCTGTGAAGAACATCGACGAGATCGCGGCGATGAGAGCGATGGCCAGGGTCGAGCCCGGCCGGGAGGGTGGCGACCCTGCCGGCCAAGGGGCGCGGGCGCTGCTCGCGGCCATCACCGCGGAGCAGCCGGGCGCCACCCCGGAGAAGCTCGACGCCCCGCGGTGGAGGCGCGGGTACACGCCCGGGCGGCTGGCCCTCGGGCTGGCGGCCTCGGTCGTGCTCGCCGCCGGCGCGGTGGTGGGTTCCGGGCTGCTGTCGGACGGCTCCGGCCTGTCCAGCTCCTACGCCGTGACCAGGGCCGCCGACGGCAAGGTCATCATCCAGGTGCGTGACTTCCGCGACGCCGAGGGGCTGGAGAGACGGCTCAAGGACCTCAACGTGCCCGCCATCGTGGACTACGTCCCCTCCGGGCAGATGTGCGGCGAACCCCGGGGCACGCACGTCGAGGACATCCCGTCCGGCCTGTACAGCGTGCCGGAGAACATCCCTGGAGAGAGGGAGGGCTGGCAGATGCGGATCGACACCTCGCTGTTCAAGCCCGGCCAGACCTTCGTCTGGACCATCAGCGCCGACGCGAACGGCGGGAACAGCTCCACCTCCACCTACCTCATGGAGGGCCCGATCGCGCCGTGCCAGCCCGTCCCCGCTCCCCCGCCGAGGGAGTACAAGCCGGAGTTCCGGATCGCCACCGTCAAGGGACGGTCGCTGGAGGGGCTGCGCGTGGACGAGAAGACCGTCGGCGAGGTGCTACCCGAGCTCAGGAAGCGGAACAAGAAGGTCCTCTTCGCGGTCATCTCCGTCCCCCCGGGCAACCCGGGTGGGTTTGGGGTGGAACGCACCCAGAAGGAGCCGGTCGGTGACGGCTGGATCGTCTGGGAGGCGGAGGACAACGACAAGGGGGTGATCCGCCTGCTCGTCACCGAGCAGCGCCTCGACAAGAATCCCTTCTACGGCGGGCCCCGCGACGCCGTCCTCCCCGAGTAGCCCCATCGGCCGGCATCGTCGTCAGCACCTACGACGAGATCGTCGCGCTGCCGCACGACCGACGCATCGCGAAACGGCTGGTCGGCCCGCGGCTGGTCGGCCCGCCGCCCTACCGCCCGAGCTCGACGCTGCGCGGCCCGCGCCACCTCCCCGTCGAGTACGACAGGGTTCCCTGACCAGCCTGCGGTACCGCCGCCAGCGGTCGAGCGCCCTCGTGCGGCTCGACCACCACACCGACAGGTCCGGCATGTCCCAGACCGTTCTATCCGGCTGGTTACGGCCTGCGACCTCCACATGGTCCAGCACGGCATCGGTGTGTCCTACCGGTCCCGCTCAGCGTGCGGCCGCCGGGTGTCTCACAGAGCTGTCAGGGCGGACAGCTCGCGCCACTGCGCGAGCGGGAGCGCGCCGGGGCGTTCGGTGAGTACCTGCAGGCACACATGGTCCGCGCCCGCGTCGACGTGGGCACGGACCCGCTTCTCGATCGCCTCCGCGCCGCCGTACGCGACGATCGCGTCGACCAGCCGCTCGCTGCCGTGCGCGATCTCGTCCTCACCGAAGCCGAGCCGTCGCAGACTGGCGATCTGGTGCGGGGCGGCGCCGCGGTAGGAGGACACGTGCTCACTGGCCACCTCGCGTGCTCGATCCAGATCGTGGTCCAGCACCACGACCTGTTCCACCGCGAGCAGCGCGTCAGGCCCCATGATCTCCCTGGCCAGCGCGGTGTGCTCGACGGGCACGAAGTAGGAGTGCGCGCCCAGCGTGCGCCGGCCCGCCAGGGCGAGCATCTGCGGCCCGAGCGCGGCCAGCATCCTGTACGGCGGGCGCGGCGGCGGGGGCGAGTCCAGCGGAACGGCATCCATCGCGTCGAGGTAGGCGGTCATCGTGGCCACCGCCTTGCCGCGACCGGGAACCGCGTACCCGTCCACCTGGATCGGCGCGTCGCTGACCCGGTGCCCGCCGAGGCCCAGAAGGTATCGACCGGGGTGGGCCTCGCTGAGCGAACGCTCGGCGGCGGCCATGGAGATCGGGTCGCGCAGCGCGATGTTCGCGATGCCGGCGGCCACCGTGATCCGCCGGGTGGCCGACAGCAGCAGCCATGCCTGGCTCACCGTGTCGCGTCCCAGCCCCTCGCCGAACCACACGGTGCCGTAGCCGAGCTCCTCGATCTCGGCCGCCGCGTCGCGCACCTCGCCCGCGGGCCGCCCGTCGAAGGCGAAGGTCCAGATTCCGACCCTGCCGAGGCGCGGGCCGCCGCCCTTGCGCGTGCTGGTCATGGTTCTCCCGTCCACTTTCCGGAGAGGGTCTCCGGATAGTGGGGACTATAATTCGGAGAGCCTCTCCGTTTCAACCTCGAGGAGTGCGTGTGCAGACACGGTCCATACGCGCCGACGCGCGACGCAATCGCGACCTGCTGCTGGCTGCGGCCATGGACGTGATCGCCGAAGAGGGGCCCAACGCGTCTCTGAACGAGATCGCACGACGGGCCGGGGTGGGGCCCGGCACGCTCTACCGGCACTTCCCCGCTCGCGACGCACTGCTGGCGGCGGTGTTCGAGGGACGGCTGGCCAGGCTGTGCACGCGGGCGGAGGAGATGGCCGAGGCACTGCCGCCCGGCGAGGCGCTGATCGCCTGGCTGCGCCTGCTGATCGCGCACGCCATGACCGACCACGGGTTGGGCGCACGAATGATGCTGACCACCTCCTCAGCCGAGGCGGACTGCTCAGCGACCCTGCGCGACGTCGCCGATCGGCTGCTCGGCCCGGCTCAGCGGGAGGGGTCCGTGCGGGCGGACCTCGACTTCGCCGACCTGGTCGAGTTGACCGCGGGCATCGCGCAGGCGGCCGCCGACCCCGTCCGGGCCGAGCGGCTGCTCATGCTGACGCTCGACGGCCTGCGAACGGCGGCGGAACCGACCGCCGGTGCCCTCGGCGCAGTCGAGACAGGCACCACCGGCCGGGTGGCCACACCGCGGCAGGAGAGGGAGTGAGCATGCACTTCGCCAGGTTCGACTTCGGCGTCGGCGTCCTGCACGACGGCCGGGCCAGGCACCTGCCCTGGGAATCCATGTCCGAACTGCTCCGGCACCGCCGTGCCGCGATCAGACAGGCCATGGAGGAGCCGTCGTCCCGTTGGTTCCCCGAGGCCGAGGTCACCCTCCAGGCCCCGATCGACGGCCGGATGGAGGTCTGGGCGGCCGGGGTCACCTACGAACGCTCCCTTGACGCCCGAGTCGAGGAGAGCACCCACACCGGGGCGCTCTCCACGGTTTACGACCGGGTCTACGCGGCTGACCGGCCCGAGCTGTTCTTCAAGGCGGCGGCGTGGCGGGTCGTCACGGAGGGGCAGCCGATCATGATCCGGGCGGATGCGGCCGCGTCGGTGCCGGAGCCGGAGTTGGCCGTCGTGGCCAACTGTTTCGGCGAGCCCGTCGGCGTGACCATCTGCGACGACATGACCGCCCGCACGATCGAGGGCGACAACCCGCTCTACCTCCCCCAGGCGAAGATCTACGACGGCGCCTGCGGGCTGGCCAGGAAGGTCCTGCCTTGGTGGGAGTTGCCGCCGGAGATGCGGATCACCATGGAGATCCACCGCGGCGGGCCGGCCGTCTTCACCGGCGAGACGAGCACCGCGCGGCTCCGCCGTACCCCTGAGGAACTTCTGGGCTGGCTGTTCCGCGAGCAGAGCTTCCCGGACGGGGTGATCCTGTCCACCGGCACCGGCATCGTGCCCCCGCTGGATTTCACGCTGGCGCCGGGCGACGAGGTGACCATCGCGATCGAGGGGGTCGGCGTGCTGCGCCAGCGCGTGGAAGAACGCGGGACTTGACGATCGGCGAGCCGGGTAGTCCGGCGGGCCGGGCCGCCGCAGCATGACGTGATCCTCACCGCCGTCCTCCGGCGCGCCATCCTCCACCCTCGCCTGGCCGGCGCCTCGACACCGACGCGGAGAACGGACCTCTCGTCGGGGGACCTCGGCGGCTCAGACGGACTGGCTAGAGGGCTTGCGCAGCAGGCGCGTTCAGGCGGTTGCTGAAGCGGGCGAGCATCGCGGTCTGGGATGTCTCGGGGAACAGGCGGCCGATCAGCGGCGGGATGCGCCAGTTGGCGGGGCTGCGCCTGGCCAGCCGGGAAACCAGGGATATGTGCGGGTAGCGGGCCTTCTCGTAGGCGCGCAGCCGTACCGCCGGATCGTCGCCGCCCTTGGCGAGCTCGCGCCCGAGCACCCACACGTCCTCGAGGGTCTGGTTGGCGCCCTGCCCCAAGGTGGGTGGCATGGTGTGGGCGGCGTCGCCGACCAGGGTGATGCGGCCCTCCCCCCACACCTGGCGGACCTTGTTCCAGTGGTGCCCGAAGAAGCCGAGGTCGTCCTCGGACCCGCCGGCGAGCACCTCGGGGACGGGCGACGCCCAGTGCCCGAACCGGCGCCTCAGCTCGGTCAGCGGTGCCGCGGGCGGCGGCTCGGTCGGTGACCAGCGCACGTCGAACCTGGCTGACGCCCTGGCAGCTCATGCCGTGGCGGACGAGGTCGTCGGGCAGGCCTTCGGCCAGGCGTTCCAGCAGGTCGCGGCGGGAGATCGCCTTGGTCTCGAAGCCGAAACGATCGGCCGCGTGGGCAAAGGTTCATGCTGGTGCGCAGCCGGCCGTCGGAGGTCAGCGCGTCGATCCTGTCGACGCGCCCGCCGACGCCGTCCAGGCTGACGCCGAGATCGTTCAGTACGGCGTTGCCGTTGCTGAAGATGGTCACCGCCGCGCCACCCGTGCGCAGGGCCGGAGCCTGCTCGAAAACCCGCACCCGGTGACCGGCGGCCAGCAGCCTGCGCGAGTTCCTGATCGCGGTTCTTCTCCACAACGAGGCGGTCGCCGACCGGCTCGGCCTGCAACCGGTCGACGTCGCCGCCGCCATCCTGCTGGAGATGCGTGGACCGCTCGCCGTAGGGGCGATCTCCGAGGAGCTCGGCCTGCCGTCCGCCTCGACAACCCGGCTGATCGACAGGCTGGAGAAGGCGGGCTACGTGCGGCGGGTGCGCGGCGAGCGTGATCGGCGCACGGTCACCGTGGAGCTGCTCGAAGGCGGCATGGACGATTACTACGCCGCCTGCGAGGCGTCCAGGCGGCACTTGGACGCGATCAGCGCGCACTACGCGCCGGAACAGGTGCCGATGCTGTTGGGGCTGTTCACCCGAGTCGGCGAGGCCTACCGATCGGCCACCAAGGAACTACGAGAAGGCGCGACCTGAACCGCTCCGGCACCTCGGCGCCTCGACCTGCTCGGCCCCGGTTCCGAAGGCCTGGCGGACCGCCACGATCGGCTCGCGGGCAGACGCGCGTCCGACAGCAGGTAAGCGAACCCCGCAGGCTTCAGGAGCGCCCGCCGCGGTGGCCCGGTTGTCGGAACGGTGTGTCCTCGCCGCCGTGCGGGGGAACAGGGGCGGCATGGAGGTGTTGAGCAGTCGAGTGCTGCTGCGTCCGCGCGAGCTCGCACGCAGCCGGCGCTTCTACGCCGAGACGCTCGGCTTGGCGGTCTATCGCGAGTTCGGCCCTGCCGGTCAACTCGGGACGGTCTTCTTCCTGGGGCAGGGATTCCTGGAGCTCTCCGGGCACTCCGACGGCGGGGCCGGCTCGGAGCTGTCCCTCTGGCTGCAGGTGCGCGACGTGGCGAGCGAGGAGGAACGCCTTCGCGGGGCAGGCGTCACGGTGCTGCGCGAGGCCCGCCTGGAGCCGTGGGGTCTCATCGAGTTGTGGATCGCCGATCCCGACGGCCATCGCATCGTCCTGGTGCAGGTCCCGCCTGACCATCCCTTGCGCCGTGACCCGCGCTGACCCGTAGGCACCGGGCGCGGCTATCGTGGGCAGGGTGCGGATAGCCAGTTGGAACGTCAACTCGGTCAAGCAGCGGATGCCACGGTTGTTGCCATGGCTGGACCAGCGGCAGCCCGACGTCGTCTGCCTGCAGGAGACCAAGCTGGCAGACGGCGCCTTCACCGAACTGCTCGGCGAGTCGCTCGACGCCCGCGGCTACGAGGTCGCGGTGTACGGCGAGGCGCGGTGGAACGGGGTCGCGATCCTTTCCAGGGCAGGGCTCGACGACGTGGTGACCGGCATCGCCAACGGGCCGGGGTTTCCGCATCCGGAGGCGCGGGCGATCGCCGCGACCTGCGGTGGGATCCGTGTGCACTCGGTGTACGTGCCGAACGGCCGGATCCCGGACTCCGACCACTACCGCTACAAGTTGACATGGCTGGCGGCGCTGCGCGACGTGGTCGGCGCCGGTCCTGAGGCCGTGATCGTGTGCGGTGACCTGAACATCGCGCCGACCGACGCGGACGTGTTCGATCCCCTCGCCTACGCCGGTCAGACTCATGTCACACCGCCGGAGCGGGCGGCACTGGCCGAGCTCCAGGCCCTGGGCCTGCGGGACGTCGTGCGGGACCGCTGGCCGGGCGAGCGGGTGTTCACCTATTGGGACTACCGGGCCGGGATGTTCCACAAGGACCTGGGCATGCGGATCGACCTGGCGCTGGCGTCGGCTCCGGTGGCGGGCCGGGTGCGGGCCGCCTGGATCGACAGGCACGCGCGCAAGGGCACAGGCCCGAGTGACCACGCACCTGTGATCGTCGACTTGGACGAGGCGCCGGACGGGGACATCGGGCCGGTCGTGCCGCCACCTTCCGCCCCGTCCGTCAGGCCGGGCACGGCCAAGCTGCCTCAATCACCCTGACCGGCCATTTCGCCCCGGCCACCTGCCTCCGCCATCCCGTATATGGCGAAGCCGTCAAGGCGGCCTGCGCCGGCGTCACACCTCCCGAGGCCGATGGCCCCCGATGCAGTTCGCCGTCCGACGGATTCGAACGTCACACAGGGGTAGGGGCAGAACGGGAAGCTCCACGGCAGACGTCGAAGAGGTGAATCGAGATGCCGCGAGGATCGAGTGCCAAACGAGAGCGCCAGTACGAGCACATCAAGGAAAGCGCGAGCAAGCGTGGAGAGAGCGAGAAGCGGGCCAAGGAGATCGCGGCTCGCACAGTGAACAAGGAACGCGCGCGTGCGGGCGAGTCACGCACCGCCAGCCGAACCTCGACCGACGACATGTCCGCGAGCCGGCGTGGTGGCCTGCGTTCGCGTTCCGGCGCCGGTGGCCGCACCAAGGAGCAGTTGTACGCCGAGGCCAAGCGCCGCAACATCAAGGGCCGTTCGCATATGAGCAAGGCGGAGTTGGAGAAGGCCCTGAGCTGACGTGCGCCTTCAGCCGTACGGCTCCGCATGGCTGCCCAACCCCGGCGGGGTGAGACTCATGCTCCCGGCTGACCGCGAAACACAGACCTGTGCGGACATGACCGTCCGGCTATCGTGATCACATGTCGCTACGCCTGACCTGCCACTACCCGTCCGGGGCCACGGTGATCACTGTGGCAGGAGACGTCGACGCCACAACCAGCACCGATCTGGCCTCCTACATCGAGCAGACACGACGCCAGCCGGGCGATCACCTTGTCCTCGACCTGAGCGGTATGCCGTTCCTGGACAGCGCCGGTCTGAGCGTGCTGCTCACCGCCCACACCTTCACCCGCGAGCACGGCGGCACCGTGCACCTGGCGGACCTGCAACCGGCCCCCGCCCGGATGCTCCACATCACCGGCATCGACACTCACATACCCGTGCACGCCACGGTCACCGACGCTCTGGCCGCCCTCGACGTCACCTAGTAGCATCCGGGTTTGGTTACCTCCGCACCCCAGGGCTCAGTCGGTGGTGAGTGCGTCGAGCAGGTCGCCGACAGTGGCGTCGGGCAGCGCCCTGGCCACCTCGGCGAGTGCGACGATGCCGACGAGCCGGTGTCCGTCGATGACGGGCAGCCGGCGCACCTTGTACTGCGCCATGGTGCGCAGGATCTCTCTGGCGTCGTCGTCTGCGCCGATCGTGACGGCCTCCCCCTGAGCCAGCTCACCGGCCAGGCACGCCTTCGCATCCTTGCCCTGGGCCAGCACCTTCACCACGATGTCCCGGTCGGTGAGCATGCCCTTGAGCCGGTCGTCTGTGCCGCAGATGGGCAGTGAGCCCACATCCAGCCTCGCCATCTTCTCCGCCGCCTCGAGCACCGATTCGTCGGCGTTCACGCACTCGACGTCGGAGGTCATGATCTCCCGCGCGGTTGGCATATCCGTCTCCCTTCGTCGCCCGCCCGCTGCCCCCCTGCGCGGACATGAAACGGGAAAGCGGTGCGGCTCGTCGATCGTCATCGACACGCTCAACCTCTATGGCGAGGATGGCGGTCTCGTTCGCGCCAGATCGGCCCCGAGCAGGAGGCCTTCTTCGACTTCTACGCCTCCCGTGTGCTACCCGCCATGAAGGGCTAGCGCTCCGGCCACATGTATCGATCTTTGAGCACACTTCGGCCTCCACGTCGCCCTCGTCGGGAACGTGAAGGTCGGGATGGTTGCGGTTCTTGCCGTGCTTGGGCTCAGTCGTGGGCTGGAGCCATACGGTCAGCGTGCCTGATGGCGCTCCCGGCGGTGGCCACAGATGCGGCCCGTCGCCTTCGTGCTCGATCTCATAGCCCAGGGCCTCCTCTGCCCGCCGCCTTCGTCCGTTGCTTCAGCTCACCGTGGACTCGAGCGCGGGTGCCTCGTCGGATCGGTGTGTTTCGTGATACCCGC